>JBEKDA010000023.1:0-113087 GCA_050014595.1 Bryobacteraceae bacterium
ATCGATTCCACGTTTCTTCCGTCGGTCCCCATCGGGCAAAGCCCGGTGAGTGCCGCAAGGCCTTAACAGCCGCCGAGAAGTATCAGTACCACCTGAAAAGCAACGCTTGCTGGCCAGCAAGTTTGGATTCGGAAGTTTGCGGCGAGCGCAACTCCTTACCCGATTCAAAAGTAGCATGGAGGCGAGTACCAAGCCGCTGGCGAAAAACTGCAAGTGGATGAAAACAGGGCAAATTGAGTGGTAAAAATATACTTGACGCACCCAAGGTGCTTGTGCCATGCTAGAAGTTGACTACTTGCGCCAGTTGTTTGCAGTACTGAAGGCGGACTACGCCTTAATGGTGGAAGCCTATTTTGACGAAAGCGGAACCCATCGCGGATCGCCGGTAACCTGCGTAGCAGGTTACCTTTTTGAGTCGGATCAGTGCTTGCGGCTAAATGACGAATGGAAAAAAGCTTTGGATGATTTCGGTATCACCCACTTCCACATGACGGATTGCGCCGGAGGCGGTGGCCTATTTCGTGGCAGATCCGTGGTCGAGCGGGATGACTTGGCCCGGAAGCTAATCGGAATCATTAAACGCAGGGCGCGTATCGGTGTGGTCGCTTCTGTCCGGCCAGAAGATCACGCCAGTTTTGCTACCGCTCAGATGATAGAGCAGGGTGGAAGCTATATTTTGTGTCTGTTGTGGTGTATTGCTGGCGTTGCTGCGTGGGTTCACAAGCACTCTTATTCGGGAACCATCGCGTACTTTTTCGAGGCGGGCCATCCATTGCAGGCTAGGGCTAATGAAGCGATGGGGTGGCTTAACACGCGCCCGACTATGCGGGAAGGATGTCGATATAATTCGCATTCTTTTATTGGTAAGGAGCAGGCGCGAGCTATTCAGGCGGCAGACATTCTCGCATGGCAATGGTATAAAGACTGGACAAATCGAGTTGGGCCAAAACGTCGGCAGAGAAGGTCTGACCTGACCAATCTCCTCAGCTTGCCACATATGGCAAGCCATCTAACGTCGGAACACATCGGGGCAATGATTACGCAAGCCGGAGAGCCGAAGCCTGATTACCTTCGCCGGTTTGATTTCATTTAAGGGCATCGTATTTTTCGACCATCATTCGGCAATCGGCCAACTGATCGGCCGATAGTTTGAAACTCATACGGTTAAACGGCTGGGCCAGTTCCGATGTCAGGATGGTGATGTAGGCTTCTTTCGAGTGTCCGAGTAGGCGTATCAGATTGGGGTCACGAATACTGGCAATGTCGGATACGTCCCAGCGTACTTGATCCAGCACGGCAACACGCTTATTGTCCGCTGTGACCACCACGGACGCGAAAGAGAATCCACCACTCTGCGATGTAGTCGTAATCCGCATGTTCAGGACGATGTCGGTTCCATCAACGCTCTGCGTCACAATCGGCGTTAACCGAAGATCTGTGAACACCAGTAATTGGCGAATCCTGGCAATGTGCGTCTTTTGCGGGGTAAAGAATGTCACGGCCAGGGCGGGATCGCGTTTCTCGATTATCCTATTGCGGGGTGCTTGCGCGGCCATGTCGGCCGAGAATGGCATCAGCGCCAACAATAAAACGGACCTCGTAGAAAGAATCCTCCTTGGAGGGGCTGGCCTTCTCTTTTGCCGTGGCATTTTCACGGCAGTAGAGCATAGCAGGTAGCGGCGCTGGAATCTAGCCGCATTTTGGAAAGGGGTTCAAGTAGAAAATGAAACAAAGTCCATTTATCATTGTCGTGCAACTCCCGTCGGCGGCGACTCAAGCAGGCGTTTGGCCTGTCTGGTCAGTGCCTCCGCAAGCTCTAGGGCCTTTGGAGGTGTCAAAACAAACTGGAGAGATTGGCGCTCTCCCGTTTCAAGTCCCGCGGGATATGGTGCGTATTCAATGGCTAGAAGAACGGCGATTTCTGCCACGGGTGCCATTGTCCAGCCCGTTACGGGATTAAGGAGTATATTGCCTGTGCCATCGGTTTTGAGTTCAGGTCCTTTCATTTATTCCCCCTACCTAAATTCCCAAACGAAAATGAGCTATCATGATGACAATGAAAACCGAACCGGACACGCCTTCCGAATATCGGGAATTCAAAAATCTGCTTGCTGCTGTGCTGACGGTTCCACATTCGGAGATCGTGCGCCGCGAAGCGGAGTACAAGAGGCAGGCCGCCCTCAATCCTCACAAGCGCGGCCCAAAGCCGAAGCGGAGACGGCGCGCCGCTTCCCGCGCCCTTCCCGAAGCGCCTCGGGTTTAGAAAGCTTCCGTTTCTCCCTCCTTCCCGATCAGTTCTTGATAGGTCAAACGGCGACCTGTGACCTGGGAAAGCGCCGCTTTGAAACGGTCGTAATCACTGACAGGGTTTCCTTCGGCGTCCTTGCGATTGTTGTAGCGGAAAGCCTGTTCATCGACGTAGCGGAACAAATGGAACGGTTCAACCGCGACATAGGTACCACCGATGCCGCGCTTCAGGCAAGACCAGAAATTCTCGATTCCGTTGGTGTGAATGTTTCCGTTGACATACGCTTCCGCATGGTTGATGACTTGATGATCGTATTCGTTCAGGGTGTGGTAGTAGGCGGCGGCTTCGTCGGTGTAAACGGTCGATCCGGGTTCGACGTTTTCTTTGACGTTCTCGGAGAGGGCCTTGCGCTTTGCTTCGCCAACAACCTTGGCACTCACCTTGCCGTGATGTTCGAGCAACCCCTGTACAGCGGTCTTGCCAACGGTACCGCCAGTCTTCCAGCCCATGATTTTAGCCTTGCGGCTCTTGTGCATGTTTCGCGCTTTGCCGCCAATGAAGGTTTCGTCCACTTCAACCTCACCGCCCAGCTTGCCGCCGTTCCTCCCGTCCTGCATTGCAAGGCGAATCCGGTGGAGCATGAACCAGGCGGTTTTCTGGGTGACGCCAATGGTACGGGCGAGTTCATGGGAACTGATGCCGTTCCGGTCGTTGGCAATCATCCAGACAGCGGGAAGCCATCTGTCAAGACCGATGGCCGAATCCTCGAAAACGGTACCGGCTTTGAAGGAAAACTGCTTCCGGCATTTCGAGCACTTCCAGATGCGGCGGGTCTTCAGAAACATGGTGTTTTCGGCCCCGCAGTGAGCGCAGAGAACACCCTTCGGCCAGCGCGAATTAGCCGCTTCATCAAGCGCAAAATCCGCATCGGCGTAGGCTTTGACCGCTTCCAAGAGGGTGTCTGGTTTGTGTTCCATGGTTTAATTATGCGCTTTAAATCTGGGTGTGTCAAGTATATTTTTACCAATTGAGTTCCAAACTTTTTGTCAACGAAATCTCGAGCTTTCACAGGCTGAGGACTTGGCAGGCGCCAGCGCCTGCCCCACTTAACTTAGTACACCGTTTCATAAATACCCTCTCGTATTCCTCGAAGACCGCTCCCTCACGGTCGCGGCTCGCATGCGAGCCGCGCGCGTAAGCAAGCGGTCTGCAATACGTGAGCGAGCTTCTGAAACCACGTACTTAGGCGATCCAGAGAAATTTGAAAAGGGGGGTAAAATACCCTATTGACTTCTTTTTGGAGGGGGCCTAGAATCCTTGATCGTAAGAAGCGTACTATGTCGTCTAGAACTAAGGGTAAGCTCGCGTTGGCAGCTCTCTTCACTGTTCGCGGTGACAGCTCCGTGCGCGGTCGTTGTGAAGATCCCTGAAACGAACACCAAGACCCTCGCCTTGCACGTCAGGTCAGCCAGGGACAGGCAATTCGCGCTGATAGTCAACGGCCGTGAACTCATGCGCACCATGGTCGGACGGGGCGGAGTGTTCTATCGGGGCAAACCCATCATGGACAGAGGAGAACTGTTTGTCCTGGAAACGATGGCCTTGACCTATTCAGACAAACAGTAACAGCGTGGGACTTGGACGCAGGGATGGTGCTTTAGATCCCACAGTGTTCCATTCCAGGGCCAGTTCAAACGGGGAGGCTTCACGTGGGGCGTAGTGTTCTGTCGTACTTAGCTGTCGCGGCCGTTGGATTCGGCCAAATGGCTCCTAAAGCGGGTGGCCCTTTGGGCGTACCGTCTTCGGGCGCGATGGTGGAGGGCTCCGTCTCGATCAGCTCCGGCCAGCCACATACCCCAAGGCCGCATCCGCGGGACGATTGTTGGTGCCGATGGGAGCCCGCTAACCTCTGCGGCGATCTCGGCCCTGCGCGTGGGATTCCTCAATGGATCCAGGCAGCTTCTGCCGGCCCGCGGCGCCAGCGCCAACGCCGAAGGAAGTTTTCTGCTTGCGGGACTGGCTCCGGGCACCTACTATCTCAAAGTTACCCCCGATGTGAGACTGCTGGCTCCCGTGGGAGGGGAGGCCTTGATGAGATAGGCGCAAAGATGGGGCGCAAGGTTTACGCCGTGTTTCCGAACTCACGCGAGGACGTTGTGCGCTTTGAGAGCCGATCTCACCTGCTTGTACGATCGGCCGCGGGGTTGGAACTAGGGCGCTTCGGAGTGCGGGTCACGCCAACCGCTGTGCTGGTGGGAAGAAACGGGCAGGTTCTGGGAAGTTGGGTGGGATCGTCCCGGGCCACGGAGGGCGACATAGAGTTCGCTTTCGCGCCCCCATGGTGGGCGTTCTGGATGAGGTAAGGCGGCGCAACTCCGGAAAGCGGGTCTTGCGCCCGCGCATTCGGCCACGCCATTTTCACCGAAGCGGATACCTGGGAGGAACTCCGCGATAACGTCCTGGAGGCCGTGTATCTGCACTTCGAAGACAGCCCGTGCAGCCCGCCTCGTGCAGTTGAAACACCCGCGTCCTCAATAGCCCCGCGCTGCTCCGCCCGTCTGCTGCTGCATCCCACCGCCACGCGGGCCCAGTACGCGTTTGGCTTTCGGGTCCACTTTGAGCCTGCCGGGCGGGTGCTTTCCCGCGGCCGGAACCGGTGCGCTCACCGTAGTCTCCGGCGCGGATGTGCTACCTGAGGTTGAGATGGGGATCAGCGACTGCGAATTGTAAGCGTCCGGGCCGGCAATGTACAGGTAGTTGTCTCCCGCGGTCAGTCCGGCCGGCACGGTGATGTTGAGTTGGTAGAGTCCGGAGTACCCCGGCGCCAGGCCCGCGTAGACCACCGTAGCCGCCACACCGCCGATCGCCGCCGTCACCGAACCGGCCGCCACCTCGCTTAAGGTGCCGGTCGGTCCCGGCGCGCCGTCGGTAATCGGCGGGCTGACTGCCCCTAGCCCTGTTACGTATACCGATACCGTCTCGCCGATTACCGCCGGATTCGCAGCCGTCACGATCGATCCATCGGCGTGTTCCGTGTCTCCGTAACCAAGCCCGTTCTCACTCTGCGTTAACACGCCGGGCTGGGTCGCGTTCACATACACCGGCACGGCGTTCGAAAGCACACCGTTGTTGGTCACCTGCACCATCGCGATCGGCCCGGCGACGGCATAGGGAACGATCACCGCGATCTGAGTGGGGCTCACGTAATAAATGGCAGCCGGGAGGCCTCCGATACTCACCTGCACCTGGTCGAGGGAGGTTGGGAACGGACTGGTGGCCACCACGGTGTCCGCCGCCAGATTCGAGCTGTTGAAAATTGTCAGCAGTTCGCCGGGAGCGATTCCCGCGGTGAACGGCGCCCAACTGGCCGCATTGACGATGCCTTGCGGGTTCAGGAAAACGCCCGTTCCGGTTACGGTGGGTGCCTGCAAAGCGACGCTCAGCCCCAGGTACGGGGCGATGCCCGAACCGATCCGGATGGCTCCGCCGGCGCCCACCGCGTAGCGCGCCTCCGACGTGCTGTAGGTTGCGCCGGAGGTCAACGTGTACGAATCGCTGTAAGTGAAGTCGGTTGTCGCCGGCGAATAGAACAGGTCCTCGATGCGCTGATGCCCCAGAATCTTTCCGCCGATGACGGCGCTCAACGATCCGTAGAACGAGTCCAGGTCTCCACCAACTTCGTCGATGCCCGCCTGGTAGTACAACCCGGAAAAACTCGGCGTTCCGCTGCTCACCTTGACACCCACGATCATGTCCCACGGATTGTACCCTGTGTAAGGCGAGCCGCCGAAGACGAAATTCCCGTCCTTGGAAAAATACAGGTACTTCTGCCCCGCCGTCAACTGTCCGTTGGAGGGAAACGTAACCACCGCCGCGCCATTGCTGAAGAGGCACGTGGGAAGGCTGGAGGTTTGCGTGTAGGGGGTCGTGGTAGTGCCGACGTACCCGGTTACGATTGTGTTGCCCAGGCCGCAGGCGCCGTTGGGGGTCAGCGTAAACATCATGCTGAGCATGCCGGACGGCTGTCCGGAATACACACCGACCAAATCCAGATCGGAAAATACGTACGTGCCGCTGAAACTCGCGGCGGTCGGCAAGGGACTGGCCAGCGGCGCGGCCACGAAAAAGTCGTTGTACCCGTAACTGTTATCCGTGCTGCTTCCCACAAAGATTCCCTGCTGCGAAACAAGCCCGTAGATGCTGTCGCCAGTGACGTACGGGCTGGAGATGAATCCGTAACCGGATGCCGAGATTGAATACGTGCCGGTCAGGTTGCCGCTCAGAGGACCATTGCTCGAATCGTAGGCCAACCACTGGCCGGACGTCAGGGTGTACGTGCCGTTGCCGTTGAAAGTGATGTTGCCATAAAGCGACACGGCCTCACCCAGGTCTCCATATGGGTCTCCATTAAGCACATAAATCACCTGGCGGAAATAATAGGTGCCGTTCAACATACCGTTGCCGCTGGTGTCCCAGGTTTGCGCCTGGGCGGCCAAGCCCAACGCCAGCAACAAAAAGAGTCTCCGGAGGTTCCGCATTTTTTATCTATTTAACCCCTACATTCTTAGTTATGGCTGCGGAGCCCGGAAAGTTTCGAAAATTTGCAGCGGGAGGCCGGCCAAGAGTACCCTGAATCATGCTCAAGCCTGTTGCGATTTTACTCATCGCGGCCTCCACCCTGTTGGCCCAGGAGGGCTCCATCTCCGCCGAGCGTATCCGCGAGCACGATCGCTTCCTGTCGCTCGATTTGCTGGAAGGCCGCGGCGTGGGCGCGCGCGGCGGCGATCTGGCCACCGAATACATCGCCACCCAGTTCGCCCTGGCCGGCGCCAAACCGGCCGGCGACAACGGAACGTATTTCCAAAAGGTCCCGCTGGTGGGCATCGAAACCCAGCCCGACGCCACCCTCAACGCTTCGGTGTGGGGCAAGCTGTTGGAATTCAAGTGGCTGGACGATTTCGTGGGAGTCAGCCAGACGCAGCAACCCAATACCCGCTTCGAAGGCGAGGCCATTTTCGTCGGCCACGGCATCACCGCTCCGGAATATAAGTGGGACGACTTCAAAGGCGTCGACGTCACAGGCAAGATCCTGGTCCTCTTCACCAATGAGCCGGCGTCCAACGATCCCAAGTTCTTCGACGGCCGCGCGCTCACCTACTACGGGCGGTGGGTTTACAAATTCGAAGAAGCCCAGCGCCGCGGCGCGCGCGCCGTCATCATCATCCACACCACCCCCACCGCCGGCTACGGCTGGGACGTGGTCCGCAGTTCGTGGGGCCGCGAGACGCCCTACGTAAAGCTGGCGCAGGGGCAGAGGGGACTTTCGATGGCCGCGTGGATCACTCGGGAGGCCGGTGAAAAGCTGCTGGCCCTGGCCGGCAAGACTGTCGACGAACTGCTGGCCGCTTCCGAAAAGCCCGATTTCCAGCCGATTCCGCTGGGCATACAGATCCGCGGTCATCTACCGGCCAAGGTTCGCGAGATCGCGACGCGCAACGTTGCCGCCATCGTGCCCGGCAGCGACCCGGTTTTGAAGAATGAAGTGGTGGTCTATTCGGCGCATTGGGATCACCTGGGCATCGCCACTCCGGTCAACGGAGATTCCATTTACAACGGCGCCATCGATAATGGCACCGGCTGCGCCATCCTGATGGAACTGGCGCGGGCGTGGGCTTCCGAGCCGCAAAAGCCCAAACGCTCGGCGCTTTTCCTGGCGGTCACCGCGGAAGAGGGCGGTCTCAAGGGCTCGGAATACTACGTCGGCCATCCGCTCTACGCCGCCGGCAAGACCGCCATCGATCTGAACTACGACGCTCTGTACCCCTGGGGCCGCGCCAAGGATGTCGTCATTACCGGCGCCGAACGGACCACCGTCTGGCCGCTGGCCCAGCAGATTGCCCAGCGCCTGAACCTGACCATTTCCCCCGACGCACAGCCGGAGCAGGGCCACTACTTCCGCTCCGACCATTTTTCGTTCGCCCACGGCGGCATTCCGGCCTTTTCCATCGGTCACGCCACCGAGTTCGCCGGGAAGCCGGAGGGCTATGGCGCCAAAATGTGGGAAGATTACAACACCAATCACTATCACCACCCTTCCGATGAATTCCAGGCTGACTGGGATTTTACGGCCCTCCAGCAGGCCGCCGAGTATGGATTCCTGCTCGGACGGGAGATCGCCAACCAGGACAAACTGCCCGATTGGCGGGCGGGGGACCAGTTCCACAGGCAGTAGGGTGTTGTCCGACGTGAGAGCTTACATTAAGCGCAAGAGCGCGACCAGGGGGGTCGCGCGCGGACGGGGGCGTCCGCCCCACCTTGGCCGGCGCTAATTGCGATACCATGCCAAGGAGGCACAGTGTGCCCTCCAGGCACGGGATTGACCCTGCCAACCGTCAGACCTAAAATGGGTTTAGGCGATTCGACCTGTCCCAAGGAAAGCAGTGAGCCGTATGAGCGTGACCCGTCTTTCGATTTCCTGCCTGGCTTTGTCGCTACTGGTCTGTCTGTTCGCAGCCCGGCAGCAAGACGATAAAGATAAAAATCAGAAGAACGATAAGAAGAGCGCGGACCAGACCGAAACCAACGCCCGCCCCATGACCGACAAGGAGCGCAAGGCCAAGCAAAAGGCCCTGCGCAAAGAGCTTGCCACACCTTATCGGAAATGGCTGAATGAAGACGTAACCTATATCATCACGGACGAGGAACGCTCGGCGTTCCTGCGCCTGCAGACCGACGAAGAGCGCGAGCAGTTCATCGAACAGTTCTGGCTGCGGCGCGATCCTTCTCCGGACACCGTCGAAAACGAATTCCGCGAAGAGCATTACCGGCGCATCGCCTACGCCAACGAGCATTACGCGTCGGGAATCCCCGGCTGGAAAACCGACCGCGGCCGCATCTACATTACATACGGCCCTCCCGACGAAATCGAGGACCATTCCTCCGGCGGCAGCTATGAGCGCCCCGACTACGAAGGCGGCGGCACCACTTCCACCTTCCCGTTCCAGCAGTGGCGCTACCGCTATATCGATGGCATCGGCAACAACATCATCATCGAATTCGTCGACCCCACCATGTCCGGAGAGTTCCACATGACCATGGACCCGTCCGAAAAGGACGCCTTGCTCTATGTGCCGAACGCCGGCCTGACCATCCTCGAGCAGATGGGCATCAGCGACAAGACTGCGCGCTTCAACAACTCCGATGGCACTCACATGGCGGCGCCCCTGGGCGGCCAGCCCGAGAGCATGAGCGAGTTCAGCCGCCTGGAACAGTTCTACAAGCTGCAGCGCCCGCCGTCGATCAAGTTCACCGACCTGGAAGCTCAGGTCAATTCGCGCATCACCTTCAATATTTTGCCGTTTAAGGTTCGCGTCGATTTCTTCCCGGTGACGGATGCTTCCGTCATGACCTATGTCACGCTCCAATTCGCCAATAAGGATCTGCAACTCAAGACCACGGAAGGCGTGCCGGAAGGCGACGTCCACGTCTTCGGCGAATTCACCACCATGACGCGCCGGATCATTGCGCCCTTCGAGGATAATCTCAAAATCGATGGCGGCCCGAAGCAGTATTTGGCGGAGTGGAGCACCGGTTCCCACATCTACCAGAAAGCCGTACCGCTGCCGCCGGGCACCTACCGGCTGGTTGTGGTGGTCAAGGATATGGTCGGCGGCAATATTAACAACTACGAACAGGCCGTCACGGTTCCCAAGCTGGATGTCGACCGGCTCTCCTCGAGCACCCTGGTGCTGGCCGACAAGATCGAAACGGTTCCCATGCGGAGCATCGGGACGGGCCAGTTCGTGATTGGAAGCACGCTGGTGCGGCCGCGCCTCGGGGACGTTTTCAAGCGCAACGAAACTCTCGGTATCTATATGAAGCTGTACAACTTCGGCGCCGATGAGACCACCCATCACCCGGATGGTGATGTGCGTTGGGAAGTGTTCCGCACCGGCACCGCCGAGCCCATCATCAGCCTGACCGAAGATGCCTCCAAGATTCCGGATGCCTCCGCCAGCCAGATCACCCTCCAAAAAAAGGTGCGGTTGGACAAATTCGAGCCGGGGCGCTATACCATCCGGGTCAGGGTCACCGACAAAAATCGTAACCAGATACTTACACAATCGGCGGAATTTACGGTAACCTAACTACTGACGGGGATTGCCCCGCCGCTCACGGGCGTCGATGTTGACAACCAAGACGCACAGGACGCTGACTACGCTCGCTGTGGGAATGGCCTGTCTGGCCGCTCCCTGGCTCGCCCCCGCGGCCGAGCCGGTGAAGTTCATGGGCGCCATCAGTGGGGTGGTGCGCAATTCCCTGGGAGTGCCCCAGATGGGCGCCGTGATCCTTCTGTATAACCGCCAGGACCGCACCGTCGACAAAACGCTCTCCGATTGCACCGGCAGGTTCCAATTCTCGGACCTGGTTCCCGACCTGTATTCGGTGAAAGTCTCGGTTGCGACGCTGGTACCCGCACTGAAGAAGAACATCCTGGTACAGCCCGGCATGCAGAGTATGCTGGCGGTCAACCTCAACAGCCTGCTCAGCACCATCCAGCTTTCCTATCCGCCGCTTGAAAACGGCAGTCTGCTGACCGACGACTGGAAGTGGGCTCTGCGCACCAGTTCCGCCACGCGCGCCGTGCAGCGTTTCATGGATCCGGCCCCTGCCCCAGGGATCGAGCACGCCAACGCCTTCTCCGATACGCGAGGCATCCTGCGGGTCTCGGCCGGCGAAGGGTCCGTGGCCACCGGGGTCTTCAACGAAGCCGATCTCGGCACGGCTTTTGCTTTGGCCACCTCGTTGTACGGCAGCAACAACCTGCAGGTGTCCGGCAATGTGGGATATGGTCCGCAGACAGGCGTGCCCAGCGCCGCGTTCCGCACCAGTTATAGCCGCGACCTGATGGGCGGAAGCCCGGAAGTCTCCCTCACCATGCGGCAACTGTTTTTGCCGGGACGCCTGGCCACCGCCCTGTCCGGGTCGGAATCATCGCTTCCCCTGCTGCGCACCATGTCGGCGAGCTTCGACGATCACACCCAGCTCAGCGACGATGTCACTTTGCGCTACGGGCTCACCTTGAATAGCGTTGCCTTCCTCGATCGAATGAACTATGCCAGCCCGTATGCCCGGCTGACGTGGGACCTGGGCGGCGGCTCGAAGCTCGAACTGACCTATACTTCAGGCGACGCCCGGCCCGATCTGGCGGCCGGCCCGCCTTCCGAAGACGCCGACCTGCAGCGCGACCTCAACTCGCTCGGCCTGTTTCCGCGCATGTCCCTGCTCAACGGCAAGCCGCGGGTGCAGCGCGGCCAGGAGTACGAGGTCACGTATTCCCGCAAGGCCGGCTCGCGAACGTACAGCGTGACGGCCTATCACGAATCCATTTCCGACGCGGCTCTCACCCTGGTGGCTCCCGCCGGTATGTATGGCGGCTCGGATGTTCTGCCGGACGTCTTCTCCGACAGCTCCATTTTCAACGCGGGCAATTTTCAGAGCACCGGCTACACGGCGGCGCTCACCCAAGACTTGGGCGAGCACGTGGCTGCGACCGTGATATACGGCAGCGTGGGCGTGCTGACCGCCGGCAATCACGACCTGGAGACCAATAGCCCCGATGAATTGCGCGCCATGATCCACGCCGGCCACCGCCAGGCCGCTACCACGCGCGTCACCGCCACGGCGCCGCACATCGGCACCCGCGTGGTGGTCAGCTACCAGTGGGCCCCGGACCATCGTTGGGCCATGCCGGGCAATGTCTACAGCACGCAATCCAACCAGCCCGCGCCCGGCCTCAACATTCTCATCCGCCAGCCGCTGCCGGGTTTTGCGCGGCGCGTGGAAGCCACGGCCGACCTTCGCAATATGCTGGCGCAGGGCTATCTGCCGCTCGGCATGGTGAGCGGCCAGCAAGTGATGCTGGTGGAAACCCCGCGCAGCCTGCGCGGAGGGCTGGCCTTCATTTTCTAGCTTTTCTTGCGCATCGATTCCCACGTCCTCTACTCGCCGGCGCATCCGCCCGAACACCTTCAGGCCATCCTGGCGCGCAACCGCTTCCATGGAGCCATCCTGGTGGGCCAGTTCCCCGAACAGCCCGCGGATCACCCGCACATCGCCGGTCTGGTGGTTCCCATCGGGCGGCTCGCTGAATACCTCGGCCATGGGAAACTCCGCGGAGTCTGTTGCTCGCTGGCTGACGGCATCCCCTGGGGCCTTGATGAACTGGCCCGCCGTGGCCTCCCGCTCGATCTGGAATTCCAGCCCGGGCATTTTCCGCTGGTCCAGCGCATTGCCGAACAGGCGCCCACTCTGCGCATCGTCATCGACCATCTGGCCCGGCCATCGTTCGACTCCAGCCCGACCACCGAATGGGTCCGCGGCATGGAAGCCGCCGCGCGGCTGCCGAATGTTTTCTGCAAGGTGAGCGGCCTGCTCACCGGGCAGCGCACGCCTTGGAGCGCCGCGCCGCTGCGGCCCTTCGTGCAACACGTGCTTGCGGTGTTTGGTTCCGACCGCCTGATGTTCGGCAGTGAGTGGCCCGCCTGTCTGCCCGCGGCCACGTGGAAGGAAACGCTGGCGGCGTTTACGCAATCCATCGGCGCGCGGAGCATCGAAGTGCGCGAGCAATTGCTCGGGGGAACGGCGGCGAGGTTGTACGGGCTGGCGGATTCACCCGCGGAGCGGCCGGGCCGCGGCATTCTGTCTTCTGACTCCTGACTTCCAAATCCCGTAGGGATTTCAAGGGTGAAGCCCTTGGTTAGTACTTCGGCACGCTGGGATCGACTTTGTCGCTCCACGCCAGGATGCCGCCCACCACGTTGCGCACGTGCTGGAAGCCGGCCTGACGCAACACGGCGCAGGCCTTGGCGCTGCGCATGCCGCTGCGGCAGTGGATCACGATGTCGGCGGCGGGATCGAACTCGCCGACGCGCTTCGGAAACTCGCCGAGCGGAATGAGCTGCGCGCCGGGGATGTTGCAGATCCTGTACTCGTGCGGCTCGCGCACGTCGATCAGCACGAAGTTGTCTCCGCGATCGATCTTTTCCTTCAGTTCCAGCACGTCGATTTCGCCTTCGTTCACCTTGGTGTCCCGAGCGGGCGCCGCCGATCCCGGTTGGGGGACGCCGCAGAATTGATGATAGTCGATCAGCCTGGTAATGGTCGGATGCGCGCCGCACACCGGGCACTGCGGATTCTTGCGCAGCTTCAACTCGCGGAAACGCATGCCCAGCGCATCGTACAGCAACAGCCGGCCCACCAGCGGTTCCCCAATCCCGAGGATCAGCTTCACCGTTTCGGTGGCCTGGATGAGCCCGATGGTGCCGGGCAGGATACCCAGCACACCGCCTTCCGCGCAACTGGGCACCAGGCCCGGGGGTGGCGGCTCCGGATAGAGGCAGCGGTAGCACGGGCCGCCCTCATAAGCGAACACGGTGGCCTGCCCTTCAAACCGGAAAATCGATCCGTAGACGTTGGGCTTGCCCAGCAGCACGCAGGCGTCGTTGACCAGGTAGCGCGTGGGGAAGTTGTCGGTGCCGTCGACCACCAGGTCGTAATCCTTCAGGATGTCGAGTGCGTTCTCGCTGGTCAGGGCCACCTCGTGCCGCACAATCTCCACGTGGGGATTGATGGCCTTCATTTTTTCCGCGGCGGAATCCAGCTTCTTGCGGCCCACGTCGGCGGTGAAGTGGATCACCTGGCGCTGCAGGTTGGTGAAGTCCACGGTGTCGAAGTCCACCAGGCCGATCCTGCCGACGCCGGCGGCGGCGAGGTAGAGGGCCAGGGGCGCGCCCAGGCCGCCGGTTCCCACCAGCAGCACCTTGGCGGCTTTCAGCTTCTGCTGCCCTTCGATGCCCACTTCCGGAATGATCAGGTGGCGGCTGTAGCGCAGGATCTCGTCGTTCGAAAGCGCCGCTTGGGGCGGGGCAGTGACGGTCGAGCCGCCGGCGATGGACGGCACCAGGGAAATCGTGTCGGCGTCCCCGATGGCGGTCGAGTCCCTGCTCAAATAGCGGATATCTTCGTCGTTCAGATACACGTTGACGAAGCTGCGCAGCTTGCCTTCGTCGTTGAAGATCTGCTTGCGGAGGTCGGGGAATTGCGCCGTGAGCGCGTTCAGCACTTCGCCCACGGTAGCGCCCGCCACGTTGACGGAATCCTGTTTTCCGGTGAACTGCCGCAGGGGCGTGGGAATCAAAACCTTGGCCATATCAGTAGATCAACTCCTCTTTCGCCGCTTCGGTCTGGTCGAAGTTCGGCAGCCAGCTATTGGCGTGGTGGAATTCGCCCTTTTGAATCGAGAGCACCACGAAGGAATACCAGGGGCAGGAATTCCGCAAGTCGGTCGGCGAAAAATACGCGTTGCAGTCGGGGTGCGAATGGTAGATGCCGATCAGATCCATGTTGCGCTCGCGGGCCGCGCGGTCGGCGGCCGCGAGATCCGCGGGCCGCAGCTCGTAGCGCTCGGCCTGCGCGCCTTCAAATGCGTTTTCGAGAGGCATGGCTACCACTACGCTCTTCGAGTCGCCGTCAATCAAGCCCAGCATCGCGCCGACACACTCATTCGGATACGCCTCACGCGCGTGCGACACCATGGCTGCCCAGGGTTCGGGTTGGATGCGGATCATTACTCGTCCCAGAAGTGCTCGCTCAGGTACTTCTCGGCGCTGTCGCACAGCACGGTGACGATCATGGCCGGTTCGCCGCGCCCCGCCAACTGGCGTGCCAGCAGCGCGGCGGCATGCACGTTGCAACCCGAGGAAATACCCACCAGCAGCCCCTCTTCGCGGGCCAGGCGCCGCACCATGCGGTAAGCGTCTTCCGTCTCGATCCACAAATTTCCGTCGGCCAGCTTTTCGTCGTAGATGCCCGGTACGATGGCCGTCGGCATATGCTTCAAGCCTTCCAGGCCATGGAACCCGCTGGAAGGTTGCGCCGAGATGCACTGCACGCCCGGCACGTCGCGTTTCAGGCGCCGGGAGGTGCCCATGAACGTGCCCGAAGTGCCCATGGCCGCCACGAAATGGGTGATGCGCCCGCCGGTCTGCTTGATGATCTCGGGGCCGGTGTGCTCGAAATGCGCCTTCCAGTTCGCCGGGTTGTTGTACTGATCGGGGTAAAAATAGCGGTCCGGATCGGCCAGGTAAGTTTCGCGGCACAGCAGAATGGCCCCGTCGGAGCCCTCCGCCGCATCGCTGAAAACCATCTCCGCGCCATACGCCTTGAGAATCCGCTTGCGCTCTTCCGAGGCATTCGCCGGCAGCACCAGCTTCACTTTGTATCCGCGGTTGGCGCCGATCATGGCATACGCGATGCCGGTGTTCCCGCTGGTAGCGTCCAGAATTACCCGGCTATGATTGAGCTTGCCCGAGCGTTCGCCGTCCAGCACCATATTGGCCGCCGAGCGGTCTTTCACCGAGCCGCCCGGGTTGAAATATTCGGCCTTGCCGAAGATTTCGACCCCCGGAAACTCGGCGGAGATCTTGTCCAGCCGCAGCAACGGCGTATTGCCGATGGTCGCCAGCAGAGGCTCGGCCTCGGTACGCGCCAGATGTGGAATGGGGAGAACGAACGCCATGGCTACCCTTCTTTCGATTCATCCCCTGGCCGCAAAGATGCAACCACCGCATGCTTTTGACACCAAAGGGGATTGTCGATCCTCTGAGCTTGACCCATTGTATCATCGCCCTAAAGTCTGTCAACGAAGTAGGGAAGGCGGCGCCTGCTATGCAGCGTGTTCCACCAACCAAAATTCTTGGCCGCTGAGATAAACTCAAAAAGGAGCCAGCCACAGCCCCATGCAAAACGACAACGCCATGAACACGGAACAACGCTTCCAACGCATCGAGCACCTCACCGCCGGTCTCGCCGAAGAACGCCGCAAAGACCGCGAGGAATACAAAACCCTCTGGCGCGACACCCAACGCCAACTAAACGAAGTCAGCACCCGCTTGGTCCAATTCAGCGAAGCCGATAGCCGTCTCATCGAAGCCGATGCCCGCCTCGAAGCCCGCATTGCCCAGCTCGCCGAGGAATCCCGCGCCGCAAACAAGAACCTCGAAGCGCGCATCGAATCCCTGGTCTTCCGATCCCAACTGAAAACACGTCCCACCGGGTAGGCGGGCAAACCATCTGTTCAAAGAATTTACTTGACCCTGGAACCTGTTCCAGGCTTTATCCTTCTGGCAGTGATGGCGGTCGCGCTGCTGGCGGGCTACCTGCCGGCCTGGCGCGCCACCAAAGTGGATCCCGTGGTAGCATTGCGGTCGGAATAGCGGAGGGCACCGGCAAGACATGGACTCACATGGCAGTACCGGCTCGATGCGGTCTGGCGAACTGGCCCGATTGTCCGGCGTGAGCACCGATACGTTGCGCCATTACGAACGGGTTGGAGTGCTCGCGAAGCCTCCCCGCACGAACAGCGGTTATCGCCGGTATCCGTCTTCGGCGCTGGAGCGGGTCCGCCTGGTGCGGCGAGCAATGTCGGTTGGGTTTTCGCTGGAGGAACTCGCGCGCGTACTGCGCGTTCGGGATAAGGGCGGCGCGCCTTGCCGCCAGGTGAGGGATTTGGCGGCCGCGAAGCTCGAACTGATCGGGCGCCGCATGGAGCAGTTGACGCTCGTCCGCGATCGGCTTGAGAAGTTACTGGAGGACTGGGACGGGCGGCTTGCCCGCACAGCCCCGGGCCATCGTGCCGGCTTATTGGATTCGCTGGGCCGCTCGTAAAGCATCCGTAACGGATACCATCGAGCGATCGGGCAAGAGGGAGCTATGAAGCTATTTCCGTCTTTCTATTTGTGCGTGGCGGCGGCATTGGGGCAAGTGCCTCATCAACATCATCCGCCGTCGTCCGCGGAGTACGCAAAAGTTCTGGAGGACCCATCGCGGGATGAGTGGCAGAAGCCGCATGATGTGATCACGACGCTGGGTCTGAAATCGACCGACACGATCGCCGACATTGGGGCGGGCACCGGCTATTTCGCGCGCCGCTTCGCTCAGCACGCCGGCAAGGTATATGCGGTGGACATTGACGAGAAACTGCTGGAGATAGCGCGCGACAACGCCCCGCCAAACCTCGAGACCATTCTGGCCGCGCCTGACGACCCGCACCTTCCAAAGGCCAAGATCGATACGATTTTCTTCTGTGACGTACTGCACCACATCGACAACCGCCCCGCTTACTATGCGAAGCTCGCGAAGGCTTTGAAAAAGGGCGGAAGAATAGTGGTGATCGATTTCTATAAGAAAGAGCTGCCCGTCGGGCCTCCACCAGCGATGAAGCTCTCCGAGGAGGAGATCGCTGCCGAGTTCCAGAAAGCGGGATTCGCACTCGCCAAACGACTCGATATTCTGCCCTACCAGTACTACCTCTTCTTTGAGAGACGCAGATAGGCGCGGCGCTTCCGGGACGGCGCCCTGGATTACAATACCCTCATCATGTTCTTCCCCCGCAACTCCATTCGCGTTTTCGCAGGGCCAGCCGCCGCGCTCCTGCTGCTTTCGGTCGCGTTTGCCCAGACCGCCAAACGGCCTCTGAACCACAAGGATTATGACGGTTGGCACACCATCATCGGCCAACGCTTATCGAATGATGGCAAATTCCTGGCCTATGGCGTCTTTCCCCAGGAAGGCGACGGTGAAGTGGTGATTCGCGATCTCATCACCGGCAAGAACACGCATCTGCCGGCAGGTGCGCGGCCGCAGCCGGTCCCCTCGGCGGCGGTAGAAGAGGGGCCACCGCCGGAGGCGCGCTCGACCACCATCGCTTTCTCTTCGGACAGCAAGTTCGTGGTCTTCTCGACCTTTCCCGCCAAAGCCGATACCGACAAGGCCAAGAAGGAGAAGAAGACCGCCGACCAGATGCCGAAAGACGGCATGGTGATTGTCAACCTGGTCTCTGCTCAAGTCACCACGATTGATCGCGTGCGGCGCTTCGCGATGCCGGAAAAAGCCGCGGGTTACCTGGTCTACCAGCGCGAGGCCGCCGCCGAAAAGCCCGCCGCCGCGCCGGCCGGCACAACCGGTGGCCGCGGCAACGGCAATCAGCAGCAGGGTGATCAGCAGCAGGGTGGCCGCGGCGGACGCGGTGGCGGCGGGGCCGGCGGGGGCGCGGGCGGCGCCGGAGCTCGCCCGCAATTTGGCAGCGACCTGGTGCTCCGCGCGCTCGCCGACGGCGCCGAACGCACCTTCAGCGACGTCGCGGAATTCCACTTCACCGAAGACGGCAAGCAGTTGATCTACGCCGTTTCGGCGCACGACACCGCAAAGAACGGCGTCTTCGTGGCGAAACCGGGAGTGGCCGACGCCGCCACGGCCTTGCTCGACGGCAAAGGCAAGTACTCCAAACTCACTCTTGACGAGAACCAGACGCAGATGGCTTTCCTCAGCGATCGCGACGACGCGGCCGCCAAGCAGCCCAAATGGAAAATCTACCGCTGGGACCGGCAGGCGAACGCGGCCGCGGAGCTGGTGTCGGACCAGACGCCGGGGCTGCGCTCCGGCATGGCCATCAGCGACCACGGGAACTTGAGCTTTTCGCACGATGGCTCACGCCTCTTTTTCGGAGTCGCCCCACCGGCGCCGCCCGCCAATGATGAGGCCACTGCCGATCCGACCGAAGAAAAGGCCGTGGTGGATCTCTGGAGCTACAAAGACGAGTATCTGCAGCCGGTCCAGAAACTGCGCGCCACGCGCGACCGCGACCGCACCTTCGAAGCGGCCTACCTGATCCCCGAACACAAGCTGGTACAACTGGCCGACGACGCCATGGAGAGCGTGACCACTTCCGAAAGCCTGCAGTGGGTGATGGGCAGCGACGATCGCGAATACCGCAAACTGCAGGATTACGACGAGCACTATAACGACACCTACCTGGTGGACGCCACCACCGGCGAGCGCAAGCTGCTGGTCAAGAAGAATCATGGCAACACCAGTTGGTCGCCCAACGGCCGCTACCTGCTGAACTTCGACGGCAAGGATTGGAGCGCTATCTCGGTTCCCGATGGCAAGACCGTCAACCTCACGGCCCCGCTCGGCGTGAAGTTCTTCAATGAGGATACCGACACGCCCAGCATTCCCGGCGCGTACGGCTCAGCCGGCTGGACCAAAGACGGCAAGTCGGTGCTGCTCTACGACCGCTATGACATCTGGAAGATCTCACCCGATGGCACCGGCGCCAGGAATATTACCGCCGGCTATGGCCGCGGCCACGAATTGCGGCTGCGCAACATCCGCACCGAATCCGATCCGCGCGAGCGCTGGATCGATGCGGCCCGGCCCCTGCTGCTTGCAGGCGAGAATCTCAAGACCATGGACAGCGGTTTCTTCCGCGGATCGATCGACGGGGCCGAGCCCACACAGCTCATGATGGCCGCGAAATCCTTCAGCGCGCCGGTCAAGGCCAAAGACGCCGACGTCTACCTTCTCACCGCGCAGACCTTCAACGAGTTTCCGGACTTGATCTCGACCGACAGCAGTTTCAAGGAACTGCGCAAGGTATCGAACGCCAACCCGCAGAAGGCGCAGTTGCTCTGGGGCAACGCCGAACTGGTGGCTTTCAAAAACTCCGATGGCGTGCCGCTTCAAGCCGCGCTCTACAAGCCGGAAAACTTGGATGCCAAGAAAAAATACCCCATGATGGTGTACATTTATGAGCGCCTCACGCAGAACGTGAACCACTTCGTCAACCCGGCGCCTGGCACTTCCATCAACATCAGCTACTACGTCAGCAACGGCTACCTGGTGCTCACGCCCGACATCGTCTACACCACCGGCTACCCCGGCCAGAGCGCGCTGAAGTGCGTGCTGCCGGCCGTTCAGGCGGTGGTGGACCGCGGCATCGTCGACGAAAAAGCCATCGGCATTCAAGGCCACAGTTGGGGCGGCTACCAGATCGCGTACATGGTGACGCAGACCAACCGCTTCCGCGCCGTGGAAGCCGGAGCGCCGGTGGTCGATATGATCAGCGCCTACGACGGCATTCGCTGGGGCACCGGCATCACCCGCCAGTTCCAGTATGAGCGCACGCAGAGCCGCATCGGCGGCTCCATCTGGCAGTATCCCACCCGCTTCATCGAGAACTCGCCCATCTTCTGGGCGGACAAAGTGCAGACGCCGGTGCTGATTCTGCAGAACGACGGCGACACCGCGGTGCCCTGGTACCAGGGCCTCGAATTCTTCCTGGCGCTGCGGCGGTTGGGCAAGGAAGTTTACCTGTTCAACTACAACGGCCAGCCGCACGGCTTGCAGGACCGCGCCGATCAGAAGGACTACGCCATCCGCATGCAACAGTACTTCGACCACTATCTGAAAGGCGCGCCGGCGCCGGATTGGATGGAAAAAGGCGTGCCGTTTTTGCAGCGCGATAAGACCGAGTTGGATACGTTGCAGGGTGGGGGAAAGTAACGCCGGCTCTCAGAACCGCAATCTCGTGGGATGGCCGCTCTAAGATCTGACAATCCCCGTTGGGCCGATGTGGGGCAGCCTATTCAGGCTGCGGACCCGCTTTCCAGCGGGTCCAGCCGGCTGAAAGCCGGCTGCGGGCAGGTTTGCCCGCCCCGCAATTGCTGTCAATCCTGACAGAAGACAGGATACTAATTATGTCCTTCGCCGGTCTGCGTGTCCTCGCGTTCGAAAGCCGCCGCTCCGCGGAGATTGGCGAACTGATTCGCAAACAGGGCGGCGATCCCTTCGTCGCGCCGTCTATGCGCGAGATCCCGGTCGAAGCCGACCCCCAAACCCAACGTCTGCTGGCCGGCGAGTTCGACATGATGATCCTGCTCACGGGCGTCGGCACGCGCCAGTTGCACCGCTTGTGGGGCGAGCGGTTCGTGGACGCTCTGCGCCGCCTGACCATTGTGGCGCGCGGGCCCAAACCGGTCGCCGCGCTGCGCGACATGGGGCTCGCGCCAGCCATCACCGCGCCAGAACCCAACACGTGGCGCGAAGTTCTGTGCGTCACCGAAGGCCGGCCCGAGCGGCGCATCGCCGTGCAGGAATACGGCCGCGCCAATCCGGAACTGCTCGAAGCTCTGCGCGGCCGGGGCGCAGAGGTGGCCGCCATCCGCGTCTACCGCTACGGTCTGCCGGAAGACACCGCTCCGCTGCGCGAAGCCGCGCGCTCACTGGCCGCCGGCCGCTTCCAGGTCGCGCTCTTCACCACCGCGGTGCAGATTGCACACCTCGCCCGCATTGCCCGCGAAGAAGGCATCGAAGAGGAGGCGCTGGCCGGACTCCGCCAATGCTTCGTCGGCTCCATCGGCCCCACCACCAGCGAAGCGCTCGAAGAGTTCGAGGTGCGGCCGGCCTTCGAACCGTCTCATGCCAAGATGGGGATTCTGGTTCTCGAAGCCGCGCGGCGGAGTATTTGATTTGTAGCGCCGGCGGTCTCTGCCGCCGGTTTTCTGTCCTGGAATAGAAGCGATGGTCAAGCGCGCCACAAACACCGGCGGCAAAGACCGCCGGCGCTACCAGGTGGGAGGCCGGTCCCACTAGAGACTAAACTGGTTCTGGTGGCCAAACCCAAAAAGACAACCGCGGCGCGCTTTGCCGAGTATTCCTCGCTGGCACTCCTGTTGCCGGTCTCCACATTCGTGGGATATGCGATCGGCTACTACCTCGACAAAGCTTTCGGCACGCGCTGGCTGCAGATTGTTTTCCTCATCCTCGGAAGCGCCGCCGGCTTCGTGCAACTGATCCGCACGATCATGCGGGATTCGAACGAAGACGATGCCGGATGAACTGAGCTTTGAGCGCGCGGCCTGGCGCATCGGGCGGATCATGATGGTGATCGGCTCGCTCGGCACTTTGGTCGCGCTACTGGCGCGCGGCTGGCAATGGGGCGCCGGCTTTCTGCTGGGAGCGGCCATTTCCGGGCTCAATTTCCATTGGCTTTACAAACTGGTGGCGGCCCTGGGCACGGGCGTCCAGCCGCGCCATCGCAGCGTGGTCCTGGGCTTCCGCTATCTGATCCTGGGTATCGGCGCCTATGTTATATTAAGGCTTTCCAAAATCAGTCTGATGGCCGTGCTGGCGGGGGTTTTTGTGCTGACGGCCGCAGTCTTCGTGGAAGTGGTCTTCGAGATCGTGTATGCCCGAAAGTGAACTCTTCATCACCAGGTTTTTTAACGATTATCTGGCCGCGCCCGGCAATGCGGTGTTGGCGCTGGCGGGCAGACACGCCCAAGCGCGTCCCTGGGCCGATTTCATCGTCATGCAACTCCTGGTGGTGGCGAGCCTGATGCTGCTTTTTGCCGTGCTCCGGCCCAGGCTCTCCGCGGCCAAGCCGGGCAGGTTCCAGCAGGTTTTTGAGCTGATCTACGAGTTCGTGCGCGACCAGGCGGAAGACCAGGTGGGCCACACCGCTTTCCGCTACGTGCCCTTCTTCGGCGTGATCTTGCTGTATATTCTGTCGAGCAACCTGATCGGCCTGATCCCCTGTTTCGAATCGCCCACCATGAACGCTTCGGTGACCGCCGGATGCGCCCTCTCCACCTTCGCCTATTACAACCTGAAGGGCCTGCAAGTGAATGGCATTCGATACCTGGGCCATTTCGCGGGGCCTTTGTGGTGGCTCGCTCCGCTGATGTTCCCCATCGAAATCATCAGTCACCTGGCGCGCATTCTCTCTCTCACCGTCCGTCTTTATGCCAATATTTTCGCGGGTGAGCAGGTGACGATGGTCTTTCTGGGCCTCACCAAATTCGGACCGCCGGTTATTTTTATGGGACTGCACATTTTCGTCGGCGTGGTGCAGGCTTACATTTTTATGCTGCTCGCCATGGTGTATGTGGGCGGCGCAGTAGCGCACGAACATTAATACCGGCTTTATGCCGCTTTGCAGCGTGAGCCCGGCTGTACGGTGTCCGGGAACCACCTCCTGGAGCGATTCATCAAGGAGAAACGAATGACGAAGAAAATGCTGTTGGTGCTGGCGATCCTGATGTTTGCCAGTACCGGACTATTTGCGCAGACGCCCGGCAACAATACGGTGCAAGGCCATTGGGTGCCGATCAGCGCCGGTTTTTCGATGGCGATTGCGTCCAGCCTGTGCGGTCTGGCGCAGGGCAAGGCGATTGCCAGCGCCGTCGAAGGCATGGCGCGCAATCCAGGCGCCGCCAAGGCCATCCAGTTGGCCATGCTGATCGGTTTGGCTTTCATCGAATCGCTGGCGCTCTATACCCTGCTGATTATTTTCGTGAAAGTAGTCTGATTATCACGCTGGGACGGGTTTCGGCTCGTCCCGGCGGCATTTTCCCACCCGTACTAATGAGTCTCCAAGGCTAGTACGTTGCGTCTATATTCCGGCGCGGGGTTCTATTGACCTTGTTCCTGTACCCGTATAGCATTTGGTTAGCGTTCATGGAACAGCGAAGAACCAGGCGATTCAAACTGCGGCTTCCGCTTTCGATCACCCGCTCGGGCGCCGAACGGGTCACCCTCGGTGGGTTCACAAAGAACATCAGTTCCACTGGAGTCCTGTTCACTGCGGAGAGAGAGCCCGATCTTGGCGGCCCCATCGAGTACGTTATCACCCTCAACCACGACGGTCCGCAGGCGGTCAACCTCCGTTGTATCGGCAAGGTGCTGAGGGCCGAGCCCACGGACAACGGCCTCGAGCAGATCCCGGCTTTCCAGATCGCCGCCACTTTGGAACGCTACGAGTTCGTTCGCGAACACTGAGGGCGCAAGAGCTTCGCTCTTGATATCCCTTCGGGATATGGGAGGCAGAAGTCAGAATGCTCCGGCGCGCACTTGGGTATAACGGCAGCTAAATCCATTTCCGGCATATTGCGGGTTTTCGGTGTACCATAGCAAAGAAAAGGCGAAAACTCCAATGAACCTCTCGCTCGGATTTCCCGAATTTACGCAAGAACTGGCGGTGGCCACCAAGCCCTCGCTCGAGGCCGTAGTGTCGCGTTTCCGGTCCACGCACCAGGAGCCCGATTCGCCCGTGCGCGCCATTCACCACCAGGCTTCGACGGAAGGCGAGTACGCCGAAATGCCCGCCGGCGTGGACCCCCGGCTGCGCGCGGCGCTCGCGGAGCGCGGCATCGCCCGCCTCTACACGCACCAGACCGAGGCCTTCGAGCGCGTCGCCGCGGGGCGTAACGTGGTGATCGTCACTCCCACGGCCAGCGGCAAGACGCTCTGTTACAACCTGCCCGTGCTGAACCGGTTGATGAGCGACGCTAACGCGCGCGCCATGTACCTGTTCCCCACCAAGGCGCTGGCCGAGGACCAGCTCCACGAATTTAATCGGGCGGTGGAGGAAATGGGCAGCGACATCCGCGCCTTCACCTACGATGGCGATACCCCTCAGGACGCGCGGAAAGCCATCCGCCAGCGCGCCAACGTCGTGCTCACCAATCCCGACATGCTGCACAGCGGCATCCTGCCGCACCACACCCGCTGGGCGCGTTATTTCGAGGATCTGCGCTACATCGTGATCGATGAGCTGCACTACTATCGCGGCGTCTATGGCAGCCACTTCGCCAACCTGCTGCGCCGCCTGCGCCGCATTTGCGAGTTCTACAATTCCAAGCCGCAGTTCATCTGCTGTTCGGCCACCATCGCCAACCCGCGCGAACTGGCCGAAGCGCTCACCGGAGAGCCGTTCGATCTGGTGGACCGCAACGGCGCGCCGCGCGGCGAAAAGTTTTTTGTCTTCTACAATCCGCCGGTGGTCAACCGCCAGCTCGGAATCCGCCGCAGCTACATCCACGAATCGCGCCGCCTGGCGATGGAGTTCATCGAGCGCAAGCTGCAGACCCTGGTGTTCGCCAACAACCGGCTGGCCACCGAAATCCTGGTCACGTATCTCAAAGACGCCTGTGGCGGCGGGCCGGGGCAACCCGAAACCGTGCGCGGTTATCGCGGCGGCTATCTGCCGCGCGAGCGCCGCGACATCGAGCGCCGCCTGAGGGAGGGCGAAATCCTTGCCGTGGTGGCCACCAACGCGCTCGAACTGGGCATCGACATCGGTTCGCTGGACGCGGTCGTGATGGCCGGGTATCCCGGGACGATCGCTTCGAGCTGGCAGCGCGCCGGCCGCGCCGGCCGCCGCCAGGGAAGCTCGGCGGCGGTGCTGGTGGCCTCCAGCGCGCCGCTCGATCAGTACATCGTCGAGCACCCCGATTATTTCTTCGGACGCTCGCCCGAGCATGCCCACATCAATCCGGAGAACCTGGAGATCCTGCTGGCGCACCTGAAATGCGCGGCCTTCGAGCTGCCCATCCGTGAAGGCGAAAAGTTCGGCCGTCACGACGTCGCCGAAATCTGCCGCTACCTGGAAGAGGCCGGATTTCTGCACCATTCGGCGGGCGCCTGGCACTGGACCCAGTCGAGCTACCCGGCCGACGCTACCAGCCTGCGCTCGGTCTCGAGCGATAACTTCGTGGTGGTGGACACGACCGGTGAGCCGGAAGTCATCGCCGAGGTTTCTTTTCCCACCGCTCTCACCACGCTGCATGAAAAGGCCATTTACCTGCACGAAGCCCGCCAGTATCACGTGGAGCGATTCGACTACGACGAGCGCAAGGCTTACGTCAGGCGCGTGGATTGCGATTACTACACCGACGCCATCGATTACACCCAGGTCCAGGTGCTCGAAGAAGCCGAAGGCGAAGCCCTGGGCGGCGCGCGCCGCGTACACGGCGATGTGCGCGTCAATCGCCAGATCGTGGGCTTCAAGAAGATCAAGTTTTACACCATGGAAAACGTGGGGGCGGGGAAGCTCTCCATGCCCGAGCAGGAAATGCACACCACCGCCTTCTGGCTGCATTTCCCGGCCGATTTTCTGGCGCGACTGGCCGGGTTCACCCCCACCGAAAAGCAGAGCGGCATCCACGGCCTGGGTAACGCGCTACGCACCGTGGCGTCGCTGCTGCTGATGTGCGACCCGCGCGATTTGGGCGTGGCGCTCAGCGAGGATATCGCCGGCGAGCTCGTGACCTTTGAGCCGAATCTCTACCTGTACGACGCATACCCCGGCGGCATCGGGCAGAGCGCGCCGCTCTTCCGCATGGCGCCGCAATTACTGAAGCAGACGGCGGAGTTGCTGTCGGCATGCGGCTGCGAGGCTGGATGCCCTTCGTGCGTAGGGCCGGTGGGGGAAGTGGGGGAACGCGGCAAAGAAGTGGCTGCAAGCATTCTGGCGGAGATGATTGGATGAGCCAACTGGTGGCCTTCCCGGAGTGACGGAGACTTACGCCCCGTTCCGGGGCTACTCGGACTCACGACAGGTTCCACACGGCTTACGCCGTGGGCTATCCTCTTTCGCCCTTGCGGGCTTGGCAGGTTGAAGCTCGCCCGCGAGACAGCAACTCCCGTCGCTCGCGCCTCCCCAGGTCTTCGATCTCCTCCGCGATGTTGGCGAGGTCCGCCTCATCGGCCCGCCCGGAACGCAACAACTCGGCATTCCGCACGGTCCACTCGTAATAATCGCGCTGGTAGAGTTCAGCCGCGCTCATAACCCGATTATAGACCGTTACCGCGACTTCAACTGCTCCGGGAGCACGGCGTAGCCTTCTTCCAGGCGCCGCCGCAGGTAGCGGCTGGGCATCTGCCGCGGCCCCGTGTCCACGTCGATGTCGCAACAGGTGCCATGCAGGTAAAGCGTCAGCGTGTCTTCAAAAGACTGCCGCGCGTATTCCCGGAACAGCTTGGTCTCCTTGCGCACGTTGGTCTGCCGCCGCTGCAAGGCCTGCTTCAGGTGCCAGCTCTTTTCATCCACCTCGCCGTGGACTTCGGCGCTCAACTCTTCGCGGATGGTGCGGAAGAACCGCTCCTGCACTTCCTGGGACCATCGCTCCGCGACAAATCCGGCCAGCGCGCTGTAAAACTGGTAGTGGTAGTCGGCGACCTCGATGTCTTTGATGGCCAGCGCGATCACCGTCAGGCCGTCGAGCTGGCGCCGCGCGGAGGCCAGATAGCGGCTATCGGCCGGACGCTCGAAGGTGACGCTGTCGCCGCCCTTGCCGTTGCCCTTTTCCAGATACGGCGCCAGGATGATGCCCATGGGCGGCAGCGTCGCGATGATGGCCGGTGAGATGGCCGCGATGGGATCGTTCAAGTAATGGCGCAGGTCGTCCTCGGCCACCGGCAAGGTGGAGAAGTAAGAGAAGCGGCTGGTGAGTGGAATCATCTCGCCGCGGAATTGCGCGGCGAGTTCTTCCACCGTCAGTTTCGGTTTATCGGCGTCCGTGGCCATTGCCCGTCCGATTGTAACAGGCGTCACGCTAACCCGCTTTTCTCGGCAAGGTTTCGTCGGCGCAGCAGAAAGCTGACTGGTGGGCTGGTTGGAACACTACGCGGGATAGCCACTCAGGCGGCCGGTAAACGCCACGGCGTTAGGGAGGAGCTATCGGCTGATGGCGAAAACGGAATTCTGGCACGTCGAAACTCCGGCAGCGCTCTAGGCGATGAACCAACGAGCTCCTTCTATCGACGTCGCACAATCCCGCGACGGCGGCGAACACCGTCGATTGCCACGGACGATTCGTCAACTCTCCACCCACGATCAATTCTCCGACAACTTCCCCAAGTGATCGATCACGAGCACTTCCACCGGAGCCTTTCCAGCCTCCACCCGTAGCCCGAACGTTTCCTGGATTGCGGTCCGGATGAAAGGATTGCCGCTCATATTCTCCATATCCCCTTCGCGCTGGAACTTTACGTCGAAGTCAAACGTTCCGGTCAGACCAGTTTGATCCACGACCGGTTGGCGGAGCGCGATGGACAATGCGTCCACGAGTTGCTCCATCGTTGCCCGACTTCCCGCCAGATGCTGCTCTGCAGCGGTCACCGAAATGACGCTGGCGTGACCCGGTGAAAGCGTACGGCCGTCGACCACGACCTTGGAGTCCTCCTCGGCACGTCTCAGCTTTGATCCATCTTTGGCTACGAGCAGCCGGTACACCTGCAGTTCCTTGGTCTCCCAGTGGACCTTGACTCCAAATCGATCTTCGAGCAATGACCGGAACATCAAACGCAGTTGATCCTCCGGGGGCGTACCCTCCGCGACCGCATCGATGTCATAGGTTTCATCGAACGTTTGCAGCAGGTTCCCCGAAAGTCGAAACGCGGGAATTCGATAGGCGTAAAGCGCAACAAGCCTGAGTGGGACGTTGTGCCAAAGGATTCGATCGCCCGACCTGCGCGGCCAGGGGCCGAGTCCGTCGATTCCGCCCCCAGCAGGAGCAACATGGAACTTTACGGAGGCGACCGTGAAAACCGGTCGCGTCGCCGGTATTTGGGCCCGCAGCGCCGGGCCATACACGAAGCCGGCGAAGAGCGGCAGGAGTAAGGCGGCGGCTCCCATTGCTCCCAACAAAACCTTCCTGCCGAAATTCAGTGGGAATGTAACCTGGTTCTTCATGATCGCTTCCATCCTCTGCTTCAAGTCCGCCCCCGTCACACCCGCCACGCACCTCAACGGTGATTCGACGTACAACCTGCAAACATTCAGAATCCCCTCTGCATACGCCTGTGGTTCCCCGAGCGTTCGCAGCACTTCTTCATCGCACGCCCGCTCGCGTTCTTCACCCATCCGCTTTCCGATCCACCACACCAGCGGGTGGAACCAGAACACGGTTTCGACAAACATCTGAATCGCTGCGAGCAGATTGTCGCGGTGGCGGACGTGACACAATTCGTGCGCGAGAATCGATTTGAGTTGCGCGGGCGTCAGGCGGTCGAAGATGCCTTCGGGGAGCAGCAAGACCGGGCGGAGGACGCCAAAGACTCCGGGTTCGAGCTGAGCCGGGGAGCAAACAACTCGCAGCGGCAAATCCGTCTCGACTCTCGATCCACTGCAAACCGCGTTACGAATGCGCCGCCAGCGGACCCACCATGCAAAGGTGATGCCCACAACTCCGACGGCCCATAGAGCGAAGAGAACCTCCGGCATTGCGCTCTTTTGGGGTGGTGTCGCAGCCATCGGCGGCAGCGAATCGACGGAAACAGAGAACGGATGTACGATCTGGTCAACCGCAACCGGCACGTTCGACCGCACCGGAGCGGTCTTCCAGTCGATCCGGCTGCCCAACGCGATCAGCACGAACAACGGAACAAGAAACTTCACTGAGGCCGCGAACCACAACCACTGCCGCACCCGAGCTCGATTCGTCCGCAGCGCCAACGTCAACAATCCCGCAACCCCAGCGAACGCGGTCGATTGCCAGAGATGGTCCAGGACGTCTGTTGGAGCGATGTTCATTTGGTCTTCTCCTCCTTCGCCAGCCTCACGAGCGTCTTCTCCGCTTCGCGCACATCGTCGAGCGTCAGTGAGCCGGAATCCGCCAGGTGCGCCATGATGGGCCTGCTGCGCCCTCCAAAGAGGCTCAGGAGTTCGTCGACGAGTCGCCGCTCGGCGGATGCGCGCGAGACAGTAGCCTCGAAGATGTTGGCAGTGCTGATTTTTTTGGTCCGGTGCAATGCGCCCTTTGTCTCCAGGCGATAGACGGTGGTCTGAACGGTCGTGTAGGCCGGTCTTTTCTTCGGCGGAAAGGATTCCTGAATTTCCCGCACAGAACACGCCCCTCGGCTCCAAAGGGCCTCCATGATCTGAAGCTCCAGCTTGGTTAATTTGGGAAGAGGCATATGCAAGGACCATTCACGTAGTCCACACTACCACAGTCGTAGTCATTACACAAGGACAATTTCCACCTTACACGCTGGACCCGGCATCACTCCGACGTACTGGCTCGGTGCAAGCGGTCTGCTACTGCAGGTCTAGATGGAACCGTGCTCAGGAGGCTAATGCCCTGCCACCCTTGTGCGCATCAGGCCCGCTAGAGTTTTCGGGAGTAGGCCCGTCTGGCTCAAGCGGCAACCGCAAGACTTGGCCTTAGACGGCGTGTCAGGAAATAACTCGCGATCAGTCGCCAAGGGTTTAGCGTACCCCCTGGCCTGCGGTTCAAACCGGCCTGCCGCCGAAAGCCGCAGAGGAATGCACGCTAGACTCTTAGGAGATGGCCCGCAAGATCCTGGTTTCGGCCGGCGAAGCTTCCGGCGACCTCTATGCTTCCCTGGTCGTCGAGGAACTGCGCCGCCTCTTGCCCGGCGCCGATTTCTTCGGCTGCACCGGTCCCCGCCTGCGCGCCGCCGGGGTGCGCACGGTCGCGGCCGAAAAGCCGGATCTCGCCATCCTCACGGATTCACCGGATTTTCACCTGCGGGTGGCGCGGCGCCTCAGCCGCCAGGGCGTTCCGGTGGTTTACCTGGTGGCCCCGCAGGCCTGGGCCTGGCGCAAAGGCCGCCTCAAGCGAATGCGGCATACGGTGCGCCGCCTCCTCTGTATCTTCCCGTTTGAAGAGGACTTCTTCAACCGGGAAGGGGTCAGTGCCACATACATCGGCCACCCATTAGCCGGGCTGGTGAAGCCAACTCTCGACCGCGACGAATTTTTTCGGAAACACGAGTTGGACCCCAGCCGTCCATTGATAGCGGTGCTACCTGGAAGCCGCCGCGGCGAGTCTGCGCGTCATTTGCCGGCGCTGCTCGATGCCGCCGGGCGGCTCGCCCGGGAGCATGCAGCAAACTTGGTCTTACCGGCCTCGGCCACCACCGGGGCCGGGTTTTTTCGGGAACGCCTGGGGAATTCGCCCATCCGCGTGATCGAGGGCGAAAGCTGGGATGCCATGGCGCACGCCCAAGTGGCGCTGGCCGCCAGCGGCACGGTGACCGTGGAGGCGGCGCTTTTGGGAACCCCCATGGTGACGTTTTACAGGGTGACGCCTTTGAGCTGGATGGCGGGGAAATTCTTGGTGAACGTTCCGTTTTATTCGATGGTCAACCTGATCGCCGGCCGCGCCGTGGTGCCGGAGCTCATGCAGGGGCAGATGACCGGGGAGCGCATCGCCCGCGAGGCCAGCCGCCTGCTCACCCAGGAAAGCGCGAGAATGGAAATGAGAGCCGGGCTGGCGGAAGTCAAAGCCAGGCTGACACAGGGTGGAATGCCGGCCCCGTGCCGCGCAGCCGCTATCGTTCAAGAGATTTTGGAAGGACAAGCCGCTCATGTATCGTAATTTTCGCTTTTGTGTAGCGGGCCCGCTGGCGGCCGCCCTACTGGTCTGGATGGGAACTCCGGCCGCGCCGGCCCAGCAGACCCGGCCTGCTTCCCGCGTCGATGTCGAGCAATATTCCATCGAGGCGGAAGTCACGCCCAACACCTCTACGCTGGCAGCCAAGACCAGCGTACGTTTCCTGCCCCTTGGCGACGGCATCACCTCGGCCACCTTCGAACTGAACAACGCGCTCAACGTGTCGCGCGTGGTGGATGAAGCGGGCAAGCAGATTCCCACTTCCCGCAACCAGCAGGATTCCACCTTGCGCTTGAGCTTCGAGCAACCGCTCGCCGCCGGCAAGGCCGTCACGCTCACGTTCTACTACGACGGCCGCCTCACCGGCAACGAAGAATCGCCCGTTTTCGGCATCAAGTTCGCCGCCATCCATCCCGATTTCGCCTACCTCATGTACCCGGCGCGCTGGTTCCCCGTGAACGGCTACACCACCGACCGCTTCGCGGCCGACATGCACATCACCGTCCCCATGGGCTACTCGGTCTTAGGCAGCGGGCTGGATTCCCATCGGGTGGATGGCGATAAAAACATCTACGACATCAAATACACGCGGGCCTCTTTTCCCGGCAGCATCGCCGTGGTGAAGGATCAACCGACCAAGGCGCAGTCCGAGGGCGTCACTACCAGCCTGTATTTCCGCGGTCCCGAAGCCGCCGCCGCACAGGCCGAAGGCCAGGCCATAGGAACGCTGATGTCTTATTTCACGGGCATGTTCGGCCTCCCGCCTTACGCCAATATGGCGATCGTCGAAACCGAAGCCGGGGCGCCCAACGGTTACGCCGCGCCTGGCATGATCTTTCTTTCGCCCGGCGGCATCGGGTCCCAGCCCAACCAGAAACTGCTCGCCAACCAGGTGTCGCGGCAGTGGTGGGAGGAAACCATTTCTCCCACTACGCGCAACCACCTGTGGCTCACCAACGGCCTGGCCGCGTATTCGGAATTGCTCTGGGCCGAGCATCTGAACGGCGCCGGCGCCATGGAGTCGCAGCTTAAGGACGTGATGGTGGATTCGCTCACCGTCGACACGATTCCCATCATACAATCCGGACGCCTGGAAGATTACTCGCCGGAACTCTGGGCGCTCACCGGGGCCAAAGGCGCCGCCGTGATAAGCATGTTGCGCTACGTGATCGGCGACGAGAAATTTTTCCAAACGCTCAAAGCCTACGTCGAACAGGATGGATGGAAACCCTCCAACACCGACGACTTCCAGAAGGTGGCGGAGGCCGTCTCCGGCAAGGATCTCGGCTACTTCTTCACCCAGTGGATCGAATCCAGCGGGGCGCCCGAGTTCAAACTCGAGTACACGATCTACCGGCGCGCCGAAAAAGGCTTCCGCGTGATGGGCAAAGTCACCCAGGATCTGGACACTTTCCGCATGCCCGTGGACCTGCGCATCGAGACCGAAGGCAATCCCGAGGAGGCCCGCGTGGAAGTGATCGGCACCTCCTCCGAGTTCACCGTCGATACCTTCGGCAAGCCCAAGAACGTGATCATCGATCCCGCCAACCGCGTTCTGCGTTACGCGCCTCAAGTGCGCGTGGCGGTGGCCATCCGCAAGGGCGAGCAGTACGCCGAGCTCAGCGAATTCGGCGACGCCATCAAGGAATATTCCAGGGCTCTGGAGACCACCCGCAACAGTTCTCTGGCGCACTATCGCATCGCTGAAATCTACTTCCTGCAAGCCAGTTGGCAGAGTTCCCTGAACGAGTTTCGCGAGTCGCTCAACGGCGATTTGGAGCCCAAGTGGACCGAAGTCTGGTCCCACATCAACATGGGCAAGATCTACGACATCAGCGGCGCGCGCGAGCGCGCCGTCAACTCGTACAACCTCGCCATCCGCACCAAGGACGACACTCAGGGTGCGCAGGCCGAAGCCGCCAAGTATCTAAAGACGCCTTTCGAGAAGCCGAAGCGCGCCGACCAGTAGTGGGGCGGGCAATCATGCCCGCAGGCTGAATAGCCTGCCCCACTACCCTAGAAGTGTCTCCGCAAGTCCGCAAACTGCTCCAACATCAGCAACTCCCCCAGGCCTGAACGGATCTCCTGGTGCTCCAGAACCCAGGTATGGGCGTGCGGCACGAAGACCGCATTCAGGCCGGCTTCGAGCGCCGGATTGACGTCCGATTTCGGGCTGTTGCCAATCATCCAGGTGCGCCGCGGGTCGAGCCCGCGCTCATCCACCAGGCGCCGATAGGCCGGGGCATCCTTCTCCTTCACGATGGCCGCATGACTGAAGAAGCCAGCCAGGCCGGAGCGGTCGATCTTCAGCTTCTGCTCCTCGGGATGGCCCTTGGTGAACAGCGTCAGGTCATGCCGCCCGGCCAGATACTCGAGGGTTTCGGGAACACCGGCGATCACTTCCATGGGGCACTCGAGGATCCGCCTGGCCAGTGCCATCACTCGCTCAAGGTCCTCCGGGCGGACGGCGCGCTCCGCCAGGTGCTGGTAGCACTGCTGCAGGTTGCGGGCAAAGTTCAGCGTCCCGTAGCCGTGTATGCGATTGTTAGCCTGTTCGGTCTCATCGAGCACGCTGCGCACCTGTTGCGGCGTGAGAGCGGAATGGTCCAGGAAAGCGACAAACTCCTCGAACGCGCGCTCGAAGTAAATATTGTTCTCCCAGAGCGTGTCATCGGCGTCGATCAAGAGGAATTGTCGGGTCATCGTCGTGGAGGTTTGGGCGCCAGGCGGAAGGGAACCTCGAACACCGCGTCCACTTCCACCGGGACGCCGTCGTAGCGAGCCGGTTGGAAGAGCCATTTGGAAAGCGCTTCCTGGGCGCTTTGGTCCAGCCGGTCGTCGAGATGCGAAAGCAGGGTCACCGAACCGACGTGGCCGTCTTTGCCGATCACGGCCCAGAGGCGCACCTTGCCTTCGACGCGTTCGGCGGCGGCGGAAGCGATGTACTTGGGGTCCACCTTGCGGAGCGGCTGAGGCGCCTCGACATCGGCAGCCGGCCCACCCGGCGAGACGTCGCGCTCCGCGAACCATACCAACCAGCTTCCGGAATAACTGGTGACGTTGGGCATCTGGATGGCCATGGTATACACCGCGCGGCCAAACAGGCGCGGATCGGGCGCGGTGGAGACGCGCGTAGCCGGGTGGCCCGCAGAAGGCGCCGGCGGGGCCGGCGGGGCCGGAGAGCCGTGAGCCGCGCGCGCCGCCGCAGCCAGGCTCTCCGGCGAAGTGGGCGAAGCCCCTGCCACCACTACCGGACGCTCCTCCTTCGCGCCGCCCGCCACCATCAAGCCCGGAACTTGCAGCACAGTAGATCCCGAACCGCCCTGGCCGCCCTCGGGATTGAGCTTGGGCCCGGCAGAAAAGGCGGCCGAGCGGGAACCCGGAGGCGTGGGCAATTCGGCAAGCTTGACCGGCTCTAATCCGGCGATGGCCAGGGCGGCTTGCGCGTTTCCGGAGTCCTCGCTTGCCAGCGGCTGCGGTTCCGCCGTGAGAACGGGCGGGGGCGGCTGTGGCGTGGAAGGCCGCGGCGGCGCCACGAAGCCGCGGGGAAGCTTGGAAAGCGCCGAGGGTACCGCCGGGAGCGTGGCTACCGGCTGGATCTCCGGCACTGCTGGCAACACCACGGGCGCAGCGTCGATGTGCGGCGCGGACGGCGCCTTGAACGGAAGCGCGGCCGGATGGCCGGGCGGCGGCAAAACGGGCAGACTGGGCGTGGTCCGCTCGGCGGCAGCCTGCGGCGCATCCGGCAGCACGGGCGCGGATTGCGGCGCGCGCGCCGGCTCGGGCGGCGGCGTAAACCGGCGCACCGGACGGGGCGGGGAGAGCGCGACAACGTTGGGCAGCGGCAGCGGCTTGGGAGTCTGAACCTGCGGCGCCGGGGCCCAGATCAACTGCGGCGGGCGGGAATCGTCGCGCGCGCCCGCCACGATGTTCTGCGGAAATTTCCTGGTGGCTCGCGGCGGCCGCGGGTCGGCGGAGGTCTGCGCCGGATGGATATCCGGCAGACGATCGCTCAACTTGTACCAGACGAGCCGATCTTCGTGAGGCCGGATGGCCATGTCGTAAAGCGAATGCGGCGGCGGAGAGACTACCGGACCCAGCGCCACCCATGCCAGCACCGATCCGTGGACGCCCAATGAGACCGAGAAAGAGAAGGGCCGGCGCATCCCTCACAACCCCGCGGGCTTGCCACCGAACCCGTTGGTTGGCACGAGCAATTTCAGGCGCTCGATGGTCCGCTGGCGCGGGATGTATTCCGACAGGTAGTGGTTCAACTGCTTCAGCCGCTCGTCTTCGGAGCGGGCGCGCAGCAGGCTGCTCAGAAAATCGAGATCGGGCAGGCCCTGTGCCAGTTGGAAACTGAGCTGCCGGTCGGACGTGTCGGGTTGGCCGAGTGCCTGGGCAGCCGGCAGCGCCGCCAGATCCTTGTAATGCTGCAACGCCTGGGCGCGCAGTTCAGGCGACGCGGCGGCGGCGTCCTCGTCGTCGAAGAAGCTGACTTCGGCCTGGAGGTAGTCCTTTTCCTCGTTGATCGTCACGATCTCGAATCGCCGCTGGCCGCGCGTCAAAATGTCCATACGGCCGTCGGGATACATCTGGAGCAACTTCTCCACCTTGACGGTACACCCGGCGTTTCCGATGCCGTTTTGGTGGGCCAGCACGATTCCAAGCTCGGATTGGTCGCGAATGGCGCTACCCACCATTTCCTTGTAACGCTCTTCGAAAATATGCAGCGGCAGAGGCGTGCGCGGGAAGACCACCACGCGCAGAGGAAAAAGCGGGATGAGCCCCGGAGGCATGCTAATATTATGACGGTTCGGCGCCTGAAGCAGCAATGCTCCAATCGGTCATATGAAGATTGACGGCAAGGTCGCGATGGTCACCGGAGCGTCGGAAGGCATCGGTGCGGCGTGCGCGGCGGAGTTGGCGCGCGCGGGGGCCAGGCTTTCGCTGACCGCCCGCTCGGAGCCGGGCCTGGAGCGCGCGGCCCCGCCGGGCGCGCTGATCACCGCGGGCGATCTCACGCTCGCCGAGACGCGCCGGCGCGTGATCGAGCGCACCATCGAGCGTTTCGGCCGGATCGACATCCTGGTCAACAACGCGGGCGTGGGAAGCTACGTGCCTTCCTGGTGCGCTCCCCTCGAGGATGCGCGCCGCCTGATGGAACTGAACTTCTTCGCGCCGCTCGAGATGGTGCAACTGGCGGCGCCGCACATGCGCGCGCACGGCGGCGGCACGGTGGTCAACGTGAGTTCCATCGGCGGCAAGATGACGCTTCCGTGGGCCACGCTGTATAGCGCGTCGAAACACGCCCTGGGCTCGTTGACCGAAGGCCTGCGCATGGAGTTGAGGCGCGACGGAATCAAGACCATGCTGGTTTGCCCGGCATTCGTCAAGACCGGCTTCCAGCAGCACGTGCTGGGCGGGGAGGCCCCGGCGGACGTGATTCGCGGCCGCCGGTTTGCCATCACCGCCGAGGATTGCGCGGCGGCCATCCGGCGCGGCCTGGAGCGCGATGCCCGCACGATTCTGCCGCCGCGAGCCGGCTGGCTGCTGGTGGCCCTGGCGCGGCTGTTCCCGGCGGCCCTGGAAGCGCGCCTGGCGGAAATGAACGGCACCGCATGAACCTGAGGCTGAAACGAACTCCCGGAATCTACGTGGTGGGCTTCATGGCCTCCGGCAAATCGACCATCGGCCGTCTGCTGGCGCACCGCCTGGGGTGGAGTTTTTTCGATATCGACCATGAAATCGAACACGCGGAGAGGAGCACCATCGCGGAGATCTTCGACACGCGCGGCGAGGCGGAATTCCGGCGCATCGAAGCGCAGATCCTCGAACAGCACGTGCGCTGGATCGAGCGGGGCCGGCCGGCCGTGCTGGCGCTCGGCGGCGGCGCGTTTGCAGAGGCGCGCAACCGCGAATTGGTGCTGGGCAACGGCATCGCGGTGTGGCTGGATTGCCCGTTTCGCGTGGTGGAGCGGCGCGTCACCCAGGCATCCCACCGGCCGCTGGCCCGCGACCCCGGGAAATTCGCCGCCCTCTACGAGGCGCGCCGCGAAGCCTACGCGCAGGCAGACGTGCATATTGCGATCGAGAGCGATGACCCGGCCCCGGCGGTGGAGGCCATCCTCGGTCACGCGATCCTGCAATGAGCGCCGGTCTTCTGCGCCGCCACGCGCTCTCTATTTTCCGTGCCGCCCTGGCGGCCGCCGACCCGGCGGAGGCGGTGACACGTCATCTGAAGCGCCTCGACTTGGCGCGATTCCGCCACGTCTACGTGCTCGGCGCGGGCAAAGCGGGTAGCGCCATGGCGCAGGCAGCCGAACGGGTGCTGGGAAGACGCATTGCGGCCGGCTTTGTGAATGTGAAGCACGGGGACGGGATGCGCGGCCGCACGGCCCCGCGGCGGATTGAGCTTAACGAGTGCGGCCACCCGGTCCCGGACGCGCGCGGAACGGCCGGCGCGGAGCGCATCGCGGAAATCGCGTCGCGCGCCGGCTCGCGGGACCTGGTCGTCTGGCTGGTTTCGGGCGGCGCGTCCGCGCTGCTGCCCTTTCCGGCCGCTCCCGTGACGCTCGAGGAAAAGCAGGCGGCCACGCGGCTGCTGCTGGCATCGGGCGCCGACATCCACGAAATCAACTGCGTCCGCAAGCACATCTCGCGGATTAAGGGCGGACAACTGGCGCGGATGGCGGCGCCCGCCGCGGTGGAAGCGCTGCTGCTCTCGGATGTGATCGGGGACGACGCCGGCGTGATCGGCTCCGGACCCACCGCACCCGACGCTTCCACCTTCGCCGGCGCTCTTGCCGCGCTGGACCGCTACGGCATCCGCGAGCGCGTGCCGGCTTCGGTGCGCGAACGGCTGGAGCGCGGCGCGGCCGGCGAAATCCCCGAGACTCCCAAGCCCGGCGCCGCATGCTTCCGGAAGGTGCGCAACACCATCATCGGAAGCAACCGCCTGGCGCTGGGAGCGGCCGAGCGGCGCGCCCGCGAGCTGGGCTATCGGACGCTGGTGCTGGCGAGCGGGATTCAGGGCGAGACGCGCGAGATCGCCCGCATGCACGCCGCCATCGCGCGGGAAGTCGCCGGCGCCGGGCGTCCCGTGAAGCCGCCGGCGTGCATCATCACCGGCGGGGAAACCACGGTGACGCTGCGGGGCAGCGGGCTCGGCGGGCGCAACCAGGAGTTTGTACTGGCCGCCGCCATCGACATCGCCGGGCTGAAGGACGTGGTGGTATTCAGCGCCGGCACCGACGGCACCGACGGCCCGACCAATGCCGCTGGCGCGGTGGCCGACGGCAATACCCTGCGCCGCAATCCGGACGCGCGCCGCTACCTCGAGAACAACGATTCGTACGGCTACTTCCAGCCGCTCGGCGACCTGCTAATCACCGGCCCGACCCACACCAACGTGATGGACGTGCGGATGGTTCTGGTAGGATCGAAAAAGTGAGCTTCTGGCGCAAAGAGGTTGTGGAATTCGCGCTCGACCAGGAAACGCGGAAGCACATGGAAGAGCAGCGCGCCTGGATTGTCCGCGAACCGGCTAATCCGCAGCCCTATTGCAACCTGTCGCAGCTCTACCGCATGGAAGGGAAACAGGACGAAGCTTTGGGGCTGCTGCTCGAAGCGGTGCGCCTGGACGCCGGCCACGGCGGCGCGCACCTCGCGCTGGCGGAAATCTACGCGGTGCGCGGCGACTATCCGGCTGCCTGGCGCCACGCCCGCCTGGCGGAGCATGCGGGCTCGCCGCGCGCGGTGAAACTGCTCACCCGCTACGGAGTGCCGGAATAAATCACGGCATGTGGCGGTCGCATTCGGCGATGGCGTCGAGCGCCAGTTTCAGGCGCCGGGCGGTCTCGGGGGTCTGTGGTTTCCAGGTCTTCCAGCGGGTCACGTTTTTCTGGAAGAGCAGGCGCGCGGAACCGAAATAACCGTTGCCCACCAGCAACCGGCCGTAGAGTTGATCGAAGTCCGACACCGCCTCCATGGCGGCCAGCGTGGGACGCGGGGCGGCCAGCAGGCGGTCGAGCAGAGGCTGCCCATTGCTGACGATGGCGGCCGCCTGATCGGACTTTCCATTGTGCAGCAGTTCTTCCGCCTGGCGGCCCATGGAGGCTAATTCCTGGACGGCCAGGCCGTAGGAGGCTTCGGTGGTGGGATCGGCTTTGGGCTGGTCGGCCGGCGGAGCGGTGGAACAGCCGCACAACAGCGCGGCGGCCAGAATGACATAAGGGCGCACTGAATACAGCATAGCCGAGAGAAGCGCCGATTCGGAGCCGCGAACGTAAGAGAGCGGTTGCCGGCACGAGATTAAAGTTCGTGAGACTCGAATACGGACATGGCATCGCCGCCGAGCCGCATCCGATTCACAATACCGCTCTCTTACGTTCGCGGCTCTGCCTGACGTTGCCGGCCCTGGCGGCCCAGTCGTTCGTCGATAATGAAAGAGAATGGCAAAACCGCAGAGCACGCCGCAGTCCCGTCCCGCCGAGAGCCGGGCGGCCACGACGATTCGCGAGATTTTCGAATCGGGGCGGCCGCTGACCTATATCCGATCGGCCGAGGAGCAGCGCATCGGCCGCCTGCTGCACGAAGTGGCGCTCGCTCTCGGCGCCTCCACGCCGGTTCCGGTTTGGGAATGGCGGCTCACCGAGGGGATGCGCAAGGAAGGCGGGCCGGTCGAACCGGGCACGCTGACGCCGCGCGCGGCGCTGGACTTCATCGCGGCGCACCAGGACCAGGCCATCTTCCACCTGAAGGATTTCCATGAGCCGCTGCGCGAGTCCCCGGAGATCCGGCGGCGCCTGCGGGACGTGTATGACGCCTGTCTCGACCGGCGGAAGTTCGTGGTGATTACCTCGCCGGTGCGGTTTATTCCGGAAGAGGTGGAGCGCAGCCTGCTCTTTCTGGAACTTCGGCCGCCCGACCTGGTGGAGCTGACGGACTTTCTGCGCGGCCAGATGCGGCAATCGCCGGTGAGCGAAGCGGTGCTGGAACAGGCGGGCCGCGTGCTGCTGGGGCTGACGCTCGACGAATCGCGATATGCGTTGCGGCGCGCCCTGGCCAAAACCCCGCAACTGGGACCGGACTCGCTGCCGGCTTTGCTCGAAGAAAAGCGCCTGCTGGTCAACCGCAGCGGCGTGATCGAGTATATTGCCGACGGCACGAGCCTGGCGGAGGTCGGGGGACTCGAAGGCTTGAAGGCATGGCTGCTGGAACGGCGCAAGCTGTTTCAGATGCGCGACACGCTGAGCAATGAGATCGTGCCCAAGGGGCTGCTGATGATGGGAATTCCGGGCTGCGGCAAGAGCCTCTCGGTGAAGGCCATCGCCACGTGTTTCCAGCTTCCGCTCTATCGCGTGGACATGGTGGAGATCTTTTCCGGCAGGCACGGCAAGCCAGAAGGCGCGTTTGTGGAGGCTTGCCGGATGATGGAAGACATGGCCCCGGCGGTGCTGTGGTTCGACGAAATCGAGATGGGGATCACGTCGACCGAATCGAGCGGCGAGCAGGGCCGCATCTTTGCCTTCTTCCTCACCTGGATGCAGGAAAAGACGCGCGGCCTGTTCGTGGCGGCGACCGCCAACCGCATCGACCTGCTGCCCGCCGAAATGATTCGCAAGGGCCGCTTCGACGAGGTCTTCTTCGTGGATTTGCCGGTGGATGAAGAACGCATCGAAATCTTCAAGATCCACCTGAGTCTCCGCGGCGTGGACCCCGCCCAGTTCAACCTGAAGCAATTGACCCCTTTCACCATCGGCTGGACCGGGGCGGAGATCGAGCAATGCGTAGTGTCTTCGCTGACGCAGGCGCGCCTGGCGGACCGTGAGATCAACGAGCAGGATTTGATTGACGTCGCGGTGCGGATTGTGCCGCTCTCGCGCACCATGAAGGAGCAGATCAACCACATCCGCGGCTGGGCCTTCGAGCGGGCGGTAAGGGCGTCGCCGCAGGCGTTCGACCGGTGAGGCCGGAATCGCCAGGCCGCGTACTGGTTGAATCGGCCAAACAGATCGCACAACACATGAGGGGTGAAATCGAACTTCCCATGAAGGTGGTGCGCGTGGTGCCCGACGTAGACGTTCGCGCCATCCGTGAAGGGCAAGGCCTCACGCGCGAGCAATTCGCGGAACGCTACGGGCTGCAGGTGCGGGCCGTTCAGGAATGGGAGCAGGGGAGACGCAAACCGGAACCGGCGGTGCGCGCCTATATGCTCGTCATCAAGAACCAGCCCGCCGCGGTGCGAAGGGCCCTGACAGCGGCGTAGCCCCGAATCGGGCAGGCGCAGTGTCGAAGGTGAGGAGAATCCGTTCCTGAGCCGCGCAAAGCGCCGCGACATCCTCATCCGGGACGCCGGGGCACTCTTCCGCGATCGAAACGACGTCCCAGCCGGCCTTTAAAAGCGCTTCCAACGCCGGCCGCGGAAAGTTCTCGTCGGCCAGAAACCTCATGTGGCTTTCAGGGGAAAGACCTGTTCTTCCCGCAACAGCTCACTGGCGTAGCTGAGACAAGCCCGGACATCCTCCTCGGTGAGGTGGGGGTAGCTCGTCAGGATCTGCGCGTGGCTCCAGCCGGCAGCCAGCAGGTCCACCACCAGTTCGACCGAAATCCGCGTGCCGCGCACGACCGGTTTTCCGGTCAAAACCTTGGGGTCGACGACAATGCGGTCCCGCCAGGACATAGGTCTTCACCTCCACCGTGTATGGATACCTTATATGCTGGAACGGAGGCAGGCATAAATGCAAGTCGGAGCAACCTGTCGACCGGCGCCCTAGCCTGCCCGTGAGATCAACCTCCGCCGAGACACACGCATCCGGCGACAATCTATCCGTAACTCGGGGCCTTTTCGAGAGAACGCGCCACAAACGCCATGAGGCTGTCCAGTTGCTCAGGTCTCTTGATCGGTGCACGGCACAAAGTGCAGATCACAAAAGTGACGACTGTTTCACCGCTATTGCTGGCCCGCCGGCTTGGTCGCGGGCTTGGCCGCCGGCGCGGGCTTCGGCTTGGGCGCCCAGAAATCCGGGTCGGCCGTGATGTATTCCTTCGGCGCATTGCTCATCTTCGGGTTGACCGAGAACAGCGTGCTTTCGTTGCTGATGATGAGGTCCGAAGTCAGCTTGTTGTACCGCACCATGTTGTCCGCGCCGAAAGCGTCGGCCATGCTCATGGGTGACGGCGGCGGGTCCATCGACTTGAGGGACTCCATCCCGCTCAGGACCAGATAGGTCCCGGCGGGCATGCCGGAGGTCACGCTGTAGACCACCCGGCGCTGTTGGCTCCCGCTCTTGGCATACGCCGCGTTCAGCAGTTTCCTCGCCTCGGTGACTTCCGCGTTATGCCCCAGATGCACCCGGGTTATGGTGACACCGACAAATCGCACCTTGGCCAGGTTCGCCGGCACGGGCAGGTAGCTCAGGTCCGGCTGGTAGGTGGCGATGATGCCGCGCTCGCCCGTGCGCAATTCTCCATCCTGCGCATCCAGCACGTCCAGCGTGCTCTTCAACGGCTCGGCCTCGGCCAGGTGAATGGCTTTTTCCATCGATTCGTAGGTATCGTACCTCTCGACAAACCAGGCCTGGCTCGTGCCCGTCATGTTCTCCCACGCCAGATAGCTGGGGTAACCACTCTTGGAGAAAGCGCGAACATACGCCGACTCCACCTTCTCGTGGGCCGCGCCCTTTCCGGATTTAATATCCTCGCGGAAGATCCGCAGCAGGTGAGATGGTTCTTGTGCTTGAATGAGCGAGGCTCCAGACAGCAAGAGACCCGCCGCAACGACGTGGACGGCTGTGCGTTTCATTTTGTAATTCCCCTCATTAGGTTGGATCTCCGGGGGCTTTTGGATCCCCGGTGTTAGCCCAGTATACACCGAGTCCTGCCTGTTCAGGGACTTTTTCTCGCATCGCCCGCGCGCCGCCCCACAACGCCGCCGCCAGCACCAGCGCCAGTGCCGGGACCACGTACATGGCTTGGTGCAGGCCGATGGCTTTGGCCGCTTCGCTCAGGGCAGTGGCGCCCGCGGCATGGCGCGCCAGGCGGTCGCTCAACATGCCGGTGAGCAAGGGGCCGAAGGCCGCGCCGCCCAGGTAAGTCACCAGGAGATAGACCGCCATGGCGGAGCCCCGCAAGCTCGCCGGCACAATGTCGTTGATGGCCGCGTATACCAATCCGTAATACATCTGCAACAGGCCATAGGCCGGCATGAGGAGTGCGAGCGTGGCGGCGGCGCTTCCCGCCGGCATGTGGATGGCGATGGCCGCAAGCGGCGCGGCTCCGAGCGATGCGGCCGCGGCCAGCAGCAGGCGGCCATTGGCGCGGCGGCGGATGACGCGGTCGCCCCAGGCACCCGCGGCCAAGGCTCCCAGAATGCCTGCCCCACCAGAACCCACGCCCGACCAGATGCCCGCCTGACCCACCGCCAGGCCGTGGTAACGCGTCAGCAGCGCCGGAAGAAAACTGCTGAAACTGTAGAGTGCGAAATTCAGGATGGCGCCCGAGGCTGCGATCCATGCGAGCGCCGGAATGCGCAGCAGGGCGAGTGGTGCGGCGACGCCCAAATTGCAGGGCGGCCCCCCTGGTCCGCGGCCGACGGCCTCGTCGGCCTTTGCCCGTGGACACGACCCTGATTCCACCCGGCGAAGAGCGGGTCCAGGGGGGCCCGCGCGGACCAGGGGGTCCGCCCTCCCTGTGCGCGCCGGCTCGGGCAACCAGAGTAGCGCCGGCACCAACAACAGCCCTGGCGCCGCGGCCACGGCCAGGGCGATGCGCCAACCGTGGGCCTGCGCCAGCGGACCGGTGATGGCGGCGCTCAGCATCACGCCCACCGGCACCGCCATCATGAAACCGGCCATGGCGCGGGCGCGGCGCGCGGCGGGCGCCAGGTCGCCGATCCAACTGTTGGCGGCCGGCGCACAGACCGCTTCCCCAATCCCCACCCCCAGCCGGGAAGCCGCCAGCAGCGCGTAGCTTGCGGCCAGGCCGCCCAGCCCGGTCAAGCCGGCCCATACGGCCACTCCGATGGCGAGCAGCCTGCGGCGGCTCCACGTATCGGCCAGGCGGCCCAGCGGCAGCCCGGCCACGGCGTAGAGCACGATGAAGACCGTGCTGAGCCCGCCCAGTTGCGTATCGGAGAGCGCGAACTGGTGGCGCAAGGGCTCGGCCAGCGCGGCCAGCGCCTGGCGGTCGTAGTAATTGAGGACGTTAACGAAAAAAAGAACGGCCAGTGCCGGTCCAACCGCCTTGGATCTCACTGGCCGATCATGCTACCACAGCTTGATTTCGGTTTCCTTGAGGTCCTTGAGTTGTTTCTCCAGCTTGTTCTTGTCGATGGCCGTGCCGGAATCCTCACTGGGCGCGGTTCCTTCCTTGCGGACCGAGATGGAGCCGCGTTCGGAGGTGATGTGGATGGCCGGCCCGTTGCCTACCTGGCCTTTGATGGTCGCGCTTCTCCCGTCCGACTCCTGGCGGATTTGCGAGCCATAATCGTTGACCGCCTCACCGCGCTGGGCGGTGGCATCCAACTGGAAGGGCGCCTTATCGGGCAGCACCAGCTCGATCCGGCCGGAGCCACAGCGCGCTTCGATGGAGGCGAGCGGCACGTGCCCGGGGTGCAGCTCCACGTCGCCGCGGAGGGTTTCGAGTTCCAGCGATTGCGTGAACTGCTCGATGCGCACGTCGCGGGAGGCGGCCACCAGGCGCACGGGGCCCACCAGATCGACTGCATTGAATTCGCTGAGGTCCATGCTGATGTGGCCCGGAACGGCGGCCACGTTGAGTTCGGTCGAGCGCGCGCCTTCGAACTGCAACGGCTTGGACAGCTTCTTGAAATCGAGGTTGCCGTTGTAGGCGCCGCTGATGGTCACCTGGCCGTCGATGTTCTCGAGTTCGATATCGGAGCCGCGGCCCTGCACGTCCAGCCGGCCCTTCATGTCCACGGCGCGGATCAGGTCGCTCTTGGCCATGTCGAGGCGGACGTTGCCTCCCACGCGGGCCAGGCGGACGTCGCCCTTATCGGAGGCCAGCTCCACGTCGCCCGAGACGTCGGTGATATCGAAATCGCCGTTGTGCCCGCGCGCCTCAACCGCCAGGGAGCGCGGCACGGTCACTTCGAGTTCGTCGGAGATCTGCAGGCCATTCGGGGCGTGATCCTGGTTGGTGCGGATCAGCAGGCGGTCGCCCTGCGGAATGAGCTCGACCGGGGTGCTGCCGTTGGCGCGGTCGGCTTCTTCGTGGGCGTAGGCGCGAATGGTTTTGTGGCCGCTGACGGTGACATCGTTGACGTCGGCGCCGGTCACGCGGATGTTGCCGCGCGGGTTTTCGAACACGATGCGCTTCACACCAGCGGCGGGAGCGGTGGCCGAGACGGGGTAATCGAACTGCGCCCCCCACCAGTCGAGCCCGTTGTTGATATGGAAAAGAACGCCGTTTTGGCGGGCCGCCCAAGTGAGCGAACCGGCCATGCAGATCAGAATCACCAGGACGATTTCGCCGCCGGTGAATCCGCCGTGGCGCGCGTCCCGCCAGAAGGCCACTTCCATCAGGCGCAGCAGGCCCCAGCCGATCAGCAGGAAGGGCCAGTACTGCGCCACGATATCGAAAATGGGCGCTTCCGGATGAAGATTCCGCCAGAGGAAAAAACCGCCGATGATCAACAGGATCAGGGGTCCGGTGAGAGATCGCCTTCTCATACAGAGCCTCCTTGGCCGCTCGAAGGAGTGGATGGCGGGGCATCGGCGGCGCGCGGCGGCGCGCTCGATCCGAATCCGCCTTTAGCCGGTTCGGACGGGGAGCCGGCGGTTGATGGGGAGGCCGCCGGCGCCGGCGGTGTCTGGGTGTAAGGACTCTGCGAGTAACCGGTGCCCGTGTAACCGCGCGGCGGCGGAGGCGGCGGAGGCGGCGGTGAGGTTTCCACGCCGCGTCTCAACAGGCTCATCAGGCCGAAGACGATCAGGATCACCGGCCAGGTCTGGTCAAAGCGGTAGCGGGTAAAGTTATTGAGCGCGAACAACCCGCCGATGGTGATGAGGATCACTGGTCCGCGAATGGCGCGGATTATCGATCCGTTATAGTCGCTCATGGCGGCCCTCCTTTGTGTGCTCTTCGCCAAAGAACCGCCCGGCCAGCAGATACACCCCCAGGGCGATCAGCAGCACCGGCCAGAAGCGCGTCACGCGCTCGAAATCGAACAGATCGAGCGTGTGGAGCAGCAATATGGCGCCCAGGCCGATGAGCAGCACGCCGGCCAGAGGAACGTGGCTTCGGCCGCCGCGCAGGTCGAGGATGCTGGAGTATTCGTCCACCGGCTCGCCGGCCTGGCGTTTGCGCGCGGTGTGATAGGACTCGAAGGCCATGTAAGCCCACCAGGCGATCACCAGCATGACGAAGACCGGCTCCAATCCATTGGCGGCGTTGGAGTTCGCAATGCTCATCAGCATGCCCCAGATGATCGCGTGGACCAGGCCTTTGGCGTATTGCCCGTTGTAGATGGCGCCAACACCCGGAATGGTGCCGAGGAACAGCGCCAGGCCGGGCGATACGTCCGGTCGGGCATAAGTGGGAGCCGCCGCGAAGACAGCCTGCGGCGGCGTGACCACCGGACCCGGAGCGGGCGGAGGTGGAGGCGCGGGAATGTGCTCCGCGCAGTATACGGTTCCCAAAGCATCCCGCCGGCAGGCGTCGCATACCGGCTTGCCGCAGTTGCGGCAGTAAGCCGTGGCCGGTGTTTCAGGGTGATTCTGGCAGTTCATATGTGTCCCCTAATGTTTTCCCCCGTTGGCATCCGACGAAGGCACTCCTCCGGACGGAACCGGAGTAGAATTCGCCGGCAGCTTGTGTTCGTCCGTCTTGCGATCGGGCGCCGCCTGGGTTGAGGCGGGCTGCTGCTCGGCGTTCTGTTGCTGCCACTCGTGCAACGTGGTTTGGATCTGATACACGAATTTCAAGCTCTCAATAAACATTTGCGTGCGAGTCTTGACGCGATCGATGCGGTCCGTGAGGCCGGACCACACCTTGGCCGGTTCCAGGTCGGACAGGCGCAATTGGCGCACCGGCGCCATTTGCGAAAGCAGCGAGAAAGACAGGATGGTCATGGCCGCGCCCATGGCGAACTTGGGCTGGAGGATGGGGCTGAACCAACCCGCCAGCCGCTTGCCGAAACTCCTGGACCGCGCCTTCTCTTTGTTCCACGGCGGATCGAAGAGAATCCGCGTGATGAGTTCCGGCGAGGGCTCGACATCCGCCACTCTCGACATGAAAGCCACGGCGGCGGCGGAATCCCGCGCCAGCTCGGCGCAGACGGGACATGCGGCGAAATGGCGCTCCACCTCGGCTTTTTGATCGGCCGGGAGCGTCGAGTCCACGTAATCGCAGATCAGGATTTCAATCTCTGCGCAGTTCATACCGCCAGCTTCTGCTTTCGCAACAGCCGGGTCAGTTCGGCCCGGCCCCGGTTGATTCGCGATTTCACCGTGCCTTCGGGAATCTGTAAGACGCTGGCGATTTCGCGATATTCCATTTCCTGCAAGTCGCGCAGGATGACGGCCTCACGCAAATCCGGCGACAGCCTCTGCAAGGTCGCCTGGAGAATCTCACCGGCCTCGCGCCCGGCGTAGGCCTGATCGGGGCGGACGGCCGCGGCGCCGCCGGTTTCCTCCATCATGGGGAGTTGTTCTTCGATCGAATCGGTGACGCGCTCCTGGCGCGTCCGCCGATAGTGATCGATCAGCAGGTTGCGGGTGACGCGGGCCAGCCATGTAGCGAAGGAGCCTTCCACGGAGCGAAAGGTCTTGAGCGTGCGGTACACCCGCAGGAAGACTTCCTGCGTCAGGTCCTGCGCTTCCGAACCGCTTCCCGTGAAGCGGTAGCAGAGGCCGTAGATCCGGCGCGTATGGAGCCGGACGAGATCCTCCCAGGCGGTCTCCTCTCCGCGCATGCATCTTGATACGAGGCTCGAATCCGGGTCCAAGGTACTTTCTACCAGATTGCGGCCTCCGCGAACAGCGTCCAGGGTGGCGGCAGTACTCCCGCCGGCCGGCCGATTTACGAAATTTCCAAAAGCTACCGTCGCGGACGCCATGGCACTCGTTCTTTCATATGGAGAAACGAGGCTTTATCATGATAGGTTCAATTTTTCCGGTATGCCAGCACTTTCGAGGCATACGGGGGGAGGAGGCCGGTAAATCACCGCCATACCTGTAAGTGGCGGACCGGCTGCGCGCTGGCGATGGCGGCGCTGGCGTGGATCTTGTACAGTTCGGGATGCCGGCGGAAGGGACCGGCCCACCAGCTCCCGGCCTGGCCTCTATTCGAGCGCGCCGAAGATTATCGACAGCACCTCTCGCCCGTCTTCCGTGGAGACCACGGTAGTGACCAGACGTTCGTCACAGGCGCGGCGCACCCTCTCCTCCACCCGCACCTCGCGGCTGAAGAACCGATGCTTGTGACCGTGACGGGTTTCCAGCACGAAGCCGTCGAAGTCGCCGAAATGATCGTAAACGAGCCCGTCGACCTTACCCACAAAAGGATGATGGTGGTGGTCGCCGTCATGGTGTCCATGTCCGTCATGGCCGTGCTCACCTCCGCCGGGTTGCGGATGGCCCGGGCGCCCCGGTTCGTAAGGAACCTTCCAGACACCTGTTGGCGACGGGTTGACCTGGGTCGGGTCTCCGCCCATGAAGGTGACCCGTCCGGTCAATTGCTCCAGGTAGCGCTGGAACACCGGATACCAGCGGCTCTCCGCCGGTATGGTCTTTCCGATCCACCGCATGATCGACAGCAGGCGTTCCTCGCCGCCGAGCAGCTCGTGCTTGGTGGAAACCGGGATGGTGAGATTGAACTGACCTAGCACCGTGCGCCAGGGATGGACCTGGGCCACGGCCGCGAAGGTTCTGGTTCCCTGCGTCTGGGTCTGGCCGGGAAAGCCGCCGGCGCTGGTGACTTGGCGCACCACCACTTCGAATTTCTGACCCTTCTTCACCGTGGCCGGCAGGTCCACCGTGAGCAGCCCGGCGAAATTCACCACCCCGCCCCGCGGGATCGGCACGTAGCTGACGCCCCCGATCGGCATCTGCACGGTGTGGGCATCCGCCGCCGTCAGCCGGTGGGTGGTGTAGAGCCGGGTCGCCCAATCCAGAATATCCGCTGAATCCACAGCCGGCAGATAGATGGTGGCGGAGCTTCCCTTGGGCAGATTGCCCCAATGGATCATCAGCTCATCCGGCCGGCCATCGGACATCAACACCGCGGGCGAGGGCTTGATCTCGAACGTCTGCGGGACGCGGCGTGAGGCGGCGTGGCCGGGGTTGGGCACATTAACGAAGGCGAGGTTGCGTTGCGCCAGCTTGTCGGTGTTCGATGGATCGCTGCCAGTCGGCGGCGGGTCCGGATCGTAGGAAATCTCAGCGATCAGGCACTGGTGGGCGCTGCGTGCGAACGACTGGATCGAGAGCAGAGGACCCTCGCCGGTAAACGGACCCGCGGCGTCGCCCTGAACGAGAGCGGGAAACTGAAGCTGGCTAGCCTGATTAATGTCCAGCCAGCAGCCGAAGAAGGTGTGCACCTCCGCGCCAAGAGGATCGGGCGCGATCGCCGCCTGGACGTTGGGGTCATCCGTTTGCGCCGCCATGCTGTTGGTCGAGCTGGTGTCCTGGCGCGGTGAGGCGAAGAACGGAATGGTGATGATCTGGTCGTTCTGCACCCCCAGGATGGGGATCTTCTCGCCCTTGGGATTCGTACGCCACGCGTAAGTCGTATTAGGGTCGTACAGGGCGTTGGTCTGTTGGGCCGCCCACATGCGGAAGAACACGCGAACGTCGTTGGCCGGGGCGACATCCTGGGTGTGGACCCGCGCCAAGGCGAAACTGTAAACCGGATTCCCGGCGCCATCCGTCGGCGCGAGGCTGAGCGCCGCGTCGTCTTCGTTCTCGGCGATCGCCTGGAACAGACTATCGGCCACCGCCCGATCGCCGTTCAGGTTGCTGATCACCTTGGTGATATAGTCGGTGGCGTCCTTGACCGCGTTGCCGCTGTTGCCGACCTGAGCGCCGAAGCGGTGGTCGCCCGCCGTCACCTGGAACACCCGCAGGTCCATGCTGAGATACCAGGCTTGCTGGACGGTCGGATCCGTGGAGGTCGGATCGTTGTGCAGGATGAACGGATTGGGCGTTTGGACCAGCTTGATGACGGCTTGGGCAGTCAGTTGGCCGGCGGCGGGCGGTTTGAACGTCGCCGTGATAGTGACGCTGGCCTTCTGGACGCCGCTCGGGAACAGCGTGGGGTCCTGGAACAGACTGTCGTCGGTGAAGGAAACCTGGAAGGGAAAGAGGACCCGTTGGGGCCCGGTATAGGTGAGGTCCTCGACCTCAGCCGCGCCGTTGTAGCTGAAGGTCATCTTGGACAGCGGGCTCGTCACCTTCGGCTGATGGCCGGGCGCCAACAGGCTGGCAGCGTTGGTGATGCCCAGCTCGGCGAGTGTGAAGCCCTCGACGGCGACGAAGAGTACTGTCTGATACACCGCCGGCGCGCCGGCAAGGTTGATTTGAGCCGCGACCTGGCCGCCGCCGAACTCGTTCTCCTGCAGCAGAAAGCCGATGTCCTGGGTGCCGATCTCGACCGCCAGGGGCGCCGACGGGATACCGTTGGCGATGACCACCAGATTGTAGGACCCCGGCGGCGTTCCCTGGACCACCGTCACGCTGGCCGTCTGGGCGCCGGCAACGTTAACCCCCAAGGTCGAGAAGTCCTGGGTGCGCAGATAATAGACCGCCTTGCTCACGGTGTCGGTGATCTGCACGATGGGATAGTTGGTCGCCATCTGGGCGTCGTCGCCGTAGCTGTTGGCCTGCGAGAGGCCATTGAGCCCGGCGCCGGTGAGCAGATAACTGTGGCCGATGATCAAGGTGGTGGGGAAGGTGGCGATCGCCGGCTGCCAGGCCGGCTGATAGCTGGGCTCGGCAGGGTCCGGGGTATAGATGTAAACCTGCGCCTGTTCGGTGCTCAGCATCACCTGGCCGGACGGCAGAAGGAGGAAGCGGGCGGTCCAGGTATCCTGGCTGGTGGCGCCGCTGGGTGGCTGGGTCCCCAGCAGGGTCAGGCTGCTGGCCACCGGGGCGAGCGGATCGTATTCGAAGAACTGCGAATTCTGGGAAAAGAAATCGATGCCGTTGGAGGTGTTGCGGTAGAGCGTACCGGCCACCACCAGCACCCGGCCGTTCGGCTGCATACAGGCCGGCGCGTCACTCAGAGTCAGAATCTTGGCGGGATAGACCGTCGTGCTCGGGTCGGCCGGAAAATCCGGACCGGCCACCCAGGTCCCCGGCTTCGTCGGGTCTGAGCCCGGCGTGAACCTGGCGGTGTGGCCGGTGGCTCCGAAGGCGATCACGGTCTTGTCCGGCAGCAGGATCGCCGGCCCGATCTCAAAGACGCCGATCGAGGTGCTGGTCACCGTATCGAAAACGTTGGTCAGGGCCAGAACGTCGGGCAGCGCGCCGGTCGAAATCCAGATATCCTGCGACGGGATGTAGCGCTCGGCCGAGGTTGGCGCCGAGGCCAGCGATCCGCCGCTCTGCGGGACCTTGACGTTCACCGTCAGCACCGTGCCATCGGGCAGCAGCGTCCAGGTTTCCTCGTTGCACCAACCCACCTTGGTGTCGGGTTTGGTCCCGAACGCGGTTCCGGATTGCGTCCAACTGCTGCTCACCGGATCCCAGATGGCGGTCGAGGTGGCATTCAGGGCTCCGAAGATGACGCGGCCGTCAGGCAGCACGCAGCTTGATGCATCGCCCTGGATATAGTTGAACGCGGCGGGCTTATCGAGCGCGGTCATCTGGCTCCAGGCGTTGCTGACCGGATCGAATATTTCCCCCAGCGGCGTGTCGCCCCCCGCAGTGGAAACCTCACCGCCGATCGCGAACACGCGGCCGTCTCTCAGCACGCCGGAAGCGCAGAACAGGCGCGTATTGGTCATGTCGGATTCGAAACCCCACGACCCACCGACGTAGCCGTTGACCGGGTCAGGCGTGAATCGCAGCCATTCCGAGCCGCCGTTGTTAGTGTTGGATCCGCCGGAGTTATTGACGAGCACCGTGCCGTCTGTCAGGAGCAGCATCGTTCCGGCGTTGAACGCTCCGGATTTGACCTTCGGCGGAAGCGCGATAGATTGCCATTTGCCTGCCATGGTCCCCTCCCTTTGCTCAACAAAGCAGCAGCGCAAGCCACGCCCCGGGCTTGCATTTACGGAGAAGTCTATCACGGTAGTTTCACATTCGGAAGACATTTTTCACAACGCCAGGTGCTTATTTGCCGATTCGGCATGCCTCCCTCCCAGTTGATGGCTTCTCCGCTCCTGGGCTTTGCACTTTCCGGGGTTACACGGAGCCGGCCTGCACGTGGGGCCCAAATTCGTTTGGATAGCGGCCTTCGGCGGAAGGATCGTCTGGATTTCGTGCATACTGGTGCTGGTGGTCTTGCTCAGCCTGCGGCATTTCGCTGAGCCGGCGCGGCGACGGCTGACCGCAGCCTTCCGCTTCCGGCCGGAAGCGTGCTTCCAGCGGGTGGAGCGGTTCCTGACCGCGTTGGTTCAGGGAGTGGAATCGACGCGCAGCGATGCCGCTCTGCTGCCGATCTTTGTATATTCGGTACCCGAAGGGGTCTTGATCGCGGCCTGCTACTGGTGCGTGGTTCAGGCGTCTGCCGGGATCGTTAGTCTTACGTTTGTAGATGTTTTGATTCTGATGGGCTTTGTACCGTTCAGAGGAGTGGTGCAGATCCCCGGCACCGGCGGCGGCAGGCAAGTGGCGGCGGCCTTGGAGCTGACGGAACTGTTTGGAACCAGGCTGGAACTGGCGACGTCGTTCGCTGTGTTCTTCTGGATAATTACATTTGTAGCTGTTGTGCCCGCAGGTTTGGGGCTGGCACCAAAAACGAGGCTGGATTGGCACAGCCTGCGGCAACTGAACCGGGAGGTGGCGAAATGAAGTGTCCGTTTTGTAACTATTCGCAGGATAAAGTGGTGGATTCGCGGGAGAGCAAGGAAGGCGATGCCATTCGGCGTCGGCGGGAATGCCTGTCGTGCGAACGGCGCTTCACCACGTACGAGCGCATCGACGAAGTTCCTTACATGGTGATCAAGAAAGACGGCCGGCGGGAGAAGTTCGACCGGCAGAAAGTGCTGGGTGGACTGCTGAAAGCCTGTGAGAAACGACCGGTGGGCATGGCGAGGCTGTCGGAGGTCGTCAACCAGGTCGAGTCCAAAGTGAGCGACTCGCCTGACCGGGAAATTTCTACTATAGAAATAGGAGAATTCCTGATGGACAGTTTGCGGGATATGGACAAGATTGCGTACGTGCGTTTCGCATCGGTCTACCGGGATTTCCAGGACGAGCAAGCTTTCTTCAATGAACTCAAGAACTTAATGAGGCACAAGCTGCCCTGAGGGGCGGTTACGGGCCGGGCTTCGGGGTGCGCGGCGGCCAGGCCCGAAAATTCGATGTAACCTAAACGTTTTTAAGACATCTCTAAAAATGAGCTTAACTTTGCGGGGGAATGATGATATCATCAGTCGAAAGTCGAACCCCGAAATGTGGCCAGTTTTGCGCGCAGTTGGTGGCCAGCCGACAGGATGAGCTTTTTCCAGGCAAATACCCCATTTTCAAGAAATCCGGTGTAGGTGTAACGGATGGATGTTCATGGGGGAGGTGAGTCTTAGTGGACCATTTCGAAGATCAATTCTTAGCGGACAGCCCCGAACATCTCGGCCTTAGTTTTGAGGATGAAACCAAGTTTTTCGATCCCGAGGCCGCACATGAAGCCGATTTTCTGCACCCGCCGCCGGTAGAGGAGTCCATCTACACGGACGATCCGGTACGAGTGTACCTGCGGGAGATGGGCGCCGTGCCGCTGCTCACGCGCGAGGGCGAAGTCGACTTGGCGCGGCGCATGGAGCGCGGTAAGTTCCGGATGCAAAAGGCAATTAGCCGCTCGGCGCTGGTGCAGCACGTAGTCGTGGAGATTTCCGAGCAACTCAAGAAGGCGACGCTCGAACTGGATAGCGTAGCCGACCTTGGGGACGTGGAAGAGGGTACTCCGGCGGACATCAAGGTCCGGCAGGATGCCGCCCGGCTGTTTGCCGATGTAGCGGTGTTGTACAAGAAACTACAGCAACTACAGGACAAGTTTGAGACCACTCCCCTGGCGAGTAAGAAGCCTCGTAAGCGCTTGCTGGCAAAGCTCAACCGGGCCAAGGTGGAGGTTTCCCTGGCCATCCGCCACTGCCCCTTCCGGGTCAATAAGTGGAAGGAGTTTTCGCGCGAGATCGAGCGCGCGGTGGATGAAATCAGCCACCTCGACAGCGAGATCAAGAAACTCGAAGTCCGCAATAACCCGGTGCAACAGGCTCGGTTGCGCGAGTTGAAGCGCGAAATCAAGAAGCGGGAAGGTGCCGCCGGCGCCACTCTCCCCGAACTGCGCCACAGCATGACGGTGATCCGCCACGGCGAAGCCGAAGCGGAACGCGCCAAGAAGGACTTGGTGGAGGCCAACCTGCGGCTGGTGGTTTCCGTGGCCAAGAAATACGTGAACCGCGGACTTCACCTGCTGGACCTGATCCAGGAAGGCAACATCGGGCTGATGCGGGCCGCCGACAAGTTCGAATACCGCCGCGGCTACAAGTTTTCTACGTACGCCACCTGGTGGATCCGGCAAGCCATCACGCGAGCCATTGCCGACCAGTCCCGGACGATTCGAATTCCCGTTCACATGAACGAGAGCATGAACAAGTTCCTCCGGGCGACGCGAGAACTGGAGAAAGAACTCGGCAGAACTCCTACAAATGACGAAATTGGTCGCCGGATGGACATCCCGGTGGAGAAGGTCCAGAAGCTAAAGACCATCTCGCGTGATCCCGTATCGCTCGAAACACCGGTGGGCCGGGACGGCGAATCGGCGCTGGGAGACCTGATTGAAGATCGCTGGGTGGGCTCGCCCGTCGATGCGGTGATTGAAACCAACGTCCGTGACGAAACGGCGGGAATTCTGAAGACGCTTTCTCCCAAGGAGGAGAAGGTGATCCGCATGCGGTTCGGCATCGGGTGCGAGCGGGAGCACACGCTGGAAGAGATCGGCCAGGAATTCGACGTGACGCGCGAGCGCATCAGGCAAATCGAAGCCAAGGCCTTGCGGCAGTTGCGCGCGCCGGAGCGGGCGCGGCGGCTGCGGGCGTTGATGGCCGCGCGGTAAAAGTAGGTCGGACGCCCCCGTCCGCGCGCGGCCCCCTGGTCGCGCCCTGGCGCTGATTGTCGACCGACACCATCATTCACGCGCCTCCGGGCCCTGTCGTGGCATCATACATACATGCACCTGAGAGGGATTCTTCTTTGCGCGGCGTTGTGCGCCGCCGCCGCCGTGCTCTTCCACGCGGCGCAAAACCCCCAATTGCCGCCGCCTTATGCCACCAAGGCGGTATCCAACGGTCCGAAAGTGATTCCACAACCAGCCGGCGCCAAGCTCAGCGTGCCGGCCGGTTTCCACGTGGAGGAGTGGGCCGAGGACTTCAACATTCCACGCTTCATGATGCTGGGCCCCAGCAATGAGATCCTGCTCGCCGATTCGGGGCGTGCCTCCAACAACTCGGGGATTGTCTACGTCCTGCAAGGCAAGGAGCGCAAAAAGCTGATCGAGAAATTGAATCAGCCATACGGGTTGGCGATGCTGAACGGCTACCTGTATGTGGGCGAGTGCGATTCGGTCAAACGCTACAAGTACGACGCCAAAACCATGACCGCCGGTTCCGGGGAAGAGGTGGTTTCGCTGAAGGACCAGGGCTCGCATCACTGGACGCGGAGCCTGTTGTTCGACCGCGCGGGGCAGTATCTGTATGTGGGCGTTGGCTCGGCTTCCAACGTGGCGACGGGCGAGGACCCACGGCGGGCGGCCATCAACCGCTATAGCGTGGACGGCTGGACGCACGACATCTTCGCGGCGGGCACGCGCAATCCCATCGGTATGCGCTGGTATCCAGGGACCGACATCCTTTGGGCCGCGGTACAGGAACGCGACGATCTGGGCGACGACCTGGTGCCGGACTTCTTCACGCACATCCAGCAGGGCGGTTTCTATGGCTGGCCTTACGCCTACATCGGCCCGCATGAAGATCCCAGAAATGCGGGACTGGCGCCGGATCTGGTTTCGAAGACGCTGGTCCCCGATGTCCTGTTGGGCGCGCACGTCGCGGTGCTCGATTTCCTGTTCTATACGGGCAAGCAGTTCCCGGCCGAGTATCAGGGCGGAGCGTTCCTGTGCTTCCATGGTTCGTGGAACCGCTCCATGCGCGTCGGCCAATCGGTGGCCTTCATTCCGTTCAAGAACGGCAAGCCATCGGGCCCAATCACCGAAGTGGTAAAGGGCTGGATGATTGCTCCCGACCAACGTGCTGTGTGGGGCCGGCCGGTAGGATTACTGCAATTGCCCGATGGCAGCCTGTTGATCTCCGAAGACGGCAACGGGAAGCTCTACCATCTGACCTACACGGGAAAATAACCGTTTGCGAAGGCTTCTTCTGATGGGATGCGCCTGGGGCGCCGCGTGGGGCGCCACGCCCTTTCCGCATCGCACGCACCTCGCCATGGGGATGAAATGCCTCACCTGCCACCGGGCGGCGGCCAGCAGCACGAAGGTTCAAGACAACCTGTTGCCGGCCAAGGAAGTTTGTCTGGGATGCCACGACCACGCCGAAATTCCAGCGCCGCCGGCCACCAACCTGACCCATTTCAGTCATGCCCTGCACTTGAAGATGGGTGACGTCGCGCCGTTCTTGGCGGCTGCCATCGACCACAAGAACTACCTGCAGACGCCGGGTGATCGGACACCGTGGATCCGCAGCCACCTGGGAACGCACGATCCCTGCCAGGCTTGCCACCGCGGCCTGGAAGAGTCGGACCGGGTCACGCGCGCCGCGCTGCCTCAAATGGCCGACTGCCTGGTCTGCCATACGGCGATTGAAGCCCCATTCTCCTGCTGGGATTGCCACGCCCAGGACGCCAAGTTGCGCCCGGCCAGTCACACCGAAATTCCTCATTTCATGGACGCCCACAGTTCCGGAAAAGTGCAACTCGATAAGGCCACCTGCGCGCTCTGCCACGGGCGCAATTTCCGATGTATGGGATGCCATTGACCAGCGACAAAAGTGCCGCCCGTCGGCCAGCGCCACCGGGTAATTCTGACCGCTGGACGCCACAACGTCACAGGGGCTAGCGCGCAATCCGTTTGATAACAAAGAACGTACTCTCTGGTAGCTGGATTGCTCGTAGAACCAGCCAAAGGAGCAGCGAACTATGCCGATCGTCAAAATCACGGGACCGGGTTTATCTGCGATTGGGCTTTCCGTCGCGCTTCTTTGGGGCTGCCTGATCGGGGAACGGGTCATCACGCGGGATGCCGCCAGAGAGCGCGCGCGGGTGGTCCGGGAACTGGAGCAGATGCGGCGCGAACGGCAGGCGTCGCCGGTATCCGTACCGGTACTGCGCCGCGTATTGCGGGCTCCGATGGCCCTCGGGTAGGGTTTCTTTTAAGGCGACGGGTTGTACAATTGCAACGATGGTAAAACTCGTTGCAATCCTGTCCCTTCTGCTGGTCGCCGCGGGATGCGGCAAAAAGCCGGCTCAGAAATTTGCCGCGCTCTCCGAAGAATTCGTCTACACCACGTTGTCTTTTTCGCCTTCCGCGGCGACCGCCGCGGGGCTGCACAAATACCAGGACCGAAGCCTGGACGGCTTGCTGGACGACATGAGCTCGTCGAGCATTGCGCGCCAGCGCAGTTTCTACCTGGGCTTCCGCGAACGTCTGGAGCGGCTCAAGGCGGATGAGCTTTCGGCCGAGGACCGCGCCGACCGGCAGATTCTGGAAGACCAGATTTCGCTAGCCCTGCTGGAATTCGACGAGATCCGCAACTACATGCACAACCCGGCGACGTATGTCGAAACGCTGGGGAACGCTCTTTTCACGCCGTATGTTCTGGAGTACGCGCCCAAGAGCGAGCGCGCCGACCACATCATTTCCAGGCTGAAGCTGGTTCCTCTTTTCCTGGACCAGGCGAGGAGCAATGTAACGTCGGCGCCGGCCATCTGGGCGAGCGTGGCGGCAGATGAGAATCAAGGCAACATCGACATGGTGGACAAGACCATCCGCATCTGGGCGCCGGAGGATCGGCGCGAGGCCTACGCGCGGGCCGCGCAACCCGCGCTGATGGCCATGCGGCGGTTTCAGGATTACCTCAAGGGGAACCTGGCGCCCCGCAACGATTACAATTGGCGGCTGGGCGGCAAGAGCTATCCCAAGAAATTCCGTTACTCGCTGGAGAGCGGAATCGAAGCCGACAGCGCGTTGCTGATGGCGGAGACGGAGCTGAAGCAGGTACGCGGGCGGATGCTGGCGCTATCGCTGCCGTTGCATAAGCAGATGTTTCCGGGGCACCCGGAACACACCGATTTAGCCGGCGAAGCGCAGGAAAACCGGGTGGTCGGCGAGGTGCTGGCGAAAATTGGGGAGCGCCACTCGACGCGTGAATCCTACATGGATGACGCGCGGCAGGATCTGGCGGAAGCACGCGCCTTTGTGGAGAGCAAACACTTGGTGACGCTGCCGTCGCGCGCCAATCTCCAGGTGATTCCGACGCCGGAGTTCATGCGGGGCGCGTACTCGGTGGGCGGCTTCAACGCCGCGCCCGCGCTCGAGCCGCAACTGGGGGCCTTTTATTGGGTAACTCCGATTGCGCCGGACTGGCCCAAGGAGCGGGCCGATTCCAAGCTGCGGGAATACAATTTCTACAAGTTGAAGCTGCTGACGATTCACGAGGCTATGCCCGGCCATTACGTGCAGATGGAGGTGGCCAACGATGTGCAACCGCCGGCTCGGCGCCTGCTGCGTTCGGTCTTCGGAAACGGACCGTACATCGAGGGTTGGGCGGAACTGGCCACGCGCACGATGATCGAGCAAGGCTTTCTGGATAACTCGCCCGAACTGGCGCTTACTTTCGCCAAGGAGGAACTGCGCGTACTGGCCAACACGATTCTGGATGTGCGGCTGCACATGCTCGACATGAGCGATCAGGAGGCCCTGGACCTGATGGAGCAACGGACCTTCCAGGAGCACGAGGAAGCCGTCGAGAAACTGCAGCGCGCCAAGCTTTCCTCCTGCCAGTTGCCGATGTACTTCCTGGGCTGGCGCGGCTGGAGCCAGGTCCGCAACGACTACCGGCAGGCGAGAGGGGAGGCCTTCAGCATCTCCGGCTTCAACGACCGGGCGCTGAAGGAAGGGGCGGTGCCGCTGCCGGTTTTGGGCGGACTACTGAAGTGAGAAATGCGGGCCAGGCAAACGAGCCGGCCGCCCGAAGCGTCTATAATGATGAGGCAGAAAGTCTGGGATGCAGGAAAACGACAGTCCCGATCTCACCCCACGGGCCGCCTCTCAAGAAGAGCGGCGCCGGCCGTTCCTGGCCGTGCTTTGGAACGCCCTCTCGTGGGTGCGCGATCTGGCTTTTTCCGTGCTGATCGCGGTGGTCTCCATCGTCTTTATCTACCAGCCGGTGAAGGTGGAAGGAACCAGCATGACGCCGGGGCTGGACGACCAGGAACGGATTTTCATCAACAAATTCACCTACCGTTTCGGGTTGGGAAATATCGAACGTGGGGACACGGTGGTATTCCGGGCGCCCATGGACCCGGACAAATCGTACATCAAGCGGGTAATCGGGCTGCCCGGTGACCGGGTGCGCATCGAGCGCGGGCAGGTATATGTCAATGGCCGGGCGCTGGTGGAATCCTACATCCAGGACGACTATCGGGACTATTCCAGCATGCAGGAGAAGGTGGTGCCGCCGGACAAATACTTCGTGCTGGGCGATCACCGCAATTCTTCGAGCGACAGCCGCGCCTGGGGCTGGGTGCCGCGAGGCAAGATTTACGGGAAAGCCGTCTTTGCCTACTGGCCGCTGGCCAGGATGGGCCGCTTGAAATAGCTCAGTGGGGCGGACGCCCTCGTCCGCGCGCGGCCCCCAGGTCGCGCTCTTGCTCGCACTTCCTTACCGCCGCAGCAGCCACAGCATCAGCGTAAGCGCCAGACTAAGCAGGATGCAGGTGGAAACGATACCCACTCCGTTGACTTCATGCTTTGCCTCCCGCTATACTTCGCTCGCGACCATGCACTGGAAGATTAAAGGGTTGGTTCAAAAAGTCCTGAGCGGCGTTCCCGGCGGCGTGTTTCTGAACGATCGACTGCAACTGCTCGGCGGACTGCGCCATTTCGAACAAAACGTAGCCGACAAAGTGGACGATTGGGAGCTGACTTGCCAGTACCTTCACGACGTAGGGTTTGGCATCCCCGGCGTCAGCATCGTCGAAATCGGGACGGGTTGGTACCCGGTCCTGCCGATCTGTTTCAGTTTCGCCGGCGCCAGGTCCATCAAGACCTACGATATTGAGCGTCACATCAGCGCGAAACTGACAAGGCGCGCTCTAGCCGCTCTTGAGCAACACCTCGATGCAATTGCAAAATTCTGCACCGCTGGCCCGGCGGAGACTCGCGAGAAGTACCAACTACTGGTTCAGGCACCCGGCATTGACAAGCTGCTTTCCCTGTCGGGAATCGAATACTATGCCCCGGGAGATGCTTGCAACACGGGGCTGCCCTCCGACAGCGTGGACCTGGTTTACTCGAACAGCGTCTTCGAGCACGTGCCCAAGGAGACGATCCTCGAGATCCTGCGAGAAAGCCGGCGTATTCTCAAACCCGGCGGCCTGACGTTGCACAACATCGGCTGCAACGATCATTACGCTTTCTTTGACCGCTCGATCTCGTTTGTGAATTTCTTGCAGTTCACCGAATCGGAGTGGCGCCGATGGAATAATTCGATCCAATACCAGAATCGCCTGCGCGCGCCGCAATTTTTGGACCTGGCCGAAGAGGCCGGTCTCAAGGTGATTTACAAAAGGACCCATGTCCGGGAGGGAAACCGCGAGGCTCTGGCAAAACTCACAGTGGCGCCCGAATTCCAGCGTTTTTCGCCGGAGGATCTGGCTACTACGAGCCTTGATTTTATTTCCCAGAAGACCGCCTGACCGGTTGTTCGAACCGCCTGCGCCCGGCCGGCTGGACGTTCCGCGGCCGCCTATTACGCCGGGTGATTTCCCGTTCGAAAGACACCGGCACGGCCGTGCATGCTCGCAGTGACGGTGCAGGGGCGGACGGTCGCTTCCACCTGTAGCCCGCGAAGACGCTCGGCCGGCGCGCCCGCCGCTTGAACCATGACGCGCAACCGGGCTTCTGCCGTCGTGATGTCGGTTCTGCCAGGAGGATCCACAGGCCATCAGACCAGCAGCAATGTCTTGGCAGTTTCAGCATTTTTCGGGTGACGCCATTCGCAGTAAACTCCCGCTAGCCGGCCGGCCGCTAATCGCCTTTCACCTGCCTGGAGGGTGGGAGCGCGATCAGCTCGATGCCTTCGGCCTTGCCGAGGTTGCGCGAGTATTGCCTGGCGGTCGAGTTGTTCCAGTGCTCGTGCACACCCAGGCTGGCCAGCGGCTTGCCTTCCCGGGAAGGATCGTAAACCGTCCCGGAAGGCGGCTTATTGGCCAGCGCGGCTTCGTGGAGGTAGGCGTCGGCGGCGCCGCGGACCTGGGTCTCCTTCGGCTCGCTGCGCAGGAAGTCGAGGCCCACGGAGTCGATGGCCACCGGGTCCTGCGAAGCGAAGAGGCTGGCCGCCCATCGATCGCCGAATGAGGCGAATTTGGTCACCTTGGTTTCGTTATGCTCGCCGGGATAGAGGGCGTCCACCAGGTAGAGCAGCGTTTTGCCGCCGAGCTGTTTGTGGCCGATCAGGTCGACCAGGCAGTTGTAGGAGCCGAGCGGGCGCGTGCGGCCGCCGAAGTTGTGCAGGGTGCGGGGGCTGAATCCGCCGCCGCTCGGAAAATAGACCTCGCCGAAGTGATTCTTGGCGGTGAGAGTGACGCCGAACAGGATGTGCGCACGCAGCAGCGCGAAGTTGACCAGGTACTTTGCCTCGGTAACGGTCTTGGGCAGATAGGCTTCGGGGAGGTTGGGGTCGGCGAAGTGAACGGAGTTGGATGGGTCGAACTCCGCGGCGATCTGGCCGTTGGCGGCGGCTTTGTTGGCGACGAAGCGCACGGCTTGGAAATCGGCGTTGGCATTGGCGCGGATCTTCTTGACGATGGGCTCGCCGATGGAGCGGCTGGCGTCGTAGATGGTGATGTTCTCGCCGCGCACGCCGGCCACTTCGATGAGCTCGGCCACTAGGGCGTAGATCATGTGCGGGCTGGGGACCGCCTGGCCGGTGGTCCAGCCGCCGGAGCGGTTCTGGTTTTCGTTGATCTTGATGGCGATCTTCTCGCCCGTGCGGTAGCCGGCGCCGGGGGCGCCGTGGGTCTGGTTGAAGTCGCGGAAGAGCGCGTCCCAGGCTTCCTTGCCGGTCTTCTTGCCGGTGAGCGAACGAACCGAGTCCGACAGCATGGTGCTGACAAGGCGCTGGTCGGTGTTGGCGTCGTCCCACCAGTCGCCGGTCTTGCCGTCCCAGCGGGCGGCGTCCGGCTCGTGGGCCCAGACCACGCGGCCGGGAAAGATACCCTTGCCGACGCCGATGGGGGTGTTGGGGGCATCGGAGGGAACGAAGGCTTCCTGGGCGGCGGCGTCACCGGTGACGCCCAGAGGCAGCCAGACGGCCACCAGCGCGCCGGCCAGGGCGAGGACCGGGAGCGCATAGCGCGAACGGCGCGACCAGGCCGAGGCCCGGCGATAGAGCGCCTTGAAGCTCAGCAACCCGGCCAGCCAGATAACGAACCCGCTGGCCAGGGGCGCGGCGGCCCGCTGGCAAGGATACGACGCGCGCGAAGGCTTGGGAATCACGCGCACCAGGAACCAGATGAGAGAAGCCAGGCCGACGAGGATCGTGAGCCGTTTCAGGCCGGGGTGGTGATGCCCTGCAACGTGGCGACCTTCGGTGTGCTGCATATGACCTCCCAAAAACAATGCCGTCAGATGTTTCCATTATAAGTGAAGCAGACTCTTAAATATGAAATAAGCCGATGCCTCCTGTGCGCTTCCGGTGGGAGGTAGCGCGCCAGTCTACCTTGCGGCCTTTTTTGCGGCCCGGCGGCGGCCGCGTGTGGATGTTGGCGAGATGCCATCTCACCGGTCCGGCCCCACTCAGCGTTTGGGCCCGGCCATGGACCGCGCGCGCGCCGCGCGCCGCGCCATCAACAGTAGAAAGGCGCCAAAGGCCAGCATGGAAAGGCCCGAGTAGAGGTTGACGTTGATGTCCGTCAACGGCGCGCGCATATCCGGCGCGATGATGCCCAGCCCGGCCAGGATGACGCCGAGTATCGAGAAAAACAAGCCCGAAGGCACTCTGAGATCCAGCATATTATGCGAACCAAATATTCAGCAAAATCACCAGGGCCGACACGCCGATGGCCAGCGGAGCGGGGCGCTGATACCACTTTGCGCCTTCGTCATGCGGGACCTTCGTGAGGCCGTACACTAAACCTTCCAGTTCCTTTTCCGGACGCGGAGCACTCATCATGCTCACCACAATGGTCGCCACGAAGCAGGTGGAGAAGGCGAAAATCGCGATCCAGAAATTCTGCGCCATCACCGAGGGGAAGGTGTAGACAGTGCCGAACACGCCGCCTTTCCCTTCGGCCACCGTGAGTCCCCAGGTGAGCGATGCGGCGATAGTGCCGCCCACCAGCCCGGAAAATGCGCCGTGTGCCGTGGTCCGCTTCCAGAACATGCCCAGCAGGAAGGTGGCGAACAGGGGCGCGTTCACGAAGCCGAACACGAACTGCAGCAGGTCCATGATGTTGTTGTAATACTGCGCCAGGTACGCCGCCCCAATGGAAAGCGCCACGCCGACGATGGTGGTCATGCGGCCCACCTTCAGATAGTGACGGTCCGGCGCGCCCTTGCGGATGTAGCTCTGGTAGATGTCGTAGGTGAACACCGTGTTGAATGCCGTGACGTTGCCTGCCATCCCGGACATGAACGATGCCATCAGCCCGGTGAGCCCTACTCCCAGCAAGCCGGCCGGATAGAAGCGGGCCATCAGAGTGGTGAGCACCTGGTCGTAGTCCTTGACGTTGGTGCCGGCCTTAAGCGGCAGGTCGTAGAGATGCGCGCCATCGGCTCCGGCCATTTGCGCCAGCGCCACAGCCGCGATGCCGGGCAGAATCACGATGAATGGCAGGAACATCTTGGGAATCGTCCCGATCAGCGGGGTGCGCCGCGCCGCGGACATGGAATCGGCAGCCATGGCGCGCTGCACCACCAGGAAGTTCGTGCACCAGTAGCCGAAGCTCAGCACGAACCCGAGCCCCGCCACCATGCCGAACAGTTCCACGCCCATGGGATTCTGGCTGGAGCTTCCCATGTATTGCCACGAGTGCGTCATGTTGGCCGGCAGGCGCGACACGATGCCCTGCCATCCACCCGCCTTGGCGCAGGAGAGAATCGCCAGCGGCGCGAATCCCGCCACGATCAGGAAGAACTGCAGCACCTCGTTATAGATGGCGCTGGTCAGGCCGCCCAGGTAGGTATAGGCGAGCACGATGGCCGCCGACGCCAGCACGGACGTGCTGAAATCCCAGTTCAACACCAGGTGCAGCAGCAGGCCCAGGGCGTACATGGAGATGCCCGAAGAGAAGATGGTCATCACCGCGAAGGTGAAGGCGTTAAAGCCGCGGGTCTTTTCGTCGAAGCGCAGCTTCAGGTATTCGGGGACGGAGCGGGCCTTGCTGCCGTAATAGAACGGCATCATGAAAATACCCATGAAGAGCATGGCTGGAATGGCGCCGACCCAATAAAAATGCGCCGTCATGATGCCGTATTTGGCGCCCGAGGCGGCCATACCGATCAGTTCCTGCGCGCCCAGATTGGCCGCGATGAATGCCAGGCTCGTGATCCAAACCGGGACCGAACGCCCGGACAGCAGAAAATCGCCACTGGTCGCGACCTTCTTGCGCAGCACCCAACCGATGCCGATCACAAAGGCGAAGTAGGTAGCCAGAATGACGTAGTCGACGGCAGCGAGCTTCAAGAGGAGTCTCCTCCACTTCTACAAATTTCAGATTTGAGACACCAGAGTTTACCACAGGGCAATTGGCGGAAAGCCGGACGCTTTTCGCCCTGGCACTCAAGGCCCTTGGAGGACTTTACCATGCGGCGAGGGTCGAAGTAATCCACCTAAAGTGGGAGCTCTCGTGGGGCTTTCAGATGCTATCATCCGATTATTCCGCGTTCGTTGGGACGAAGGCATACACCATGAAGACGAGATGGATTTTTCTTGCGCTCCCGGCCGCCGTGCTGGCGTCGGCTATTCCCGAGAACCCGGTATGGCCCAGACCGGTTGTGGTCCCGCTACCCGCGGCGACTCTTGCGGTCAAGCAACCCGTGGTCTCTTTGAACGGCGTCTGGAAGGTCAGCACCGCGCCGCCGGCCGACTTCTGGCAGAACTCTGTAGACCCATCGTCGTGGCAGGACATTCGGCTCCCCAGCCACGCTATACCGCAAGGAGTCGTCCTCCCTCGCGGCGGCCAATATGCCTTCAAAAAAAGAGTCGCCATCCCCGCCGAATTTGCCGGCAAGCGCATATTCCTTCAGTTCGATGGGGTGACCGGTCAAGGCAAGGCATGGATCAACGGCGTCTATCTTCGGGACCATTTCGGCGGGTTCACCACTTGGAACTGCGACATCACAGACCATGTGGTGCCCGGCGAGGGAGCTTGGATCACCGTCGCCGCCACCGACGCAAACGAAGGGCTGTCGGGTTATAACAGCGGTGGCGTTTTGCGCAGTATCCGACTCCTGGCGCTGCCTCAAGATTATGTCGCCAGATTCAACGTCGAGCCGGTGCTGGACGGAAACTACAACAACGCCGTGCTGAAAGTCTGGGTCGCGATGAGCTTCAACAAGGGCGCAAGCAGCCGGGTTCATCTCACCTTGAAGGATGCCCAGGGACGAGCGGTTCCCTTGAAGCCAGCCACCATCGATCTCAGCCGTGAAACCGCGGAAGGTATTGTCGAAATCCCGGTGGCCTCTCCCGTCAAGTGGGATGCCGAACACCCCAATCTCTACACGCTGGAGGCCGCCGTTGAGGATGGCCGTACGGCTCTCGAAACCGTGGCCAGGAGGATCGGCTTCCGCAAAGTGGAGATCGTCGGCCGGAAGATGCTGGTCAACGGCAAAGAAGTCAAGCTGCGCGGCATCTGCCGGAAGGATATTTATCCGCTTACCGGACGCAGCGTTCCGCTTGAACTTCTGGATGAGGATATACGCATATTCCGCGCCGGAAACATCAACTACATCCGCACTTCCCACTACCCCACCAACCCGGAATTCCTGGACGCCGCCGACCGCTATGGAATGTACATCGAATCGGAGAACTCGATATCGATGGCTCGCGGCCAGCTCGCCGGCAATCCTCAGTTCACGCCTCACTATCTGAACCAGCTCGCGGAAATGATCGAACGCGACCGCAGCCACCCTTCGGTGATCATCTGGTCTCTGGGCAACGAGTCGAACTGGGGCGACAACATCGCAAAAGAGGCGCAATATGCCCGGGCCGAAGACCCCCTGCGGCCACTCATGTTCAGTTGGAGCCACCTGGTGCCGCCGGAGCTACAGCGGCAAGTATTCGATATCTACAGCTTCCACTATCCTTCCTATCGGCGCGACATGGCCGCCGGTGGGCCTCTGCCCGGCGGCGATCTGGAGAAGAATCGTGAGCACGGCACGGAACCCAGCACCTTTCCGATCCTGCACGACGAATACGCTCACGTGCCGGTCTATATCACCGAGGATCTGAGGCGCGATCCGAACATCAACAACTTCTGGGGCGAGAGCATCAAGCGCCTTTGGGAGTCCATCTTCAAAACGGAAGGCGCACTGGGGGGAGCCATCTGGGGCTCGGTAGATAACTCCTCCATTGCGCCCGAGGACCGGCTGGTGGTTTCGCGCAACGATTGGGGCCTGATCGACGGCTGGCGCCGGCCCAAGCCAGAGTACTGGCTCACGAAGAAGGCGTACTCGCCGATTCGGGTCGACGACAAGCCGCTGCCGAACCCTGGCGCGGGCCACCCTCTCACGCTGGCGATCAGGAACTGGTTCGACCACACCAACCTTAGCGAAATCTCCGTGCAGTGGGCGGCCGGCGGCGAATCCGGCAAACTGAGCGGGCCCAATCTGCAACCTCACACGGAAGGCACTTTGCGGCTCCCGGCGCGCCGCTGGCGTGACGGTGACGTCGTAAATCTCAAGTTCTTCCGCATGGGCGACATTCTGGTGGACGAGTACAACCTGCCCATCAATCCGCCTCCGCCCCAAGCAGTGCCCGCGCCGCAAGGCCCGGCGCCGCTAGTGGAAGAGCTTCCAGATCGCATCACCGTCAAGGGCGGCGACTTTGAACTGGTCTTCAGCCGGCAGACCGGCCTGATGACCAGCGGATCTTACAAAGGGACCAGGATCATCGAGAGCGGCCCCTACCTTAATCTGGTGGGTCAGAAACTGGGCCAGTGGTCCCTAAGCGGAATCCAGGCAAAGCGTGAGAACTCTGAAGCCGTAGTCAGCATCGCCGGCAATTACGGACCTGTGGTGGTCAGTTTCCAGGTCGGAATCGATGGCCAGGGCCTGATCACGACCCAATACACGGTTGTGGACCTGCCGCCGCTGACGCGCCGCGTAATCGACGAAGGATACCGGCGGGACGTGGGCGGCTATTGGGAAGTCGGCGTCGCGTACGTGCTCACAGGCGACGTGGATCGGCTGGAGTGGCATCGAAAGGGTCTGTGGTCCGCCTATCCCGACGATCACATCGGGAGGAACCTGGGAATCGCGAACCGCGATGGCAAAGGCGCTCTCCAACGTTACGGGGAGAAGCCCGCATGGCCGTGGGCCGAAGATGAGCGGGACTTTATTCTGTTCGGTCAAAAGGACGCCGGCGGGCGGGGATCCAGAGATTTCCGCGGCATGAAAGAAAACATTTACTACGCCTCCGCCCTTCTTCGCGGATCGCAAAACCGTCTGCAAGCCCTGTCGGACGGCAAGGACGCGGTGCGGCTGGAAGTGATCCCCGGCCGCGAGAACCCTCGTGGCAGCGTGCGGTTGATCGTCAACAACGAATGGAACGTTCCGAATCTTGCCTGGGGTAACTATGTGAAGGACCCGGTGCTGGTGAAGCCGGGCTACTCCAATCAGGTGCGGCTGCGGCTTTCCGATGGTGGGGAGAGCAGATAGGCATCGACGGGCTCGGCAGGCGAGCACCGCCTGCCCCACCACTGCAAACACGTTGCAGTCAAGCGGGCCAGCTATCGCGGACGGCTGATCCGGATTGAGCCTCACGCGTCGCGCCGTCTTCACCCGGCTCGGTGTCAGCGCCGCGGGCGTGCGAGTCTGAGCGTGCGCCAACTCCCCGGTGCGCACGAGGTGGGCCCGATCCTCCTTTGCGTTTTGACGCGATAGCCGCTGGCAGTTACATCCCCGCGATCTTGGCGGTGCGACGGACAACGTTAAACGTGCTGTCTTCGGCGATCACGTGGCCGGAGAGCTTCTTCTTGCTGTTGGCGATGACGCGGCGGCCGGCCTCGGTCTTATCCAGATTCACAAGCGCGGTTTGAATTTTTTTCGCCAGGGCCTCGTCCAATCCGATGCGCACCGCGATGGCGTCGTGAGGAATTGGGTCGGTGCTGGCAATAATCACGAGATTGTCCGACGGCATTCCGCTGGCCTTGGCGATTCCGAGAGCGTTGTCGTAGGTTGCGCCCGCATCGACCCGTCCCTCCAGGACGGCAGCGATAACCTTCTTGTGGTCGCCAGCGAAAATGGTTTCCTTGAAGAAGCTGTCCGGGTTGATGCCCTTTTCGACGAGCATGGCACGCGGGTAGACGTAACCGGAAGCCGATTTCGGGTCGACGAAGGCAAACCGTTTTCCCTGCAAGTCCGCAAGGGACTTCAGCCCTCCGTCCTTGCGGGCCACGACAATGCCGCGGTAGGTTGCGGAGCCGTCGATAACCGACTGGGCGATGATCCGAATCTTTCCGCCGCGGACGGCGTCCACGTACGCAAACGGCGAGAAACTTCCTATGTCCACTTCGCCCGCCTCCATTTGTGTGCGCAGGTCCCCGTAGTCTTTGGCGACGTACAGAGCGACTTTCTGCCCGATGACGTCGGAAAGGTAGGACGTGAGGGGTTCGAATTCGGCCCGCTCGTCGGCTTGCCCCAGCACCGGCGTGAACCCAAACTTCAGGTCTTTCGCGGCGACCGGACGACCAGCGAAGGCGGTACCAAGAACGGAAAGAACCAACCAGACGACATGACGGCGGCGCATCATCCACCTCCAGCAGTACGATTCAGAAACGACGTCGGAACACGGCCAATCATTTAAGCCTCCCTCGCCAATGAAAGGGGGCTCAGCTTTTCCATCTTCATTTTATGCCGGTCCGATGGAGAAGTGGACAGTTTCGTTCTTCGTGCCAGTGAAGAGTTCATCAAGGCGTCCGCAGATGGCCGCTCGCTCAACCCAAAGGTGGTCGCTGTGGCGGGCACCGATTGATAACCGAAGGGCATTGACAGATGATAGTGATCACATGAGCATGGAAGCAGGTTCCGGGTCCGCATGGTACAGGAGTCCCCATGCCGCCTGGCGGCCCCGGGCGGCCGAACATGAACAAACTCGGGAGGCGTGATGAGCACTGGACAGACGGAACTTTCCGGCGCGACCGACCGGCGGTACCAGTATTGGCAGACGCGCATCTTGATCTCCACCATCATCGGTTACGCGCTCTACTACTTCGTCCGCAAGAACCTGAGCGTGGCCATGCCCGCCATGGAACAGGCGCTGCACCTGAGCAAAACCCAACTGGGGCTGTTTCTCACCATGCACGGCCTGCTCTACGGCGTGTCCAAATTCCTCAATGGATTCGTGGGCGATCGTGTGAACGCGCGGTGGATGATGGCCGCGGGGTTAGCCGTGTGCGGCCTTCTCAACCTTGCATTTGGCATGAGCAGCACGGCTTGGTCCCTGGGCCTGCTATGGATGCTCAACGGATGGTTTCAAGGAGTGGGTTTTCCGCCGTGCGCGCGTCTGTTGACGCACTGGTTTTCCCCCAGGGTCCTGCCCATGAAGTGGTCCATTTGGAGCAGTTCCCATTCTTTGGGTGCCGGGCTGGTGGTGGTGTTGTGCGGTTATCTGGTGGTCCATGGATGGCGGCTGTGCTTTTACGTCCCCGCCGCCATCGCGCTAGGCGGCGCGATCCTCCTGGCCATATTCTTGCGCGACACGCCGGAGTCGATGGGACTTCCGCCAATTGAGAGCCGGGACGAGCGCGCCCAGCCGCCGAAGGGCGGCTTTGGCCGCCTGGTTTTTGGGAACCCCTATATCTGGCTGGTGTCCGTCGGGAACCTGTTCGTGTACACTGTGCGCTACGGAATTCTCGACTGGGGGCCGACATTCCTCAAACAGGCGCGCCACATCGATTTGACCCGCGCGAGTTGGATGGTGGCCGCTTTCGAGGGAGCCGGCATCCTCGGCATGCTCTCGAGCGGCTGGCTCACGGGCCGCTTTTTCGGCGGACGCGCCACCCGCGTTTGTCCCGTGTACATGACTGGGTGCGTGGGCTCCTTATTGCTGTTCTGGGCGCTTCCCCATGCCGGTTTCGCGGTCAGCGTCACGCTGCTTTGCCTGTCCGGGTTTTTCATCTATGGTCCGCAGACGCTGGTGGGAATCGCAGCCGCCAACCTGGCCACCAAGCGGGCTGCCGCTTCGGCCGTGGGGCTGACGGGCTTTTTCGGGTATCTCAGTACCGTGCTTTCGGGTGTGGGCGTTGGTTGGTTAGTGGAGCATCATGGCTGGGATGCCGGCTTCCTGATGTTCATCGCCGCGGCGGTCGTCGGCACGCTGCTGTTCGTCCTCTGTTGGCCGGCGCGCGCCGACGGCTACGAGCGGTCATAAAGCTGGCCCTGACATACATCAGCTTCCCGCCGTCATAAGGCAACACAGCGGGGCCAGGCGGCCGTCATTGGATGGGGGCACGCTTTTCGCGCGCAGTAGCCCCAATGACCCTCCCCAAGAGGCGGCAATTGGGCGTCTAATGGGTCAGGAGGTACACGTGAAACGTTCTGCGATGGTCCTTGCATCGGCGCTTCTGGCAGCAGCCGCGTTGCCTGCACCCGCCCAGGAGAAGAAGGATGGCATCCTTTCCGCTACCTATAAAGTTGAGTTCCGAATTCGTGATGGAAGCGATGCCGCGGCCAAGGACGGCCGCCGCTATACGATGTTGATCGACACTACGGGACAAGGCACATTCCACGTGGGAGATCGCGTGCCCGTGGTGACGGGATCGTTCCAGCCGGGTGCCGGTAGCTCGGGCGCCAACACACTAGTCAACACACAGTACACGTACTTCGACACCGGCGTGAACATCGATACCAGGCTCATCGAACAGCAGCAGGAAAGAGTGACCATCAACGCCACGATCGACGTGAGTACAATCGTGACGCACAAACCGGATACGTCAGGGGCGGTTCAGAGTCCCGCGTTGCTGCAACCCACGGTGTCGCAGATTAGGATCGGAGTGAGCGCAACAGTATCGCCAGGGAAGGCGTCACAGGTGGCGTGGATCGACGATCCGGTGTCACAGAGGAAGTTTGAAGTGGAAGCCGTGGTAACGAAGGTGCAGTAGGGGCTAGGCCGAATATATCGCCGCAACCTCGTAGTCCGACACGCCCGGGATCGTAAATTCCACCGCACCGTTGCGGTGCAGGAATGGAATCTCTCTCCCTGCCCGCAACAACTCGACTCGCGCGATTCGCTTGCCCGGCGGAAGTTTCATCTTCACCCTCTGCTCGCCGATGGGGTAGATTTCCCGCACCCAGCCGCGGTGCAGGTTCGGATTCGTGTAGTTCAACACGTGTACCGCGAAGCCGGGCTCCGTCTCCCAGGCGAATGCCTCAATCACGCCTTTGCCTGCGATGGCGACCGGCGCATCCGCGTGCAGCATCCAGCGGATGGAGTTCTGAATGAGGCGGCTTAGGTCCGTATGTCCGGAGTGCCACATGGTCCGCTCGACGTCGCCCGGAAAGTAGACCAGCCGGCTTTGGCCTATTTCACGGATGACCACGGCGGGCTCGTCAGTCCGCGGCGTCGGCGGATAGGACAATTCCGGCGGATACGCGACGTAGCCCGGCACTACCGTCAGCACGGGGTCCCCGACGGGCCGCACGGGCACACGAAACTCGGCTCCGGGCAGCCAATTCGTGTTGGCAAAGCCATTCAGGATGTCGTGCCGCTTTTCGATGCGCGCGTAGTAAGCGTTGCCCAGGGTGCCCTGGACCTCGCCGGCTTTCGAGATTCCGAAGACGTCGGCCAAGCCAAAATCGGCGCGGTGCCGGTTGCGCTCGTCATACAGGCTGGTTTCAAAGGTGGCCAGCAGCGAACCGCCGGATGCCACATAGGCGCGTAACTGCGCGCACTGCTCATCGCTGAGGAGCGCCGTGTTGGGTAACAGGAGGGCCGAATACTTCTTCAGGTTTTCCGCGTCGAGATCGTCCTCATGGACGAAATCAAAGAGAAACCGGCCTTCCAACAAGGCGTAGTACAGGCCGTCCACGTACTGCTGCGTGCTGAAGGCGCCCGGCGGTTTGTAGAACAGGTGCGTCCGCTGGCCGATCACCACTCCCAGGTTGGCGATGGTCCGCTTGTTCCTGAAATGCCGGTCGTGGCGTGCCAGCCAGTTGAAATACTCCCGCGCGGGGGCCTGCCACCGGTGGTCTTCCCCCATACCCGTCTGGGCGCCGATGAACGAATACCAAATCACCATTCCGCTGGCGACGGTCTGGTCGAACCAGATGGTCTCCTCAGCCGGGGATTTCGCGGCGTTCCGCCAGCGCACCGCCCCGGTAGACCACCCGCCGGTAACATTGGTGCTGGTGCGGCCCTTCATTACCGCAGCGCAGACGCGTCCCTGCTGTGCGCAACCCCACATGGGAGTGTCGTCACCACCACGACCCTGATTGTCGCAGTTGAACCACTCGCAAGCGTCGCCGAGCAGCTTGAGATTGGGAGTGCACCGGACGCCGTCGCCAAGATTGCCATAGAAGACGTTCTCCGGGCGCTTCTCCTTCGCGATGCCACTATAGAGTTTCCAAAGATACAGGATTCGCCGGTTGTATTGATCCCAATAGTCGGGTGTTCCGGCCTTGGCCAGGCGCCGGCATTGGTCGCAATAGCAGACCGGCGGGTGTCCCAACGGAGGCCACGCATTGGTATAGAGACCGTCCACGTCGTAGAGCGAATTGACTTCCCGCATAACGGCAGGAATGAAGTCGGTGAAGTAGGTACCGAACATGCAGGTGCGGAAGAGGCGGGGGTCCTCGTTGTGCCGCTGGGGATGGCCCTCGGCATCGCGCTCAAACCACTCCGGGTGCGCATCGAGCGCTTCTTGCCATTGCAGGTCGGGGCTCATCCGGGCGACGACCCGTATTCCGCGTTTCTTGGCGGCCGAGCAACACTCTCCGAAAAAGTCCCGGTTGCCGAGAAACTTGCCCGGCTTGTGATACGGCACTTTACTCGGATAGAAGGCCAGAATGCCGGTTACGCTCACCAGTACGGCGTCCACCTTTGCGGCAGCCCAATAGTTCGCCCATTCCTCCACGTTCATGTCCGCTACGTCGTGCTCGGTCATATTTAACTGGCCGACGCGCCGGACTGTCTGGTGCCAGGGAACGTCCTGGGCAAAATCCGGGGCGGCATCCGCCACCTCGGCGGCGGGACGGGCGAAGCTGTTCTCCGCACCGATCAGAGTCAATGCGGAGCTTGCCAGGCTTGCGTTCCGAAGAAAATCCCTGCGGCCTAAACGTCGATCCATGGTATCCTCATCGCAGCCTATTGTAGAGCTTCGTTTTTTCATCGATCCGTCCTGTTCCTTGGAGGCGAATTACGGTCGCCCGCTCCAGCCGCTTCTGCGTCTACGCCATGGGACTCCTGGTGTGCCGTCCCGGCGCTTACGCATCCGCCGGCAGTGCGGCCTGCGCGGCGTGTCACCAGGCGATTTACGACAGTTACAAAGCCACCCCCATGGCGGCAAGCAGCGGCCCGACAGGCAGCGGTCTGATCCAGGAGAGGTTCGACCGCGCCGCCTTCGATAACCAGCCAACGGGCTTCCGTTACCGGATCCATCAGAACCGCGGCGCGTACTTCGTCGAGTTCGTGAAGCCGGACGGAACGCTTCGTGGCGCCAAAGCGCTTCCGTACTTTGTCGGATCCGGTGCGATCGCCCGCAGCTACCTTCTGGCGGATGACGGCTACCTCTTCGAGGCGCCCGTGGCTTATTACTCGGGAACCGGGAAGTGGAACCTCGCTCCCAACTACGAAACCTATGCATATCCCTATTTGACCCGGCCCGCCGCGCCCGCATGCCTGACCTGCCATGCGAGCTTCCTCAAGACAGTGGCGCAGACGCAGAACCGTTATGGCGCGCTCCCGTTTGGGGAAGGCGGTATTGCCTGCGAACGGTGTCACGGTCCTGGAGAATCGCACATTCGGAAGATGACATTGGGAAGCCGTGAGGGCGGGGCCGCCATCCTGAATCCGGCGAAGCTCGACGCGGAACGGCGTGACAGCATCTGCTCGCAGTGCCACCTGACGGGCGAAGTCCGGGTGATGCGGGCGGGGCGCGACTGGCAGTCGTTTCAGGCAGGCGGCCGGCTGTACGATACGCTCACGGTCTTCGTCCGGTCCGGCACGAGTCCCGGAATGAAAGTGACCAGCCATGTCGAGAAGCTGGCGCAGAGCGCCTGCAAACGTGCCTCCGGGGATCGCCTGTGGTGCGGCACGTGCCACGATCCGCACGTGGTACCGAAGCCAGCCGAGCGCGCCGCCTGGTTCCGGCAGAAATGCCTGAGCTGTCACGATTCGGGCGCCTGCCGGGAGACCAAAGCGGCGCGCGCCCGCCGTCAGGACGATTGCACCGCCTGCCACATGACCAAGAGCCCGGTGGTGGACGCCCAACACGTAGTGTACACGGATCATTCGATTCCGCGCCGGCCGCGCATCTCCGAGGCTGCGCCCCCGCGGGACGCCGGCCTGGTGGTCTTTGGAGGCGGCCGCGCAGAGCCCAGAGACATCTCGCTCGCGTACGCCATCGCGGCCTCGCGAACACGTGACCCCGTATTTCAATCTCGGGCCATGACATTGCTTCAGGAAGCCGAACACAATTCCCCTGACGATGCCGAAGTGCTGCTCTACCTGGCTGAACTCTATCGCAACAGCAACCAGGAAGACCAGGCGGTTCCCCTCTATCAGCGGGCTATACGACTCGATCCAACGCAAGTGACGGCGTCCGTCGGCCTGGGCGGGATCATGATGCAGCGGGGTCAGGACGCGGAGGCCATCCGCCTCTGGCAGGATGCACTTTCCAAGAACGGCGGTCTGGAGCTCGTGCGCATTAACATGGCGATGGCTCAGTGGCGTAGCGGCGACCTCCGCTCGGCCGAATCCAGCCTGGTCAGGGCCATCGAGCTGAATCCCGGGTTTGCGACTCCCGTGGATTTGCTGCAACGGTTGAGGCAGCAACTCCGCCAGGCGCACTGATCACGCTTTCGTCGAGATGGTCACGGCAGCGGGTTTGAGACCCGGCGATGTGGCTGTGACGCGAATCTGCCCTCCGTTGGCAGTGGACTGCACAATCGCCAGGCACATACCGTGGGAGGCCTTCCTGATTTTGCCCTTGAAGTCGGCCGTCATGTCGGCCATGTTGCCGTTGTCCACGCCGATCAGCTTTCCTTCGCCCTGGACCTCGAACGTGACTTCGTTGTCGGCATCCGGATGGAGCCGGCCCTGGGCGTCAAACACCTTGACGGTAATGTGCGACACGTCGCGCCGGTCGGCACGGATGGCGGCGCGGTCCACGGACAGGTCGATCGAGGCGGGATCTCCGGTAGTCGAAACCTCCACCTCCGCGGCCACCTTTCCGCCTTTCATCCCGACCGCCTTGAGAGCGCCGGGTTCGTAGGGCACGTCCCAGGAGAGGTGCAGGTCGTTAGTGGTCCGTACGGCGCCCTGTGGCACGGGCGCGGATTGTCCATAGCGACCCTGCATGCCGTATCGAGGGAAGGCGTAGCCTTTGACACCCACCGATTTCCCGTTGACGAACAGCTCCACGCTGTCGCAATTGGTGTAACAGGTAACTGGCAGGAACTGGCCTTCGCGACCCTTCCAGTTCCAGTGCGGGGAAACGTGCAGCACAGGCTTGTCCGTCCACTCGCTCTGGTAGAAGTAGTAGCCGTCCTTGGGGAAACCGCAACTGTCAATGACGCCCGAAGTGGCGCCCCTCGACGTCCCGCCGGCTTCACCCAGGTAGTCAATGCCCGTCCACATGAAGTCACCGGCCACGTAATCGTGGGTGCGCACGAAGCGCCACAATTCCTCGGTGTCCAGGCCGCGGGTGCCGCCGCGTCCACCGCCAAATCCGCCCCTTCCCGGGGCTCCGCCGCGTCCGGCGCCGGCAGCGGGTGCTGCACCCGGAGGAGGAGGCGGCGGCGGTGGCGGCGCCTGCGCCTGACCCGGAGCCGCAGGCAACATCCCGCGGTACTCACCGCGCGGCCCACCCATGCCGGAGCTCTCGGTCCCGATCATGCGCCAGTTGGGATGCGCGGCCTTGTCGACGCTGTAGTACAGCTCCCGGCGTTCCCGCCAGCGGTCCGCGTAGTTATAGCCCACAATGTCCAGCAGGCCCAGAAACTCCGGAGAAGCAGCCCTCGGCTCCGCGGCAATCTGGTCGCAGCCGGCCGTGACCGGGCGTGTGGGATCCTCGCGATGGAAGATGCCGATCAGTTCGCGCAGAATCTCCACCCCGTGTTCGCTGAGCTGGTCGCCGATTTCGTTGCCGCAGCTCCACAGCGCGACGGAAGGATGATTGCGGTCGCGGCGCACGAAATCCGTTACGTCGCGTTCATGCCACTCGTCGTAGTTTCGAGAATAGCCGTTGCCGCGGACCTGCCCCTTACCGGCTTTCCACTCATCGAAAGCCTCGTTCATCACCAGGAAGCCCATACGGTCGCAGAGATCCAAAAACTCGGGTGCGGGGGGATTGTGGCTGGTGCGGATGGCGTTGCAGCCCATGTCCCGCAGGATTTCAAAGCGGCGCTCCCAGACGCGCTCGGGTACGGCGGACCCGACAGAGCCCGCGTCGTGGTGCAGGCAGACACCATTCAGCTTGACGTGCTCGCCGTTCAGCAGGAATCCGCGGTCGGCATCGAAGAGTGCTTCGCGAACGCCCAAAGGCGTCTCGTATTCGTCCACCGTCTGCTGGCCCACTCGCACAGTGCTGCGCAGCTTGTAGAGGTATGGCGCGGCCACGCTCCAGAGGTTGGGCTTATCCATGGCCATCTGCTGCGAAAATTCGTACTCGGCGTTAGGTCCGATTTCCTGAGAAATCTCCGCCGTCTGTACCACCTTGCCGTCACGATCCACGATCGCGCTGGTCAGTGTGCAGGTGGCGGCAGCCGATCTCTCGTTGCGCACCTGTGTCCGGACATGAACAGTGGCGGCCTCCTTGGACACTCGCGGCGTGGTCACAAACGTTCCCCAATGGGCCACATGGACCGGATTCACCGCCACCAACCAGGTGTGCCTGTAGATGCCCGAGCCGGAATACCAGCGCGAGGCGGGCTGGAGCGAGTTATCCACTTTCACGGCAACCACGTTCTCGCCGCCGGCGTTCAGGTGCGGGGTGAGGTCGTAGGCAAAGCTGATGTAGCCGAACGGACGCTTCCCGAGGTATTGGCCGTTGATCCAGACCTCGCTGTTCTGATAGACCCCATCGAACTCGACGGATACCTTGCGGTCTTTAGACGACGCCGGCAGGCGGAAGTGCTTGCGATACCAGCCGATGCCGGTAGGGGCGAAGCCGCCCGAGCCGCCGCTCGGCTCGGTGGTGGCAAAGGGTCCCTCGACACTCCAATCGTGCGGCAGGTCGAGGCTGCGCCAGTTGGTATCGGCGAAACCAGGCTGCTGCGCGCCAGGGGCATCGCCCTTGTAAAACTTCCAGCCGAAGTCGAAGGAGTCGCGTATGCGCGCCGCCGCCTCGGGGGTCTGGGCAATCAACTGGCCGGCGGAGTTGAAGGCCGAAGCCAGAGCCGCCACTCCCAGCGCCTGGCCGAGCAGGCCGCGGCGCGTCATCGAATCGTTTGAATGAGTCACAGCTTTCCTTTCTAGTATCTTGCAGCCGAGCTTGTGGGGCGGGGCAGGCAATCTTGCCTTGCAGCCGCCTTTCAGGCGGCTCTTTCGGCCCCGGCTCGAATCCTCGCACGCGCCGGCTGAAAGCCGGCGGCAGCCAAGATTGGCTGCCCCACTTTATTCCTTAACGCCGCCGGACCGAAACCACGTACCACGTGGTGACGGGATCACCGATGGGAAGCACCCATCCGTCGGCGGTTTTCTTCGCTTGGATTTCGTTGCCGATGGGCTTTCCCGAGCCATCCAACGCCGCCGCGCTCACTGCGCTTGCTCCTTGGACATTGCGTAGCGTAACCGTGCCGGCAACCGGCTCGATGAGCGTTGGCGAATGGCCTTGTCCGCCGCGGCCTAATCCGCTGTGGGCATCGTTCCATTTCTGGTCGGTATTGGCCACGCGCGAGCCCGCGGTGAGCAGCATCTTGTCGGCCCGCGCCAGCGGCTTCTCATCCATGGAAGCCAGCACGATGGTCGCGAAGTTGTTGGTGATGTCGGCTCCGAGATTCTTCAAGCTTTTGTGGTTCGCTTTGATGAATCCGATGAGGGCCTGGGTGCGGTCGGTCTCTACCGTCACCAGCCCCGTTTTCGCGTCAGAGGTATACCAGGTTAGCTCCTTCGTATCCGAGACGATCGGGTTGCCATCGGTCGCAGTGAGTTTCGCGGTCGGCGGGCCGTCGAACGATTTTGTGCGAACCCCGTGCTCCAGCGGTAACGACAACGGGAAGCCGGGCGTGAAGTAGGGCTGCTCGCTCCCAGGCCGCAATCCGGCTGGCAGCAGTCCGGCATCCAGTACCTGTTGGGTGGAATACGTCCTTTCCACCGTTTGCCGCGCCGGCTTGATGTCACCGCGCAGAAACATCAGCGCTCCTACCGGCATTTCGGTCATGCGGACCGGGTCGAGCGAAAGGTCGAAAGGGTCGCCGACGTAGGGCTTCCAGGCAGGGTCCTTCTTTGGCTCGAAAGTGTACATGATGACCATGTCCCAGTCCTGGAAGCCGGCGTAGGCCGCGATGATGGGAATTCCTTCGCTGGCGTACTCGTTGGGAAACGGATGGTTGGTCTCGCTGACCGTGTACGGCTTGCCGGCAAAGGCCGTGCGCGAAAGCTGCACAACGGTCGAATGCAGAGGATCGTTGACCATAGGCACGTTGTCTACGCCGACATATTGATTCCAATAGATATGACCGTCCAGGATGTCCAGCTTGGAGAGGCTGGTCAGCATGACCCACGGCGGGCCGCTATGCCCGTGGTCGGCAGTCCCGATGAGGGGCTGCTTCACGCCCAAATCCCGCAGGTATGTCTTCATGTCCTGATAGAACTTGTTTTCCAGGTCCATGAAGAAGCGAACCTCGGTTTCGTAACGGTCCTTCGGCGCCGTCGCCCTTGCATTGCCGGCTAGGCGGGGAATGAGCGCATCGCCCTGGACCCCTGCTTCCTCGCGGAGCTTCTGCAACTGGTCGGGTGTGAGGTTGGTTTTCAGCCAGGTGCTGTAGAGGGCGTCCAACTCGTCTCCGTAGAATTTCGACGGCGGGTTGTAGCCCTGGCCGATGCCGTTCTCGTTCAGGATCTCGACGATGGCAATCGCCGGTTCCTTGCGGTATTCCGTCTTGGTGTAAGGATTGACGTGTGTCAGCAGGTTGCGGGCGTACTCTTTCTCCAACTCGATGATGCGTTTGTCGAAGAGCGTAACGCTCTTCGCCCGCTGCAGGCGGTTGGCGTCCGGCACGCCGTCGCCTTCCTTGAAGACACGCCCAACGTTGAGGTTCAGGTCCATGTAGATGCCGTTCTTCTTGAGCTCGGAGACCAGGAAGTCCAGCCGGTCGAGCTGCTGCGCATCGAAGGAGCGGGTATCGTCCTTGCTGCCGTCGACAATGCCGGTGGGAGCCCACTTGTCCAGGAAATGCAGGCGGACGATGTTGACGCCATAGCGGGCCAGGGTGGCGGCCCACATGGGAGTATCTTCTTTCGGTGGCAGTTCGATCGAGCCGGGACTCCAGTCGGTGAGGTGGACGCCCCAAAAGCGGATGCGCTGGCCGTTGGGCTTGACCAGGTGCCCGCCCTGAATGCGGATGTAGCCGTCCTTTCCCGCCGGAGCGTCATGCAGGAACGAAACATCCGCCGGCGAGCGAGACGCCGCGCGGTGGTCCATCACGTAAGGCTTCAGCAGGCCGTCGTCCCATGGAGCCTGAGCGAAGCAGGCCAAGGGAAGCGAGATCAGAGCAGCGACAACCGGGATCGGCGTCAAGAGGTCCCTTTCGACACAGAAACGGATGACAAGATTTTAGTGCTAAACAGCCTGGAAAGAATCCACCTAAAGTAGGATCGGGCGGGTGGGCTATCCGTGCGTGTAAGCCTTGTGTTTACAATGCCAGACGACTGCAAGCGGGCGTGCTGTCACCCGAAGGTTGCAGATTCGAATCCTACCTGGGGAGCCAAGCGCGTGTGGCACGGCTCTGTGTTATCCGAGTTGCATGATCTGCCTGAGGCCGTCCTCCAGTGCCGCCATCTCTTCCGTTGTGACTACGCCCAGCCGACTACGCAGTCGTTCCTTTGCAACCGCTCGGATTTGGTCACTCACAGCTACCGCAGGGTGCCCATCACAGGAGATCGGGATCAGGATCGGCGGGCTGGCCTTCGCCGAACTCGACAGCGGGACAACGATCACCGTCCTTCGCCTTTCATTTAGCACCTTCACCGAAATCACAACGCAGGGACGTGTCTTGCGAATCTCCGAACCGAGCGTCGGATCCAGCGATACCCACCAGATATCACCTCGCTCCGGGATCACTTCCATGGCTCCGCCATTTCGTCGCGGATTCCGTCAAATTCTTTCTCGATTTCGGCCACATCCAGGTCCTGATTCGCAATCTCGCAGGCACGTTTCAACGCAACGTCGCGCTCTTCCAGTCGCGCAGCCAGGGCCTCACTTACGAAACGCGAGCGGTCGCGTGAGGCAACCCTGCGCAGAAGCTGCACAGCCAACGGCTCAGGTACGCTGAAGGTCATCTTCCTCATCGCCATAATTCCATAATACCAGAAAGCCAGAATGGGAGGGCGCGGCACGAATCATGTCTTGACGGGACGCCGGGTGCCTCATGCAGCCGCAAGTGATTGAATCGGCTGGAACATCGCTCTAACCTCCGGCGGCGGGCATGCCTCCCTGGAACGAACGTTCACCACGCCGCCTGCGGGGTAGCCGGCAAAATCGGATTGCCCGGCGAATAAACGGCGATGCGGTGATTCGCGAACGAGAGATTGGGGCCATTGGGTATGCGCGGCATGTGGCACGACACGCAGGCAAGGCCAGCCACCGGCTGCCGATGCACCTGGTTCGCGTGGCAGGTCTGGCAGCGCACGTCATAAGACGAGGCGTTCTGATCCAGTTGCCGGTGCGGCGAATGGCAGGTCAGGCAATTCAGGCGGCCGTTGCCGCGGCGGAAGCAGGTGCTGGCGGCCAATCGCAGCGTCTGATCCCTGGCGTTGCGTGCATCGCGCAGGTCGGTAATCTCTTCCCCCGTTTCGGAATCGGTTCGGTGACACTGACCGCAGAAGCGGTTCATGGCCGCGGCGGTCAGTTGCGCGGGAGTACGGAGCGGGTTGTGGGTGGGATCGCTGACGTGCGCGGCGGCGGGACCATGGCAGACTTCGCAACGCACGCCGAGTTCGTGGGGGATGACCTCCTCTTCCTTCCCTAACGACAGCGGGCCGGTGGAATGGCAAGCGAAGCATTTCAGGAAGCGCGCCGCAGGATCGAAAGTGCGAAAGACGACGCCTTTCTCATCGTGCTGGCCCAGGGTAATTGCGTAGCCGTTGAGCGATCGATACCACGTCAGTCCGTCTTCGCGATAAGATTCGCGATCGACTCTGGTGACAAACGTAATGGCCTGAAGACCCGCGCCGAAGGCCCAATCGCCGCGCTGGGCAGGGGAAGATGGCGCAAGTGCATGGGCGTGCGAGGTATTGGATTGTGACGTGACGTTCGCCGCATGGCAGGGGCGGCAGGCTTCGGCTCCCGCATAATCGGCGGGGCCGGCAGCGAGCAGGACGCGCATCAGGCAGAGGACTGACAGGGCGGGGCGCATCTTCGGACAACCCATCATAAACGACAAAAGGCCCGGCGCGATGCCGGACCTTTGCCGTACTTTACCTGCTGTCTGGTTTAGAACCGGATGCGCGCGACGAGTTGGCCGTTCCGTTGGCCGCCGAAATTACTCGTGCTGCCGATGTTATAGTAGCCAAACCCGCTGATCGCTCCCGTCAGGCTGTTGACGTTGGTTGTCTGTGTCGGGTTGCTCGAGGTGGGGGTGCCCAGAGTCACGCGGTTGAACACGTTGAAGAACTCCGCCCGCACGTTCAGCGAGATTCCTTCCCGGATCCGGAACGTACGCCCGAAGTTCATGTTCTCGTTGACTTGATGAGGTCCCCGGTAATCGTTGTAATACCCGGAGCCGGGGCTGATGGTTCCCGCAGCGACATCCTGCCATGCGGCCGGGTTGAGGATCCGCTGGTTGATGTTGTTAGGGTCGATGCAGCGGCAATTGATGTTGGTCAGATACAAAGGCGCCCCGGCCACCCGTATCTGGGGCGTGCCCGATTCGAACGTATAGGTGCTCCATCTGCTGAGCACCGATTGAGGGGCTGCAATCAGGGCTCCACTGGCGTAGCGCAGGGTTGCGCCCCACGTCCAGTCGCCCACAAGCGTTCGAATCAGTTTATTGGAAGTCGCTCGGGGCGTCGTATAGGTGATCGCCGTGACTGAAATGTGCGGATAGTCATTCGAGTCGAGGCCTCTCTGTATGGTGCGGTTGTAGGGGTCGGCATTGATGTAGCCGCCGACGTTGAGCGTCTTGGAGAAGGTATAGTTCGAGCTGACATCCAGCCCGTGCGAAATACGCTTGATGAATTTCACCTGGAGCGAATCGTAGTAGCTGTTGCCCTGATTGATGAACTCCGGCGTCAGCGTGGTGTACTCGGGGAAGGGCCGCAGCGACTGTGCCACGGTGGCGGTGGTCGGGAAGCCCACGTACGGGAGCTTATAACCTGCCGCGATAGCAGCGGCCGAACCGATCTGGGACGTCAGCAGCGTTCTGGTATTCGCGTTGGTCAGATCGATGCCGAGGGCCGCGAGCCTGGCCGGGGTAATCGCATTCAGGTTGACGAGGCTGTTGGACGGCTCCCAGACACCCCGGTTGCCGACGTAGTCCGCTTCGATCATGATGTCTTTCGTCAATTGACGCTGCAGCGCGACGTCCCAGTTGTTGATGCGAGCCGGACGCCCGCCGTTGGGATCGACATACAAGCCGCCCCAGACGGCAGAGAACCCATTGATCTGCCCGGCAACGGTATTGACGCCCGGATTCAGGTTGAGCTGGCTCAGCACCGCGGGATTGTAGACCAGGCCGGCCGCCAGTTGCGAATTGATCCCCCCGAAGCCGGGAGTGGAGGTCTGAATCGAATTGTATCCCAGGCCGTTCAGGGAGTATCCGCCGTTCAGGTAGGCCCAGGCATCGCCGCCGCTATAGTTAATACCCCAGCCGGCGCGAACGACCGTGTTCTTGTTGAGCTGGTATGCCAAGCTGAGTCGCGGCCCGAAGGCGAAGTTATAGGTTTTCCCAAATTCGCAGTTGCAGCGCCCCGGGCCGTAGCCCGCGAAGATGAAGCCGCCCGGCAGGTTGCCGGCATTCGGATTCGGTGTGTTCAGTCCCACCTCGGACTGTCTGTCCCACAGTTCGTGGCCCAGGGGCACACGATCCCACCGGACGCCCATCTCCAGGGTCAGTTTGGACGTCACTCGAAAGGTGTCCTGGAAATACAGGCCGTCGGTAATTCGACGGAGCTGGGTGTCCTTGGCCGGGTTGACGGTGGTTGAATTGGTGGTGCCCAGCAGGAAACTGGCGTACCCGTTACCGATCGTCCCGCCGGTGGATCCCACGGCAGTGGTGTTCAGGAACGGAATAGCGGTTTGGTTGCCACTAAAGGCATAGATTCCCTGGGCGCCCTGATAGTTCGCATCGCTATAGACTTGCTGCTTGAACTCGTAACCGGCCTTGTAGCTGTGTTTGCCGTGAATCCAGGTCCAGCTCCCGGTGATCGAACCGATATTGGTGATCTGATGATCGGCCGTGCTGGGACCGAGTCCGTTAATGTTGCCGCCCAAGCCGGTAATATTCGGGAAGCCCACGCCCGTCGCGCTGCCGACCAGGCCCAGTTGGCCCACCACATCGTAATTGAGTTCCGATGCGGGCGCGCTGTCGGGATTCAGGAAGCGATAGAATCCAGCGCCGAAATGCACCAGCATGTTCGCCGAAATGGTGTGGTCCACGTTGAGCCGGTACTGGTCGCCGAAGTTGACCTTCGGACGGGATGACGTCAGCGGTATCGGCAGCCCGTCGGGATAGGCAACCGAGGTGGTGTACTGGCGGCCCCAGAAGAAGCTGGCTTTGGTGCTGGTTCCAAAATCCTCATCGATCTTCAGGCTGGGGACTTGCTGCGTCGTGTTGGTGATGATGTTGGGAACCCAGTTCAGCGAGGTCTGGGTGTTGATCGGGGCCGGTAGCAACGCCTGGATTTTCTTGGCCACCGGATCGAACATGCTCTGGGGGATCACATTCATGGGGGTGAACGGCTGGCGTACCACGCGCCCGTTCGCGTCCGTGTAAGTGCTGAAAGGATTGAAGATCTCGTTCTGCAGGTATTGATATCCGCTTGTCGGATCGGTCAGAGTCGTCATCGGGCCGGTGCAGTTAGTCGAAGTGGTGTAAAGGAGACAACTGAAATCACCGTTACGCATGGCCGCGGTCGGCAACGTTCCGGTTGCAGCACTGGACGCCTGGCCGTTGGCGAACCTCTCCAGGTTGAAAAAGAAGAAGGTGTGGTTCTTGCCGTTGTAGATTTTGGGAATCCAGACCGGACCGCCAACGGTGAAACCATAGTCGTTCTTCCGGTCCTTGTCCAGCAAATGATTGAAGGGATGGCGAGCGTCCAGGGCCTCGTTAGCCCACTCTTCGTACACCGAGCCATGCAGCTTGTTCGTGCCGCTCTTGGTGGTGAAGTTGTACAGGCCGCCCATCACCTGGCCAAATTCCGCCGAAAAATTTGAGGACTGAACGGCGAACTCGGTGATGGCTTCCACCGAGGCCGCTGCCATGGTGCTGGTCCAGTTGGTGTCGTTGTTGCTGGTGGAATCCTGGCCTTCCAGGTAGACCTTAAAGCTGCCGTAGGCGCCAGTCGGCAGGCCATTCACCTCGGCGTTGGCGGAGGTTCCGGCCACGCCGGGCGCGAGATATACGAAGCTCAACCAGTTCCGGATGGCGCCGGTGCCCGTACCGCCGCCGCCGAAGTTGATCGGAAGGTCATTGACCTTGTCGCCAGGGACGTTCATGCTGATCTCGGCGTTGGCAGTCTTGAGCATCTCCGCCTCCGCCGTAACCGTGATCGCGTCCGTGGTCTGGCCGACCTGGAGGACGATGGGGATTTTGATGGTCTGATCCAGAAGGACCTGAATCCCGTTTTGGTTGGCCGTCTTGAACCCCGGGGCCGTCACGGACACGTCGTACTTGCCGCTTGGCACCGAGGGAATGGTGAAGTCACCGGAGGTCGTCGTCGTTGCATCGAAGGTACTGCCCGTTTCCACATTCTTGACGACCACCTTGGCGCCCACCACCGCGGCGGAGGATGGATCGATAACCGAACCGGTAATGGTCCCACGATCGCTTTGCGCGAACGCGGCCACGGACAACAGCAAGCAGCCAATCGTTATTGACAGGAAACGCGTCCACGTTGACGCCGTCTCACCTATCGACTCTACCAAGGCTTTCCTCATAAGACCCCCTTCAACACGGAAATGGAATGACATTGATTCTATTGCCAATCTCTAGGAATGAAATCCACCTAAAGTAGGATCGGCGTTCATGGTCGCACGTCCGCGACCGCCCGGTATTCCGGCAGCACCCCTACTTCGGCCACCCGGGCCACCTGGCCGCCGGCGGGAATCGCCGGCTTTACTCCAGTTGCGAGATAGATCGGCGCGTCCTGCCGCAGTGGCAGGATCTGAAGTTCCAGCCCCTGTTTCAGGTCGGCGGCGGGAATGCCCCGAAGCCCGATCTCCCAGGGCGCGCCATGGTAGAAATCGTCGGTGATGAGCCGGCCGCCCGCATAAATCCGGGCAATATCGCCCTGGTAGGTGATGCGCAGGAACACCTCGCCTACATCCGCGGATTTTACATCTGGAACTCGAATGGACCAGCGCCCGGCCCCGTCAAACGCGGCCTCCTCCGGCGCCATCGCGACTTCCTTGCCCATTCTGACGGGGGCGGCCTTTCCGGCTTCCCGCACTTGCCGGACCTCGGCTTTGACATGGATCGGCTCGACCGCGGCCGCGTAACACTCGAAGATCCCTTCATTCGCCGTGTGGCGGAATCCGGCAACCTCCCGGTCCAGGCTCGGAAATGCCGCAAAACTCAGACGAGCCGCATCGGTTGCGCTCAGATGGATCTGGTTGCCGTCAAAGTAGACGTCCGCCGCCGAGTAGATTAGCCGCTCGCGCCCGCCCAAAGGCGCCTTCCAGACATTGCGCGCCTGCTCGCGCGAGAGTACCAGGATTTGGGTGCTGTGGCCATCCTTGGTGCGGATTTGAATGGCGGTCTCCAATCCAGGGCTGATGCCGTCGATGGCCACCCGCCCCGCCACGCGTTTCACGCGTGCGTGCGGCGCCTCGATCTCGACCCCGTCGCCCGACTGGAAAACAAACTCGGGCGCGATGCCCGGCCAGGCAACGAACAGGTACGTGTCGGGATCCTCCAGGCGGCATAGCGGCTGCGCGGTGGCCTGTTCCAGCACGGTCCCACCTAACGGCATGTTCACCGGCCAGAAGGTGTACGCTCCGCTTGGAATGTCCACTGCCTGCCGCGGAACATTCACGGTTCCCGAAGCCAGCTTCAACTGCACCTGAAACCCCGTCTGCCGCGGCAGCGGATGATCCTTCTGATAGTTGTTCAGAAAAATAAAGCCGCTTTGCGCATCGGAGCGCACCGCCACGCGGGGCGTTTCCCGGTCCAGCCTTCCCATCGGCATCTCCGCTGGAAAATAGGCCGTCATGGGCGCCAGCGCCGGCCCGAAATCACGCAGAAACAAGTGGAAGATCTTGAGATCGCGGAAAGAGGGATGCATCTGCCCGAACTCGCCCAGCGGCGCCTGGAAGTCGTACGACTTCACCGGCAGGTCTTGGGGATACCCGGTGACCTGCGATTCCTGGAGGGTGGTTTTCTTCCCATCCGGATTGGTCCCCCCGTGGAACATGTAATACCCGTAGAGCGTGACGCCCGAGCCTAGCTTCACCACCTCGAGCGCGGCGATATCGTCGGCAGTCATCAGCGGGCGCCGATGATACGCCGGTTCCATGCCGCCTCCCATTTCCGCCGTGAAAAACGGGTACGGTGCGATCCGCGCGTCAATGTCCGGCCGCCTGGCGCACAGGTCTTCGCCCACGTTCTCGTCCAGGCGGTTTGGGGAAAAGAAATAGTCCGGGCTGGGTGGCAGCGGAGTCAGGGGCCTGTACCAGAATCCGTCGGGGTATCCGCCGAAGACCGGAATCACGTCACGCGAAGGAATCGCGGCGTCGTCCCAGCCGGTGATGGAATAGAATGGCGCATCCAGTCCCGCATCGCGCGCCATCTTCCGCAGCGTGAGAATGTGCTCTTCGCCCTTGCCCGCCCCCCGCGAGTGGTATTCGTTCTCGATCTGTACGCCGACGATCGGCCCGCCGTCCTTCCAGAAGAGTCCTCTCAACTGCCGTCCGATCTCGCCATAGAACCGCTGTACGTGTTTCAGGTAGGCTGCATCGTTCTGGCGAATCTTGGTATTCTGCAGCAGCCAGTCCGGCAGTCCTCCGTTGCGCACCTCGCCATGGTCCCACGGCCCCACCCGCGCCCAAACGTACATGCCATGCTTGCCGGCCAACTCCACGAAATGACGCAAGTCGCGCCGCCCGGACCAATCGAACTGCCCTTCGATCTCTTCGTGGTGAATCCAGAAAATGTAGGTCGAGATGATACGGACCCCGCCCGCCTTCATCTTGAGGATTTCCTGTTCCCAATTCTCCGCCGCATACCGCGTGTATTGAAACTCGCCCATCACCGGGAACCACGGCCTGCCATCCAGCAGCAGATAACGGCTGTTGACCGCCAGCACATGACCATCCGCGGACCGCCCGCCCGTGGCGAACGCCAATGCTTGCGGGGGAACGGCGGCTTTGCTTGCATCGACAATCACGGCAGCCTGCGCTGCCGCAAGCGCGACGGCCAGGCTGGCTAGCAGGCGGGATACCGATGGGTAGCTCATGGAACGCAGCCGACAGCTCAGTCTATCAGCAGGCCCTCGCGCCGCAATCCAACTTAGGTTGGATCGGAAGACTGGGAATGCGGGGCGGGAACAGTTAGGTGGGACAGGCCGAGCGCCTTTCGTGGCCTGTCATGCCTCGCGGAAGCACGGGCGCTTGACAGACGACAAAATCCGATCGTCTGTTCCACCGTCGAGGTCGGCCCAAGTAAACAGTATTGCGCCTACAGATGCTCCAGCCCGCGCTGCAGCGCCGCAATCACGGCCTGCGTGCGGTCGGTCACGCCCAACCGCTCCAGGATTACGCTGACGTGACACTTCACGGTCGCTTCGGTGATTCGTAACGCTCCGCCGATTTCCTTGTTGCTCTTGCCGTGCACCATCAGGGAGAGCACTTCCCGCTCGCGCGGGCTCAAGTCGGAATTCGGCGTGCGCATGGCCAGGCTCTCGGCCACCGGCGCCGGCAGGAAGCGCGTCCCCGCGTGGACTTTCCGCAATGCATCCACCAGCGTGTCGTGCGACATCGCCTTGATCAGGTATCCCGCCGCACCCGCCGCCAGAGCCTGGTGGATGTCCTCATCCCCTTCGTACGTAGTCAGCACCACGCACCGCGCGGAGGGATCGTCTTTCCGAATTGCCCGCAACGCATCCAGCCCGCTCATGCCCGGCAATCGCAGATCCATCAGCGTTACGTCCGGACGATGCTCGCGGAACATTCTCACCGCGTCAATTCCCGACTCCGCCTGGCTGCAAACTTTCATGTCCGGTTGCGCGTTGATGATGGCGGCAATCCCCAACCGCATGATGGGATGGTCTTCCACCACCAGAACGTCAAACTTGGCCGCTGCATTCATGATTCCAGGTCGATCCCCAATTTCTCGGCCGCCGCCGACCTCACGGGCACTTCCACCAGCAACTCCGTTCCGGTCCCCGGCGCGCTCCGTATGTCGAAGTACCCGCCCAGCCGCTCGGTCCGTTCGCGCATACCAACCAGTCCGAAGTGTTCCCCCGCCGCCAGCAGCGTTTCCGTGGGGTTGAACCCGCAGCCGTCGTCGAGCACGCGCAGCCGAATCTTGTCGTCTTCAAAATGAACCTGGATGCGCACTTCGCTCGGGCCCGCGTGTTCTACCGCATTATATACAGCCTCGCGCGCCACCATCAGGATGTCGTGTTCCACCGCCGGATCGAGCAGCACCGGCTTCCCCGACGCTTCGAACCTCACCGGCACCCGCGCAGCATGGCTCGCCTGCTGGGCCATCTGGTCCAGCAGCGGACCGATTTCCGGCGACGCCGTCCCGCTCTGCCGCAAATTCCACACCGCTCGCCGCGCTTCATCCACCGTCACCCGCACCTGGGTCCGCGCGCAATCCAGCAACTCGCGGCGCGATCCGGATTCGTCCGGCCCGATCGAAACCACCGCCTCCAGGAGCGCCGAAACGCTGGCGCAGCCCTGGATCACCGTATCGTGCATCTCGCGCGCCACGCGGTTGCGCTCGTCCAGCACCGCCCGAAACCGCGCGTGCACCTGCCGCAGCCGGATCCGGTAGGCCGCCAGCACACCTGCCAGTACCAGCCCCGCGCACAGCGCCAGGAACCACGCCGTGCGATAGAAGTGCGGACGCAACTCGATCTCCAGCGCCGCCTCGCTCACGCTATCCGGCATGTTCATTTCGAAGGCCTGCACGCGAAATCGATACTGGCCCGGCGGCAGGTTGTAAAACGCCTCGCGCCGCCGCAGCGCTTCCGTCCATTCGTGGTCGTAGCCCTCCAGCATGTAGCGAAAATGGAGCCGTTCCTGCGACCGAAGCCGGATCGCCGCATAGCCGATCTGCAGTTTCCCATCGCCCGGCGGCACCGACAGCCGGCCCGCTACCCGCGTCTCGCGCCCGTCCACTCGCACCTGCTCGATCACCACCTTCGGCAAGCTCTCCGGCCGCGTCTCCAGCGGCATGATGCGAACCGGCCCCCGGTTGCTTGGAAACCAGACCTCGCCGTTCGCCGTCAGGCTGCCCGCCGGCGCTACCCCGCCGTAGATCTGCGTGGCCTCCACTCCGTCCGACAATCCGTATAGGGTTACCGCCGGGTGGAACCCCGGTTGCTCGGACACGCGGTCCAAATCCTGCCTCGAAACAGCGAAGATCGCATTGGGTCCGCTCATCCAAAACGTTCCGCGGGCATCCTCCAGAATCTGGTAGATGCTGGCGGTTGGCAATCCTTCGGCCGTGCCGAGTTCGGTCAACTTCCCCGCGCGCCAGCGGAACAAGCCGGCGCCGCGCGTTCCCAGCCACAGCCCGCCCTCGCCATCTTCATGGATGGCCCAGATCTTCTCCAGGCGCAGGCGCGCGGTCACGGGATCCTGCACGAAGGCGCCGTTGTGCCAGTGGCTCACGCCGCGCTCCGTCCCGATCCAAACATCGCCCCGTCGATCCTCCGCCAGCGTCCGAATGCTGAAATAGGCCAGCCCCTGCGGCTCCAGATAGTTGGAAAGCGTTCCCTCGTGCCAGCGCGTGAGACCCTCGTCGGTGCCGATCCAAACGCTGCCGTCGCGGCTTTCCAGGAAGGCGCGCACGAAATCGTTGACCAGTCCCGTGCGCTTCGTGTACTGCACCTGCCGGCCCTTTTCGGACCGGAAAACTCCGTCGCCTTCGGTCCCGATCCACAGCGCGCCGGTCCGGTCTCGAAATACGCTGCGCACGCGGATCCCCGGCGCCGGAGCCAGAACCAGTTCCGAGTGATCGCGTTTGGCATTGATCCGATACAAGTGTGTACCGGCTACCCACAACGAGCCGTCCGGATCCGCGTACACCGTTCCAAAGTCGGCGTTAGCCGTGTCCGGCAGGGGAAACGTGCTCATGGCGGCCCGGCTGAGGCGGAGCAGGCCGGTCTGCATCCCGGCCCAGATATTCCGTTCGTTGTCCTCGAAGATCCCGAGAACCGTGCTGCTGGGAGGGTTGTCCGGCGCTGTCACGTGGGTAAACCGGCCCTCGGAATATCGCAGCAGCCCATCGCCGATACTGCCGATCCAGAGCGCGCCACTTCGGTCTTCCCGCAAAGCACGGACCGTGCTGACGATCTCCGGGACCTTCTCGAACCGCCCGGTGTCGCGCGACGCCCGCGGCAGCCTCTGCAAGCCCGAAACGGTGCCCACCCAGACCGTGCCGTCGGCCGTCTCCGAAATGGATTTGACGCGGCTGGCGCTGCCGTACCCTTCCAGGTGGTACTCCCTGCAATCGGCGCCGTGGATCGAGATCACCGTGGAGCCGCCCACCCACAAGTTGCCGGCGCGGTCCTCGCGAATCGCGTGTACCGCCAAAGCCGGAATCTCTCCGGCGCCATCCACGCGCACCAGCCGCTCTCCCTCCAGGCGGAAGAGCCCGTCGTCGGTGCCGACCCACAGTACACCATCGCGGCTTTCGACGACCGCGCGCACGAAATCGTTGGTCAACCCCTGGGCCGCCCGATACGAACGAAAGACTCCGCCGCGATATCGCAGCAGGCCCGCCCCATCGGTGCCCGCCCATAGGCTGCCGTCCCGCCCCACCGTCAGGCAGAAAATGCTGTTCTCGCGCATCGCCGGCGTATTGTCGCGGTCATAGACCACGAAACCCGCGCCATCGAACCGCACCAACCCGCCGCTGGTGCCGATCCAAAGATAGTTATCCGGCGTTTGGGCGAACGCCTGAACGGTGTTCTCCGGCAGCCCGTCCTGAGTCTGCCAGACACGGCGGGTGTACCCGTCAGGCAGCGCCCGCTGGGTAGCCGCGTGGAGATCCAGCGCCGCCCACAAAACCACCGCCGCAACTGCGCGCAGCCGAACCATGCCAACTCGTCACGCATTGTAGCACCACCGGCAAAATCTCCCGCGCGACAGATGAGGTGGCGCACGCACTCATGCGTGCCGCGTCGGCACTTGCCGACGCCCGGTCCCGACAGACTGTTCCATACCCCACCAGGGTGTCGAGAAGAGTCTGTCTCGACACGGCAGCGCCTCTCCAATCTGAGGCGCGAGCGCCGCCTAAAACGTGCAGATGAATTCCGGCGTGTGCCCGGCACAAGAGCAAGTTGGCCTGGCGCGATAGACTCGAGGCTTTGCGGCTGGGCGTCGGGGCCGCCGGGATCATGCGGGCAGAAAAACGGCAAACCGTCCTTGGGCCGCCCGCGGTGCAGACGATCCGGGAAGGGTGTCGGCTAGAGCCCTCAGTCCCCCGCCGCGCTGTCCGGTTTCGCTCTGGACCACCAGCCCAGATCCTGCAGCGCTGCGCGCACCTCGGCCCAGCGCGTCTTGATCACCGAGATCGCGAGCATCAGCAGGATCACCACCACCGCCGCCACCGACGTCTGCATTTCCGTCAGCCGGTTCTTCAGGAAGAACAGGCCCCGGCCGTATACCATCTCGACGTGCACCCAGTAGACCAGCAACGACGTCGTGCCGAACTGCCGCACCCAGCTCCAGCCCTCCCTCGCGCCGTAGCGCGTCCACAGGAAGGCCAGCGAGAGCAGCACCATCGTCACTCCTTGCTTGGTCAGCACCTGGGCCGGGCTGTTCAGCCAGAATTCCGATTTCGCATAGATGGAATACGGCAGGCTGGCGAAATACTGGCATGCCACAATCGTCGCGCCGCCCAAAATCGCCCCCCACTGCATGGCCCGCTCCATGGCTGCCTCCGGAATCACGCGAATGGCGCTGCCCGCCGCCATGCCAAACGCCAGATAGGCGCCCCACGGGAAGAAGCCGAACAGTTTTTGATCGGGCAAGATGTAGCCCCGCACCATCCACGGCACGCCCGCCCAATTCAATTGCGACACCAGGGGCGACGCAAACGCGATCGCGAGGCCCAGCACCGCGCACAGCCGCACCCGTTCCGCCGTCCGGAACAGCGCCATCGCCGAAAGCAGCGCGATCGCAAACCCCATGCAGTTCAGGATGTCCACGCGGAACAGATCCTGCCATGGCGCCGGGATGCCGAAGATCCAGAGCTGTATCCGGAATGCGAAGGCCAGGAAAAACAGGTAGCCCGCGCGCCGGTAAGCCGTCCAGACCCGCGCGGCCGGCGCCATCCCCTTGCGCTCCGAGCCGTCCATCAGAAACGCCAGCGTCACGCCCGTGAGGAACAGGAAAATCGCCGGCGGCATCCCGCCCAGGAATTGCGAAAGGATGTACGGGCCGCCGCTCCGCAGATCGTCCCGCACAAAGGAATCCCACACGTGACCGTGCAGCATGATTACGGCCCCCAAGCCCCGCAACCAGTCAAGGTAGTTGAGCCGGGACGAACTGGACGTGGTGCGCATAACGAGACCGGTTGGGGAACTACTTCCCCTTGAGTAAAACCTCCTTCTTGGTTCCTTTGGGCACGTCCAAGTGGAATACCGAATCGGAAATCGCGCCAGTCAGCACAATGTTGGTGTACGTGAACAGCGTATAGTTCCTGGCCGGTTGGTAGAGCTTCTGTTGGACGACATAGCCGAATTTGTCGGAGATCCAGAGATCGATCCTCTTAACTTCCTGCCCCTCGACCGACCTGGGAATCAATTCCAGTCGCGTGGTTGCCTCGCCCGCCACCGTCTCCGGGCCGCCTAACTGGACGGTGTAGGACGTCCTCAGGTCGCTCGAGCTCTCACCAAACCCCAGTGCCATGTACTGATCCACCAGGGGTTTCCTCTTGCCCAGTTCCACCTCCTGCAACTCACCCGAGTGCGGGTAATAGACCTGCAACTTGTTCCCGTTTACCACCAACTGCTTCGGGTTCGTCCCCTGGATGTCCACGCGCACCAACAGTTCCTTGGGTCTTGGGCGCTTCACTTTGATCGTGCCGGTTTCCATATCATCCTCGTGAATCACTTCCTCGTGATGCACTTTCTGGAGGTTCGCCGTCAGTCCTTTGAACCGCGACGCCGCGGCGTCAATCCGCGCAAACACCGCCGCCAGCGGATCCTGCCCCGGGGCGCGCGCGCCAGTTGCCAGCAGAGTACCCATCAGCACGAAGAAAAACCGATAGCGCCGCATGTTGTGTAGCTGTACCCGGTCACGGTCGCGTGGACACGATATAACCGTGCAATTCCCCTTCCGAATCCACCACCGGCTCCATACGCGTCAGCGTCAGGCGCGGATTGCCGGCGCGGACTTGCAGCAACCGCGTCAGCGTCGCCACATGCTGGTCATCCGGAACGCCGGCCAGCGCTTCCCTGTCGACAAAATACTGATGGGTGCCGCGTTCCGACGGTAAGGAGGAAATGTCGCTGGCCTGCGGGATGCGCGGCTGATCCCGAAACCAGTCGCGTGGCGTCAGGAACAAAAAGGCCAGTATTACCCCGACGATCACGTCGTACTGCCAGCTCCCGCGCGCATATTCCCAAAAAATATACCGCTTCAACATTCTACATCCGCCATTCTATCAGGCGGCGGGCTTGGCCCGCCCGTTACAGCACCACCGCGGGATGGTACAGGTTGGGCAGCACCGCTTCCCCGATGGCCACCAGTTCGCCCTCTCGCGTTACCGCCTTCACGTACCGCGCCGCCTGCGGCGAGCGAAATGGCGATGCCGGAAAGTTCCGCCCGTTCCGAATCTGCGCCGCCACCACATCGTCCACGTACACTTCCGGAAAGCCCGGCAGCATCTTCCCGGCCGGCACCAGCGCGTCCACCAGCCGCTCGTCCGCCGCCAGCGATTCCAGTTGCGCGATGGTGCGCGCCTGGCCGATCTCGAATTCGCCGCTGGCCACCCGCCGCAGCTCCCGCAGGTGCGCGCCGCATCCCATCGCCCGGCCCAGATCGTGCGCAATCCCCCGCATGTACGTCCCACCGGAGCAGTGCGCCCGCAGCCGCGCTTCCGCCCCATCGATCCCCAGCAGGGTCAGCTCGTAGACCTGCACCTTCACCGGCTCCAGTTCCACCACGATGGATTTTCGCGCCAGCTCGTAGGCCCGTTGGCCGTCGATTTTCTTGGCCGATACCGGCGGCGGCGTCTGCATAAACTCGCCCCGAAACCGCTCCAGCAGTTCTTCCAGTTCGCCTGCGTCCACCCGCACTTCCAACTGCGGGCTGGTCGCTGCGCCGGCCCGGTCGTACGAATCGGTCGACCAGCCGAACCGCACCACGCCTTCATAAACTTTGTCGCTGCGCGTGTAAAACTGCGCCAGCCGCGTGGCCCGCTCGAGCACCAGCGGCAGCACGCCCGTGGCGATCGGGTCCAGCGTTCCCAGGTGCCCCACCTTCTTCGTCCTGGCGATGCGGCGGACCTTGCCCACCACATCGTGCGACGTCCACCCCTCCGGTTTATCGACTATGATGACTCCGTTCAAAATGGCCTCAAGACTCGGACAATCAGGTGGGGCAGGCGGCGCCGCCTGTCGAACCCGTTGACGGGCGATTCCCTCCAGCGTGTCAGCGCGCTGCCTTCTTCGCCCAACACAGGTATCCAACCGTGAAATTTTTTTCCCGGTCGAGCCCGTCCAGCAAAGGCAGGATCACCGCCGGCGGCACCAACAGGATCGCGGCCGGAACAAAGCCCAGCCAGCGAATTCCCCCTGTAAAAAATTGTAGACCGTTCAGCAGCCGCCGCGCGAGCAGACGGAAATATCCGCCCGCCGGCCGGATCTCAATCGTTTCGAGGCCCGCGAAGTCCAGCAGGTACTCGAGGCCGTAGCGCGTGTAACGAAAGTAATCGTGCGGCGCCTGGTGGACTTCCCATTCGTGCGGCGCGGCCACCAGCAGCCGCCCGCCCGGCTTCAGCGCGCGCGCCATCTCCGCCAGCGCCCGCCCCGGTTCCCGCAAGTGTTCGATCGTCACGATGTGCAGCGCCGCGTCGAAAACTCCGTCGCTGAACGGCAGCGCCCCCAGGTCCGCCACCACATCCAGATGGCTGTAATCCCAGCCTGCGTCTCCCACCGCCAGGTCCACTCCGCAGTATCTTTGCCGCGCGAAATGTCCGGCGTACTGGCCTTCTCCCGCGCCCGCGTCCAGCACCCGCGCGCCCGCCGCCAGTTCCTTGGCGAACGCCGCCACCGCGTCTTCGATCTCGACTTCGAAGTGCAGGATGTGCCGCCGCAACGCCTTCGGCAGATGGTATGCCGGCTCCGTGTATCTCATCGCCCGCGCGCCTCGATCATGACCGTGGAGCCCGCCCCGAAGGCCGCTTCCACCAGCGTCGGCCCCAGCGCTGCCGCCACCAGCGCCAGGTAGAGCGCGTCCTTCGCCAGCCGCGCGCCGCGGCTCTCGGTCACTCCCCGCACGCGCCGCGCCATCGGGTCGAGGCCCGGCGCCACGCTGGTGGCCAGGCCCGCCGGGTTATCCCGCAGGGAAAAATACTTGCGCCGCAGCACTTCGAATCCGCACTCCTCGAGCAGCCGCTCCACATGCCGGTCGCGGTAATCGAACAGGTGGCGCGGAACGTCCAGACCGTTCCACCGCCGTCCCAGCAGCCGGAACTGCCAGCAGCCCGCGTTCGGCACCTGCACCACCAGCCGCCCGTCCGCCGCCAGCAACTTCCGCGCCGCCGTCAGGTACGCCCGCGGATCGTACAGGTGCTCGAGCACGTGGAACATCGTGATCCCCGCGCAGCTCCCTCGACTGAGCGGCGCCCGCGCCAGGTCTCCGCACACCGCCGGCGCCTGTTGCCGGCGCCACGCCGTGGCCGCGGCCTCGCGCGAAAAATCCAGGCCCACCACCCTGAAGCCCCGCTCCCGCATCATCCCCAGGAACAGCCCGCCGCCGCAACCTACGTCCAGTAGCGGGCCGCGCGCCCTCGAACCGCGCATGGCCCGCGCCACAAAACCGACATGGTCGCGCAGCACCAACCGCCGGTACATTTCCTCCCACCGCCCCGCCGCTCCGCCATCCGGCGCAAACCAGTACTTGTCGGGATACGACTGCCGCGCTTCTTCCAGGCTCGGCTGCGGGTCGAGGCGCGCCAGTCCGCAGTCGGTGCAGCGCACCACCACAAACTCCTTGGCGGTCGTGTGGTAGAGCCGGTCCGGCGCGCGGAACAAAGCCGTGGATTCTTGCGAGCCGCACACCAGGCACGCGCTCATACCGTCTCTTTCAGGGGCAGCCGGTGCGCCAGAATCATCCGCCGCACTTCCCCCGGATTCATTTTCCGGATTCGTCCCAATTCCCTTCGCTTCCGCAGCATCCGCGGCGTCATCCGCAGCGCCGCCAGGTTGCCGCGCACCATGGCGGCCGCCATCCGCAGCTTGCCGCGCAGGCCCGGAAAATAAGTCGTGTCGCCCGCGCCGCGCCGCGCCGCGCCGCACCCCGCCACCACCCGCACCGCAAAATAATACGGGTTCAGCCACAGCAGGCTCCACGGAAACAGTTTCAGCGCCAGCAGAATCCGGTTGCGTTCGATCAGTTCCAGCCGCCGGTCCGAATCCTTTCCCAGCGTCGACCCGCGATGGTGCCGCGCCACCGCCTCCGGCGTGTAGATGCACTTCCATCCCGCGATGCGCCCCCGCAGCCCCAGTTCCGCATCGTCGCCATACGCGAAAAAATCTTCGTCGAAGCCGCCGATCTCATCCAGCATCTTCTTGCGATACATCGCCGCGCATCCGTCCGGCCACAGCACTTCTTCCTCGCGGTCGAACTGTCCGCTGTCTTTCGCTCCACTCCCGCGCCCGCGGTTCTGCCCGTCCGGGTAGATCAGGTGTCCCACCTTGTCGATGCGCTGCGGCTCTTCCCAAACCAGCACCTTGCTGGCAGCCATCCCCACGTCCGCGGCGCGCGTTGCCGCGCGATCGAGTCCCGCCAGCCAACCCGGTTCAGCCTCCGCATCGTTGTTGAGCAGCGCCACAAATTCGCCTCGCGCCGCCGCGATCCCCTGGTTATTGGCCGCGCAGAATCCCCGGTTCTCCGCGTTCCGGATGACCCGCGCGCCGAATTCCTTCTCCGCCATTTCCGCCGAACCGTCGCACGAGCCGTTATCCACCACGATGGTCTCGAACTCGACCCCTGCCTGCCGCCCCACGGACTGGAGGCATGCCCGCAGCAGTTCCTTACGGTTCCAATTGACAATCACGACAGAGATCAACCGCTTATGCTAGCAGGGCCGCGAGAACTCCGTGCGGCCATTCCGCCGCCCGTAATCCTTCCGTAAGCTCGCCCCCACCGCGTCTCCGCGTCTCCGCAGTGAACGAACCTCTCCCGGCCTCAATATTTCCGATAGTATGATTGACTTAGAGACCCGAATCGTTTCCCTATGCCCCCCATCGGCGACACCCTCCGCCGCGAACGCCTCCGGCGCAATCTCGAGTTGCCACAAATCGCCCAGGAGCTCAAAATCTCTTCCCGCTTCCTCCAGGCCATCGAAGAGGAAAGGTTCGATAAGCTCCCCGCCACCGTTTTTGCCAAAAACTTTGTCCGCCAGTACGCGCTTCTGCTCGAACTCGATGGCGAGGAACTTGCCCTCCAGGCTCAGCGGATCTTGGATGCTCGCACCGCCCCGCCCGAGTTCCCCCCAGCCTCCAAGCCGGATATTCCCGAGATCCCCCTCGACAATGTGAAACCTTGGGATGCCTCCGGCGCGGATCGCAGTTCCGGCTCGTCGTGGATCACCGCCGCCGCCCTGTTCGTGGCGGCCATGCTGGTCTGCTCCGCCGCCTATTGGTGGTGGGAACGGCCGCGCCAACAGGCAGTGGCGCACGCGGTGCCGGCTCCCGCTCCCAAGGTCGCTGAGCCGCCCGCATCGCAGCCCGCGGCTGCGGTACCCGCCCCCGCCGCCCCTGCCTCCACTTCCGCTCCGCAGAGCGCGGCTCCTTTGCAAACCACCGTTCCCCAGCAGGCCGCCGCACCGGCAAGTGCCCCAGCCGCGGCCCCGCCCGCCGTCGCCACTCCCGCCCCGCCCGCCGCGCAGTCCAGTCCGAAAGCGGCCGTGCGGGTTGAGATCACGGCCATCGATGCCGTCTGGGTCCGCGCCCGCGTCAACGGCAAGGTTCTGTTCTCCGCCACGCTACAGCCGCGTCAAACCCGTAACGTCGATACCGATGGCGCCGTGGAATTGCTGCTCGGCAACGCCGGCGGCGCATCCATCGCGCTCAACGGCAAGCCCCTCTCACTCGAAGGTTTTCCCTCTGGAACCATCGGGCCCAAAGGCCAGGTGCGGGTGGTTCAGTTGACTTCCGGCGGCTTCCAGATGCTTCCTTCCAAACCGCCCGACCCGCGTGACCGCTGACGCATTGCCGCCCGCTGCCGCTTGCGTTCCAGCATCAGCAGTTCCCGCCGCCGCCGGTTCTTGATGCGTTCGTCCACCTTGTGCCAGAACTTCCGGAAGTAGCTGATGGCCGAGACAATCGCAAATACGATCACGATCCACATCAACACCATGCCCGGCATCAGCAGAGCCGGGTGCCGCACCGCCAGCAACATGCACGATATCGCCACCACCTGCGCGAACATCTTGGTCTTCCCCAGATCGCTCGCTTTGATGGTGTATCGTTCCGCCGCCGCGATTTGCCGCAGCCCCGATACCGCGAATTCCCGCCCGATGATCAGCACCGCCATCCACCCCGGCAGCACCCGCACCTGCACCAGCGAGACCAGCGCCGCCGAGATCAAGAGCTTGTCGGCGATCGGGTCCAGCAACGTGCCGATGGTTGTAACCTGTTTCCAGCGCCGCGCCAGGTAGCCGTCCAGCAGGTCCGTTCCCGCGGCGATCAGAAAAACTCCCAGCGCCAGCCACTCGTTGGACACCTGCAGCGACCCGATCGAAACGTATCCATTCTCCTGCACTAGCGCCGCCACCAGCAGCGGCACGAAGAAAATCCGGAGAATCGTCAGCGCGTTCGGAATGTTCATTCGCCCAACCCAACTATAATGCCAGTTGCCCCCCCGGCGCTACGCCATTCGATTGGGTGCGCGACATAAAAGTGGGACTCCGGCTGGTTTGTATCAGGGCACGGCCTTTAGCCAGACTAACGCCGTGCCCTGATACAAAGCCGAAGACCAAACCTCGCGTACCCCTACGCTCAGATTCCTGCGAATTTCGCCGGATCGGGAGCTCCGCCACTTTTATGTCGCACACGCCATTCCATTCGCCAGCCCCGCTCCAACGCGTATACTTGTATTTTCACCATGCTCGTTTCGCGACGCTACTTCTTTTTCGGCAGCCTGGCTCTGCCCGCCCTGGCCGCCAAGAAACCCGAGGCTCTCCGCCCCGGCATCCTGCTCCTGCTGGCCGATCAACTTCCCGCCTTCATGCTCGGCGCCTACGGCAACAAGCAGGTCTACACTCCCAACCTCAACCGCCTCGCCCAGACCGGCATCCGTTTCTTTAACCATTTCTCCTGCGCGCCCGCTCCGGTGGCTGGCCGCGCCACCTTGCTTACGGGCCGCACGCCTATGCAGATTGGCCCCTCGGGCGCCGTCTCTGCCAACGACGTCCCGCTCGACAAACTCCTCTCCTCGAACGGCTACACCTGCCAGGAAGCCACCGGCGCTGACGCCCTGGCTTTTCTCGACCGCCAGTCCGCCGCCAAGCCCTTTTTCCTCCAGGTCAATTTCCAAGGTGTGCGCCCGCCCTACGACACCGCCAAAAAGTACCTCGACCGCTATGCGGCCGACCCCTTCGACGGCTATGCCCCTGAACACCCCGCCCGGAATGCCGCGCTCGGCAAGGAGTACCTCTCCGCCATCATCCCCAACGTGCGCAAAGCCGCAGCCGCCATCACCGCCATGGATGACGAAATCGGCGCCATCCTCGCCAGGCTGCACGACCGCCAGTTGCTCGTCAATACCCTGGTCGTCTTCACCGCCGCCTGTGGCGCCCTCCTCGGCCGCCACGGTCTCTGGGACGCCGCCGGCGCCTCCGACCCGCCCAACATGTTCGACGAAGCCGTCTCCACTCCCATCTTCTGGAGCTGGCTCGGCCACGTCCCCGCGCTCGCCGTCCGCCCCGATCCCATCAGCGCCTACGATTTCATCCCCACCATCTGCGAGCTGCTCTCCATCCCGGTCCCCCAGCGCAACCTCTGCGGCCGCAGCTACGCCGCGCTTGCCACCGGCAAACCGTTGCCCAAAAAGCAGCCCTGGCGCCTGATCCTCTGTGCCAGCCACGGCAACACCGACATGGGCCGCGAAGAGCGTTACAAGCTGCTCCTGCGCGACAATACCAATGGCCCCAACGAGCTCTACGACCTCTCCATCGATCCCGGCGAAACCGTCGACCGCTTCCCCGACGAGCACTACCTGACCATCCACCAGGAATTGGCCGACGCCATCTCCGCCTGGAAACTGAAATACTCCAGCTAGTGAACCAAGAAGTCAGAAGTCGAGGAAATCAGAAGTCAGAATGCGCCGCAGGCGCATCCTTCATTCTGACTCCTGTCTTCTGACTCCTGTCTTCTGACTCCTATCTCCCGTCTCCTGACTTTTCTGTCTCCCCCAAGCGCCCCAAACAAAAACGGAGGCCGGTCTTCGCGCCGGCCTCCGTTTCCATCAAAAATAATTGCTACAGCCCGGGTCTGTCCCCAACCGGAACCACGTTTTGCGGGATCAGGCGAACCCGCGCCCCGGACTTGAGCGGCCCTACTGCTTCTTCGCGTCGGCCGGAACGTTGCACTTCGCCAACGAATGATCGTTAGCGGCATAACACTTGCCGATCTCGGTCAGGTTCGGATCCGTTTTCATGGCAGCCGGGGCACCCACCTTAACATGGCAGGTGGTGCAGGCCTTTAGGTTCTCTTTCTTCTGGTATTCCGGCTTGCCGTAGCTCGCCGTCGTGCAGATCAAAAAACCCGCCGCCACAATCCCTGCCGGAACCGCCAACTTCAACATACGCATTTATATTTGCTCCTAGGTTGTATTACCTGAGGTTAAAGCATACCTCAAGATCTGATTTCCTGAAAATATTATAACTCTAATGTCGGAAATCTCAACAGCCTGTAAAAATTAAAAGGGCGTAATCGCTCACTTCCGCCACACGCGCTGATTATTACAAATTCGCGTTGGGCTCCAGGCTGCGCCACAGATACCAGCTCGCCACGGTGCAGTACGGCCGCCACCGCGCGCCCATCGCTTCCACTTCCGCCGGCGTCGGCGACTCCTTCAGCCCGTACGCCACCTTGATGGCATTGCGAATCCCTAAATCGCCCACCGGCAGCACGTCCGTCCGCCGCAGGGCGAACATCAGGAACATGTGCACCGTCCACACCCCGACCCCCTTCACCTCGGTCAGCCGCTCGATCACTTCCGCGTCGGTCATCCCCTCCAATTCCTCGAACACCACCCGCCCGTCTCTGGTGTGCCGCGCCAGATCCCGGATGTACTCCGTTTTCTGCTTCGAGAGTCCTAGCTTCCGCATTCGCTCCGGCCGCTGCTTCAGGATGCTCGCCGGTGTTAGCTCGCCACCCGCCGCCTTCACCAGCCGCTCGAAGATGATGCTCGCCACCCGCCCGCTCAACTGCTGGTATACAATCGATTTCACCAGCGTTTCAAAACCCGGTTCGCGGAACTCGATGCGGTAATCTCCAACCCGTTCGATGATTTCCGCCAGGACCGGATCGTTGCGTCGAAGGTGGTGTATGGCTTCTTTCATTGTGAAACAGGATCTCCTCCGAATACGTCCCTATTGTACCGGCATGCGACTCCTCTGCGTTTTCCCCCTCGCTTCCGCGCTCTTCGCGCAGGCCAATCCCCCCCAACAGGCCAGGCCCGTTGACGAGCTTCCTTCCATCAAAGTGGATGTCGATGTCGTCAGCGTCCTCGCCTCCGTCCGCGACAAAAAGGGCGCACTCATCCCCAACCTGGCCAAAGAAGATTTCACCATCCTCGAGGACGGCAAGCCGCAGCCGATCAAGTATTTCACGCGGGAAACCGATCTCCCCCTCACCATCGGCCTGCTCATCGACGTCTCCGGCAGCCAGCGCAACTTGATCCAAATCGAGCGCAGCGCCGCCTCCCAGTTCTTCGCCCAGGTCCTCCAAAAGAAGGACGAAGCCTTCCTCATCAGCTTCGGCGAAGAGGCCGAGCTCTTGCAGGATTACACCGGCTCCGCCCGCCTGCTCACCAACGCCATGAACGATCTGCGCGTGAGTTCCGGCGTGGGCGGTCTCGGACCCGGCCCCGTTCCCACCGCCGGCGGCCCCCGCGGCACGGTCCTCTATGACGCTGTCTATCTCGCCGCCCACGATCAGTTGCAGAAGCAGGTGGGCCGCAAAGTGATCGTCGTCATCACCGATGGCGTCGACGAAGGCAGCCGGCTCAAGATCGAGGAAGCCGTAATGGCCGCCCAAAAGGCCGACGCCGTCATCTATAGCATCGAGTATTCCGATCCGAGCGCCTATGGCGGGTTCGGTTGGGGCATGGGCAATGCCGGCGGCGCCGCCCTCCACCATCTCTCCGACGACACCGGCGGCCACGTCTACCGGGTCGACCGCAAGAACACCCTCGACGTCGTCTTCAAGGAGTTGCAGGAGGAAATGCGCAGCCAGTACTCCATCGGCTACACTCCCCTCAACGAGGCCAAGGACGGCGGCTATCGCAAACTCGACATCAAGCTCGCCAACAAAGATCTCAAAGCCCAGGCCCGCAAGGGCTACTACGCCATCAAGCCGGATTCCCGGTAGAAGGAACGGTAGCAGGCGAGGTGGGGGCGCGCACGAGTGCGTGCGCCACGAGGGTAATGGAATCTTCGCAGCGGCAGAACATTCAGACAACTTGTAATACAGCGGCCCGGCTGGCTGCGTGGGTTCCCTCAGGCGCCGTAGCTGTGGACGCATGACAGACGACAAACGGCGATCATCCCACTAAGCACGCCGGGACGAATGTCTCAGGGTGACGGGGCATGCGCTTGCCCTGCTAAAATAGGCCTTTTCATGCTCGATCAATCCATCCAGGAACTGGAGTCCCGTTCCCTCGCGCGCATCGCCTCCGCCGCCACGCTCGAAGAGCTGGAAGCCGTGCGCGTCGATGCGCTCGGCCGCAAAGGCCCGCTCGCACAAGCCGGCAAGGAGATGGGCAAACTCCCGCCCGAAGATCGCGCCAGCATCGGCAAGCTCCTCAATAGCGCCCGCCAGAATCTCGAACAGGCCCTCGAATCCAAGAAACGGCGCCTCGATTCCGACTCGCTCGACACCCGCCTCGACGCCGAGTGGCTCGACGTCACCCTTCCGGCGCCCGGCCCGCGCCGCGGCCATCTCCACCCTATCACCCGCATCCAGCGCGAACTCGAGGATCTCTTCGCCTCCCTCGGCTTCGCCGTCCTCGACGGCCCCGAGGTCGAAACCGAATACCACAACTTCGACGCCCTCAACATCCCCGCCGATCACCCCGCCCGCGACATGCAGGATACCTTCTGGCTGGATGGCGGCAACCTGCTTCGCACCCACACCTCGCCCGTCCAGGTGCGCGGCATGGAGCGCCTCGGTCCGCCCCTGCGCATGATCGCCCCCGGCCGCGTCTTCCGCAATGAAAGCGTGGACGCCTCCCACGAGCACACCTTCTACCAGCTCGAAGGCATGATGATCGACCGGGATGTCTCCGTCGCCCACCTGCTCTACTTCATGAAGACGCTGCTCGCCGCCATCTTCCACCGCGACGTGACGGTCCGTCTGCGTCCCGGCTATTTTCCCTTCGTCGAGCCAGGCTTCGAGCTCGACATCCAGTGCCTCATCTGCGGCGGCTCCGGTTGTCCGGTCTGCAAGCAGAGCGGCTGGGTGGAACTCCTCCCCTGCGGCCTCGTCAACCCCAATGTCCTCCGCATGAGCGGCATCGACCCCGCCGAATGGAACGGCTTCGCCTTCGGCCTGGGCCTCACGCGCCTGGTCATGATGCGCTACGCCATCGACGACATCCGCCATTTACAGGGCGGAGATCTAAGGTTTCTGGAGCAGTTTTGATCTAGAGGCAATCTTGAAATTCTCTTACAACTGGATTTGCCAATTCGTCCCCGCCCTTCACGAGGCCCCCGGTCCGCTGGAACGGCTCATCACCATGAAGACCGCCGAGTGCGAGGGCGTCGAACCCGTGGGAGAGTTGCTGGGCGGCGCTTCGGTGGCGCGCGTGGAATCGGTCGAGCCCATCGCCCATAGCCACAACGCCAGGGCCGTCGTCGATGCCGGCCGGAACGGCCGTAAAACCGTGGTCTGCGGCGCCCCCAACTGCCGCCCCGGTATGCTTACCGCCTGGGCCCCCATCGGCCGCAAGCTGATCCACGGCGTTGAAAGCGATGGCATGCTCGCCAGTCCCGCTGAGCTTGGCATCAACAAGGACCACTCCGGCATCATCGAACTCGACGCGGGCGCGCCCGGCGATCCCCTGCCGCGCTGCGCTCCGGATGCGGTCATCGAAATCGACAACAAGTCGATCACCCACCGCCCCGACCTGTGGGGTCACTTCGGCGTGGCGCGCGAAGTCGCCGCCATCCTCGGCCTCAAGCTGCGCGATGCCGTCGATCTCAGCCTCATCCCAACCGCCCCGGCCGCCATCGGCATTCAAATCGAGGACTTCAACTTCTGCCCGCGATACAGCGCGCTGGTCTTCGAGAACGTTTCCGTCCGGCCGTCGCCTTACTGGCTGCAAGCGCGTCTCACCGCCATCGGGCTCAACCCCATTAACAACATCGTCGACATGACGAACTTCGTGATGGCCGAGCTGGCGCAGCCCATGCACGCCTTCGACGCGGATTCGCTCAACGGCGGCACCATTTTCATCCGTCCCGCGCGCTCCGGCGAAGCGTTCCGCGCGCTCAACTACGAAGACTACACGCTGGATTGCTCCAACCTGGTAATTGCCGATGCCGCCGGCCCCATCGCGCTCGGCGGCGTCATCGGCGGCGCGCACAGCGCCATCGGTGATAAGACCACCCGCGTGGTGCTCGAAAGCGCCAATTTCCAGGCTTCCTCCATCCGCAAGACTTCCGCCGCCATCAAGCTCCGCACCGATGCCTCCATCCGCTTCGAGAAAGCCCAGGACCCCGCCAATACCGTGCGCGGCCTGGCGCGGGCCGTAGAGCTGCTGCGCGAAATCTCACCCGGCATCCGCATCGTGGGCGGGTTAGCCGATCAAAAGAGAGAATTGGCCTCGCCGCCGCCCGTCGTGCTAAGCCATGACTGGCTGGAACGCAAACTCGGCCGCTCCATTTCGCCCGCGGAAGTCCGCCGCATTTTGGAAAGCCTCGAATTTGGCGTCCACGAGCCGCGGCCGCGCCTCTATTGGGTGTCCGTGCCCTCCTGGCGCGCCACTAAGGACGTCTCCATTCCCGACGATCTGGTGGAAGAAGTCGGCCGGATGGTCGGTTACGACTCCATCACGCCCGTCGCGCCGCTGGTGCCCGCCGCCGTGCCCCCGGCGAATCCCACCCGAAGATTCCAGCACGAGGTGCGCGCGGTCTTCGTCGACGAGGGCTTCACCGAGGTCTACAATTACTCCTTCCTGAGCGAAGAATCCGTCCGCGCGTTGGGTCTCGACCCCGCCGCGCACCTGCGCGTCTCGAACCCGATTGCATCCGACCAGGCGCTGATGCGCGCGTCGCTGCTGCCCGGCATCTGGAAGAACATCACCGAGAACGCCAAGCACCGCGAATCCTTCCGCCTGTTCGAAATCGGAATGGAGATCCACAAGACCGTTTCTGGACTGCCCGGCGAAATCCCTCACCTGGCGGCGGCGCTTTACGAGCGGCACGGAAATGGCGCCGCGGGCCTGTACGAGGTCAAACGCGCCGCCGAATGCCTGATGCCCGGCGCGGAAGCCAAGCCCGCCGCGCCGCGCCCGTTCGAACACCCCGCCCGCTCCGGCGAACTCGTGTGGCGCGGCCAGACCGTCGGCCGCATTTTTGAGTTCCACCCCTCGTTGATTGAATCCGGCCGCGCGGCCATTCTCGATCTCGACCTGCGGCTGGTGGAATCGCTCTCCGCGCAGCAGACGAAATACGCGCCCATCCGCCGCTACCCTTCGAGCGCCTTCGATCTTTCCGTCGTCTGCCCTCTGCGTGAGCACGCCGGCAACCTGCAAGCGGCCATTGCGTCGTTCTCCGGCCCGCTGCTCGAGTCCGTTCAATTTGTGCGCCAATACTCCGGTCCGCCGCTCGAAGAAGGCCAGAAGAGCGTCTCTTTCCGCGTCACCCTCGGCTCACCGGAGCGCACGCTCTCCAGCGAAGAAGCGGGCGAAATCCGCACCCGCATCATCGAAGGCATGCGCGGAATGGGCTACGAGCTACGCCTGTGAGCAACCGCCGCGCCATGCCCGGTGGCTGGGTAAAGCGGCCGATGGCCAACTGCCGCTGGTGCGGCGCCGCTGTCCCCAGTCGCCGCCGCACTTTTTGCAGCGATGCCTGCGTCGATCAGTGGAAGCTACGCACCGACCCCGGCTATCTGCGCGAGCGGGTATTCGCGCGCGATCACGGTGTCTGCGCGCAATGCGGCCTCGACACCGGGCGACTGCGGAAGGACAAGCGCAAACTCGACTGGGCCGCCCGCAAAGAGTTCGAAAAGGAGTGGGGCTACCGCCGTCACCTGTGGGACGCCGACCACATCGTCCCCGTCGTGGAAGGCGGCGGCGAGTGCGACCTTTCCAACATACGCACCCTCTGCCTCAGATGCCACCGCGCCGTCACCGCGCAACTCCGCGCGCGGCGCGCATCGGCTGCGAGCTACGCGTCTGAGCGCCCGCAGCCAGGAGCCGCGGCTGGAATGACCGCCGCTGAGCAGCCGCCGGCTTGAAGCCCTTTAGTGGCGGAAGTGGCGGACGCCGGTGAAGACCATGGCGACGCCGAGGCGGTCGGCGGTGGCGATCACCTCTTCGTCGCGCACTGAACCGCCGGGCTGAATGAAGGCGGTGGCGCCATTCTTGACGGCCTCTTCAACGCCATCGGGGAAGGGAAAGAAGGCGTCGGAAGCAACGGCGGTGCCGGCGAGCGGGAGCAGCGCTTTCATGGCGCCGATGCGCACCGAATCGACGCGGCTCATCTGGCCCGCGCCGACGGCGACTACCTGACCGGGCCGAGCGTAGACGATGGCATTCGATTTTACGTGCTTGGCCACTTTCCAGCCGAACTCCATGGCGGCCCATTCCTCTTCGGTGGGAGGGCGTTGGGATTTCACGATGGCGGAAGAGCGGCTGAGGCGGGCGGTGTCGGCGGTTTGGGCCAGGTAGCCGCCGGAAATGGATTTCACCACCAGAGGGTCGATGCCGGGCGAGACCTGCATGAGGCGCAGGTTCTTCTTGCCGCGCAGGATTTCGAGCGCTTCGGGTGAATAGCCGGGGGCGGCGATGGCTTCGACAAAGATCCTGGCGATTTCGCGCGCGGATTCGGCATCGACGGTGCGGTTGATTCCGATGACGCCGCCGAAGGCCGATACCGGGTCGCATTCGAGGGCTTTGCGCCAGGCTTCGGCGAGCGAGGGCTGCTCGGCGCAGCCGCACGGGTTGGTGTGCTTGATGATGGCGACGGCGGGCGAATCAAATTCACAGGCGAGCTGGAAGGCGGCATCCAGATCGACCAGATTGTTGTAGGAAAGTTCCTTGCCGTGGAGTTGAGCCGCGCCGGCGAGGCCCGCGCCGCGGGCTCCATAAAGCGCGGCGGATTGATGCGGGTTCTCGCCGTAACGGAGGTCCATGAGTTTGGGCGCGCGGAGGTAGAGATCGGCGGGCAGGGGGCCGGGGGCATCGATTTGTTCGAGGCGGGCGCTGATGGCGGCGTCGTATTCGGCGGTGGTGCGGAAGGCCTTTTTGGCGAGCCGCCAGCGGGTTTCGGGCGAGAGCTTGCCGGCGGAGGCGCGCAGTTCCTCGGCAATGGCGGGGTAGTCGCCGGGCGAGACGACCACCGCGACTCCGGCGTAATTCTTGGCGGCGGAGCGGATCATGGCGGGGCCGCCGATATCGATATTTTCGATGAGGTCTTCCATGGTGGCGCCGGGGTTGGCGGCGGCGTCGGCGAAGCGGTAGAGGTTAACCACCACCATATCGATGGGAGCGATGGAGTGCTGGGCGAGCGCGAGGGCGTGATCGGCGTTGGCGCGGATGGCGAGAATGCCGCCGTGAATCTTGGGGTGGAGGGTCTTCAAGCGGCCGTCGAGCATTTCGGGGAAGCCGGTGATTTCGGAGACGTCGCGGACGGCGAGCCCGGCCTCGCGCAAGAGGCGCGCGGTGCCGCCGGTGGAGATTAATTCGGCGCCAAGCGAGGTAAGCGAGCGGGCAAATTCGAGGATCCCGGTCTTATCGGTGACACTGATGAGGACACGCATCTACCGCACGATAGCATAGGGTAGGAGGAAGACGGTTCACTGAAAGCGCCAGGCGTCCCGACACGCTTTCCAGATCGCGGCGACACATATGCGGGACGGCGACAAACCAGCTAGATGGGTGCGTAAACGCCAGGGCGTCTCTCGCGGGTAATGCGGCAGTCTGAATACCGGGCCCGCCCAGGTTCCGCAACTGCCGTTTCCCGGAACACGATCATGCCCGCAACACAAGCTACACTGTTGGTGGGTTGAGGCGCCCGCCTGATGCCAGACTCACAAAGCACTGTCCTTATCCTCGCGCAACGGTATCGGCGACTGATGGTCCTCACTATCTGCCTGGTCGCGTTGATGTTGGTGCAGGCGGCATACACTTTATGGGTGACACGCCTTGAGCGCACAAACGGGCAAATAGTGCGTGCACGCGGCTTGATTATCACTGACGACAAGGGAACCGAGCGAATTGTCATCGGCGCGCCACTGCCGGACCCGCCAATCCTCGGGAGAAGGCATAAGAGGGATGGTCCCGTGTCCGGCCTAATCATCGCAGATGCCACTGGGACTGAGCGGGGCGGATATGTAACAGACGATCAAGCCGGCAACGCGATCCTCACGCTTGATGGACAGGGTTTTCAAACCGTTCTGCTTTTAGCGGAACCAGACGGCACCACGACTTTCCGTCTATGGGACCGATCTCACAGTTCGATTACGATGGGCACCTGGGATGACGGTCCGTTCTTGAATCTCAAACGGGAAGGATCGGCCGTTTTCGTGCAGCCGCCAGGGAACGCTCAGGCTTCAGATCCACGTCTCCTGTTTCGCTAAGAGCTTTAGGACGCACCCGGATGCGGGCAGCGTTGGGATGGACAACCAGCAGCCTCGTTTTGGAACAGTTACTTCATGAAGAGGCCTGCACTTCACTCTTCCTAAGAAATACCGCCGTGCATTGGTCAGAGCATTGACCCTACGCGGCGCATTCGCCGCGGCCGAGTTTGAGGGAGAAGGCTTGGTTGTCGCCCCAATCCTGGTAGATCTCGGGGAAGAGGTCGGCGGGTTTGGCGAGCGAGGCGGTAAGAGTTCGGAAGGTTTCCACTTTGTGGCGGATCACGTAGTCGCGGAAGGTTTCGCCGGCGAGGCGGTGCGAGATGAAGTGATCGAGCACACGTGAGACGGCCTCGGGCGCGAGACGGGCGGGGATGGATTGAACAGCCAGGCCGAAGCGCATCACGCCTTCGTGATCATAGCCGCCGCCCAGGAGCATCTGGTAGTAGGGCAACTCGCGGCCGTCGATCTTGCGGGCGTTGCCGTAGAAGCCGAAGTCGGCGATCCAGTGATGGCCGCAGGAATTGGGGCAGCCGCTGGCTTTGATGGTGAGGCGGCGGACTTGCGGATCGCGGTATTCGCGGACGGTTTCGGCGAGAGCGGCGCCGAGCTCCATGGTTTTGGTGAGGCCGAGGTTGCAGGTATAGGCGCCGGGGCAGGTCACGACGTCTTCAATCTGGCGCGCGCCGGAATCGGCCAGGCCGGCCTCGGCCAGGGCGGCGTGGACGCGCGGCAGACGCGCCAGCGGGATGAAGGCCAGCAGGAGATTCTGTTCGATGGTGACGCGCACCAGGCCATCGCCGGCGGTGGAGGCGATGCGGGCGAGCGAGCGCAACTGGTGACCGGTGAGGTTGCCCTGCGGGACCTTGACGGTGACGGCGGCGTAGCCGGTTTGCTTCTGCAGGGCGACGTTGGTGTCGAGCCAGGCGGTGTCCGCGTGGGGGGTGCCGATGATGGGCAGCAGCGCGCCATCGCCAAGCGGGGGCGGAGCGGATCGATGGCCGCCGAAGCCCTCGGGGACGATTCCGGGCCAGGCGATTCCACCGTGCGCGAGGATGTGGGCGAACTGGCGCTCGATTTGTTCCTTGAGCCAGGCGAAGCCGCGCTCGCGCATCACGAATTTGAGCCGCGCCATGTTCTTGTTCCGGCGGTTGCCGTATTGGTTGAAGACGCGGACGACGGCTTCGCACTGCTGAAGCAGGTGCTCTTCGGGGACGAAGTCGTCGAGCAGTTGCGCTTCGGTGGGTAGCGGACCGAGGCCGCCGCCGACGGACATGCGGAAGCCGCGGAGGCCGTCGCGCATGGCGGCGCGGAGGCCGATATCGTTGATGGCGCCGGCCTGGCAATCGTGGCCGCGGCAACCATCGAAGGCGATCTTGAATTTGCGCGGAAGGTTGCTGGTGAGGTCCTGGCGGAGGAAGGCGAAGGCCACGCGCTGGGCGTACGGCCGAACGTCGAAGACTTCATCTCGGGCGATGCCGGACCAGGGGCAGGCGGTGACGTTGCGGACGGTGTTGTAGCAGGCTTCGCGATTGGTCATGCCGACATCGGCCAGCAGGTGCATGAGGCCGGCGACGCGGGCGAGGGGGACGAAGTGATACTGGATGTTCTGGCGGGTGGTGAGGTGGGCTCTGCCGCCGGCGAATTCGTCGGCGATGCGGGCGAGTTGGCCGACCTGGGGGGCGGTGAGAAGGCCGCCGGGGATCTTGCAGCGGACCATCTGGACGCCGGGCTGGCGTTGGCCGTAGATGCCGTGCTTGAGGCGGAAGGGGCGGAATTCGTCCTCGGTAATCTGGCCGGCGAGGAATTGACCGGCGCGGACGCGAAAGGTTTCGATCTCTTCGCGGACGGTGCGATCATGTTGAATCTCAAAGTGTTGGGGGTCGGACTGGATCTCCGGGGAAGCGCTCGCCATAATCACCATTTAGTTGATAGAGATTGATGTACTATTACTCTATAGAGATTACTGGAGTTGTGGAGAGGATGCAAGGGAGAGTGGTTTTAAATCTATAAAATTTCTATTGACAGGCAGAGCGGGGCGCCTTAGCGAGATGCCGCTGGCTACGCAACCCAAGCTGCTGCGCGTGATCGAGGACTTGCGAGTGCGACGACTGGGCGGTAAGCACGAAATCGCGGTAGACGCCCGGGTACTGGCCGCGACCAGTCAGGAACTGGGGACGCATTTGCGCGA
>JBEKDA010000024.1:0-81298 GCA_050014595.1 Bryobacteraceae bacterium
CCTTAACAGCCGCCGAGAAGTATCAGTACCACCTGAAAAGCAACGCTTCCTGGCCAGGAAGGTGAAGGACGCGAAAGCTTGCGACGAGCGCAAGCTTCTTATCCAACTCAAAAGTAGCATGGGGGTGGGTACCAAGCCGCTGGCGAAAAACTGCAAGTGGTTGAAAACAGGGGCAATTCAGTCGAAAGATTTTTGTCAACGAAACTTTGAGCATTTCAAAGCTGAGGGCTTAGCAGGCGAAAGCGCCTGCCCCACGTGGTTGCCCCTGCTAAAATAAAATTCTCCCCATGCAAATTGACAAAGTGTACGAGCCTCTGCGGTTTGAGCCGCATTGGGCGCAGTGGTGGATCGATTCCGGCATCTTCCGCGCCTCCAACAGCAACCCGGGACCCGTATTCTCGCTGGTCATTCCACCGCCCAATGTGACCGGGTCGCTGCACATCGGGCACATGCTCGAACACACCGAGATCGACGTCACCACGCGGTGGCACCGCATGCGCGGCGACAACACTTTGTGGCTGCCCGGTACGGACCATGCCGGAATCGCCACGCAGATGGTGGTGGAGCGCAAACTCGCCGAAGAGGGAATCAACCGCCGCGACCTGGGCCGCGACGAGTTCGAAAAGCGCGTCTGGGAATGGAAGGAACGATACGGCGACACTATCAAGAGCCAGATGATTCGCCTGGGCGCTTCCTGCGACTGGTCGCGCGAACGCTTCACGCTCGATCCGGGCCTGTCACGCGCGGTGCGCGAAGTTTTCGTACGGCTTTACGAGAAAGGCCTCATCTATCGCGGCGAGTACATGGTGAACTGGTGCCCGCGCTGTCAGACCGCCCTGTCGGATCTGGAAGTGGCCCACACCGACGTCAACGGCCACTTGTGGCACATCCGCTACCCCGTCAATGGCCTGCCCGGCCGCACCGTGACCGTGGCAACTACCCGTCCGGAAACCATGCTGGGCGATACCGCCGTCGCCATCAATGCCGCCGACGCGCGCTATACCGATCTGCACGGCAAGACCGTCCAATTGCCGCTGATGGACCGCGAGATCCCCATCATTCTCGACGACCTGGCCGACCCGAAATTCGGCACCGGCGTGGTGAAGGTGACGCCTTCTCACGACCTCAACGATTTCGAAGCCGGCCGCCGCCACAACCTGCCGGGCATCAAGGTGATCGACGAAAACGGCGTCACCACCGCGGCCGCCGGGGCCTTCGCTTGGCTGGACCGCTTCGAAGCCCGCCGCCGCGTAGTGGCCGCGCTGGAGGAAATCGGCGCCCTGGTCAAGGTGGAAGATTATCAGCTCAGCCTGGGCACCTGTTCGCGCTGCAAGACGCCGGTGGAGCCGCTGGTCTCCACGCAATGGTTCGTCAAGACCAAGCCGCTGGCCGAGAAAGCCATCGAAGTGGTGGAGAACGGCCGCATCGAAATCGTCCCGGCCAACTGGGCCAAAACTTATTACGAATGGATGTACAACATCCGCGACTGGTGCATCTCGCGCCAGCTCTGGTGGGGCCACCGCGTGCCCGCCTGGCACTGCCAGGACTGTCATGAAATCGTGGTCGCGCGAGAGACGCCGGCCACCTGCACGCGCTGCGGCTCCAGCCACCTGGTGCAAGACCCCGACGTCCTCGACACGTGGTTCAGTTCCGCCCTCTGGCCCTTCTCCACGCTGGGTTGGCCTCGCCAGACCGCAGACCTCGCCACGTACTACCCCACTACCCTGATGATCACCGGGTTCGACATTCTGTTCTTCTGGGTGGCCCGCATGATCATGATGGGCCTGGAATTCATGGGCGATGTGCCGTTCCGCCAGGTCTACATCCACGCCCTGGTGCGCGACGCCGAGGGCCAGAAGATGTCGAAAACCCGCGGCAACGTGATCGACCCGCTGGTGGTCACCGAGAAGTACGGCACCGACGCGATCCGCATGGCAATGCTGCTGGGGGCCGCGCCGGGCACCGATATCGTGCTCACCGAAACACGCATGGAAAGCACGCGCGCTTTCGCCAACAAGATCTGGAACGCCGCGCGTTTCCTGTTCCTCAATATGGAGCGCTGCGGCGTGGAGCCGTGGGCGCCGGACTCGCTCGAAGAGTATTTTCCCGGGCCCGGCGCGCCCATCGAGGACCGCTGGATTTTCAGCCGTCTGAACCACTGCGCCGGCGAAGTCAACCGCGCCATCGAGACCTACCGTTATCACGAAGCCGCGCAAGTGCTGTGGCACTTCCTGTGGCACGAATTCTGCGACTGGTACCTGGAGCTGAAAAAGCTGCGCTTCCAGGAAAACTCCGGCCTGACCGACGGCTGGCGCAACACGCTGGCGGCGTTTGAATCCGCGCTGCGGCTGTTGCACCCGGCCATGCCGTTTCTCACGGAAGAGCTCTGGCAGCGGCTGGTTCGGGGCGGCGACAGCGATCCGAGGCAACCGCTCCCTGGCGGTCGTGCGACAAGTCGCGGCTCGCTGCGGGGTGAAGATGGTGATGCGAGCCGCGACTTGTCGCACGACCGCCAGGGAGCGGTTGCTTCCATCGCCCTTGCCCGCTATCCGCAGTTCCGGGATCGCGCCGCGGATGAAACCGCGGAACGCGAAATCGGCATCCTGCAAGACATCGTGACCCTGGCGCGCACCCTGCGCACGGAGAGCAAGCTCGATCCCAAACAGCAACTCACCGGCACGCTCTACTCGCGCAGCGCGACTTTGGAAGTCGCCCAAAGGCACGCCGAAGCCATTCAAAAGCTGGCCAATGTGAAGTTGGAATTCCAAACCGGCGCGGCGCCCAAAGCGCCGGCCATCCGCTCCACCCCCGAATTCGATCTGGTCCTTGAGGTGCCCAAATCGCAGGAAGAGGCACAGCGCAAGCGGATCGAAAAGGAGCGCGAGCAGCTCGAAAAGAACATCGCCAACTCCAAACGCCAGCTCTCGGACGAGGTCTTCCTCAGCAAAGCGCCGCAGAAGGTTGTGGACAGCATTCGCGCCAAGCTGGCCGATTACGAGACCCAGCTCGCCAAGTTGTCATGAACCCGATCGTACGCATGGCTCTCGATGAAGACATCGGCTCCGGCGACGTCACCACGCGCGCCTGCGTGCCCGAATCGCAGCAGGCCCACGGCCGCTTCCTGGCGCGCGAGCCGCTGGTCATCGCGGGCCTCGGGTTGTTGCCCGAACTCTACGAACAGATCACCATCCATAAACACGACGGCGACCGCTGCGCATCGGGGGACGTTATCGCCGAAGTGCGCGGCGCGGCGCGGCTGCTGCTGGAGCGCGAACGAGTGGCGCTCAATTTCCTGCAACGATTGAGCGGCGTCGCGACGCTGGCGCGGCAATTCGCCGACGCCGTCGCGGGTACGGGCTGCCGCGTGCTTGACACGCGCAAGACTACGCCGGGCCTGCGCGCGCTCGAAAAGGCCGCCGCGGCGGCGGGGGGCGTCGCCAACCACCGCATGGGTCTTTACGACGCGGTGCTGATCAAGAACAATCACATCACCGCGGCCGGCGGCGCGCGCCGCGCCATCGAGAGAGCGCGATCGAGCGGCCTGCCCATCGAGATCGAAGTGCGCACGCGCGAAGAACTGCGCGAAGCCCTGGATGCCGGCGCCGCTCATTTGCTGCTCGACAATCTCACCCCCGCGGAGGCCGCCGAATGGGTGCGCGAAATCGGCGGGCGCGCCAAGGTGGAGCTTTCGGGAGGGATCACGCTGGAGAACGTCCGCGCCTATGCGGAGAGCGGCGCCGACTTCGTTTCCGCGGGCGCTATCACACACTCGGCCCGCGCGATGGACATCAGCTTCCGGTTGGAGCTGGTATGACAGTACCTAAGCGAGACTGGCCGGGCTGCGCCCGGCTGCACCGATTGACAATCGGTGCGCAGGATAGCATCCTGCCCCACAGGCGTCGACACGAGTGTCAACGCGGCACGCACGAGTGCGTGCGCCACGAGTTATGACTCCGTTCGATATCGAACGCGTGCGGCGCGAATTTCCGGGGCGCGCCGTCGATTACTTCGCCTCGATCGATTCCACCCAGCGCGCCGCCGCGGGCCGGCCCTGCGGCTCGGTGGTAGTCGCCGGCGAGCAGACCGCCGGGCAGGGCAGACACGGACACTCCTGGCACTCCGCAGCCGGCAGCGGGCTTTATTGCTCTTTGGTGCTCGAACCCCGGCCCGTGCTCACGCTGGCGCTGGGCCTCGCCCTTGCCGATGCCATCGCGCACGTCGCGGGTGTCGAGTGCGATCTGCGCTGGCCCAACGACGTCCTGCTCGGCGGCAAAAAAGTGGCCGGCATCCTGGTGCAACTCTCGGGCGCAATGGCCGTCGCCGGCATTGGCATCAATCTCCATCACACGGCATTTCCGGCCGAATTGGAAGCCATAGCCACGTCATTGAAGACCCACACAGGCAGGGAACCCGATGCGGCCGGCATGCTCATCGCCCTGCTGCGCGAAGTGGATCGATATACATCCGAGGGCCCGGAAAACATCCTCCGCCTCTTCACGCGCGCTTCCAGTTACGCTTCCGGCCGCCGCGTCCGGGTGGAGCAAGGCGACGGCGTGATCGAAGGAACCACCGCCGGACTGGACGCTTCCGGCTTCCTGATCGTGCGAAGAGACGACGGAACGGATACCCTGATTGTTGCGGGAGGCGTACGTGCTGCTGGCTCTTGACGCGGGTAATAGCAACATCACCATCGGGGCTTTCGAGGGGCGCAAACTGATCTGCCAATGGCGGCTGCGCACCGTCCAGGACCAGACCGCCGACGAGTGGGGCATCCTGCTGCACAACCTGTTCTGGCCCGCCGGCCTGGAGATCTCCACGGTCGACGGCATGATTATCTGCAGCGTGGTGCCGCCCATCGATTCCACCCTGGCCTTCATGGCCGAGCGCTACTTCCACACCAAAGCGCTGTTCGTGGGAGCGCGCACGGATCTCGGCATCTCCATCAAGTACGACAATCCTTACGAGGTAGGCGCCGACCGCCTGGTGAACGGCGTCGCCGGTTTCTATAAATACGGCGGGCCATGCGTGATCGTGGATCTCGGCACCACCATCAACTTCGACGTGATCTCGCGCGAGGGCGAGTACCTGGGCGGCGCCATCGCGGTGGGCATCGGCATCGCCATCGACGCGCTGTTCAGCAAGACCGCGCGCCTGCCGATGGTGGATTTCCGCCCGCCCAAAGACGTGGTGGGCACCAACACCGTGGCCAGCATGCGCTCCGGCCTGTATTATGGCGCCATCGGCATGATCGACGGCATTCTGGAGCGCATCATCGAAAAGATGGGGCCGGACACCAGGACCGTCGCCACCGGCGGCCAGGCCCACATGATCGTCAGCGGGTCGCGCTTTCTCAAAACGGTGGATGAGCACCTGACGCTGGAGGGCCTGGCGATGATCTGGGAGCGTAATCACCGCCCTTGAACTACTTCAACTATTTCACGGAAGTCGAGGAGCATTTTCAGCGCGCGCGCGGCACCAGCCTGTTTCTGCTTTCGCCGCTCGATTGGGCGCTACTCGAAAGCTGGAAGAATTCCGGCGTGCCGCTGGAAGCCGTGCTGCGCGGCATCGACGAAGCTTTCGAAAAGTGGCGCAGCCGCAAAGTGAAAACCCAGATGGTGAACTCGCTGGCCTTCTGCGCGCAGGCGGTGCTCACCGAAGCGCAGATCATGACCGAGGCCGCGCCGCAACGCTCGCGCCGGGAGACGGCTCCGCCGTTCACGCTCGACGAACTGCGCGCCTACCTGGAACGGAATGCGGCCGCGCTTCCGGCCGGGTACGAAGAGATTGCCGCGTCACTGGGCAGGCTGGCGGGCGAGGTGGAACAGCACTTCGCCGACCTGGAAGCATTGGAGCAACGGCTGACGGTGCTTGAGGAAAAGATGGTGGCCGCCGCGCGCACCCGCCAGACCGAAGAGGGGATGCTGCAATCGCGCCAGGAACTGGACCGGCAGTTGCGGCCTTATCGCGGCAAGATGACGGCCGATCAACTGTGGATGCTGGAGAAGCAATACCTGGAGCGGCATTTGCTGGAAAAGGCGGGGCTGCCCAGGCTGAGCTTGTTTTATATGCGGTAGTGGGACAGACCATCGGTTTTCGTGGTCTGTCGCCTGGCGGTCTGTCGCCTGGTGGTCTGTCGCGCTTCCCTAACCCCCGACTGCTTGACAGACGACACAAACCGATCGTCTGTCCCACTCGGCGAGCATGCTTTCCAGCGCGGCGCGATCTGGCGCGGCTACTAATGGCAGCCATGCGCGCAATTCCCTACGGGTTCGCTCGTCGCTAAGCCCCCGCTCCAGGCGGTTGCGAATTAAATGCGCGAGTTCGAGATCGGTTTTGGCGCGCAACTCTTTCAGCTTGCAGGTATCGGTGCGGCTCATAAATATGACGATCCAGTTCTACCTGATTAGACGTTCAAACTCGCCGAATCGATCATTAATAATCGGAAAATTTGTAAGCGCAAGTACCACTTGTATATACGGCCCTGGCCGGATCGCGTCCGAAGAAGTAGGGAAGTTCCCGGTAATCGTCACAATCGTGAACGGCGAAATCGGCCCACTTGCCCCGCTCCAACGATCCGCACTCGCCGCCGCGCCCCAAACTGTACGCGGCATTGATGGTGGCCGCGGTGATGGACTCCGCCGCCGTCATCTTCAGTTGCGTGGCCGCCAGCGAGAGCACCATCGGCATGGAAGCCGTGGGCGACGACCCGGGGTTGAAATCCGTCGCCAGCACCACCGCGAGGCCCAGATCGATCATGCGCCGCGCCGCGGGGTAAGTGTTCGACCCGAGCGCGTAGACCGATGCCGGCAGCAACACCGGCTGCACGTTAGCCTGGAGCAGCGCCGCCATTCCCGCCGCTCCCGTGCGTTCCAGGTGGTCGGCGGTGACCGCACCCAACTCGGCGGCCAAAAGAGAGCCGGCGTCCGCGCTGAATTGGTCGGCGTGCATGCGCACCTTCAGGCCTAGCCGCTGCGCCGCTTCGAGAACCACCCGCGCTTTCTCCGGCGGAAAGACGGAAGGCTCGCAGAAGACGTCGCAATACTCCGCCAGGCGCTCGGCGGCGACGCGCGGCAGCATCTCTTCCACCACCAGCGCGAGGTACTCGTCCATGCGGCCTCGATATTCGTCGGGCAATTCGTGCGCGCCGAGAAACGTCGCGACGTATCGCAATTTCCCGTCCGCCGCCAGATCTCTCACCACGCGAAGAATCTTCAGCTCGGCTTCCACCGACAGGCCGTAGCCCGATTTCGCTTCGATGGTGGTGGTGCCGCCGCGCGCGAACCAGACGCGCCGCCGCCGCGCGGTTTCGAGCAGTTCCGTTTCCGGGGCCTCCCGCGTGCGCCGCACCGTGGAGCGAATGCCGCCGCCGCGCGCCGCGATCTCCGCGTACGTGGCGCCTTGCATGCGCTCTTCGAATTCATCGGCCCGCGTGCCGGCGAAGACCGGGTGCGTGTGGGCGTCGACAAACCCCGGCAGCACGATGCGACCGCCGGCATCCACAATTTCGGCGCCGGCCGAAACCCGCCGCTCGACATCCGCGCGTGTTCCGGTCAATTCCACGCGCCCGTCGCGCACCAGCAGGGCGCCATTGGCGATCACCCCCAAATCGCGCATTGCGGCCCCGACGCGCGGCCGTGCCGGGCCGGCCAGCGTCACCAGTTGTTTGCAATTCCAGATGGCCAGTTGGCTCACGGCTCGGCTCCCTGCTCGGCTTACTTCTCTTCCATGGGCCGACGGATGCCACGCTCGCGCGCGAATCGCTGGGCCTCCTGGTAACCGGCGTCGGCGTGACGGATTACGCCCATGCCCGGGTCGGTGGTGAGCACGCGCTCGAGCCGCCGTTCCGATTCTTCGGCGCCGTCCGCCACCACCACCATGCCGGCATGTTGCGAATAGCCGATGCCCACGCCGCCGCCGTTGTGGATGGAGACCCACGAAGCGCCCGCCGCCGTGTTCACCAGCGCGTTGAGCAGCGGCCAATCGGCGATGGCGTCGGAGCCGTCGCGCATGGCTTCGGTCTCGCGGTAGGGCGATGCCACCGAGCCCGCGTCCAGATGGTCGCGGCCAATCACGATGGGCGCCTTCAATTCCCCGCTCCGCACCAGCCGGTTGATGGCCACGCCGAACCGCGCGCGCTCGCCATATCCCAGCCAGCAGATGCGCGCCGGCAGGCCCTGAAACTGGATGCGTGCGCGCGCCATGGGCATCCAGCGGGCCAGCGTTTCATTTTCCGGAAAGAGTTCCAGCGCCAGCCGGTCGGTGCGGTAGATGTCCCGGGCGTCGCCCGAAAGCGCCACCCAGCGGAACGGCCCGCGGCCTTCGCAGAACAGCGGCCGGATGTACTCGGGCACGAAGCCCGGAATGTCGTAGACGTTTTCGACGCCGGCCTTCTTCGCCTGCGTGCGGATGTTGTTGCCGTAGTCGAAGGTCACCGCGCCTTTTTTCCGCAGCGCCAGCATGGCCTCCACGTGAACGCCCATGGCGCGGAACGACCGCTTCAGGTAATCGTCCGGATCGCTCTGGCGCAGATGAATGGCCTCTTCCAGGGACATATGGTTGGGCACATAGCCATTCAACGGGTCGTGCGCGCTGGTCTGGTCGGTGAGCACATCGGGGACGAATCCACGCCGCACCAGCTCCGGCAGCACGTCCGCGCAGTTCCCCACCAAGGCCACCGATACCGCCTTGTGCGCGATCTGCGACTCGCGCAGAATCCGCAGCGCGTCGTCCAGGTTGCGCGCCAGGCGGTCGCAGTATCCGGTGTTCAGGCGGCGCTCGATGCGGTGCGGGTCCACGTCGATGCCCAGGAAGCAGGCGCCATTCATGGTAGCGGCCAGCGGCTGCGCGCCGCCCATGCCGCCCATGCCGCCCGATACCACTACCTTGCCCTCGAGCGACCCGCCGAAATGTTTCCGCGCCAGCGACGCGAACGTCTCGTAGGTGCCCTGCACGATGCCCTGGCTGCCGATGTAAATCCACGAACCGGCGGTCATCTGGCCGTACATGGTCAGACCCAGCTTTTCCAGCCGCGTGAATTCGTCGAAGTTGGACCACTGGCCCACCAGGTTGGAATTGGCGATCAGCACGCGCGGCGCTTCCGGATGCGTGCGGAAGATTCCCTGCGGCCGCCCGGATTGCACGATCAGGGTCTCGTCGTTTTCGAGCGATCGCAACGCCCGCAGAATCGCGTGGAACGAGGGCCAGTCGCGCGCCGCGCGCCCGCGGCCGCCGTAGACGATCAGCTCATCGGGATTCTCCGCAACCTCCGGATCGAGATTGTTCTGGATCATGCGGAAGGCGGCTTCCTGGTGCCAGCCCTTGCAGGAGAGCGAGCTCCCGCGAGGCGCATGGATTGCCGTGGTCGTGCCCATTTTATGCCTCCAACGCGCGCAGCCGCGCTTGCACTGCGGCCTTGAATGCCTCGTCCTGAATCGAATCGAGGTTGATGTTAACGTTTTCCAGAACGCCGGCTTTGGCCGCCACCGTGAGCGCTCTGGCCACCGCCAGATCGGAGCCGAACTTAGCGGGAATCTGCAGCGCGTTCAACCGCGCCTGCATGGCCGAGGCGCGCTCGAATACCTGGAGCGGCACTTCCGCGGCCCCGTGCAACGCTTCTTCCACGAAAGGCGCGCGTTCGTCTTTGGGACGCTTGTAGGCGGCCATCACTTTCTGGAACGCCTCGGCATCGCGATCCACGGCCTCGGTGAAAAAGCGGCGGTCGGTCTCGAACGGCTCGGGGTCCTGCTTGGCGAGGCGTGTCACCATGGCGCCCAAGGCCGCCGCCATGGCCGCCGCCGCGGCCGACGCGCTGCCGCCGCCGGGTGTCGCCGTGGGCGCCGCCAGCGCATCCAGAAACTCGGGCAAGCCGCTGCGCGAGCCAATGGCTTCCGCCACGCGATTTTCCAGCACCAGTTCCGGCCGGAAATTTTCGAAACGCAGGAAATAGTCGGCCGACATTTCGATGGCCTTCTGCGGAATCAGTCCCACGATCTCGCTGCCCACCACCGGCACGCCCCATCGCTCCGCCTCGCGGCGCACGGTCTCGAACACCAGGTGCATGGGGGTCTGCTCGAAATCCGTCAGGTTGATCGACACCTGCGCCAGGTTGCGCGTCCCCAGCATCACGCCCATGGACTTCACAAAGCGGAAGCCGCCGGTGGAAAAGCGGATGGTCTTGGCGATCTTTTTGGCGATGGCCACATCCGGCGTGCCCAGGTTCACGTTATAAGCGATCAGGAATTTGCGCGCTCCCACCACGGTCGCGCCCGCTGTGGGGTGGCACACCGCGTCGCCCACGTCGGGAGCGCGCTCGGCCACCGTGCCCATCTCCTTTACCAGCGCTTCGAACTGGCCGCGCCGGATGTTCTCCAGGTTGACGCGATCGGGCCGTTTGGCGGCCGATTCGTAGAGGTACACCGGCACGCGCAGCCTGTTCCAGATCTCGCGCGCCACGCGCTCGGCGAGGCGCACGCACTCTTCGAGCGTGACGCCTTCGATGGGGATGAAGGGCACCACATCGGCTGCCCCGATGCGCGGGTGCGCGCCCTGATGCTGGGTGAGGTCGATCAACGCGACCGCCTTTTCGACCCCGCGCACGGCCGCGTCCTCGACCGCCGCCGGCGGTCCGACGAACGTCAGAACGCAGCGATTGTGGTCGGCGTCCGATTCGCGGTCGAGCAGTACGACATCGGGCACCGTCAGGATGGCTTGCACGATCGCATCCATTTTGGCGGCATCGCGCCCTTCGGAAAAATTCGGAACACACTCCACAAGTTGTCGCGCCATGAAACCACATTGTGTCATACGGCTCCGCCTGGTGGCTGCGTTATACTGGCTGCGAAAGAATGCTCGGGCTGCCGCGCGTTTACCCCATCCTCGATACCGAATCGCTCGACCGCCGCGGTATCTCTCTGGCGGTGGCCGCCGCGGCATATCTGGAAGGCGGCGCCGCCATCCTGCAAATCCGCCATAAGTCTCATTGGAGCCGCGATCTCTTTGCCGCCTCTCAAGAAGTGGCGCGCCTCTGCCGCGAGCGAGGCGCCAGTCTGATCATCAACGACCGCGCCGATTTCGCCGCGCTGCTCCATGCCGGCCTGCACGTGGGCCAGGACGATCTCTCGCCACGCGACGCCCGCAAGCTTCTCGGCTCCGACGCTATCATCGGACTCTCCAGCCACAGCGCCGCACAACTTGCGCCCGCCGCCGGCGAACCCGTGGATTACGTGGCCCTCGGTCCAATCTTTGCCACGGCTTCCAAACGCCAGCCCGGCGCGGTGGCCGGCCTGGATGAGATCCGGCGCTGCCGCAGCCTGATGGCGAAGCCCCTGGTCGGGATCGGCGGGATTACGCTGGAGAACGCGCGGGATGTGTGGGCGGCCGGCGCCGATTCGGTGGCGGTGATCGCGGGGCTGCTGCCCGCGGCCGCTACGGCGCGCGCGCTTCGCGAACGCATGGAAGAGTGGGTGCGGCTGGCCGGATAGCGGGACAGACCATGGGCTGCTTGACAGACGACATAAACCGATCGTCTGTCCCACCTGGAAACTATGGCTGGTAGGGCGTGAGGCGCATGGGGCGCGCATCGGGCTCGAACAGGAGCGGTTGGCGGCGAGGCCAGGCGCGCAGCAACTCCCGATCTTCATCGGCGCCGAGATCGCGGGCCCACACGATGCGGGCCGCGTCGATATCGGCGGCGTTCCAGACCCACTCCTCCTGGAAAATGTGGAGCTGAGAGTAGCGCACGAAGACCAGAAGCCTGCCGGGAATTTCCGCGAGCTGACGGTTGACGGCGATGCGGCGCTCGGGATTGCCGTGGTTGATGGCATCCCAGGTTTCGTAGGGCCGCATGTCCCGTGAAATCCCGGAGGGCTCGAACAGGTGGACTCCGTACCAAAACAGGAAATGAGCCGCGCATAAGAAGAATATGATGGCGGCGATTTCGAGACCCACGGGCCGGCCGCGCAGGCTCCAGCGCGAGATTCGCTCCAGGCCGGCGACGCTCACCAGCGCGAACAGGCAGGTGGCCGCCGCGATGTAGTGGACCTGGAAGGCGGGAAAGAAATTGGTTCCTAGCGCGAACAGCGCCAGGGTGAAAGCTACCCAGGCAAAGCGGTATTCCCGCAACGCCGTCAGGAAGGCCAGCAGCGCCAGGTAGAGCGGCGGCAGGAAATAGAAGCGGTAATAGCGGACGCGGTATTCGAGGCGCGCGAGAAAAGTCCGGACGGTCTCACCGTGCGCCGGGCGGAAGGAAGTCTGCATCCGGTAATCGAGCTGCTGTTGCGGCGTGAGGGGCAGGTGGGGAACCGGATTCGGTTGCATGGTCAGCGACGTGGGCACGCCGTATTGGTATTGGCTGATGGTGTAGGGCAGGATGGTCCAACTGCCGGTCACTTGCCTGTTTTGCGCCAGCGTGAGAGCGATGGCGGGCATTACGACGCAGGCCGCGACCAGCGCGGCTTTGCCGAGTTCAACTGCGCCGAGCCTCCGCCACTCGGCCCGCCGGCGGAGGCAAGGCAGGAAGAAGGCGACCACCGCGATCAGCAGAAAGAGGGATTCGTAGGGGCGGGTCAGCAGATGGATGGCGAGGCCCACCCCGAGCAGCACGGCGTCCTTGCGGCGGCCGTGGCGCAGGCGCGGCAGCGCGCCAAAGACCAGGCAACCCGCGGCGGCGGCGGGCATGCCGCCCCAGTAGCTGTTCATCCACGGGCTCAGCGGGCCGAATTCCATGATGGCCAGGGCGGCGCCGGCGAACGACCAGGCGGGCGAGGTCCAGCCGCGCAGCATCCAGTAACACAGCGGGCAGAAGGCGGCGGTGGCCAGAAGCACGCCGGCCCAGGGATGGCCGAAGATGCTCCAGCCGAGCGCCAGAAATATGCCTTGGCCGAGCGGGTAGATGGAACTGTAGCTGGGCTGCTGGAGCACGAAGAAAGTTTCGAAGAACCGGTGCATGGGGAGCATGGGGTTGGCGAGCCGGAAGTGGCGCAGGGTGTCGGCTACCAGCAGGTGGCTGAACTCGTCATAGACGTCCGGCGTGGGGGCGGGATGATGAGGCAGCAGCAGCAAGCGGAGAGCGATGGGCAGGGCGGCCAGCAGGGCCATGGACCAGACGGTGCGCTGGGCGAGTTTGCGGAGGCGCGGCTCAATGCGCGGCCTCCACACCAGGGCCAGCACGACCAGGAGGGCTGCCAGGAGCAGCTCGAGGTAATCGGCTGCGCCGAACCCGATGGGGTTCTCGAGCGGCAGAAAGGAGCGAAAGAAATCGGCCATGCGGTGTCTCCATTTTCGCAGAGGGAAGCCGGCGGGAGTATGATAACTGCAAGGAGCCTGCTATGCCCGGGGTAATTCAAGACGTGTGGAAAAAGGTGTTGGAGCTGATCGGGAAGGGAAAAGCCGAAGATCCCGGCGACCCGTACGCCATGGTGGGCGCGCCCAAGAAGCCGCGGCCGCCGCTGCGCCGTTCCTCGATTGCCCAAGAGCCGGAACGCTGAACCGCAGCCGGGAAGCTGCTTCCCTCACTCCACCGCGCATCCCATACCGTTCACCACGCGCAGCCTGACAGCCGCGGCCTCTTGCGGCATGCCCGCCTGAGTGTACAACTGAATCACGTTCCGGCCGGCTGCGCAGAGGTCCCTTTGCACCGCTGGACATTCGCGGTTCAGGCTCGAGCCGCCGCCGCGCGCCGCGCAGCTTGGCGGGTCCATCCGCCCGTACAGCCTGGCGGCCTGTGGAGCGAAGCCCGTGTCGTTTGGGAATGCCACCAGCCCTTCCAGCAGCGTGATGATGGCACCGCGCAAGTCGCCCATGGCAGTGTAGGCAGCCGCCATTTCCGCGAAAGAATTCAGCTCAGGATGCAAGAAGCGGCTATGCGCATAGGCTGCCACGGCCGGAGCCGGCCGTCCCAGCCGCATGAAAGTGTGACCGAGCTGTTCGTAGATGGCCGCGGTTCCCGACATGGGAGCCCGCGGCCCACGCAGAGGATGGTCGCCGCGATTTCGCTCCGGCACAATATGATCGATTTGATCGGCGTGCCGCAGGGCTTCCAGCGATCGCTCGTACCACAAGCCGCTTAGCGGGCCGGGCACCAGCGCGCCGCCGGCGTCCCGCGATGCCAGAGTGTCTCCTTTTATGCGGTAGCACATACCGGCCATCAGGTAGGGGTATTCGTTCTGCCGGTCGTCGGGCAGGCCGCCGGTAATGGCGAGCGACGCTGCGAGCTCGCGGGCGGCCAGGTCCAGATCGGGAGGCTGGTTGCCGAGCGCCGTGAGGGCCAGGTTCAGGTGCGTCTTGTAGCTTGCGGGAGCCGACCGCACCGCGCCGGTCCACAAGCTGCCGCCGTCCAACCAGTCCGCGTTGCGCGCGTAAGTTCGCGAGACCAGCGCGGCACAAATCGCAGCCAGCGCGATGGGCGCCGCCAGCCGCGCGCGAGGCCAAGCGACTGTGAGCTTTCGACAAGCCCAATGGAGCGCGACGACCGCGCAGCCGGCGAAGCCAATGGAGGGCAGATACAGAAAGCGTTCGGCCATGATGCTGCCGATGAGAATCACCAGATTGGAAGTGGGCGCCAGCGTCACCAGGAAAAATGCGATGAAGAAACAGAGCGGCTTGTTGCGGCGGTAACTGCGCACCGCCAGCGCGACAATGACTCCCCAGGCCGCCGCCGCCGCGACCGTCTTCCATGCCTCCCAGTTGTGCAACCGCCAGTCGAAGAGCGGGACCTGGTTGTAGGAGTAGTCGCAGGCCAGCTTGCCGGGCCAGAGCCACAGCCACAGGTACTTGCCGAGGACTTTGAGGGCCGTGATGCGGGCGGTCCAGAAATCGGTTCCGGTCAGAGGATTATCCAAAAAGGCGATCGGCGTGTGGGGGGACTGCGCCAGCACGCGGCTCCGGCAATACCAATAAACCAGCAGGGGCAGCGCTGCCACCGCATATCCAGGGAGTCGCGCGCTCCAGGAATGGCGAGCGCGCGCGGCGGCCGTTCCGAAGAGGAGATCGTACAGCAGCATGACCGCGACCACCACGGCCGCGTTTTCCTTGGAAAACTGCCCCAGCGTGACAGCCGCCAGCAGCGCAACCAGCCAGGCCGCTTTGCGCCAGCCGGAGCGGGTGGCCGCGCGGATGTGGCACAGCAGGCCGGCGAGCACGCCCAATGCCGCCAGCAGGTCGGCGCGTCCCGCGATGTTGGTGACGGACTCGGTGAGAACCGGGTGGAGAGCCCACAAAGCCGCCAATCCTAAGGCCGGCGAGACCTCCCCAAAGACCGTCAGTCCCAGCAGATAAACCAGCAGGATGTTGACGGCATGCAGCGCGAAATTGACGGCGTGGTAACCGTCCGGTTGCGCCCCGCCGCCCACCACGGCGTAGTTGAACAGGTACGTAAGCGTGGTCAAGGGCCGGTAGAGTCCGGGAAACCAATACTCCGTCGTCGAGATCAGGCGAACGTTCCCGGTGGTGGCGGCTCTCAGGCGGGCATCCTGCAGAATGATCTGCGTGCTGTCGAAAAGGAATGCGGCGCGGAAGGAATTGCCGTAGGCCGCGAGCGTCACGGCCCAGAGCGCGGCGATGGCCAGAACGTGGCGCGGCCAGCGTACGGGATCCCGCGGTGCGCGCGCCACCGGGCCTTCACCGTCGCCCGGCGGTTTCACCTTGCGGGATGGAGGAGCTGTGGGACGCCGCGGCACGGTAACCAGGATATCTTTGTCTGCAGGGTTTCGTCCGTTTCGTCCGCCGGGAGGACGAACCACGGCTGTTCCTCTGGTAAAATAAAAAGTTAGTCTTTCCCAAAACAAAGCTCATGAGATTTGGCGTCATTGTTTTTCCCGGAAGCAATTGCGACCACGACGCTTTCTACGCAGTCACCACCAACCTCGGCCAAAGAGCGGAATATATCTGGCACGATTCGTCGAGTCTGGGCGACGTGGATGCGGTCATTCTGCCGGGCGGTTTCGCATACGGCGATTATCTCCGCTGCGGCGCGATCGCCAGGTTCTCGCCGGTGATGGGCGCGGTCGGCAAATTTGCGGCGGCCGGGGGCCTGGTGATGGGTGTTTGCAACGGCTTTCAGATCCTGGTGGAAGCCGGGCTGCTGCCGGGAGCGCTGATTCGCAACCGCGGGCTCAAGTTCGTCTGCCGCGAGGTGCGCCTGCGGACCGAGACGGTCGACTCGCCGTTCACGAACCAGGCGCAAGAAGGGCAGATTCTGCGGATGCCCATCGCTCACGGGGAAGGCTGCTATTTCGCCGACGGCCGGACGCTGGATGAACTGGACGCCGAAGACCGCGTGCTGTTCCGCTATGTGGGCAATCCGAATGGATCGCTGGGCGACATTGCCGGGATTCTGAACCGCGAGCGCAACGTGATGGGCATGATGCCGCACCCGGAGCGCGCATCCGACCCGCTGATGGGCTCGACCGATGGGCTGACGATTTTCCAATCGGTGCTCCATTCGGTGGTGCGGGCATGACGGCGCACGCGCCCGAAGTGATCGCGCAACATCAACTGACGGCGGACGAGTATGGGAAGATCGTCGCCATCCTGGGACGGGAGCCCAGCTACACGGAGCTGGGCATTTTCAGCGTGATGTGGAGCGAGCATTGTTCCTACAAGAGCTCGCGGCGGCATTTGAAGAAGTTGCCGACGCGCGGGCGCGTGGTGGTGCAGGGCCCGGGGGAAAACGCGGGGATTATCGATATCGGCGGCGGCTACGTGATCGCGTTCAAGATCGAATCGCACAACCACCCCAGCTTTATCGAGCCGTTTCAGGGCGCGGCCACGGGTGTCGGCGGCATCCTGCGGGATATTTTCACCATGGGCGCGCGGCCCATCGCGGTGCTGGATTCGCTGCGCTTCGGCCGCTTGGACGACCCTGAGACGGGCGCGCGCAACCGCCGCATTCTGGGCGGCGTGGTGGCGGGCATCGCACACTATGGCAACTGCTTCGGCGTGCCGACGGTGGGCGGCGAGTGCATTTTCGAACCGTGCTACGACGGCAACCCGCTGGTGAACGTTTGCGCGCTGGGGATCTGCAAGAAGGAAGAAGTTTTCTACGCCAAGGCGGCCGGCGCCGGGAATCCGGTGATCTATGTGGGGGCGCGGACGGGGCGGGACGGCATTCACGGCGCTTCCATGGCCAGCGCGGAATTCACCGAGGAGGCCAAGCAGAAGCGGCCCAACGTGCAGGTGGGCGACCCGTTCATGGAGAAACTGCTGCTGGAAGCCTGCCTGGAAGCCATGCGGACCGGAGCCATCGTGGGCATCCAGGACATGGGAGCGGCGGGGCTGACCTGTTCCACCTGCGAAATGGGCAGCCGCGGAGAAGTGGGCATCGAGATCGAGTTGGACCGCGTGCCGCAGCGTGAGACCGGCATGACGCCCTACGAGATCATGCTTTCGGAATCGCAGGAACGCATGCTGCTGGTGGCGGAGAAGGGCCGCGAAGAGGACGTCTACCGGGTGTTCCGCAAGTGGGGCCTGGAGGCCGCGGAGATCGGCGTGGTGACGGAAGACGGAAAACTGCGGGTGCGGCATCATGGCGTGGTGGTGGCGGAGATTCCGAATCGCGAGCTGGCCGACGAAGCGCCGCTCTACGACCGGCCGCACACGCACCCGCCGCGCGCCGGCTTGATTCCCGACCTTCCGGTGTCGAAGGTGCAGCGCACGCTTCCCACGCTGCTCGGCTCGCTGGACATCTGCTCCAAACGCTGGATCTGGGAGCAGTACGATTACCAGGTGCGCACCAACACGGTGGCCGGCCCGGAGCGCACGGACGCCGCGATTGTGAGGATCAAGGAGACGGGCACATCGATCGCCATCTCACTCGACGGCAACGGCCGTTACTGCTTCCTTTCGCCGCGGGAAGGCGCGAAGCTGGCGGTGGCGGAATGCTGCCGCAATCTTTCGACCGTGGGGGCGCGGCCGGTGGCGGCCACCAACTGCCTGAACTTCGGCAACCCCGAGCGTCCCGAGATCATGGCGCAACTGGTGGAAGCCATCGAAGGCATGGCGGAAGCCTGCGCCTTCTTTGACACGCCGATCACCGGCGGCAACGTCAGCCTGTACAACGAAACGTTGGGCGGAGGAATCTATCCCACGCCGGTGCTGGGAATTGTGGGAACGCTCAAGACCGCCGAGCCGGTGACGATTCCGTTCAAGAACGCGGGCCGCACGGTGATGCTGTTGGGCGGCATCGGCGAGTGCGACGACACGCGCTTCGGCGGCACGCAATACGCCAAAGAGATCGTCGAGCAACTGTGGGGGCTGCCGCCAGCGCTGGACCTGGAGCGGGAGCAGCGGGTGCAGTTCGCGATGCGCAAGATCATCGCCGAGGGCCTGGCGGAATCGGCGCACGACCTGAGCGATGGAGGCCTGGCGGTGGCGCTGGCGGAATGCTCTTTCGGGCCGAACGAAATCGGGGCGCTGATCGACGTGGATTCCGACCTGCGGCCGGAGATGCTGGCGTTCCACGAAGCGCCTTCGCGCATCCTGATTTCCACCGAATTTCCCAAGAAAGTGGCGGCCATCGCGGAGAAGTACGAAATCGAGGCGCCGGCGGTGGGGGTTACAATCGAGAAGGGGATCGAAATTCGCCAGCGCACCATCACGCTGGGCGCCTGGGAAATCGGGGCGTTGAAGACAGCCTACGCGCAGGCCTTCGAATCGCATGTTCGATAAGTTTCACGAGGAATGCGGGGTGGTGGCGATCTACGGCCACCCGGAAGCGTCCAAGCTGGCGTACCTGGGGCTGTACGCGTTGCAGCATCGCGGCCAGGAGAGCGCCGGCATCTGCACCAGCGACGGCGAGCGGGTTCACTCCCACAAGTCGATGGGGCACGTGGCGGATATTTTCACCAGCCAGGTGCTGGCGGGGCTGCCGGGCGAGCTGGCGATCGGGCATACGCGTTATTCCACCGCGGGCGATACGGTTCTGCTGAACGCCCAACCTTTCTCGGTGGCGTGCAACAAGGGCAAAGTAGCGGTAGCGCACAACGGCAACATCACCAATGCGGCGGAGTTGCGGACCGAGTTGGGCCGCAACGGCGCCATCTTCCAGGCGTCCAGCGATACCGAAGTGATCCTTCACCTGGTGGCGCACTCCTCGGAACGGACCCTGGCCGCGGCGCTGCGCGAAGCGCTGCTGCAACTGGAAGGGGCGTTTTCGCTGGTGTTTCTGGCGCAAGACCGGATCATCGTGGCGCGCGATCCGCACGGCTTCCGGCCGCTGGCGGTGGGGGAGATGGAGATTTCGGGCGGGCGCAAATGCTACGTGTTCGCATCGGAAACCTGCGCCTTCGACTTGATTGGAGCGGCGTATCTGCACGACGTGGACCCGGGCGAGATGGTGATTGCGGGACCGGACGGCATTACCCGGGAGCGCTGGGCGCCGGAGCGGGATCGGGCGCAATGCGTATTCGAGCACGTTTACTTCGCGCGGCCCGACTCGATGGTCTTCGGACGCCCGGTGGAGGAATCGCGGGAAGCCATGGGACGGCTGCTGGCGCGGGAGCATCCGGCCGATGCCGACCTGGTGGTGCCGGTTCCCGATTCGGGGGTGACCGCCGCCATCGGGTACGCCGACGGATCGGGCCTGCCGTTCCGCCACGCCCTGATCCGCAATCATTACGTGGGCCGCACCTTCATCGAGCCCTCGCAGGCCATCCGCGATTTCGGCGTCAAGCTGAAACTTAATCCGATCCGGCACCTGCTGCAAGGCCGGCGCGTGGTGCTGGTGGACGATTCCATCGTGCGCGGCACCACCAGCCGGAAAATTGTGCGCATGGTGCGGCAGGCCGGGGCACGCGAAGTGCATCTGCGCATCTCCTGCCCGCCGACGATTTCTCCTTGCTTCTATGGCGTGGACACGCCGAACCGCAGCGAGCTGATTGCGTACAACCACAAGGTGGAGGAGATCCGCCGTTTCGTGGAGGCCGATTCGCTGGGATACCTGTCGCTGGCCTCCCTGCGCAAGGCGGTGGCCGACGACAAGCATGAGTATTGCTATTCCTGTTACACGGGCGACTATCCCACCGAGCTGGTCAACATCGAAGCGTTGATCGGAGCCCGGCAGAAGGGGCATTAGGATTATGACCGGGTGGTCTGGTGTCATTCCGCAAGTGTTGGCAGGCGAAAGCGCCTGCCCCACGGATGCGCAAGCGCGGGCGCGCCAAGGTGGGACAGACGCTTTCGTCTGTCAACCCGGCGATCCATCATGTGACCGGAGACCCAGACCGTGACCCTCTCTATCGACGGGTACCATCTCACCATCGCCGATGCATGCGCGGTGGCGCGCGCGCGGACGGCCGCAGTCGCGCTGGCGCCGGCGGCCATCGAGCGGATGAACGCATCCCGCCAGCTCATTGACCGGCTAGCCGACGGAGAGGAGCCGATCTACGCGGTGAATACCGGCGTGGGCCTGCTGGCCAACGTGCGCATCGCGCGCGACGAACTGGAACAGCTCCAGCGCAACGTCATCCGCTCGCACTCGGTGGGCGTAGGCGAGCCGCTCGACCGCGAGGCGGTGCGCGCCATGATCCTGATCCGCGCCAACGTGCTGGCGATGGGCTTCTCGGGGATTCGTCCGCTGGTGGCGGAGCGGCTGTGCGAACTGCTCAACCGCGGCGTCACCCCGGTGGTTCCTTCGCAAGGGAGCGTGGGCGCATCCGGGGACCTGGCGCCGCTCTCGCATATGGCGCTGGTGCTGATCGGCGAAGGCCAAGCGGAGTTCGGAGGCAGGTTGCTGGATGGCGGCGAAGCGCTGCGGCGCGCGGGAATCGAGCCGATCACGCTCGGCCCCAAAGAAGGCATCAGCCTGATCAACGGCACGCCGGCCATGCTGGCCGTCGGCTGTCTGGAACTGGAAGCCATTCAGGGGCTGGTGGATTCCGCGGACGTGATCTGCGGCCTGACGCTGGACGGGCTGCGCGGCACGCCGCGCGCCTTCGACGAGCGCATTCACGCCTCGCGCCCGCATCCCGGGCAGATGGAAAGCGCCGCGCGGCTGCGGCGGCTGCTGGAGGCGAGCGAAATCCGGCAATCTCACATCGCCTGCCGGCGGGTGCAGGACGCCTACTCGCTGCGCTGCGCTCCGCAGGTGCACGGAGCGGTGCGCGATACGCTGGCGGCGGCGCGCGGCGTTTTCCAGATCGAACTGAATTCCGCCACCGACAACCCGCTGGTGTTCGGCGACGAGATTCTCTCCGGCGGCAATTTTCACGGCGAGCCGCTGGCCTTCCAACTGGACTTTCTGGCGGTGGCATTGTGCGCGCTGGCGGGCATCTCGGAGCGGCGCATCGACCGGCTGGTGAACCCGGCGCTCAACGAAGAGCTGCCGCCGTTCCTGGCGGGGCACCCCGGACTGGAATCGGGGCTCATGATGGCGCAGGTCACGGCCGCCAGCCTGGTGGCGGAGAACCGCGTGCTGGCGCATCCGGCGTCGACCGGCTCCATCACCACCAGCGGCAACAAGGAAGATTTCGTGAGCATGGGGATGACGTCGGCCAGCAAGCTGCAACGGGTGACGCGCAACACGCGCGCGGTGCTGGCGATTGAAGCCTTGTGCGCGGCCCGCGCGCTGGACCTTTTGGCGCCTCTACGGACCAGCCCCGCGCTGGAGGAAGCACGCGCGCGCATCCGGCGAGTTTCGCCGCCGATTGAAGGCGACCGGCCGTTCTACAGGGATATCGCGGCGATCGAAGGATTGATCGCGGGCGGAGGTTTGTGCCTGTAACCTTGCGATTCACCTAACTGGGCAGTCATGCCGACAGGTTTTTCAGATCGCCGTTTTCTGCACCGTAAGCGGCAGAGGTGCGCTTTGGCATTTCGTCCACTTGAACTGGTGTAGACTCGGATCATGAAGCCGGCGCAGCGCTTGACCGCGATTATTGAACGTGAGGACGATGGTTTTGTAGCTCTTTGCCCGGAACTCGATATTGCGAGCGAGGGTGCGTCGATTGAAGAAGCGCGAGTCAACCTCATCGAGGCGCTCACACTGTTCTTTGAAACTGCCGCCCCTTCCGAAGTTGCCCGACGCTTTCATAGCGAAGTTTTCGTGACCCAGGTTGAGGTGCCGGTTGGGTAGGCTCCGGGTGAGCCGATTACTCATCATGGCAGCCTCAGATTTAGTCTAGCGCTTTTGGCCCAACGGCGTGCGCGCTCCCATACCCGGCTATGCTTGCGACGCACTGCACCAGGCCGGGCTGAGCCTCTGCGCTCACACGCCCTGCGCACTGGCATACACTGCGATTTTCGCCACGGTTTGATAGCCCATGCGCTGGTAGAGCCGGGCGCCGGCCGGCGTGGATTGCAGAATGCTGCGCTCCGTGCCGTGCTCGTCGTAAGCCTGGGCGAGCGCGTGGCGCATGATCGCCTCCCCATAGCCGTGCCGCTGGTGTTGCGGAACGGTGGCGACATTGTAAACCCCGATGGAGTGGCCGCCCATCACGATGGCGCTGGTGGAGACAGGCTCGCCATCCAGATAGCCGACGTAAGCAGCGAAGCGGTCCCAAACCGCGAGGTTGTCAAAAACCTCCAGAAACCACTGGATGGGCACGTGGAAACAGACCGACGCGATGGCGCAAAAGGCGTCGCGGGTAGCGGCGTCGCGGACTTTCCTGATTTCGAGAGCCGGCAGCGGCCTGGCGGGGGGCGCGATACGCTCCGCGAGCATGCCGGGGAGGTCCACCGAGTGCCGCAATCCGTGGCGTTCGAAGATGCGGCGGGAAGCGCGGCGGGTTCGGGGCTCCAGCATGTCTTCGCAGACCCAGTAGGCCCAGCCCAACTCGCGCGACTCGAAATGGAGCGATGCCAGGAGGATCCGTTGGGCCAGTTCGACTTCGGTTGAGACCGGGCTCGAGAGGAAGGCCGCGTTGAACATCTGGAACTTGACGCCGGCGGAGGCAATGCTCACGCCGCGCAGTTCCCGGATCTCGCCTTTGCCGCGGCCGGCGGCCACGACGCGGAACGATTCCCGCAGGTTTTCCGCTACGTTCTCAAATGTCACTGCAAGACCAGTATAAGATGCTAGGCAAGGGCTGCGCCCTTGAAATCCCTGCGGGATTTGGAAGTCAGAAGTCAGAAGTCAGGAGTCAGGAGTCAGAAGTGCAACGGCAGCGGGAGTCTTTATGGTGGTGCAGTTTGGTTTTTTCATGCTGCCATCCCTCTTGACAGATCTGCGCTTGGCGTGCCACGCTCAAGGTACGCCGAAGCGCAACGTCGCCTTGGGAGTTGACCATGATGTTAATGACGGCACCATCACGAACCGACCGGATTCTGTCATATGAGGAACGTTTCTTTGGTATCCAGCCACAGACCGTAAACCAGTTGACATTTGAAGCACCCGTGACAGTGAATATCGCACCTCCACAAACCATGGCTGTCGCGCTGATCGGCCTGTTAACCGCTGCTCTGCCGCTCATTCCGCTGGTGCTCAAGAAATAGGCGCCTTCACGATGACTTTTGTAGCCGCCGGTATACTTGGCCTGGGCGGTCCCGAGGTCGCGGTGCTGTTGTTCGCGATTCTCGTTTTCACTGTCGGCGTGCTGTGGGGTAAATCCAAAAGGCGCGACCCGTTCTCCCGCTACTGCCCGAAATGTGGTCGCGGGCTGAGCCAGCCCGCCGATGCACCGTGCTGTAGCTATTGCGGCGCGCGGTTGCCATAACGCCATCATGTCAGCACACCCGCCACGGAAGAAGAATAAGCAAAGCCCAAGCCCGCAAAACGATACCGACGATAAAGGCACACCCACTCCAGGGAATTCGCCTGTCGCCAGTCATCCAGCCCCAGGCAATACCGCAAATACCAAACAACCCAAGAATGCAACCATGCCGTGGTGGAAATCTGTAAGCTGGATGAACATCCTGAAAGTAGTCGGAATCTTTGCTGGCATAGTCTACGCGATTGTAACTTTGCTTCAGTGGCGCGACATCAGCAATAATTTCATCATTGACCAGCGAGCATGGCTCGGCGTTACGGAAGTGAAAATTGATCCCATCACAGAGAATATGGAATTTGCGCCCATCCTCGTAAACTCCGGCAAGACTCTCGCGGTTGACGTAATCCAGCGTGGCGGCTGGAAGGTTTTTCCTAGCTCTGTGGTCCCCGATATTGAGCAGGAAATCAGACAACACGCTCCGTATTCCCACGGAGTGATATTTCCAAATGGACGCCGGGAACTGTGGAACAAGGCGTCCGGTTCCATCAGCAAAGAAGATGCTGCCGGATTGCTCAATGGGTCTTTGGTGCTCTACGCGTTCGCGATCATAAGCTACCGAGACATATTCAAGCAGGCCCGCGCCACCAAGTTCTGCCTCATGCTCGATCCCGAAACGGACAAGTTCGTCCCTTGCCCGTTCTACAGGGATTCCGCTTACTAGAGCGCTGTAGCCTCTCACACCACCCCAGGCGCACCCCACCAGCATCAACAAAATAAAGAAATCCAAATTGACCCACGACCCAAGATCGAGGAATTGCTGAAGTCGTTTGTTTGGGAATGCCCGGCAAAGAACCTGGGGACTTATTTCTTTGGAGGAGCTTCGCCGGGGGCCTTTGTGCCGTCGGTTTTTCCCTCGGCAGCGGCCGGCGGTTCTTCCTTGGCGGGAGCGTCTTTCGGGTTCAGGTATTGCACGATGACGGAGATTCTGCGGTTGGAGGGAGACTCGGGATCTTCGGGATGACGCAATTGGCGGTCGGCATAGCCGCGCACCTGCTGGACCTGCTCGGGGCGCAGCCCGTGGGCTTCCATGATCCTGCGCGCGGAATTGGCGCGATCGGTGGAAAGCTCCCAGTTGCTATATTCTCCGGCGTACGGTTTGGAATCCGTATGGCCTTCCAGCGTGACGTTGTTGGGCAATTTGCCCAATTGTCCGGCCAATAACGTCAAGAGTTCGGAACCGCTGGCGGTGGGGACCGGCTTTCCGGATTCGAAGAACATGCCGGCCTCGGTCTCGAGGAGCTCGATGCGCAGGCCGTCGGAGGTGACGGTGATCTCCACGTGGTCCTTCAGCGAGCGAAAGTCCGGAACCTTGAGGAGCGCCTCCTGGATTTTTTGGGCCAGTTTGGCCATGTCGTCTTTGGGCAACTGGATGGAATTGCCGGCGCCCGCCGCCGCCGTGCCGGTCTGTTTGCCCGGGCCGGTGGGGTTGTTGAAGTAAGCGCTGACGGCCTGCTGGACTTCTTTGTCCGCGCTCATCAGCCAGAGCACGATGAACAGGGCCATCATGGCGGTGACGAAATCGGCGTATGCCACCTTCCAGGCGCCTCCGTGGTGGCCGCCGTGGCCGGCCACCTTTTTCTTGATGACGATGATCTGCTGGATTTTGGTCGGTGCTGGAGGGGCTTCCGGCTCGGGGGACATGTTTACGCCGCCTTGGCTGCGGCAGCCTTAGCGCCCCGGCAAGCGGCTTCCACTTCCTTGAAGTTGGGCCGCACGGTAGTTGGGATGGAGCGCCGCGCGAGTTCGACGGCCATGATGGGGCTGAGGCCTTTGACGAATGCCAGAGCCGCCATGCGGAGAAAGCCGAAGTAATAACTCTCGGCGTCGTTTTGTTTGCCCATGGCCCCGGCCAGCGGACCGAAGATACCGTAACAAAGGAGAATGCCGAGGAAAGTGCCGACCAGGGCGGCCGCCACATGGTTGCCGATTTCTTCTTTGGGGCCTCCCAGCGATCCCATGGTGATGACGACGCCCAGAACCGCGGCCACAATTCCCAAACCGGGCAGGGAATCGGCCATGGTGGTCAAGGCCGCGATGGGCTCGGCGGATTCGCGGTGGTGCACTTCGAGATCCACTTCCATCATTTGGTCGATTTCCATGGGCTCGACGCCGCCGGTTACCACCATGCGCAAGGTGTCACACAAGAATTCGAGGGCGTGGTGCGATTTGAGGAACTTGGGGTACTTCGAGAAGACCGGGCTCTTGGCGGGGTTGTCGAGGTCTTCTTCCAGTTTGGCGGTGCCATTCTTGCGCGCATAATTGAACAGCTCGTACAGCATTTTCAGGTTCTCGGTGTAATGAGCCTTGTCAAAAGGGCTGGCTGAGAAAACGCCGGCCATCCCTTTGCCAATGCGGATCAAGGTGGGCAAAGGATTGGCGACTACGACGGTGCCCACGGCCGCTCCAAAAATGATGATCAGCTCGGCCGGTTGAAGGAGCACCAGGAGCTTTCCGTGTTCGATCAGGTAGCCACCGACGATGGCACCCAGAACTATGACGATTCCGAGAATCGAGATCATGGGGCGGTTGCGTCACTCAACGCTTTACTAATCGGCGGCTAAGCGAGAAGCTTTAGGTTTCGGATGGGTTCCGGCGGCGGTAGTGCAGCACTTCGACGAGGAACTGGTCGCGGCGTTGCCTGACGGCGCCGGCATCCTTGATCGACCAGTCGTAGAAGCCCTTGCCGGTCTTCGAGCCCAGGTCGCCGCGGCGCACCAATTCGCGGAAATACTTGCCGGAGGTCTTCCCGGCCTTGACGATTTCGACCAGCGGCATGAGGTGCGGCGGGTTCCAGAAGTGCGTGGTGAGGACGCGCTCGGGCCGGGAACAGCCGGCAGCGATGGCGGTGATGCTGAGGCCCGAAGTGTTGGATGCCAGCACCGCGCGCGGGCCGGCCAGCGCGTCCATGCGGGCGAACAGAGCCTGCTTGAAGGCCATATCCTCGGGGCCGGATTCGATCACCAAGTCCGCCGCGCGGACGGTGTCGTCGAAAGCGCAAGAGGCGTCCAGCAGGCCCGCCGCGCGTTCCAGAAGGCCGGCGCCGGCGAGCTCGTTTTCGGCCAGCAGACGGGCCTGCGCGCGGGCCTTTTCGAGACCGCGGGCGGCACTTTCGCCGGTGCGGCCGAGAATGGTGGACCGGAGCCCGCCCATGGCAAGCGTCAAGGCGATGCCCGGCCCCATCATTCCCGTGCCGATGACGGCGGCAGTGGTAAATCGAGTTTCACCCATCCGGAATATTCTATTCCACGGCGCCCGCGAGCGAGCAGTTTTCTCTTGCCATTCCCCACGGCGGCCTGAAACAATATGCGTGAGAAAGCTATGCGCCTAAGCGTGTTGGGCATCGTTCTGGCCGGCGGGAAAGGCACCCGGCTCTGGCCTCTGACCAAGGAGCGGGCCAAGCCGGCCGTTCCTTTTGGCGGCAAGTACCGCATCATCGATTTCGTCCTGAGCAATTTCATCAACTCCGGCATTTACTCGGTGTACGTGCTGACGCAGTTCCGCAGCCAGTCGCTGTTGCAGCACCTCAGCGAGGGATGGCAGTTCGGCGGCATGCTGCGGTCGCAATTCGTGATTCCGGTGCCGGCGCAGATGCGGTCGGCCGATGAGACGTGGTACCAGGGGACGGCCGACGCGATCTACCAGAACATCAACCTGGTGGAGCAATCGGCGCCCGATGTGGTGGCGATCTTCGGCGGCGACCACATCTACCGCATGAACATCACCTCCATGATCGAATACCACCTCCAGAAGAAGGCCGAAGTGACCGTGGCGGCGGTGCCCGCGCCGCGCGAGACGGCGGGCGAATTCGGGGTGGTCGAAGCATCCGCAGACGGCCGCATCCTGGCTTTCCACGAGAAGAATCCGAACGCTCCGCCCATGCCGGGCGACGCCGAGCGGGTTTTCGCTTCCATGGGCAACTACGTTTTTTCGACTGACACGCTGCTGCGGCTGCTGCGGGTGGATGCCGCCAACGAAGAAAGCAAACACGACTTCGGCCACGACATTCTACCCAAGCTGGCAGGCCAGGCGGAAATCTACGCCTACGACTTCCAGACCAACCGCATTCCCGGGGAACGCCCCGACGCGGAGCCCTACTGGCGGGACGTGGGAACCATCGATGCGTATTACGACGCCAACATGGACCTGCGCTCGGTCTCTCCGGCGCTCAACCTGTTCAACCGGGCATGGCCGCTGCGCAGTTCCAGCTACGCGGACCCGCCGGCCAAGTTCACCTTCGACGACGAAGACCGGCGGGGACAGGCCATCGACAGCATCGTCTCGGGCGGATGCATTCTTTCCGGCGGCATGGTGCGCAATTCGATCCTGGGACGCCACGTTCGCGTGCATACGGGCGCGCTGGTGGAGGATTCGATCATCATGGACAACTGCGACATCGGCCGCCGCGCGAAAGTGCGCCGCGCCATCCTCGACAAGAACGTCAGGGTGCCGGCGGACGCCATCATCGGTTACGACCTGGAGGCGGATCGCGCGCGCTGCTTCGTCACGGAGAGCGGCATCGTGGTGCTGAGCGGGGACCGTTCGCCGGTGGAGGTTACCGGCCTGGTGGTGTGATGGCGCAAGGGCTTCGCCCTTGAAATCCCCGCGGGATTTAGAAGTCAGAAGTTAGAAGTGAGAAGTCAGAAGTGTTACGGCGCTGATGGAACAACACGTCCTGGTCTGGATTTCGCAGTACGGCTACCTGGCGATTTTTCTGCTGCTGGTGATGGGGGTTGTCGGGCTGCCGGTGCCGGATGAGACGCTGCTCACCTTCACGGGCTACCTGGTTTTCAAAGGCCGCATGTCACTGCCGCTGGCCTACGGAGCGGCGCTGGGAGGAAGCCTGTGCGGCATTACCATCAGTTACACGCTGGGCCGGACTTTCGGCATCAAGCTGATCCATCGCTACGGCCGCTACGTGCGCATCACCGAGGAGCAGGTAAACAAGGCCCATGCCTGGTTTGCGCGCGTGGGGCATTGGGGTCTGACGTTCGGTTACTTCGTGCCCGGGGTGCGCCATCTCACGGCCTTCGCCGCGGGCATGAGCGCGGTGGAGGCTCCGCAATTCGCGCTGTTCGCTTACAGCGGGGGTTGCGTCTGGGTGGGCACTTTTCTCGCTCTGGGCTATTTTCTGGGGGAGCGCTGGCAGGTGGTGGAGCGCCACATCGAACACTACTTCGCCGCCGTGACGGTCGCCGCCGTTATCCTGGTTGCCGCATACCTGGCGTGGCGGCTTCCGCTGGCGCGCCGCCGCCGGGCGTCAGATAAGTGATTATCAGCGCGGTGGCCACCACCGTGGCGCAGCCCAGCAGGTTATACCAGAGCCAGGAGATGCCGGTGAACAGGAAGGCGGCGAAAATGGCCGCCTCGCCGGCCAGCATGCCGATGAACACGGCGGTGCCGCGGACGCGCCGGAAACCGAAGGCCACCACGAAACAGCCCAGCAGCGAGCCATAGAATAACGAGCCCACCACGTTCACTGCCACGATCAGCGGCCCGAGGTGCTTGCCCCACCCGGCGAAGGCCACCGCGTAAACGCCCCAAAAGAGCGTGGCCCATCGGGATGCCAGCAGGTAATGGTGATCGCTCGCGCTGCGCCGCACGTAGCGGCGATAGAGATCCACGACGGTGACGGTAGCCAGCGAATTGATTTCGCCGGAACTGGCCGACATGGTGGCGGCGAAAATGACGGCGATCACGAGGCCGACAATACCGGCCGGCAGGTAGCGTGTCACGAAGGAGAGAAAGATGTAGTTGGTGTCGCTGAAATCCTTTTCGCCGCCGGTCTGTTCCACCAGCCGCGCGGCTTGGGCGCGGGCCGCATCGATCTCCCGCTGGGCGGCGCGATAGTTGGCCGCCTGGCGGTGTTCGGCGCCGGGGTCGCCGCTGTGATGGGCTTCCACCAACGCCAGGGTGGCCTGGCGGCGGCGGGCGAAGGCCTGGCTGTATTGATTCGCCATGGGCTCAAATTCGGCGTGGCTTTGAATGCGCGCCAGTTCGGCCTGCTGGAAGAGCACCGGCGGCTGGATGAACAGGTAAAACACAAACACCATGGCGCCGATGAACAGAATGAAGAACTGCATGGGGATTTTGGCCACGGCGTTGAACAGCAGGCCGAGGCGGCTCTCAGAGATGGAGCGTCCCGTGAGATAGCGCTGTACCTGCGATTGGTCGCAGCCGAAGTAGGAAAGGAACAGGAAGGTGCCGCCGAACAGGCCGCTCCAGATGTTGAAACGGTCGTTCCAATCGAAGTGGGTGGTCACCACGTTGAGGCGGCCGGCGGCGCCCGCCAGGTAGACGGCGTCGCCAAACGAGACCTGCGCGGGCAGCAGGACGATCACCGTGACGAGCGCCACCACGAGTCCGAAGAAGATGATGCACATCTGCTGCACGTCGGACCAGGTGACGGCTTTGATGCCGCCGGCCACCGTGTAGGTGATCACAATGACGCCCATCAGAAAGGTGGTGCCGCGTTCCGGCCAGCCCAGAATCACGGAGAGCACCAGGGCCGGCGCGTAGATGGTAAGGCCGGCGGAAAGGCCGCGCTGGCAGAGGAAAATCAGGCTGGCGAGCGAGCGCGTCTTGCCGTCGAAACGCTTTTCCAAATACTCGTAAGCGGTGTAAATATTAGCGCGGCGAAAGATGGGGACGGCCGTGGCGCAAATAACAATCATGGCGATGGGCAGGCCGAAGTAAAACTGAACGAAGCGCATGCCGTCCACGTAGGATTGGCCGGTGGTGGAGATGAAGGTGATGGCGCTGGCCTGGGTGGCCATGATGGAAAGCGCCATGGCGTACCAGGGCATGGTCCTGCCGGCCAACAGGTAGCGATCGACGGTGTTGCTGCCGCGGCTGCGGTACAGCCCGTAGGCGACAATCGATACCAGGGATGTGACCAGGACGAACCAGTCGAGCGTTCTCATCGATAGGCCAGGGTGAACAGGTAGAAACCGGCGATGATCAGGCAGAGATAGACGAGGACCGCGACATAGATGCGCCGCCAGCTACCCAAGAACGGCGGCGGATCGTCGGGAACCCGGGGAAGCTCCGGCATGAACGGAGTGTATCATGGAGATCCGCCCGGGCCGCGGAGCGTCGACACGAGTGTCGACGCGGCACGCATGAGTGCGTGCGCCACGGAAATCTTCGCGGCGGTCGAAGGAAACTCACCTAGGCCAGCAGTTCCGCCGTCATCACCGTCACCGCCTGGCCGCCGAGAATGACGCGGTCGCCTTCGAGGCGCGCGCGCACCACGCCGCCGCGGGCCGAAGCCTGAAAGGCGGTCATGGAGGTCTTGCCGAGCCGCTCGCCCCAGTAGGGCGCCAGGGCGCAGTGGGCCGAACCGGTGACGGGATCTTCGTCCACACCGGAACCGGGGGCGAAGAAGCGCGAGACAAAATCGAATTCCGGGCTGGCCGACGGGGCCGTCACAATCACGCCGCGCACGGGCACCTTGCGGAGCGTGGAATGGTCCGGATCGAGGGCGCGGAGGGTGGCTTCGGAATCCACTTCCACCAGGTAGTCGAAGACGTTCTTGCCGACGAAAGCGGGGCGCGTGACTCCCAGCGCCGGAAGCAGCGCGGCGGGAGCCTCGGCGGGCGAGGCGAGCCTGGCGATGGGCTTGGCCGGGAAATCCAGTTCAATCCAATCACCTCGCCGATCGGCCAGCAGCAGGCCGCTGCGGGTGTGGAAGCGCACTTGTTGGCCGGGCGGCAGGTGGCCGTCCTCCCAGAGCACGTGCGCGCTTGCCACGGTGGCGTGGCCGCAGAGGTCCACTTCCACCGCGGGGGTGAACCAGCGCAAGTGAAAGCCGCCGTCGCGGGGCGCCAGGAAGGCGGTTTCGGAGAGATTCATTTCGCGCGCCACGTTGCGCATCCATTCTTCGGGGGCGGGCGCCGGCAGCACGCAGACGGCGGCGGGGTTGCCGGCAAAGGGCCGATTTGTGAAGGCATCCACTTGAACGATGCGGGTGGGCATATTTTCGAGGGTACCGTACTTGCAATCCTTTCCCAACCAGTGCAGTCTATAACTAGAAGTAGAGCTGGGATGCTATTGCGCCTCTTAACCCGGGTATGGGCCGCCGTTGCGCTGCTGGCGCTGGTGTGGCTGGCCGGCAGTGTGGGCGGCTCCGGCGAGGATTCCTGGATCCGCCCGGTGGGCGGCCCGCGAGGGCCGGTTCGCATTCTGCAGTTCTACGCCACCACGGGAATGCTGGTGGCCGGCGAGAAGGCCAAGCTATGCTATGGCGTGGAGAATGCCAGGGCCGTGCACATTTCCCCGCGGCTGCCGGGAGTGGTGCCATCCGCCAACCGCTGCCTGGAAATTGTGCCGGAACGCACCACCCACTACACCATCCTGGCGGAAGGTTTCGACGGCGCCTTCGCCACGCGGTTTCTCACCCTGGTGGTGGAGGACGCTCCCGATGCGGACCGCGGCGGCCTGAACGTGGCGGTGCTCAAGCGGGACAGGCCTCCTGGCCCTGTCGTTCTGATCAGCCGCATGTAATGCGTCAAGCCACATCTATAACACGAGAAGACAGGCCAGGAGGCCTGTCCTACGGCGTGGCGGAAGCCACTTTTTGAATCTTGATGCCGCCCGTGTGCACCCGCAAATATACCTTCTTGGCCGGCGCCTGTCCGCTTTGAGCGAACCGTTCGCTCACCAGGTGAGCGACGTGGTAGCTGCCGGCGAAGTCCGAGTAGACGCCGCCGAAGCGGCACTGGGCGTCGAACGAGTACTGCCCGGCGGCGGGCAGTTGCATCAGGATGTCGCCCGTGCGCACGGAAGCGTCGATGTCGCCGGCGACGTCGTAGACCACCACGTCACCGGTCGAGTGGCGGAGAACCAGCTTGGAATCGCGCGGCACGCGGATGCGATAGTCCATTTGCACGTCGGGCCGGCAGTGCGCCACTTTGGCCCAGAAGCTGCGCGGCGGAAAGGCCGTGTGAATCACCAGTTCGGTCGGGCTCTTGCGCTCGGTGGTCACCTTGATGGCGTTTAACTGGCGCCTGGCGAGGTCCTGCTGCCGGGGCGTGTCCGGGCGGTAGGTGGACCGCATGACCGTAATTTCGACTTCCGGGCGGTCCCAGCCTTCGATATTCAGCTCGCCCGCCGAGCCATTCACCTGGATGGTGCCGCCCGGCGCAAACTCCACGCGTTCCGTGGTGACGACGGGCATGGACGGCTTGGGCAGTTTGGCCGCCAGCGGCAGGCAGACGGCGATCGAGATCGCGGCCAGTCTTCGAGTCATTTGCAACCCTCCCGGCTTTTATGATCGCACGCTGGGGGAAGCATGCTGACAGACGAGGAAAGGCGATCGTCTGTCCCACCGGGCGCGCCGACAGGAATGTCGGCGTTGCAGGCTGGAAAGCCTGCTCCACTGCGTCTAGATTTTGGGCCTGGCGATGTGGATGACGGCTTCGCCCGAGGCGCCGAGAGTTACAGTGAACGTCAGGTGCTCGTCGAACTTCTTGAGGGCGGCGGCGATCGCTTCCACCGAGCCTTCGGCGAGCTTGCCGCCGACCTTTATAGGCAGGCTGGCGAGCAGAGTGTCCCGCGCCGAGGCGGAAAGGCCCTCGATGTCGATGCTCCTGACTGTCCAGTTGAACAGAGCCGGTTTAGAAAGTAACTGGCGTTGCAGGTCCGCGGTCATCTGGAGGGCCTGAGACATGTTGATCTTTTGTTGCTCAAGTTCCCGCAACGACGCAGTAGCCTGCCTGGATGAATTCAGCAGGCTCTGCATCTCGGCGAGGCGCTTCTGGACCTGGGCTTCACTGAGCCCTTGTAGCGCCAGTCGAACCTCCGTCGCGGCCATGGAGCTCTCCAGGCCGGCGATCCGTTCCTTCGCTGCCCTCACTCCCGGAAACTCGTCCTTATAAGTCGTTTGCAAGTTCTCGAGTTTCAGTTGCTCGTCGGCGAGCATGAGCTTCAGATTCTGAAGCTGTATTTCGGCGGACGTCTTCTGATCGGCTAAGCCCGCGGCCTGCCGTGCCATATCCTCCGCCATCTGAGCGCGCGCCTTATCCGACGCTTCCAGGTCCAGGGCCTTTCGGTCATTCAACTGGGCTTCCAACTCGCGGACGCGCTGCCGCAGCGCTTCCAGTTCTGCGCGCTCTTTGTCCCCCTGCGCCTGGGGCTCGTCCTCCGAGACAAGCAAGCGGGTTTCGGTGGTGTCGCCGGCTGGTAACGTTGGTTGGGGCACGACCTTTTCCTGCCCGCGCGCCCAGTGTACGTTGGCGGCCAGACAGGCCAGGCCGAGGGCCAGCGCCAGCACGCCGGGCAGCTTCGACGATGAATCGTAGGGGCCGCCTGCGCCCATCAGCCTGCGGATGCGGTAGGCCAGCGGTCCGCCGGCGCTTCCCAACGCCAGGGCGGGCGCGGTGACGCGCAATCGCTCCAGGCGGGTCAGAGCGCGCGCGTAGCAGAGCGCGTTGCCGCAGGAACCGACCGCCAGGTCGTCGCAACACAGCTCCCGTTCTTCGCGGATGCGCGCCGAGGTCCACCAGACCGCGGGGTGGTAGAACAGCAGCGTCTCCACCAGGATCTGCGCCGCGTTCACCACCGAATCGTAGCGGCGGACGTGGGCCAGTTCGTGGGCCAGCACGGCTTCCAGTTGTTCCGGCGTCAGGCCCAGCAGGGTGGCCGGCGGCAGCAGAATCACCGGCCGGAACCATCCCACCACGCTTGGGGCGCCCGCGATCGCCGCCATGAAGACGCGCGCCGGCCGCGCCAAACCCATGCGCGCTCCGATCTCGGCGACTCGGGCCAGCACGTCCGGTGCGGCGGGTACAGCGCGGCGGCGCATGGCCGAAATGCGACGGCAGCCCCACACCGCGCGCAGCGCGAAGATCAACACCCCGAACGACCAGACCGGCAGCGCCCAGGCCTGAAGGGACGCCCTCCACGCGCCGGTTTGGGGCGCCCGCTCGAACGCTACTGAACCAGCGGCCGCGGCAGTCACCGCCGCCGGCGACACAACCACCGCCGATGCGGGAGGCGCCGTGTACTCAAGCAACGCCGTGGCCACGGGCAACACCGCCAGCACCGCCAGCGCCACCAGCGCCGCCAGGTACCGCGCCTGGGCCGCGCGCTTGCGCAGCGCGAACAGCGCCACCCACAGTAAGAACGCCACCAACAGGCCCTGCCAGATGAAATCGAGCAGAGCCGCCGTCAAAGCCTGTGCGATCGCACTCATTTGGTCCCTCCTTCAAAGCGGTCCAGGAACTTTTCGATGGCATCCAACTCTTCCGCCGACGACTTTTTAGTCGCCAGCGCCTGCAGCACCATGGTCCGCACCGACCCGCCGAACGCGCGGTCCAGCAGGTCCCGCAGCAGTTGCCGCTGGGTCTGCTCCTGCGAGTGGCGAGCGCGGTAAATCTGCGGCCGGCAGTTTTCGTCGCGTTCCACCAGCCCCTTGCCGGTCATGATCTGCAGCAGCTTCAGGACGGTGGTGTATCCGGTGGGCCGGGATTGGACGAGCACCTTCTGGATATCGCGCACCGAGCGCGGGCCGCCTTCCCACAAGACCCGCAGGATGGTTAATTCCGCTTCGGTGGGACGCCGCGGTTTGGATGCCATAACCGTATTATTGACGAAGTTCTTCGTCAAAGTCAACGAAAACTTTCGTCAAGGGCAAAGCGGGGACAGCTATCCAATTCCAAAGGCGGGAATTGGCAGCAGTCCCCGTTTTGCCCACGTTGTAAAATATGAACTGATGAGCGACCCTGTCCCCGACCAGACCCCGCAGGAGGACTTCGAAATTCCCCTGCCGCCGGCGTCCTTCTCCTTCCTGGTGCTGAGTTTGCGGACGCAGGCCGAAGTGCAGCTTGGCCTGTTGCACTTCGGCGAGGAGGAAAAGCCGGAGCCCAACCTGCCCCTGGCGCGCCACGGCATCGACCTGATGGCGGTGCTGCTCGAGAAAACCAAGGGCAACCTGACGATGGAAGAACACCGCCTGCTGGAGAATTCCCTCACCGAGTTGCGGTTTCGATTCGTCCAGGTGTCGGATGACGTAGCCAAGGCGGCGGCGCAGAAAGCCTGAATGCCGGCGCCTGCCTTGAAGATCACGGTACTCGGCTCCGGCACCAGCGTCGGGGTGCCCACCATCGGCTGCCATTGCGCGGTCTGCACTTCCACCGATCCGCGCGACTCCCGCTTGCGCCCCTCGGTACTGATCGGTTACCAAGGCCGCAACGTGCTGATCGACACCACGCCGGATTTCCGCACGCAGGCGCTGCGCGCGCGCATCGAGCGCCTGGACGCGGTGGTCTTCACGCACTCGCACGCCGACCACCTGATGGGGCTGGACGACGTGCGACCCTTCAACTTCCGACAGAAGGACCGGATTCCGATTTACGCGTCGGCCCACACCATGGAAGCGGTGCGCCGGTGCTTTCCTTACATCTTCGACGAGGAGGAAAAGAAGACCAACGTGCCGCAGCTCGAACCCCGCCTGATCGAGGGTGGGCCTTTCGATCTGTTCGGGCTGGAGTTCGTGCCGATTCCCATTCTGCACGGCAACCAGACGATCTACGGCTTCCGCTTCGGGGCGGCGGCGTACCTGACGGACCACAGCGAGATTCCGCAATCGTCGATGGAGCTGCTGCGGTCGCTGGACGTGATCTTTCTGGACGCGCTGCGCTACAAGCCGCACCCCACGCATTCCACCGTGGAACGCTCCGTGAAGACCGCCGAGACGCTGGGCGCGCGGCGCGCCTTCTTCACGCATATCTGCCACGACCTGGGGCACGAGCGGGCCGAAAGCCTGCTGCCGCCGCGCATCCGGCTGGCGTATGACGGCCTGGAAGTCGAGGTCGGCGCATCGTGACCATCTACCGCAGCCTGGCCGAAGTGCCGGCCGATTTCGGCCCCAGCGCCCTCACCATCGGCAATTTCGACGGTGTGCACGCGGGCCACCGGCGCATCCTGCGGCGGGTGCGCGAAGTGGCGGAACAGCGCGGATGGAAGCCGTCGGTGCTCACCTTCAATCCGCATCCCACGCGCGTGGTAGCGCCGGAACGCACGCCGCGCCTGATGACCTCGCCGGACCGGCGCGCCCAACTGATGGAGGAGGAAGGCATCCGCCAGGTGCTGATTCTGCCGTTCACCGAAGAGCTGGCGCATCTTTCGGCCGAAGATTTCGTGCGCCGGTTGCTGGTGGAGCGGCTGGGAGTGCGGGCCGTGCTGGTAGGCGACAACTTCTGCTTCGGTTACCGGCAGTCCGGCAATACGGCGGTGCTGGAGGAGCTTGGGCGGCGGATGGGTTTTGAGACGGAAGTGGTCCACGCCGTTTCCTGGCGGGGCCGGGTGGTCTCGTCGAGCGGGATCCGCCGCCTGATCGAAGCGGGCCGCGTGTCGCTGGCCGCCCGCCTGCTGCAACATCCTTACGCTTTGGAAGGGGAAGTCGTGAACGGACGCGGTGTGGGTTCCGCGCAGACCGTTCCCACGTTGAACCTGGCGGCCACGTCGGAGGAGCTGCCGGCGGCCGGCGTCTACGTCACGCGCACTACGGACCTGGACGCGGCGCGAGCCTGGAACTCCGTAACCAATATCGGATACCGCCCCACCTTTGGGGTGAGCGACCAGGTCTCGATCGAGACTTTCCTTCTCGAAGGGTTGGAAGGCGGCGCGCCGCGGCACATCCGCGTGGAGTTTCTTTGGCGCGTGCGGCGAGAGCGGAAATTCGACGATGCGGCAGCGCTGAAAGTGCAAATCCTCAAAGACGCGCGGACGGCGCAGGCTTATTTCCGGCGCGTCGGGGCATGGACGGGGCGCCCGGAGCAGCGGGCGGGGAAACCGGCGTAGCCACCCATGCCAATCAGCCACTTGATTCTGCGCGTCCTGGCGATTGTGTGGATCGATCTGCTGCTGGCGGGCGACAACGCCCTGGTGATCGCCATGGCGGTGCGTTCGCTTCCCGCGCGCCAGCGCCGCATTGGAAGCGGGTTTGGCGCCGCCGCCGCGGTGGCGTTGCGGGTGGGGCTGACCTTCGTGGCGGCGCAGATCCTCAATGTCCAGTATTTGAAGCTCGCCGGCGGGTTGTTCGTGCTGTGGATCGCGGTCAAGGTTCTGGTGGACGCGAGCGAGCCGCCCGAATCGGAGATCAAGCCCAGGCAGCTTCTCGAAGCCGTCTGGTACATCGTCTTCGCGGACCTCACCATGTCCACAGACAATGTGCTGGCGGTCGCGGGCGCTTCCGGCGGCAGTTTCGAGCTGATCCTTTTCGGGCTGGCCCTGAGCATCCCGTTCGTGATTTTCTCCGCGAACCTGCTGGCCGAACTGATGAATCGCTACCCCATCCTCATTTATCTAGGCGCGGGAATCCTGGGCCGCGTGGCCGGCGAAATGATCCTGACGGACCGCTTTACAGACCGCCTGCTCCACCCTTCCGACATGACGCGGTACATCGTAGAGGGCGTGTTGCTGGTGGCGGTGATGGCCGCCGGGAAACTGCTGAGCCGCAAGCGGCCGGCCTGACGCGCACCGGGCCCCGCGCGGGCTCATAATAGGGGCAGGAGCCTCTTATGCGTCTTGCCATTTTGGCTTTCTCGGTGTCGCTGCTTTCCGCGGCAACTGAAATCCCGCAAGGCAGCCACGTGCTGCTGCGCATGGTCAACTCCATCAGTACGCGCACCGCTCGCGAGGGCGACTACGTTTACTTGCGAACGGCCACGCCGATCAGCGCCTCGGGCTCGATCGTGGTCCCCGAGGGCAGTTATGTGCAAGGCGTGGTATCGCACTCCATGCGGAGCGGCCGCGTGAAAGGCAAGGCGGAACTGGCCATCCGTATCGAGACCATGACGCTGCCCGGGGGCAAGGTGATCAAGCTGACTCCGCACCTCAGCTCGGTCGATTCCGAAGGCACCGGGCAGAAAGTGGATGCGAAGGAAGACCAGATCAAGCAGAGCGGCAGCCAGGGCGCCGACGCCGTGCGCGTGGGCGAACTGTCGGGCGCCGGGGCGGCTCTGGGCGGCATGGTGGGCCGCAGTTGGACGGGCGCGGGGATCGGAGCGGGCGCGGGCGCGGGCGTAGGACTGGCCACGGTTCTTCTGACGCGTGGAAAGGAAGTCGAGCTGCGCCATGGTTCCACCATCGACGTGGTCTTCGACCGCGCCGTGCCGGTGGAATAGAAAAAGGCGGCCGGCCCAGGAGGACGGGGCGGCCGCCAAAAGTGTCTAACTTGCGCTTAGACGACCTGCTTATCCTAACCAAATGACCGGCCGCACGCGAAGTATCTTTCGGACACTAACCGGCTTTTCCAACATGTGGCCCGATGGCGTGGCGCACGCACTCGTGCGTGCCGTGTCGAGACTCGTCTCGACACCTTGGTGGGGTACGGACGGTCTGTCGGGACCAAGCGTCGGCATGCGTGCCGACGCGGCACGCACGAGTGCGTGCGCCACCTTATCACCACGGAGAATGTCCGTGAGAGAGGCGGGCTGACGTAATGGCCAAGAACCGCCCGCGCCCGGCCGCAGCCCCGCCTCGTCCGGCCACCGCCACCTCCGGCTGGCGCGTGGCCATTCTGCTGGCGCTCGCGGCGGTTCTCTGGATGGGCTGGTTTTCACAGGAGATCTACGATTCGGACTTCTGGTGGCATCTCAAGACGGGCCAGTACATTGTCGAAAAACACACGCTGCCGGTGCCCGATCCGTTTGCCTCTACCACCGCCGGTGCGGTTTCCGCCTATCCCGGCGAGCCCCTCACGCGCCATTTCAATCTCACCCACGAGTGGCTGGCGCAAGTGGTGTTTTACCTGGTGTGGCGGATCGCCGGTTTTGGCGGGGTGGTTCTGTTCCGCGCTTTTCTGCTGAGCGCTTTTTGCGGCCTGGTGGGGCTGGTGGCTTACCGGCGATGCCTGAGCTATTACCGGGCGCTGGCGGCGGCCTTTGCGGCTGCCACCCTGGCGATGCCGTTTGCGCTCGACCGCCCTTATCTTTTCACGTTCCTATTCCTGGCAGCCACCATGGCGATTCTGGAATTCAAACGGTGGCGCTGGTTGCTGCCGCCGCTGTTTCTGGTTTGGGCCAATAGCCACGGCGGTTTCTTCCTGGGGTGGGTGGTGCTGGGCGCGTATGGCGTCGAAGAGCTGCTCGGCCGCCGCCGCGCCGCGCTGTGGTGGAGCGCCGCCGCCGTCCTGATCTCCGGCCTGAATCCCAACGGCTTCCGCATTCCGCTCATCCTGATGTACTACCGCGGCAGTTATCTCACCTCGCGGCTGCAGGAGTGGGCGCGGCCGCGCTGGTGGGTGGTGAATGAGTTCACGGTGCTGTTATTCGGCGCCGCGCTGGTGCTGTTGTGGGCGCGCCGGCGCGTCCGTCCGGCCGATTGGCTGCTGTTTGCCGCCTTTGCCGCGGCGGCACTCACGGCGCAGCGCAACATCATCCTGATCGGATTATTGGCGCCCATCCTGATCGCCTCCTATTTCCCGTGGAAGCCCAGTCTTCCGCCCGTGGCGCCGTTCGCCGCGGCGTTGGTTCTGATGGGCGGGGCCATGGCGGCGTCGGCCGGCAGCTTCTTCCAACTGCGCGCGGCCGAATGGAAGTATCCCGCGGGCGCGGCCGATTTTCTGTTGCAGCACCACGTCACCGGGCCAATATTTAACACTTATGAATACGGCGGCTACCTGATCTGGCGCCTGTGGCCCGCGGAGCGCGTCTTCATCGACGGCCGCTCGCTCAGCGAGTCGGTCTTTGAGGACTACGGCCGCATCCTCTACAACCACGACGAAAGCGGCGGCAAGACGGCGCAGCAACTGCTCGATCAATACGGCATCCAGACCATCGTGATGAACACTTTTGAGTACGGCCAGGGCCTGGTTTACCTGCTGGCGCCCGCGCTGGCCGATCCTCGACAGACCGACTGGAAGCTGGTCTACAGCGACGACGCCGCCATCGTTTTGATGCGCCAGCCGCCGCCGGGCGTGGAGCCGCTCGATTCGCTGCGCATCCTGAATCACATGGAAGACGAATGCCAATTGCATCTGGACCACGAGCCGCAACTGGCGCGATGCGCCCGCAGCCTGGCGCAGGTCTTCACCGAGGTGGGCGACCGGGCGCACGCTCGCCGCTGGCTGGGAATCTACCTGGAACATCCGCATGGGGCCGATCCTCAAGCGGAAGCCGCCTATCAACGGCTGCTGAAATGAAGGTAGCGCCGGCGGTCTTGCCGCCGGTGTCTCGTACGCGCTTGACCATCGCCACTCCTCGGGGAGCAGGCGGAGCAAAGAACCGGCGGCGAAGACCGCCGGCGCTACAAATCAAGTAGTACCTTTTAGCTCAACAGCAAGCCTTTTCATCGAAACCCACTATACTGCATTCTTGGTACACGTCTGGAAGCTGAATGTCGCGCAGGTGTTGTGCCTGGCCTGCCTGGGCGTGGTGATGGGCAACTGGCTGAAGCGCAAGCTGCCGCTGCTCGACCGGTTCAACATTCCCGGGCCCATCGCCGGCGGCATGGTGTACGCGCTGCTCGAGCTCGGGCTGCGCGACCGCTACCTGAATTTCGAAGCCGACGTGATGTTGCGCGACCTGCTGATGGTCACGTTCATGACCACGGTGGGGCTGAGCGCGCGGCTGCGGGTGATCCGCCAAGGCGGCCTGGGAGTGATCTGGCTGCTGGCGCTGGCGAGCGCCGGCGCGGTGGTCCAGAACCTGCTCGGCATTGGCCTGGCGCTGGCGCTGCACGTGGACCCGCGGCTGGGGATCCTGACGGGCTCGGTGGCGCTGACGGGCGGGCCGGCCACGGCGCTGGCGTTCGGGCCGGTGTTCGAGAAGATGGGAGTGCAGGGCGCCACGGCCGCCGCGTTTGCGGCCGCCACTTTCGGCATCACGGTGGCGGGATTGATCGCCGGCTATATCGGCGGCAGCCTGGTGCGCCGCCACAAGCTCAGCGGCGCGGGCCTGCGCGTGGTGGGGAAGGCCGGGCCGGAAAGCCAAGCCCAGTTGCTTCCCGCCATCCTGGTGATGGGCGTGCCGATCGGCGTCGGCAGCCTGCTCAGCGACTTTATCTCGCGGCACGGCATCATCCTGCCCAGCTATATCGGCGCCATGATCGTGGCCGCCATCATCCGCAATCTGGACGACCGCTACCACTTCGCGCGCCTCAGGCAGGCCGACGTCACGGCGATCGGCCGCATGGTGCTCAACCTGTTCATCGTGATGGCTCTCGTCACGCTGCGCTTGTGGGAACTGGCGCACCTGGCGCTCCCCATGCTGGCGATGCTGGCCGCGCAGGTGGCGCTCTGCTGGTTGGCGTGCCGCACGGTGGTGTTTTGGATCATGGGCCGCGATTACGAATCGGCCGTCACGTCGGCCGGCTTCTGCGGTTTCATGCTGGGCATCACGTCCAACGCCATGGCCTCGATGGAAGAGCTGGTGGAGAAATTCGGGGACGCGCCGCGCGCCTTCCTGGTGGTGCCGGTGGTGGGCGCGTTTCTGATCGATTTCACCAATTCGCTGATCATCACCGCGATGGCCAACTGGCGCTGGCTCAGTCGATGATTTTCAGCTTGCGCAGCGTCTCATCGATTTCCGGCCGCACCAGCACGCCTTTGGCGATCTCCGCCAGCCGCGCCTGCTCGCGCTCCACCAGTGCCACTGCCATCGCCGCCACTTCCCAAGCGTCATCGAGCGGCACCACCGCGATGCCGTCGCAATCGGCCAGGATGACGTCTCCGGGCCGCACCGCGACGCCGCCACAGGCAATGATGGCGCCCACTTCACCGGGGCCATCCTTCTGGCAACTGTTGGGACACAAGCCGCGCGAGTAGACCGGCAGTTTCAAGGCTTCGAGCGCATCCGCGTCGCGCACCGTGCCGTCCATGATCACGCCGCGCACCCCGATCTTCACCGCGCTCGAGGCCAGCAGTTCGCCGAAGCCCGAGTTGGCCACGTTGCCCTGGGTGTTCATCACCACGATGTCGCCGGGCTGCGCCAGCGAGAGCGCTTTGTGCAGCATCAGGTTGTCGCCGGTGTGGCACCACACGGTGAGCGCCGAGCCGATGATGCGCGGCGAAGGCCAGACCGGCCGGATACCCGCATCCATCGCGCCCAGGCGCGACATGCTGTCGGCCACCTGGGCGGGTGAAGCCGTTCCAAAAGCCGCCAGCAGCGCGGCATCCGGCCGCCGCCACGGAGGGTGAACGCGAAATCCCGGTTTACCGGGCATAAGATTCCTCCTGTAGAATTGTGGCAGCCGCCGCCAGGCCGGCGCCCGGCGTGACTGGCCAGCCGAAATCCCGTACAGTCGCTTCCAGGTGCGCCAGGTCCGTGAGAATGTCGCCGGCACTCACCGAGCCCATGGTTCCGATGCGGATCACGCGGCCATCCAGCTTGTTGCGCGAGCCCGCGATCACCGTCCCGTAGCGCTCCTTCAGCCGCCTCACGATGTCCTTGCCGTTCAGTTTCTCCGGAACGTCGAGGCATACCACGGTGCTCGATACCTTTTCCGCCTTCGGATAGGAAGTGAGGCCAAGGGCGGCGCAACCGGCCCGCAGCGCGCGCGAAAGCCCCTGGTGGCGCGCCAGTACGTGGGGCAGGCCTTCTTCGTGGATCATCTCCAGCGCCTCATGCAAACCGGCGATCAGCGATACCGGGGTGGTGAAGGGCGTTTCCGGTTTTTCCACCGCGGCTCGGGCTTTCCGGAAATCCCAATAAAAGCGCGGCAGCCGGTCGTTGCGATTCGCCGTGTCCCAGGCTTTGTCGCTCATGGAGATCACGCCCACTCCGGGCGGGCACATGAGCGCTTTCTGCGAGGAAGACGCCACGATGTCGACACCCCACTCGTCCTGGCGCATCTCCACGCCGCCGAGGCCGCTCACGGAATCCGTCACCAGCAGCGCGTCGCGCCCGCGCAGCACGGCTCCGATGGCCGCCAGGTCCGCCACCACGCCGGTCGAGCTTTCGTTGTGCACCACCACCACGGCGCGGTAATCGGCGCTCCGGATGCGCTCTCCGATCTCGGCTGCCGTGGGCGCCAGTCCCCAGGGAATGTCGAGCGTGTCGGCTCGCACTCCCAGCGCCCCGGCAATAGCTACGAAGCGTTCGCCGAACTGCCCGTGGGTGGATATCAGCACACGCTCGCCGGGCGCCAGCACATTCACCAGCGCGGCTTCCATCATTCCGGTTCCCGAGCTCGAGAAAAAGAAGACGCGGTTGCGCGTGCCCAGGACCGGCTGGATCATTTCCTCCGAGCGCCGCAGAATGGCGGTGAACTCGGGCCCGCGATGGCTCAGCACCGGCCGCGCGATGGCCTGCCGCACGCGCTCCGGCACGGCGGTGGGGCCAGGCAGGCGGAGGCGATAGGGCTGAGAAGCGGTCACCAGATTACGTTAGCAACAAAGGTGGGGCAGGCGCCCGGCTAGTATTAAACGGGAAAATCCCGATGCCTTCTGAAATAAGGTACGAGTCCGCCCGCCGAGACAATCTGCCGCATGATCTCCGGCAAAGGCGCTATCTCCAAGATCACGCCCGTCGTCAGGTTCCTCACTTCGCCGTCTCCAATCACCAGGCGGTCGCCTTCGCGGATGCCGCCGGTATCGCACTCCACCGGCAGCAGCCCATTGTTCACCGCATTGCGGTAATACGTGCGCGAGAAACTGCGCGCCGCCACCGCGCGAATGCCCGCGCCCAGCACCGCCGTTACCGCGACTTCCATGGCCGAGCCGCACCCGAAGTTCTTGCCGGCCACAATCACGTCGCCCGCTTCCACGGTGGCGGCGAAGCGCGGGTCGAGCTCTTCGAACAGGTAAGCGCGCAGCACCGCCGGATCGAGGCTCTCGCGCTTGCGCCGCGAGGTGATGATGTAATCCGTGTTGATGTCGTTTCCGAAGACGCGCGCCCGGCCGGTCATGCCTCGAACTCCCGCGGATCGGCGATCGAGCCGCGCACCGCCGCCGCCGCGCAACTGGCCGGCGACGCCAGATAAATGAAGGCGCGGCTGTTGCCCATGCGCCCCTGGAAGTTCCGGTTGGCGGTCGAAATCACGTTGACTCCGTCGCCGGGAATCGCGCCGCACGTGCCGCAACAGGAGCCGCAGCCCGGCGCCACGACGACCGCGCCCATGGCCACGAAATCGGCCAGCGTGCCATCCCGCGCCAGCGTCTCCATCACCGCGCGCGAAGCCGGTGTCACCACCAGTTGCACACCGCGCGCCACGCCGCCGCCGGCCTTCAGCACGTCTCGCGCCTGGTGAAAATCCTTGACGCGTCCACCCGTGCACGTGCCCAGGTAAACCATCTGCACCGGCGTCCCGGCCGCCTGTGCGAGCGGCTGCACGCGGTCCACCTGGTGCGGCAGGGCTACGCGCGGGCTCAGCGCATCCAGGTTGAGGGCGATTTCTCGGGCGTAGCGCGCATCCGCATCGGCTGCGACGGCTTCGAACTCCTGGCGTGAGTGGTCCGCCAGATACTCGCGGGTCCGTCGATCGGCGGGGAAGATGCCGTTCTTGGCGCCCATCTCCACCGCGAAATTGCTGAGCACGAGGCGGTCGTCCATGTCCAGAGCGCCCACTCCCGGGCCGCCGAATTCCAACGCCTGGTAGGCCGCGCCGTCCGCGCCCAGCGCCGCGGCCAGATCGAGCGCCGCGTCCTTGGCGTAAACGCCGCGCGGCAATTGCCCCGAGAAGTTCACGCGGATGGATTCCGGAACGCGCAGCCACAGGCGGCCGCAAATCAGAATGGCCGCCAGGTCCGAAGAGCCGATGCCGGTGGCAAAAGCATTCAGCGCGCCGCAGGTCACCGCGTGGCTGTCGGCGCCCACCACCAGGCCGCCGGGAAGCGCGCGGCCCGATTCCGCCATCAGTTGATGGCCGATGCCGTCTCCCACGTCCCACAGTTCGATCCCGAATTGCCCGGCGAACTCGCGAAGCCGCTGGTGGAGCAGCGCGATGGCGCGATTGGGCGCCGGCGCATAATGATCCAGCGCGAACACAATGCGCGCGGCATCGCGCACCGATTGGCCGCCCATGGCTTGGAAATAATCGATGGCCATGGGGGCAGAGCCGTCCGTACCCATGGCGCAATCCACCGCGCAAACCACCACGCGGCCGGCGCGCGCGTCCACGCCGGATTTCGCCGAAAGGATTTTCTCGCTGATGGTTTTGCCGGCCATTGCTTGCGTCCCGGTGGGACAGGCTGTCGCCTTCCGTGGTATGTTATGCCTCGCTAAACCCGGCTCCTTGACCACGCAAACCGATCGTCTGTCCCACTCACTACTACTTCACGTTATACGAGAAGTCAAACTGTATGCGGATCTCGGAGTCTCTGAATGCCGCGGGCAGCGGGGGAAACGGGCTGGCGGCGCTGATGGCGGCAATGACGGCATTGTCCAGCGCCGCCACGTGGGTGGTTCCCACGAACACCACTTTGCCCAGGCCGCCGTCACGAAAGATCACTACCTGCACGCCCACCTTCCCGGCGCGGCCTTGCTTGACGGCGTCGGGCGTGATGGCCAACCAGCGGCTCTTGACGGAAGCCAGCACTTGCGCCAGGTAGGGGCGGAAATCCACGCCCTGTGCGTCGCTCAACAGTTGCGGAAGTTCGGCGGTGGACGGCGGACCGGCCGAAGCCACGCCGGTGTTGGCCGCGCCGCCGGAATGCAGCACGCCTCGGATGGCGTTCTCCACCGACGGGCCGGGAATCGGCAGGACTCGCTGGTCCGGCGGGACCTGGCGGGGCGCGGTCACGTCTTCAAACCCCGGCTGGGGCTTTTCTACCGCCTGGATCTGTGGCGGGCCCACGGGCAGCGTGAGCTTGGGTGTTTCGTTATGGAGCTCCACTTTGGGCGGTTCCGGCAGTGAGGCTGCCTGCGCCGGCCTGGGGGCAGGCGGCGCGGGAGCCGCCGCCTGAGGTTGCGGTGGAGGAGCGGCCGGCGGCAAGTGGATGCGGGGACGGGGTTCGAAATGGGTGGCGTTAAATTCCTTGTCCACCTTGCCCGTGTTGGGATCTTTCTGGGTAAGCAGGCTCAACGGCTCGATGAGCGGCGTGACCACGGCCTCCATCCTCCGCCGGGCCGACGGCTGCATGATGGATTCGGGCACCGCGACGATGAACACGATCACGGCGATATGAGCCAGCACGGAGATGACGGCTGCCCGTCCCCTGCGGGCACGGCCTGCCGGGTCGCCCCAATCCGTGAGAAGGTGGAGTTCCACATCGGCAGGAGGTTTTCCTACGGTTTCCATCCGGCTTCCAAAGACCGCGAGACCACGTCCGAGTGCTCCTTAATCTTATCAAGAATGGCCAAGGCGGCCCCTAAGGTTTGACGCGCGGCGGAGCCGGAACATTTCGGGGAATTTCGGGTTTCCAGGCTGTCCAGGAAGGCGTCGAGCTGGAGCTTCAGGGGCTCGGCGGTGGTGACGGGAGCCTTCTCGAAACCGATCTGCCGGCCGGCGCCCACCGAAAAGACCACCAGATCCTGCCGGCCGTAGTCGAGCGACAGGTATTGTTGCGGCTGAAAAAGGCGCAGTTTGCGGACGCGCTCCGTGGAGACGCGGCTGGCGGTGAGGTTGGCCACGCAGCCGTTGGGAAACTGCAAGCGCACGTTGGCGATATCCACCTTTTCGGAGAGGATGCGGATGCCGGCGGCACGGATCTCCTGTGGCGAGGCGCGGGCCAGGGCCAGCACGATATCGACGTCGTGGATCATGAGGTCGAGCACGACGTCCACGTCCAGGCTGCGCGGGCTGAAGATGTTGAGCCGGTGAATCTCGAAGAAGAGCGGCAGGGTAGCGCGTTTCTCCAACTCGATGACGGCGGGGTTGAAGCGCTCCAGGTGGCCCACCTGCAGGATGCGGCCGTGGCGCGCGGCGGCGGCCACCAGGCGGTCGGCGGCTTCGAGATCCGGCGCGATGGGCTTTTCCACCAGCACGTCGATGCCGGCTTCGATGAGCGCCAGGGCCACGGCTTCATGCGCGGTGGTAGGCACGGCGACGATGGCGGCGTCCACTTTGCCGGCCAACGCGCGGGCGTCGGCGAGAGGCTCGGCGTGATAGAGCGCGGCGGATTCGGCGGCGCGCGCGGCATCGGTATCCACCACGGCGCAGAGATGGGCGCGCCCGGATTCGTGAACGACGCGGCAGTGGTTCTTTCCGAATTGTCCGGCGCCGATAACGGCCAGTCGATGTTTCGTCAACTAGAACCCCACAATGGCGAGATTGGCCGAATCGGCCTGTTTCAACATTTCTTCCCGATCGAGCATCAGGGTGCGGCCGGCTTCCACGGCGAGCACGGTGGTTCCGGTTTCGCGCATCACCGGGATGGTGCTCAAACCAACCACGGGAACGTCGAACAGCAGGTGCTCGCGGCGGCGGGCCACTTTGACCAGCGAGAGGCGGCGTCCGTTCACCAGGCCGGCGGCGCGGCGCAGCATGGCGTCGGTGCCTTCCATGGCTTCGAGGGCCACGCAGGCGCGTTCGCAGATAGCGACGCTTTGGCCCACATCGAAACCGGCCAGCGCATCGGCCACGCGCCGGCCGTAGTGGATGTCGGCGGTTTCTTGCTTTTGCGGCTCGCGCTGCGACATCGCGCCGGCGGTGGCCAGCAGGGGCTTCAACAGCGCCGTGGAATCGCTCAGGTGGATGCCCTCGTCGGCGAGGATTTTGATGATGCCGCCGATCAGGCCGTCGGGGTTCTTCGACGGCAGCGATGCCAGCAGCTTGACCAGGCGCCAGTCCGGCACGATGGACGAAAAAATCCTGGCGTGCTTCACCTGCCCGCACATCACCACTTCGGTGATGCCTTCCTTCTTCAGGATGTCGATGAGCTTGCCGAGCTGGCCGAGCGAGGTCCAATAGCAGCGGGGCGCCAGAGCTTCAATTTGCGGGGAGGCTTCTTCCTGGATGGCGATGACGGTGACGTCGTGGCCCAGGCCGCGCGCGCTTTCGAGCGCCAGCTCGGGGAAGCGGCCGTTTCCGGCAATGAGGCCGTAGCGCATCTACTTGACCACCCTATTTGACACTTTACCTGACCACCCTACTTAACAACGCCGCGCTCCGAAGCGCGGATGAATTCGAGCAACTCTTCCACCTCGTCCGAAGCGGGCACCTCGGCGCGGATGCGTTCCATGGCCTGCGAGGTATTGAGGCCCGAGCGCGTGAGCAGGCGGAAGGCCGTCTGCAGGGATTCGATCACGGGCTTGGCGAAGCCGCGCCGTTCCAGGCCCACGCTGTTGGCGCCGAACACGCTCACTTCCGGCTTGTTGCTGGTGAGCGAGAACGGCAGGATGTCCTGCTTGATTACGCTATAGGGTCCGATGAAAGCGTGCCGGCCGATGCGGCAGAATTGATGGACGCCGCTGAACGGGCTGACGTCGGCCCAATCTTCGATAATGACGTGGCCCGCCAGGCCCACGGAATTGCCGAGGATGACGTGGTCGCCGATGCGGCAGTCGTGCGCCACGTGGGTATAGGTCATCAGCAGGTTGTCGTTGCCGATGGAGGTGACCAGGCCGCCGCCTTGGGTGCCGCGGTGGATGGTCACGAATTCGCGGATGCGGTTGCGGTGGCCGACGCGGGTTTCGGCGCGCTCGCCTTTATACTTCAGATCCTGCGAGGCCACGCCGACGCTCGAGAACGGAAAGAAAATGTTGTCTTCCCCGATGCGGGTGGGGCCTTCCAGGTAGAGGTTGGCCACCAGGCGGGTGCGCGCGCCGATCTCCACTTCCGCGCCCACGATGCAGTATGGACCGATGTCGGCGCTTCCCGCTATGCACGCCCGCGGGTCCACGATGGCGGTCGGATGGATGGGCATTGCTAGGTACACCGTTTCATCAATACGTTCTCACATTCCGCGAAGACCGCTCCCTCACGGTCGCGGCTCGGATCAGGCGGCCGGCGGCTTTTCTTCCTTGTCGGCGAGCTTGCACATGACTTCGGTCTCGGCCACCACCACGCCATCGACGGTGGCGACGCCGGCCATCTTGGCGACGCTGGCCTTGCGCTTGATCACTTTCATTTCCATGCGCAGCGTGTCGCCGGGCACCACCGGCCTGCGGAAACGGGCGTTCTCAATCGCCACCAGCAGCACCAGCTTATTGTGCCGGTCCTCCATGTTCTTGAGCACCAGCACGCCGGCGGTCTGCGCCATGGCTTCGACGATGAGGACACCCGGCATCACCGGGAAGTCGGGGAAGTGGCCCTGAAGAAAGGGCTCGTTGGCCGTAACGTTCTTGATGCCGACGATGCGTTCGGCGTCTATCTCGACGATGCGGTCCACCAGCAGAAACGGGTAGCGATGGGGAAGAATCTCCCGGATGTCATTAATGTCCAAAACCGTCATGGAAGACGCCATTATCGCATGAAGCACTCAGACCGTAATCCGTCGATAACCGGCTTTGAGTTTACCGCCGAGACGCGGAGACGCGGAGAAAACTGAGAGAAACAAGAGTTTCGATTGAGTCCGTCTCTCTCTTTTCTCTTTCGTAACGCCGGCGGACGGTATCCGCACCAACTCTCCGATTCCTCAGTTTTTCTCTGCGTCTCAGCGTCTCTGCGGTGAAGATGCCGTTAAAGGCTATCATATACCCGTGGATCCCCTTCTTTCCTACGTGGCCGCGCGCCAGCGCGAGATCACGGCGCTGGTCCGCCAGTTCGCGGAATGCGAGTCGCCGAGCGACGACCCGGCGGCGGTCAACCGGTTCGTGGAACTGGTCTCCGATACGGTGTCGCCCATGGCGCGGGTGAAGACCTGTCACGGAGGCAGGTTCGGCAAGCACCTGTTGTGCGAAATGCACCTGCCGGGGCGTAAGAAGAGCGGGCAAGTTCTGGTGCTGGGCCACTCCGACACGGTCTGGCCCCTGGGTACGCTGCGGGGCATGCCATTCCGCGAGGCGGAAGGCCGGCTGTGGGGGCCCGGGGTGCTGGACATGAAAGCGGGCATCGCGTTCTTCGTGTTCGCCGCGCGGGCGCTGCGGGAGCTGGAGATGGCGGTTCCGTCGAAGGTGCTGCTGCTGCTCAATTCGGATGAGGAAGTAGGCAGCGAGAGCTCGCGCCCGCTCACCGAAAAGAACGCCCGGGCCAGTAAAGCGGTGCTGGTGCTGGAACCCGGCACGGGGCTCGAAGGCAAGCTGAAAACGGCGCGCAAAGGCGTGGGCGGCTTCACGATTGTGGTGCGCGGCAAGGCGTCGCATGCGGGCGTGGATTTTGCCTCGGGAGCAAGCGCGGTGCTGGAGTTGGCGCGGCAGATCGACCATATCGCGGGGTTCACGCAGCCGGAGCGGGGAATCACGGTGAACCCCGGGGTAGTTTCGGGCGGGACGCGCTCCAACGTGGTGGCGGCCGAGGCGCGGGCGGAAGTGGACATCCGGGTGATGAAGTTGAACGACGCGGCCGCGCTCGAGAAGAAGTTTCGCGCGCTGCGGACCTTCGATTCGCGGTGCAGCATGGAAGTCAGCGGAGGGTTGAACCGCCCGCCCATGGAGCGGTCGGCGGGGATCGTCAAACTATTCCGTACGGCGCAGAAGCTGGCGCGCGGACTGGGTGTGGAAGTGCAGGAATCGCTGAGTGGCGGCGGCTCGGACGGCAACTTCACCGCGGCGCTGGGGATTCCGACGCTGGACGGGGTGGGCGGCGTGGGCGAAGGCGCGCACGCGGCGAACGAGAGCATCCTGGCGAACCGCATCGCCGACCGAACGGCGCTGATCGGGAAGCTGCTGGCGGCGCTGTAAGGGCAACCACGGTAGTTTTTCGACCCTGCCACTGCCGCACCAAGGCACGGCCACTGACAGACGACAAAAATCGATGTCCCACTCCGTTGCGCCTGGCCAAGTACTTGCGTATATTCGATAAGTCGAATATACTAATTTTGTGCAGAATCTCCTGCGGGAATACAAGGCCAATCTTTTTCACGCACTTGCACACCCGACCCGGATTGCCATTCTGGAGGCTTTGCGCGATGGCGAGCTGGCTGCCGGCGCCATTCAGGAACAAGTGGGGATCGAGCAGGCCAACCTTTCGCAACATCTGGCGATTCTGCGCAGCCGGCAGATCGTGGCGCATCGTAAAGAAGGCAACCAGGTTTTCTATTCCTTGCGCAACCCGGTTCTGGTAGAAGTGCTCGACATCATGCGCCGGTACTTCCAAGCGCACTTGAGCGAAGCCACGCAAATGCTCGGCGAAATCGCCGCGGAGGCTCGCACGCGATAAGGAGAAAATCGATGCCGGGATATGAACTGATCTCCGTTGTGGCCGCCAGCCTGCAGACCAATATGGAGACGCTGCTCGACTTCAGCCGGAAGGGTTGGATTCAGACGGCCACGCGGAATACCCACATGTATCTCGCCGCCGACCAGCGCTACCGGGCGAAGTATATTCTCTACCTGCACGGGGCCAGACATCTCAGCGACGACCAGATCCAATTGGTGCTTTCGGCGCAGCGGCCGCCCTATGCCGCGTCGCAGGTGGATGAGATTCTGAAACAGCATGCCGTCGGTTGAGCTACTCTTCAGCGGAGGGTTGGCGGCTTACTTGGCGGGCGCGCTGGCGGGGCTGGCAGCCTGGCGCCGCCCGGCGGCGGCGCGCGTCGCGGGTTTCGCCCTGGCGGTGGCCGGCACGCTGCTGGAGGCCGCGGCTTCCGCGGTCGCCCTGGTTCAGGGAGGCGGCTCCACCTGGGCGCTGCCGATCGGCACATCGTTATTCCCGTGGACGGTGCGCCTGGACCCGTTGTCGGCCTACTTCAACCTGGCGCTCGCCTTTCTGGCATGCGCGGTATCGGTGTACTCGTTCGGCTACGTGCGGCACATGGAAGGCAAAAGGAACGTGGGCGGGCTGGCCTTCTTCTACAATCTCCTGCTCCTCAGTCTGAGCCTGGTGTTTACGGCCGCCAATGCTTTCTCCTTCCTGGTGGCGTGGGAGGTGATGGCGCTGGTGGCTTACTGCCTGGTGAGCTTTGAACACGAGAAGGCGGAAGCACGCCGGGACCGGGCTGTTGCTGATTGCTTTTCTGGTGCTGGCGGCCACCGCCCAAAGCCTGGACTTCGCGCGCTTTCATCTTCTCGGATCGCAATTGCCGCCGCTGGACCAAGGTGTCGTGTTTCTGCTGTTCTTCCTGGGCTTCGGAGTGAAAGCGGGGATTGTCCCGCTGCACATCTGGCTGCCCGATGCACACCCGGTGGCGCCCAGCAACGTGTCGGCGTTGATGTCGGGAATCGTCATCAAGACCGGCATCTACGGTATGGCGCGGGTGTTCTTCGATTTCTTCGGACCGCCGCCGCTGTGGACCGGAACGGTGGTGCTGGCCATCGGCGTCGCCAGCGCGTTGCTGGGCGTGCTGTACGCGCTCATGGAACACGACCTGAAGCGTCTGCTGGCGTATCACAGCATCGAGAATATCGGCATCATTCTGATGGGATTCGGCGCGGCGCTGGTGTTTCGCGCGCTGGGCCACGGCAACCTGGCGGCCGTGGCGCTGGTGGCCGGGCTGTACCACACCTTCAATCACGCCACCTTCAAAGGTCTTCTGTTCCTCGGCGCGGGATCGGTGTTGCAGGGCACGGGCACGCGGAACATGGAGCACATGGGCGGCTTGATCCGGCGCATGCCGGCGACGGCCTTGTTCTTTCTGGTCGGCTCGGTGGCGATTTCCGGCTTGCCGCCGTTGAACGGCTTCGTCAGCGAATGGCTCACCTACCAGGCGCTGCTGGCGGGTTTCGGCTCGACCGAAAGCCTGACGCGGATGATGTTCCCGATTGCCGGCGCGCTGCTGGCGCTGACGGCGGCGCTGGCGGCGGCGTGCTTCGTGAAAGCTTTCGGAATTCCGTTTTTGGCGTTGCCGCGGAGCGAAGCCGCAGCCGCGGCCAAAGAAGCGCCCGTCTCCATGCGCATCGGGATGGGGATACTGGCGGCGGGATGCGTGGCGCTGGGCCTGGGCGCGACGTGGTTCGTCCGGCTGTTCGATCCGATCACCAGCCAGGCCCTGGGTTTGCGCGTGAGTTCTTCGCTGGTCGCCGCCAACGGACTGGCGATGGCCGCCGGCACGGGGCGGGGCGGAACGGTTTCGACCGCCGGAATCGCGGTCCTGGGGCTGGCGCTGGGCGGGGTCGTGGCGATCCTGGTGATGCTGCGGTCGCGCGGCGCGCGGCGTGTCAGCGGGCCCACCTGGGACTGCGGTTTGCCCGGACTCACGGCCGACAATCAGTACACCGCCACAGCGTTCTCCAAGCCGCTGCGCATGATTTTCTCCGCGCTCTACCGGCCGCGCCGCGAGATCCAGGCGGAGTATGAAGTCTCGCCCTACTACCCGACGGCCATCCGCTTCGAAAGCGACATCGAGCCGGCTTTCGAAAAACACTTCTACGATCCGCTGCAGCGCTCCATCCTGGAGCTTGCCCGGCGCATGCGTGGGATACAGGCGGGCAGTATTCACGCCTACCTGGCATATATCTTCGTCACACTCATCCTTCTGCTGCTGTTTGGGGTGCGGGGATGATGCAACTGCTGCTGCTGCTCGCGATTTCGCCGCTGATCAGCGGCCTGATCAAAACGCTGAAGGCGCGCATGCAGACGCGGCGCGGCCCCGGAGTTCTGCAGTTCTACCGGGACCTATATAAGTTGTTCCGCAAGGGAATGGTGATTCCGGACACGGCTTCGTGGATTTTCACGGCCGCGCCCTACGTGGTGTTCGTGACCACCGCGATGGCCGGGCTGATGCTGCCGATGACCTCGACCGAGGCTCCCCTGGGCCTGTTCGGTGGCGTGCTGGCAATCGTGTACCTGCTGGGCCTGGGCCGGTTCTTCCTGGCGCTGGCCGGTATGGATACGGGCAGTTCGTTCGGCGGCCTGGGGAGCAGCCGTGAAATGACCATCTCGGCCCTGGCGGAGCCCGCCATGATGCTGGCGGTGTTTACGGTCGCCATCGCGGCGAATTCCACCAACCTCTCGGAAGTGGCGCGCAGCGCGGTGGGGCAGAACTGGCGGTTTTTTGCGCCGGCGCAGATGCTCGCTTGCGCCGCGCTGTACGTGGTCCTGATCGCCGAAACCGGAAGGATTCCGGTGGATAATCCCGCGACGCACCTGGAACTCACCATGGTGCACGAGGCCATGATTCTGGAATACTCCGGGCCGCACCTGGCGCTCATCGAGTGGGCCGCTTCCATGAAGCAACTGGTGCTCATGACGCTGCTGGTCAACGTGTTCTGGCCCTTCGGCCTGGCCAGCGGCCCATCCGTCGCGGGGGCGCTCGGCGGGCTGGGGTGGCTGCTGCTCAAGCTGGGCCTGCTCAGTTGCTCGATTGTTCTGGTGGAGACCACCAACGCCAAGCTGCGGCTGTTCCGTGTGCCCGAAATGCTGTCCGTGGCGTTCACCCTGGGAACGCTCGCCCTGGTGTCTACCTTCCTGTTCTGAAACGCATATGCCGCTAGATCCACAATTCGGCGACAAGCTGGTGACGTTGATGGCGGCGCTGGTGCTGGTGCTGCAGATCGCCATGGCGGGCCAGCGCTGGATCGTGACCAATATCCGCATCTTCGCCGTGCAATCGTTCCTGCTGGCGGCCATCGCGGCCGTGATCGCCGCCTTCAACCACGCTCCGCACATCTTCATTGCGGCGGGGCTCACTCTGATCGTCAAGGCGGTCCTGGTGCCCATTTGGCTGGAAAGGCTGGTGGAGAGGATCCAGATCCGGCGGGAGATTCGCCCCATCGTCAACGCGCCGCTCTCGATTCTGATCTGCGGCGGCCTGACGCTGATCGCATACGTCGTGGCCGAGTCGTTTCACCGGCCCGAAGAGGGCTTTAATCCGGCCACCCCGGGCCACAACATTCTGGCGGTGGCGATTGCTCTCTTCCTCATTGGATTCTTTACGATCATCAACCGGCGCAAAGCGCTGACGCAGGTGCTGGCGCTGCTGTCGCTGGAAAACGGATTGTTCCTGGCCGCCATCTCCCTGACCTATGGCATGCCGCTCATCGTGGAGATCGGAGTTCTCTTCGACGTGCTGGTGGCGGTGATGGTGCTGGGCATCCTGGTGTACCGCATTCGCGAGAGTTTCGAATCGATGGACGTGAGCCGGTTGCGGAGGCTGCGAGGTTAGCAAAACGCACATGATTCTGATTGCCCTTTTACTAGTCCCGGTGGCCACGGCGGTGCTGGCGGCTCTCAGCCGCCGGCGGCCGGCGATGGAAGCGGTCAACCTGGCCGGCTTCGCGCTCACGTTTCTGCTGGCGCTGGCGCTGGGCGCGGCGGTGCTCGGTTCCGGGCCGGTATCTCTCTGGGATGGCTTTCTGTACGCCGATGCGCTGAGCGCGCTGGTGATTCTGCTGACGGCTTTCGTCGCGGTGTTGTGCTCGGTCTACGCCGTGGGCTATTTGCGGGACGACGAGCGCCGCGGCGCGCTGGGCGACGACGCCGCCATTGCGAAGCTCCGCAAATACTACACGCTGACGCCGTTGTTCGTCTTCTCGATGCTGCTGGTGTGCCTGGCGAACAACCTCGGCGTGATGTGGGCCGCCATCGAAGCCACTACGCTGGCGTCGGTGTTCCTGGTGACCTTCTATGGGAAGATTACGTCGCTCGAAGCCGCGTGGAAGTACGCCATCATCGGCGGCGTGGGCCTCTCCATGGCGTTGTTCGGCACGATCATCGCGTATTACTCGGCGCACCATCTGGCGGGATCGGACGCGCTCTCGGGGTTGAACTGGTCGGTGCTGGCCGGGCGGGCCGCGTCTCTGGATAAGACCACCATGAGGCTGGCGTTCATCCTGGTGCTGCTCGGTTACGGCACCAAGGCCGGCCTGGCGCCGATGCACACCTGGAAGCCGGACGCGTACAGCGAGGCGCCGGTGCCCTCGGCCGCGATTCTCTCCTCGGCGACGTTGAACTGCGCGCTCTACGGCCTGGTGCGGTTCTATATCCTGACGAGCCGCTGCCTGGGCGCGCAGTTTCCGGGACAGTTGCTGCTGCTGTTCGGCATCGCGTCGATGGGCATTTCCGTGCCATTCATTCTGGTGCAGGGGAATTTTCGCCGTCTGCTGGCATATCACACCATCGACCACGCGGGCATCATGACCACCGCGCTGGGCATCGGCGGTCTGATGGGGCCGCTGGGTCTGATGCTGCACATGACCTTTCACACGGTGGCGAAATCGCTGCTGTTCCTGTGCGCCGGCAACGTGTATCAATATTTCAAGACCGATCTGTTCCGCAACATCAAGGGCGGTGTGATGCGGGTGATGCCTCTCACGGGAGTGGTTTTTCTGATGGCCATGCTGGCGATTATCGGCATGCCGCCGTTCAGCCTGTTTCAAAGCGAGTTCGTCATCGTGCGCGCGGCGTTCGACGGCGGCCATTCGCTTGCGGGGGTTTTGTTCATTCTGTTCGGGACCGGCGTTTTTGCCGGAGCGTTGTTGCACGTGGGCAGCCTGGTTCTCGGCTCGTCGAAAGAGGCCCCGGCCGAGCCGAGGCCGTGGCGCGATGCTTCGCTGCTGGCATCGGCGGCGCTGTTGGTAACCATCGCTTTTTGGCTTCCCAGCCCGCTCCTCCACCTGATTCGCGGGGCGGCGAAGGTGATCACCGGAGTTTGAGGACGGCATGGTTTCTCTGCTTGAAGACTTGCGAAATCACTTCGGCGAAACTATCGGCGCGATTCGGGCCGAGACGGCGCACCAGTTCGCGATCGCATTGAATTCGCCGGATGTGCGGGCGATTGCCGGGCATTTGCGGGAGCACTGGGCCGCGCGTGTGGCGGCGGTATTCGCCGAGGATCGCACGGCGGCGGAAGGGGTGTTCTACAACCACTACGTATTCGAGCGGGCCGGCGACCCGTGCTACCTGATTCTGGAAGCTCCCGTGCCGGCCGGCGATCCGCGGTTTCCGTCGCTGGCGGCCGAACTACCGGCGGTGAACTGGCAGGAGCGCGAGATTCAGGACTGGTTCGGACTGGAAGCCGCGGGGCATCCCAACCCGCGGCGGGTCGCATTGCACGACAACTGGCCCGACGTGCATCCGCTGCGCAAGGATTTCGCGCTCAATCAGGCCCTGCCTCCGTTTGAAGGCGAACAGCACGTGTACCGGCCGACCCTGGGGGAGGGCGTATTCCAGATTCCCGTGGGACCGGTGCACGCGGGCATCATCGAACCCGGACACTTCAACTTCGCGGTGGCGGGCGAGCCGATCCTATACCTGCAGTTGCGTATGTTCTATACGCACAAGGGCACCGAAAAACTCTTCGAACACATCCCCATTGCGCGCGCGGTTTTTCTGGCGGAAAGCATTTCCGGAGACTCCGCTTTTTCGCACGGGACGGCGTTCTGCCAGGCGATCGAGCGGGCCGCCGAAATCGAGGTCCCGCCCCGTGCGCACGTCATGCGCACGATTCTGCTGGAGCTGGAGCGGGTTTACAATCACATCGCGGACATCGGCGCCATCTCGAACGACGTGGGCTTCGTGGTAGCCAACGCCCACGCCGGCCGCGTGCGGGAACTGGTCCTGAATCTCAACGAGGCGCTGACGGGGAACCGGTTGCTGCGGGGCATGGCCTCGGTGGGGGGAGTGCGCCGGGATTGGTCGAGATCGCAAACGGATCTATTGCGCGACGCCATGGGCGGGATGGAAAGCGAGTTTCGCGACCTGGTCGCGCTGGTGAAGTCGTCCGATTCCACGCAGGACCGCCTGGAGCGCACCGGGATTCTCACTCCGGAGAAAGCCCGGATGCTGGGAATCGTGGGCGTGGGAGGACGAGCTTCGGGAGTGGATCTGGACGTGCGCCGCGATCATCCCTACGCCGCCTACGCCCGCTACCCGTTGCGCGTGCCGGTGTACGAGGCGGGCGACGTGTGGCATCGCATGCAGGTGCGCATCGAGGAAGTGGGGGAATCGTTCGGGCTGATCCGCGCCGCGGCCGGCGATCTGCCGCACGGCGCGCGCTGCGCCCCGCCGCAGCCGATCCCGCCGGACCGCTGCGCGCTCAGCGCCGTGGAGGGATGGCGCGGCGAGATCCTGCATTGGGTGCGCACGGCGCCGGGCAACCGACTGGAGCGCTGCAAGATCAAGGACCCTTCGGTGAACAACTGGCCGGCCCTGGTGGAAGCGGTGCAGGGCAATATCATCGCGGATTTTCCGGCGATCAACAAGAGCTTCAATCTCTCGTATTCGGGCACGGACCGCTGAGCCATGTTCAAGATTCTCCAAAAAACGTTCACCACGGGCATCGTCACGGCGCCCTACCCGGATGGCGCGGCCCCGGTCAGCGAGCAATTCCGCGGCCGGCCGGAGTTCGACTTCGCAAAGTGGCGCGATGCCCGCCCCGCCGCCGAGGTCTGTCCCACGGGCGCCATTGCGATCCACGACCGTGAGAATTCGCGACAGGTCACCGTCGACTACGGCCGCTGCATCTTCTGCGGCCTGTGCGCCGAGTGCTCTCGAGACGGAGCGGTGCGCATCACGCGCGACTTCGAACTGGCGGCGCGCGACCGGCGCAGCCTGGTCTTGACGGCGGAATACGCGCTCGGTCCGGATGGGACCCAGCAGTATGTAAAGAGTACGGGTGCTCCGGAGGGTGGCGTCGATTCCGCGGGCGAAGAGGTGCAGAGGGCGATTCGAAGCGTGCTGGGCCGCTCACTCGCCATCCGCGAGGTGGATGCCGGGTCGTGCAACGGGTGCGAATTGGAAATCATCGCGCTCAACAACCCGGTTCACGACATCGAACGGCTGGGGATTCACTTCGTGGCTTCGCCGCGGCACGCCGACATGCTGCTGGTGACGGGCCCGGTGACCCGTAACATGGAACTGGCGCTGCACAAGACGTATGCGGCCACGCCGGATCCCAAGGTGGTGGTGGCGGTGGGCGCTTGCGGAACCAGCGGCGGAATCTTCGGGCAGAACTATGCCTGTTTGGGAGGCGTGGACCAGGTGGTTCCCGTGGACGTGTATGTGCCCGGCTGCCCGCCGCGGCCGCAAGCGCTGCTGCACGGCATTTTGCTGGCGATTGGGAAGCTGGGGGAAAAGCGGGGAGGCTAAAGCATGCCCCACCAAACGGGCTGATTCGCCGGGTGGTGGGGCATGCTTTAGCATGCCCTCGGAATACGAGCTACTTGATCGGCAGATACACCGTCGAGCCGCTCACCGATGCCGGGGAGGTTACCCCGCCCACCGAAACGGTGATGGGCTGGTTCCCCGAAGTGAGCCCCGAAGGCACCTGAATGACCACCTCGTATTCTCCGACAAAGCCCGGCGCCAGGCCCGCAAACAAGGGCGTGACCGCCTTTCCGCCGATCGAGACCGTCACGGGAGTGGTGGTCTGAGAGAGCACCGTCGCGGACGCCGGGTCGCCGCTGGCCGGCTGGTTAGTTACCGGGCCGAGCCCGTTACAGTAGAGCTGGAGGTATTCTCCCGCCGTGGCCGGGTTGCTGGTGGTGATGAGTGCGCCGGTGGTGTTATCCACGGCGTCGGCCACTGTGCCGCTGTTCATCAGGAACGCCGGCGTGTAGTTGTTCAGCGTCACAGTCGCCAGGTTGCTGGAGATGTATTCACTAAACGTCGCTTTGACCTGCGCCGACGGGTAATTCTCCAGCTCCCACGGAACGTAGAGGTTCACCTGGCTCGGGCTGACGAAATATACGTACCCCGGCACGCTGATAGCCGGCAGGCTGCCGGTAGCGGGCGCGTCGAAGCTCACCGTGACGCCGTCGAGTGACATCGGCAGGCGCGCATAAGTGGTCAGGTCGCCAGTTGCGTTGATCAGGTAGAAGGGGTCCATGAGGTTCGACCCGAAAATATCGGCATACGATCCCGGCGCCACCGTGGTCTGGTAGCTGCCGGTGTTGACCACGCCGCCGGTGGTAATCGACGGTACCGGTAACAGGGTCACGCCGAACGAGAGGGCGCTGGCGCCCGTGTACGGGCCGACCGACGCGGTGAACGTCGCGGTGCTGGTGGCCGCCGATCCGCCGATGACTTCCACCCAGGCGATGCCGTAGCTGTTCGTCGGGCAAGTCACACTTGCCCCGGAAGCGGGTGAGCAGGCGAGCGGCGTGAAGGGTACCGCGCTATTCGACGTAGTGCCGGGAACGCCCGTAACGCTCTTCAAGGTAAGAGAACCGCGCGGTGTAACGGCAAAAGCGACCGAGACGCCCGCTACCGGAGCACCGTATAGGTCGGTTGCCTGGATGGCGATCGGGCCCAGGTCGGTCCCCACGGTGCCGTAGAGGTTGCCGGCCACCGCAACCGCGTTCAGCACCGCGCCGTTGCCCACGATGAACATGTACGGGATCCGCATGTTCACCGCCGGGGTTGCACTTTTGAGGGTGATGGCGCCATTGTATTCCCCGGCTGGCGGGACGGCGCCGGATAACGTCACGACCAAGGTTGTGCTTGCGCCGGCAGCCAGCGAAATGCTCGATTGGTTCACCGACACGGTCGTGCCGGCGGCGGACAAACCGGTCGCCACCGCGACCGCCAGCGTCACCGAACTCGTACCCAGGTTGGTCACCGTGACGGAAATGGGGCTGGGGAGCGCTACGCCCGATTTCAAAAAGCCGAAAGAAAGCGTGGACGGCACGGCCGTCACGGTGGCGCTCACGGCGGCGTTCGCATCCAGCCTGCCCGCGCCCAACCACTCCACATCCACCGTATAGCCGAAATCATCCGTCGCCACATCCTGCGCCGAGTTGCTCACCAGCGCCGATTTAATCTGTGCGGCGGTCCAGGTGGGGTGGGCCTGTTTCACGAGCGCCGCGGCGCCGGCCACGAGCGGCGCGGCAAAGCTGGTTCCGTCCGCGCCCACGTAGCGGGATGGCGAATACAATTCGCCATTTGGATCGTAATTCTCCCCAGCCAGGTACAAGCCGTTGGGCGCTGGAAGGTACGGATCGGTTGGGTCGGCCGAGCCGAGATACCCATCGTACCCGCCCGTGGCTACCATGTCCGGCTTGATCAATCCATCCGGCGTGGGGCCGAAGGACGAAAAGCTGAGGAGCTGGTTATAGGTGCTCACGGACTGCTCCTGTCCGGCCGTGTCGATGGTCACGAGCGCCGTCGGGTTGGCGGCGATGAACGACTTCAACGCCTGGCCGGAGCTCAGAGAGATCATCACCACCGGTCCAAACCAGTAATCTTGCAGTCCCTCCGGAATCGCCAGGGTCGAGGTATCGGCCATGTACAGGATGACGCCGGCCGCGCCTGCGTTGGCGGCATTGGTGACCTTCGTATCGTAATAGCATGTGCCGCGCTGGATCAGGGCGATCTTGCCGTTGAGCGTACCGTTGGGCAGCCCGGAGCATAAGAGGCCGTCGCTATCGCCGAGGGTGGTGACATCCGCTACCTGGCCCGTGAATCCCGGCGATGAGCAACAACCGAAGGAGAGCGCGTTGTTGCCGAGGTCCGGGATAGTGCCGAAGAATCCATCGCTCCGGTTGGCGGGGATGGCTTGCAGGCTGGCCGGCGCGTTCGAGGCGTTCACCGTGACGCTGCTGCCCAACGCGTGCGAATTCATGGTGGCGCCCACCGCAATCACCGAAGGCGCAGTCGCCGGCGAGGAGATCGAATTGAAGTTGGGGTAATTCTCTCCGGCGTTATAAGCGTCCTCACCGGCGTTCCCGGCGGCTACTGTAATCACCATGCCGGCTTTCGCGGCCGCCTCAAATGCGGATGCCAGCGGATCGCAAGGCACGCCGGAAGGATTACCGCATGCCGTGGTATCCAGCGCACCGGTGAATGCCGGTCCGCCGGAGGACATATTGGCGATATCCATGCCGTCGTTCAACGCATCTTCAATCGCCTGGATCCAGACGCTTTCCGGCGGAAAGTCGTTGACGCCGGTGGTGCCCCAAATCTTGTAGCTCCCTAGATACGCCTTGGGAGCCATCCCACTGAAGGCAATCGACCCGCCGCTATTCTGTTCGGCCGCCGCCGCCGACGCCACTGCCGTGCCGTGACCATCGCGATCGCGCGCGTCGTATTCGTCGGGCGAGGATGTCGCGGCACTGGGCGCCTGGCCCGTCACACTCTGCGCGGCGATCTGCGGCACGTAGCTGCGCGCCACAATCACCTTGTTGTTGGTGAAGTTCTTGCAGTCCCACAGAGGATCGGTGATCTTCGTGAACGCGGGGGGCGTATTGCACTTCGGGAAGCCCGCCGGCACGGTCAGAGTGGAATCCTGAAAAGCCGGATGCGTCTGGTCGATTCCGGTGTCCAGAATCGCGATCTTGATCCCCTTGCCGGCATTCGATTGTCCGCCCACCAGGTTCCACGCGGCCGGCGCGTTGGCCAGTGCCGTCGCCTTGTTCAAGCTCTTCTTCATGGCGCGTTCCGGCATCACGCCGATCACACCGGAGAGCGCCTGGATCTCCGCCAGCCGGTCCGGGGTGGTGGCTACAAAAACCGCGTTCAACACTGTATTCACGGAGCCCGTCACGCGGATGTTCCGGTTGGCTAATTCCGTCATCAGAGACTGCTGGCGCGCCACGATCTGGCGCTGGTAGGCGAGAGCTTCCGTAGTCGCCATGGCTTCGCGCCCGGTGTAGCGCGCGGAGACCGGCGGGTCCTGTAGAAAAACGATATAGCGGTTGGCAACGAATTGCGGCGCGGCGAGCTTCATCCGGCGCTGCCGCGCCGGCTGCCCGAACCCAGGGGAAGCGCACAAAACAAACAAGAAAAGGGCGCAACTAAATGCGCGGAGGATGGAGCCTTTGGACATGCTCATGGGACGTACAAAAAGCTAATCAGGTTTCCGCGGAGCTTCGACGTTTTTCAGCGTCCTATTTCCCCGTGTGCTATTCCTAAACTGAATGGACCGCATCGGACGGTACAAGATCGTACGGGAGCTCGGACGCGGGGCCATGGGCGTGGTCTACCACGCCATCGACCCTAATATCGGCCGTCCGGTCGCCATCAAGACCATCAATCTGGGCGTCGTCCCCAAGGCCGAAGATCAGGAACGCATGCGCGAGCGCCTCTTCCGCGAAGCGCGCTCGGCCGGCATTCTTTCGCATCCCGGCATCGTCACCATCTACGACGTCGAGCAGCAGGACGATCTGGCCTATATCGCCATGGAATATGTCGATGGTCCGACGCTCGACCAGCTTCTCTCCCAGCCCGAGGCGCTCGCGCCGGAGCGCATGTTCAGCATCTTCGGGCAGACCGCCGCGGCCCTCGATTACGCGCACGGCAAGGGCATCGTGCACCGCGACATCAAGCCGGCCAACATCATGATCGCCGCGGACGGCACCGCCAAAATCACGGATTTCGGCATCGCCAAGATCGCCGCCTCCGAACAGTTCACCATGACCGGTTCGATCGTCGGCACGCCGCATTACATGTCGCCGGAGCAGGTGCAGGGGCAAACCGTGGACGGCCGCTCGGATCAGTTCTCGCTGGCGGTGATTGCGTACGAAGTCCTCACCGGCGAAAAGCCTTATACCGGCGAGCACCTGACGACGGTGGTCTATAAGATCGTGGCGGAAGAGCCGCCATTGCTTCGCCGCATCAACGCCAGCCTCACCGGGCCCATTGAGACTGTTCTTCGCAAGGGGCTGGCCAAAAAGCCGGATGCGCGCTACCGCGCGTGCGTGGAATTCGCGGAAGCGCTGGAGGCTGCCTGCGCTTCGAGCAAGGACTGGCATGCCCTGCCGCGCGGAGGCAGTCTCAACGCAACCACCGTGGGGCCGGGGCAAGGAATGAGCGCGGTCACGCTGCCGCCGCCGCGGCGCGCGGCGCGCCGGGAATCCACCAGCACCACCAGTGAGACGCGCAGGAAATCCGGCTTTCTGCCGTTTCTGATGGCCACCCTGGTGGCCGCCGGCTTGCTGGCGATTGTCGGATGGGAAACCAAGCCGTGGCTTCTCAGCCACACGGCCGCGCCCAAGCAGGCCGAGTCTCAGCCACCGCCGCAGCAGCAGCCACAACCGCCGCAAACAGAGGCGACGGCGCCGCCGGCGGCTTCGGCTTCCACTACCACAACGACCACCACCGACGTGAAACCCAGTCCCTTGTCGGCTGCCGAAGTCACGCCTCCCAAGGCCGAACCCATCACTCCGCCGGCGCCGAAGAAGGACACTCATGCTGCGCCGCCCGTGCGCCGCGTTCTACCGGTTCACCCGGCGCCGCCGCAACCGATCATGGTGATCAGCAGCCCGGGAGGCGCCATCGCCACGCTCGATCGCGCGGCCGATACGGCCTGCACCACGCCCTGCTCAATCGAAGCCGCGCCCGGCCACCACACCATCGGAATCGCCAAGCAAGGATATGATGTCGAGAACCGCGATGTGGAAGTGAGCTCAAGCCCCGTGGAGCTGCCCGCGGTGGTGCTGCGCGCCGTGCAGGGAACCTTGATGCTCACCAGCCAACCGGAAGGGGCCGCCGTGCTGGTGAACGGCAAGCGCTACACGCAGTCCACGCCCGCCCAGATCAACCTGGCGCCGGGGACTTACAGCATCACGGTGGAATGGAAAGACGGCAAGCAGAGCACCCGAACCGTCGAAATCCGGAACGGCATCAACTACCAGAAGTTTCTGGCAGGACAGTAAGGCTGCCGACGCCTTCTTCCGAAGGCAGCAGCTCGGGTGGCGCCCAGTTGCGGCGTTCCACAATGGTCTGCGGCTCGTAGGTCTGGCCTTGCGCCAGGCGCCGGGCTTCGCGGCGCGACGACCATAACAGCAGCGGACCCACCACGAGAGTGGCCACGCGGCTCATCAGTCCAAACTCCCGGCCCACTTCCCGGCGCAGGGCGCGAATCTTTTCGCTGACGGCGGGATTGGCCGGGCGCAGGTGCTTCTCCATGGCCCACAGCGCGGCCGCATAACCATCCTTGAGCGATCGCGCTTCCCAGGCGAAGCGCGCGCGCACCCGCGCATCCGGGTCGTTCTTATAGCGTAGCCAGCCGTCCAGGGTGGTGCGGCAGATGCGATAGATGCTGGGGCCGTTGCGTTCGAAATCGCGGCGGAAGGCTTCGTCCAGAAATTTCTTGGAGTCTTCGCGAGAGATGGCGGCGTGCCGGAAGTTGAACTGGTGCTGTCCGTGGATGTCGGCCAGGTTGACGCCGTCCAGCATGCGGCCCTGTTCGGTCATCTCCGCAAACAGCGGCGTGCCGGGCACGGGCGTATAGAGCATGAACTGGTGGAAATCCGTGTCGTGCGCTATCGCGTGCTCAATCTCCTGGTGGATGTTTTCCGGGGTATGGTGTTCCAGGCCTATGATGGTCGAGCCCAGCAGCTTGATGCCGTGGCGGCGCAGCTCGCGGGTGAGCGACAGGGTGTCGGCGCCCTTCAGTTTGGTGTAGGAGGAGTGCGGCGATTCCAGGCCCATCCAGATCCATGAGACGCCCAGTTCCACCAATTCCCGCATGGAATACTGGCTGATGGCATTGGCCGAAGAGAAGACGTAGAGCGACCAGGCCTTGTGGCCGGCCTTCATGTGGGTGAGCAGTTCCATGGCCCGCCGCTTGTGCAGCAGGAAGTTCTCATCCATCATAAAGAACGATTTGACGTGCAGTTTGGCTTCCATCTCCGCCATCACGGCGAAAAGTTCCGCCCCGGTGTCGTAGAAATTCAGATACTTTCCCTTGCCGCCGAAAAAGGCCGATGTGGTGCAGAAGTTGCAGCCCATGGGGCATCCCACCGATGGAATAATGGTGGCGGCCGTGTTTCCCTTGTTCTGCGGCAGCGGCATTCCCATGGTCCGTCCGCCGAACCCGGAAACGATCTGCGGATGCTTCACCGGCGCCGTCGCGTCTTCCCTCAGGAAGCGCCGCATCCAGGAGATGCCGTCGCCGCGCACGATCTGATCCGCATCCACCATGGTCTCGATGCCCGGAATGGCCGCTACGTGTCCGCCGATCACGATGGTTGCCTTCGGCGCCAGGCGACGGATTGTCTTGCACATCTCCCGCACCTTGCCGACGTTGACGATGATCGAGGAAATGCCCACGATATCGTACTCGTTGGCCGCCAGTTCGGCTTCGAAGGCTGGGCGTGTGGGGAAATCCAACACCGTAGTAGGCGCGGAGATATTCTGCTGGATCATCAGAATGCCCCACGAACGGTGGAACATGCGCAGCGAAAACGGTCCTTGTTCGCGCGTCACCTGGTTGTGGTACAGCTCCATCGGGTTGATTTTACGGCTCCCGAATTCATCGTCCTGGGCATAAGGCCCAAAGACGGAGGTGAGCAGTACTCGGGCTTTCACTCCTTTTGGATGCGTTTGCATATTAGCCGAGTTTGAGTGCTGAAAGTATTATACCCGCCATGGCCGGCCGCTTTGTGTAATATCTGTGTAAGGCTGTGGTGGCCTGCACATGAGACTCAACCTGCTGGCGGCATCCGGTTTGTTCGCGCTTGCACGCGGTCTGGCGGCGCAAACTCTGGAGGTGTCGCCGGCGCGCGTGATGGCCGATGAACCGGCCGCGATCCGCGCGAGCGGCCTCGAGCCCAACGAACACGTCGTGATCCGCGCCTCGCTCACCGATGGAGCGGGCGCGCGCTGGGCGGCCCAGGCCGAGTTCGTGGCCGGCGCCGGCGGAGCGGTCGACGCATCCCAACAGGCTCCCGTGGCCGGTTCCTATAAAGAGGTATCGGCCATGGGTCTGGTCTGGTCCATGCTGCCGGTCTCGAAGAGCGTGCAGACCTACACGGCCCGAATTCCTCAAGCGGGCGCTCCCATGAAGCGCCGCATGTCACTTGGTTTTCCGTGGGGCGGGCGCCCTCGCCCGCGGCTGGCCCCCCGGCCGGCTTGTCGCAGCCGGGAAATTGATTCTTCGAGACGAGAGCGGGTCCAGGGGAACCCGCGCAGACCAGGGGGTCTGCCCCACGGATTCTGCCAATGACATTGCCCATGAAGCGCGGCTGGCTCTTCCTGGCGCTGTTGTTCGTCGCCGCCGTGGCCCTGGCGCAACGCGGCGGCTTGCAGCGCATGCAACAACCCGACGATCCCTATGAACGCGTGGCCGATCGCCGCGAGGCCGAATTCCATTTCATCCGCCTGGAGTACACCGATCTGCCTCAGTTTCACCGCCGCTTCGGCTACGCTTCGCGCGCCGGCATGGGCGAGGGATGGTGGGTGGTGGATTGGCCCGCCGCCGACAACCACTTCACCGCCGGCGTCCAGCGCCTCACGCGCATCGACACCGGCGACCCCCGCCACTTCCGCCTTACCGACGCACACCTGTTCGATTATCCCTGGATCTACGCTACCCAAACCGGCTGGTGGGACCTCAGCGACCTCGAAATCGCCCGTCTCCGCGAATTCCTGCTGCGCGGCGGCTACCTGGTGACCGACGACTTCTGGGGCCCCGACCGCACGCAGTGGGAAGTTTTCAGCAGCACCATGAGCCGCGTTCTGCCCGGCCAGCCCATCGCCGACATCGCGCTTACCGACCCGGTGATGCACGTGCTCTATGACATCGAAGAAAAAGACCTGACCTTCATTCCCGGCTCGCGCCATCTGCGCCGCGGCTACGACGGCAGCGTCACCGTGGTCCAACCCGCGGGCACCCAGCCGGCCTGGCGCGCCATGGAAGACGGCCAGGGCCACATGGTGGTAGCGGCCAACTACAACACCGACGTAGGCGACGCCTGGGAATTCGCCGACGTCCCCTACTACCCCGAGAAGATGACGGCCCTGGCCTACCGCTACGGCATCAACTACGTGGTATACGCCATGACACACTGAAAAAGCTGCGCCAATTGAGGTGAGTCAGTTTGAAGCGCAGACCAAGGAGTTCGCTGAACGAACCGACTTACCAGGACCTAACGTCATTGGGGGCAAGTCTCCGATAACACCTTTCCCGGCACAACTGTTTCCGGAGGTGGCCGACCACGTCCAGAAGGCGGCAACTGCGCACTGTGGGGCCGAAGACAGTACCCGAACGGAGACTAGCAGTTCTAACAGGTCGAAAGATTGTGACTGGGTGTATACTGACCAGAAACTGGGGTCCAAAATGGAGATTCCGGCTAAACGATAGCTATCCCGGAGTCTTCGCAACTTCGCCTATTGGGAGGGAACGTATGACGCTAGGGCGATACTGGGTAGTTTTTCTGCTGGCGCTTGCCGTGGCTGCCGCTGTCGCCGGGAAGGGTGTCTTAGATTCCCGCGTTTCCCCGCTGGCGTCAACCACCATATCGTCGCCGGCGTCGGCGTCGTTTCTCGTGATTCTCGGCATCGGCGACCAGACCCCCACCACCTGGGACGGCTCCATCACCGCAACCGGCGCCACCATCCAGAGCCTGCAGGGCTGGCGGTTCGATGCGACCGACTCCATTTCGGCCAGCAACACCTGGAAGATGGGGACCCGCCTGGCCCCCGCGCCGCCGAATGTGAGCGGCGTCGCTTTGATGCAGGAAAACGGGCTGATCGTCACCGTCGCCGCGTCGTCCTCGCCGGTTACCTTCGCCGTCAAGACCGCCCAGGGCAACTTCAGTTTTTCCTCCAGCGACGTTCCTTTCGGCGCCAGCAAGTCGTTCCTGAGCGGCAGCGTGCTGGTGGCCCAGACCGCCGCGCCGTTGCAGTTGACCAGTGATGAGGAGGAAGAGGATTTCCCGTCAATGGCGCAGTCCGGCGACGATGTGTACCTGGCCTACACGCGCTTCGTTCATGGCGACCGGTCGCTGGCGATGCCTCAGACCGTCACTACCCCCATCACGAATTTCCAGTTCCTGGCGCGGCCGACCGGCTTGGACCAGGTGCTGCTGATGCACTATTCCAAATCGCAGCGCATCTGGACCGGCCCGTTTGCCGTTACCAATCCCACCGAGGACCTGATGCGCACGGCGGTGGCGGTGGATGGCCAGGGGCGCGCCTGGATCTTCTACTCCGCGCAACGCAACGGCAATTTCGATATCTATGCCCGCAATGCGCTCGCCGATGGCACCCTGTCGGCGGAAATTCAGATCACGAGCGACCCCGGCACGGATCTGTTTCCGGTCGCCGCCACCGATTCCAGCGGCCGCGTCTGGCTGGCCTGGCAGGGATACCGCAACAACAATCTGGAGGTCCTGACCTCGGTTCAAAACGGCAACACTTTCTGGCCCGAGACCATCGTTTCCACTTCGCCCGCGAGCGATTGGGACCCGGCCATCGCCACCGCGGCGAACGGCGAAGTGGCCATTTCCTGGGACACCTACGACAAGGGCGATTATGACGTCTACCTGCGGCGCGTGCAGTTTACCAACCAGGTCGCCATGCAAACGCCCATCCCGGTCGCAGCCACGGTAAACTTCGAAGCGCGCAGTTCCATCGCCTACGATGCGCAGAACCGCTTGTGGATCGCCTATGAAACCTCCAGCGCGCGCTGGGGCAAGGATTTCGGCGCGTATGACACCACCGGCACTCCGCTCTACACCAACCACTCGATTGAAGTGCGCTGCCTGGTGGGGACCGATCTCTACGCCACCACCAACGACATCTCCACGGTGCTGCCCGGCGCGCCCAACACGCAGTTGTTCCTGCCCACCGGCAAGGGCCCGTTCTCAAACACACCGAACCCCACGTTGGCGCAGGACCGCCAGCCCAACAACGGTGTTGGCCCGGCCGCGGCTCCCAAGAACAACTTCCCCCGGCTGGCCGTCGATTCCAGCGGCACGGTCTACGTGTCCTTCCGCGAACCGGCCGGCGACGGGCTCAGCACGAACCACTCGACGGGCGGCGCGGGTACAGGTTCGATCTGGGTTGGCGCGATGGTGTATTTCGACGGCAGCACGTGGCACGGCCCCGGTGTGCTGGGCGATTCCGACGCCGTCAGCGACAACCGTCCCGCCATCCTGGCTTTAAGCCCGGGCGACCTGCTGATCGCCCAGTCGATGGACCACCGCCTATCGCCCGGCGCCAGCGGGACGCCGGCGGCCGATGCCGTCGAGTCCGACATATACGCTTTGGAATTGCCCATCGCGCGGACCCAGCAGACGCCCGTGTTGACCAAGATCGGCCAGGTGGCCCCCGACCCGCCGGACCCGCAGGCGGCGCCGGAAGCGGCGGCAGCGGCGCTCAGCCGCAGTTACCGCCCCACCATCAACGGCCAGCAACTCCGCCTGCTGCGCGGCGATTTTCACCGCCATACCGAAATCTCCTGGGACGGCCGCCTGGACGGCCCGCTGATCGACGCCTACCGCTATATGGTCGATGCGGCCTCCTTCGGCTGGGCGGGCTGCTGCGATCACGACGACGGCGAGGCGCGCGAGTACACCTGGTGGCTGATGCAGAAATTTACCGACGCTTACACGCTCGGCACCAAGTTCACCCCCATGTATTACTACGAGCGCAGCGTCGCGTATCCCGAGGGACACCGCAACATCATGTTCGCCCAGCGCGGCGTGCGCGTGCTGCCGCGCCTCCCCACTACCCTGCCCGGCTCCCCCCCGGTGCCCGCGCCCGACACAACCATGCTGTACAGCTATCTGCACTTCTTCAACGGCCTTTCGGCGCCCCACACCAGCGCCACCGACCAGGGAACCGATTGGCGCAACAACGATCCGCAGGTGGAACCCTTCGTCGAAATCTATCAGGGCGACCGCCAGGACTACGAAATGCCCGGCGCCCCGCGCGCCAACACCTCGGCCGATTCCATCTCGGGCTACGAATCCGCGGGCTACGTCTCCAACGCCTTGGGCATGGGCTACCAGCTTGGCTTTGAAGCATCCAGCGACCACATCTCCACACACATCGGCTTCACCAATGTGTGGGTCACGGCGCCCACCCGGCCGGCCATTCTGGCGGCCATGAAGGCCCGCCACCTCTACGGTTCCACCGACGACATCCTCGCCGATTTCCGCTGCGGCGCGAATTTCATGGGCGACGTCTTCACCACCTCCAACGCGCCGGTCTTCACCGTGCGCTTGTGGGGCACCGCGCCATTCCAAAGCGTCGTGCTGGTGAAGGACGGCAACGTGATCTACTCGCCCGCGCCCACCGGCCAGGTGGTGTCGTTCACATACCAGGACCAGACGCTCGCCAAGGGCAAGACCAGCTACTACTACGTGCGCGGCCTCCAGACCGACGGCCAGGTGGTGTGGGTAAGCCCGATGTGGGTAACCATGCAATGAAGCTGGCACTGGAATCGGTTGGCAGTGGGGCGGCCAATTCCGGCCGCAGCCGGCTTTCAGCCGGCGCCTTCCTGGGCCTTCTTCTGACTGCGGCTCTCCACGCACAGACCTTTCACCCCTTGCACGTTTCGGCGCAAGGCATGATTCTGGACGACACCGGCGAACCCGTTCTGCTGCGCGGCCTGAACCGCAGCGGCACGGGGAGCGGCACCGCCGATGCCGCCGCTACCGACGCGGATTACGCCGCGCAGAACAATCTGCTCTCCATGAACGTGGTGCGCATCTTCGTCAATGCCACCTGGTGGAACAACAACGTGCAGGTGCCCATCGCCGCCCAGCCCTACCAGACCTACATCGACGGCTTGATCCAGCGCGCTAAGAAACACGGCAACTACGCGCTCATCCTCAAGGCCGGGAATTTTCCGGAGCCGCCGTGCGGCGCCAGCCTGCAGAATTGCCCGGCTTCGAACCAGGGCGACCTGGACTGCCAGAGCACTCCGTCCGCCTGCACCACGGAGGATACCACCGGCAACAACATCGACGCCGCATTTTCCTTCTGGGCTTCCTTCACCGCCAAGTATGCCAACGATCCGGCGGTGCTCTACGACACCTGGGAAGACATGCACTCCATCAACATGTACACCTGGAGCGACGATCAAAACGCGCTCATCGCCGCGATCCGCACCTACAGCCCGCAATCGCTGATTTTCGTCGAGGACACCGGCACGGTTTTCGAATCCATCGCCTCCGGGGCGCTCGCGGACCTGGCCTTCGGCAACATCGTTTGGAACTTCCATCTCTACGCCGGCCCGTCCGGCGCGTGCACCACCGCGGCCTCGCCGCGCTACGCCAACTGGCCGCAGAAGATGGATCCCCTGGTCGCCTACGCGCAGCAGAACGGCCACGCCGTCGCCTTCACCGAATGGGGCGGCTGCAACGACAGCGAACCGTATCACACCAACATCACCACCTACGCTGAGACGCATTCCATCGCGCTGGTGTATTTCGACAGCAGCTATCTGCTGACGGCGTCCGACACGCTGACGGCCACGGGAAGCAAAGTGGCTTCCGCTTACACCGCCATCGCCGCGCTCTCGTCCGCCGCGCCGCCGGTGATCAGCAAGGTGGCCAACGCCGAAGGCGAAGCCCTCACCATCGCGCCCAACACATGGGTAGAGATCAAGGGCGCCGGCCTGGCGCCGGCCGGCGATATACGCATCTGGCACGGCGGCCCGGACTTCTTCGGCAACCTCATGCCTCAACAACTCGATGGCGTCAGCGCCACCGTCAACGGCAAGAGCGCCTACGTCTACTACATCAGCCCGACGCAGGTGAACATTCTCACCCCGCCCGATGCCATCCTCGGGCCGGTGCAGGTGGTGGTGAACAACAACGGCGCGACCAGCGCGCCGGCCACCGTGTCGTCACAGGCGCTCTCGCCCTCGTTCTTTATAGCCTCCGGGCCGTACGTCCTGGCGCAACACGGCGCCGACTCCAGCCTGGTTGGGCCAACCAGTCTCTACCCCGGCTCCTCCACGCCCGCCAAGCCCGGCGAAATCGTGGTGCTCTACGCCAACGGCTTCGGACTGGTCTCCCAGGCCGTCGTGAGCGGCTCCATCATGCAGACCGGAACCCTCAGCCCGCTGCCCGCCGTAACCATCGGCGGAATCAACGCCGCGGTGCAGTTTGCGGGTCTGGTGTCCCCCGGCCTGTTCCAGTTCAACGTCGTCGTGCCCGCTACCGCGCCCAGCGGCGACAACGCCCTCGTCGCTACATACAACGGGGCCGCCACGCAATCCGGCGTGTTGATCACGGTCCAGCACTGATGTGGCGCGCCTTTCTGATGAGCATCGTGGTGATTGCCCACTGCGCGGCGCAGTCGAATACGCCGGTTCCTTCCACGTTTTTCGCGGTCTCCGGCGTGCGCGGCAATTACCCGCAAGTGACCGTCGGCCTTCTGGCTCACCAGGAATTCGCCTGGGCGGCGATCGAGCAGTCCAAGGGCGTCTTCAACTTTAAGGTCTTCGACAACTATATGGCGAACGTGCAGTTGAACGGGCTGGTAGATCCGGTCACCAACACCGCCGACATCGCCATGACGCTGGCCAACGGCACGCCGAGCTGGGCAGTGGCCAACAAGACGACTTGTACCGGCGGCTCGGCCAACCTGGTGCTGTGCACGGCCCCGCCGGACAACATTCAGGACTGGACGGATTTCGTCACCGCCGTCGTCCAGCACTACAACGGCAAGACCCAACCTCACATCAAGTATTACGAGCTGTGGAACGAGATCAACATCGCCGAATGGTGGACCGGCACCAACGCCCAGATGCTCGCGCTGGCGGAGGCAGCTTACCCGATCATCCATGCGGACGGCTACTCGCAGTTGCTGACGCCTTCGGTGGCCGGCCCCGTGGGCACGGTGTCGCCGACCAGCCAGGTAAACGCCATGACCCAGTATCTGCAAGCCGGCGGATATAAGTACGCCGACGGCGGCGCGTTCCACGGTTACATCGCCGCCCAAAGCGGAGTGACCCCGTTCCCCATGCCGGAGCAGGATACCACCAGCGGCTGCAAGGCTTTTCTAACTTGCCACGGTTCTATCATCACCATCGCTACCCAGATGCGCGCGGTCTTCGACCAGAATGGCCTCCTCGGCAAGCCCATCTTTCAGACCGAGGGAAGCTGGGGGAACCTGACCGTCACCGACCCGGACACGCAAGTGCAGTGGATCGCACGCTACAACGTGATCGAGGCCGGCCTGCGCTCCACGTTGAATCTGCAAATGGCCGCCTGGTTCACCTGGGCTGACCCTACCTTCGGCTGGGGCAATATTGCCGACGCCTCGCTCAACCCCACGGCCGCCGGCACCGCCTACAACCAGGTGTACAACTGGGTGGTGGGCTCGACCATCGCCCAGCCGTGCTCGGGCGCTGCCAACGGCACCTGGACCTGCACGCTCACGCGCCCCGGCGGCTACACCGCGCAAGCCGTGTGGAACACACAAGGCCCCCTCACCTACAGCCCGGGCGCCGGTTACACCCAGGTTCGCGACCTCGCCGGCAACACGGCTCCGATTGCCGCGGGCGGCTCCGTGACCATCGGAACTAAACCCGTCCTCGTGGAAAGCGCCGCCGGGTCCACACCGGTGATCACTCTCGTCGCCAACGCCAAGGGCGAAGGCATCCTGATCGCGCCCAACACCTGGATCGAAATCAAGGGTTTTGATCTCGCCCCCACCGGCCACACCCGCACCTGGCAGACTTCGGACTTTGTGGGCAACAAGATGCCGGTTCAGTTGGATGGCGTCAGCGCCACCGTCAACGGCAAGAGCGCCTACGTCTACTACATCAGCCCGACGCAAGTGAATATTCTCGCTCCACCCGACGCCATCGTAGACCCGGTCGCGGTGGCGGTGACCAACAACGGCGCGACCAGCGCGCCGGCCAGCGTGCCGTCACAGGCGCTCTCGCCGTCGTTCTTTGTGATCAACGGCGGCCCGTACGTGGCCGCGCAACATAGCGCCAACTACAGCCTGGTTGGACCAACCAGCCTCTATCCCGGCGACACCACGCCCGCCAAGCCAGGCGAGACCGTGTTGCTCTACGCCAACGGCTTCGGACCGGTCTCACCAGCGGTAGTCAGCGGCTCGTCCTCGCAAATCGGAACGATCACCCCGTTGCCCGCCGTCACTATCGGCGGAATCGCGGCCACCGTCACGTATGCCGGCATCAATGGGGCACCGGGCCTGTTCCAGCTCAACGTCGCGGTGCCCGCTACCGCACCCGATGGCGACAACCTGCTGACCGCCACATACAACGGAGCCACCACCCAGCCCGGCGTCCTGATCACGGTGCAGCACTAACCCGGGGCCGTTATACTGATACGACAAGTCTCGCGTGACCCATGTCTGAGCCTCAGAGCAACAACCCGGCCGCCGATTCCCGCAAGGAACTCTTGAAGGAATACGGCTTCGCGGCCCTCGTCGGCCTGCTGCTGCTGCTCAACCTCACGGGCACGTTCAAAACCATCTTTGGCCTCGACACCGCCATCCTCATCACCGCCCTCGCCGGCTACAAAACCTTCTACAACTCCGTCTCGGCATTGCTCGAGAAAAGAATTTCCGCCGACATCGCTCTGTGCGTCGCCGTCGTCGCCGCCCTCGCGGTGGGTGAGTACCTGGCAGCCGCCGAAGCCATGTTCATCGTGATGGTGGGCGAAGGCTTGGAAAGCTACGCCGCCGGCCGCACCGAAGCCGCCATCCGCCGCTTTGTGGCGCAGTTGCCGCGCATCGCCCGCCGCCTCAAAGACGGCCGCGAGGAAGAAGTCGATGCCGCCACGCTAGTAGCGGACGACCTCATCGTGGTGCGCGCCGGAGAGCGCATCGCCGCCGATGGCGTGATCGAGCTGGGCGCTTCCAGCATCGACCAAAGCTCCATCACCGGAGAGCCTCTGCCCGCCGACAAGCAGCCTGGCGACGAAGTCTTCTCCGGCACCTTGAACGGCCACGGCCTGCTGCGCATCCGCGTGACGCGCGCGGGCACCGAAACCACCCTGGCGCGCGTGGTCCAACTGGTGAAAGAGGCCAAGCAACGGCCCGCCCCGGTGGAGCGCCTAGCCGACCGCTACGCGCGCTATTTTCTGCCCGCCCTGCTGCTTTCCGGCGCGCTCACTTATTACTTCACTGGCAACTGGCTCCGCACCGTCGCGGTGCTGATTGTGGCCTGCCCGTGCGCGCTGATTCTGGCCACGCCCACCGCCATGGTGGCGGCCATCGGCGGCCTGGCGCGCCGCGGAATCCTGGTGCGCGGTGGAACCGTGCTGCAGAACATGGCGCGCGTGGATACCGCGGTCTTCGACAAAACCGGCACGGTGACCGAGGGCCGTTTCGAAATCGTCAAGGTGCTGGCTTTCGACCGCTCCGAAAACGACGTCCTGGCGCTGGCCGCCGCGGCCGAACGCGGATCGTCCCACCCGCTCGCCCGAGTCATCGTGGAGGAAGCGCGCCGGCGCTCACTCACTGTCCCGGAGCCGGATCGCGCTCACGTCCTGCCCGGCCGCGGCGCGGAATGCTCCGTCGCCGGCCGCACCATCCGCGCCGGCAGCGCCGCCTACCTGGCCGAGCATGGCATCGAGCACACTGAATCGGCCCGCGAAGAGGCCGACCGCCTGGGCGCGACCGCCGTGCTGGTGGCCGATGGCGAGCGCCTGGCGGGCGCCATCCTGCTGCGCGACCGCATTCGCGCAGGCATTCGCGAAGCCGTAGACGAGCTCGCGCAAATGGGCATCAGCCACACCATCATGCTGACCGGCGACCGCCGCCGCGCCGCCGAAGTGATCGCTCGCGAAATCGGCATCCACGACGTCGAGGCGGATCTGCTGCCCGAACAGAAACTCCAGCGCGTGCGCCAACTGCGCTCCGAGGGCCGCACCGTGGCTATGCTCGGCGACGGCATCAATGACGCTCCCGGACTCGCCGCCGCCGACGTTGGCGTGGCCGTGGCCGGCTCGAGCGACATCACGGCCGAAGCCGCCGATGTCGTCTACCTGCCGCACTCGCTCGACCGCCTGCCACGCCTCTTCGAAATCAGCCGGCGCGCCATGCATACCGCCTGGCTGAATATCGTGATCTTCGCCGGAGCGCTCAATGCGCTGGCCGTGCTGGCCTGCGCCACCGGCAAACTCGGCCCCATCGGCGCGGCCTTCACCCACCAGCTCTCGTCCTTCTGCGTGATGATGAACTCGCTGCGGCTGCTGCGCGTGGAGCGCCGCTCGCGCTCGCGAGCCGCACAGGCCGCCGCAGCCGCATGGGAGGGCGTGCGAGCTTTTGATCCCGCCGCCGCCCTGCGCCGGGCCATGGCGCGCCGCCAGCAATTCGTGAAGGCCGCGCTGGTCGCCGCGGCCGCGCTCGTCGTGCTCAGCGGATTCTATGCCATCCAGGCCGATGAAGTCGGCGTCATAGAGCGCTTCGGCCGCAAAGTCACACCCTTCAGTCAACCCGGCCTGCATTATAAGCTGCCGTGGCCCGTCGAGCGCCTCACCCGCATCCGCGCGCACCGCGTGCGCGTGCTGGAGATCGGTTTCCGCTCGAACGCCGCCGCAGCCGCCGAACCTTCCGCCTACGAGTGGAACGTGCAGCACCGCAGCGGCCGCTTCCAGAACCGCCCCGACGAATCCCTTATGCTCACGGGCGATCAGAACATGATCGAGCTCAACGCCGCCGTGCACTATGAAATCGAGCACCCCGATGCCTTCCTCTTCCGGCAGTGGGATGGCGATGCCACCATCCGCCAGGCGGCCGAATCGGCGATTCAGGAGGTCACCAGCACCACGCCGCTCGACGACGTACTGACGTCCGGCCGCCAGGCCATCGAGCAAGAAGTCATCGCCGAGCTGCAGCGCCGCATGGACCGCTACCAGACCGGCATCCGCGTGCTGCGCGTGAAGCTCGAAGACGTGCATCCTTCGCTTGAAGTGGTGGACGCATTCCGTGCCGTCTCCGCCGCCTTCGAAGAGAAGAACCGGCTCATCAACGACGCCGAGGGCTACCGCAACGAACAAATCGCGCTGGCCCGCGGCAACGCCAAGGCGCTCTTGCAGAACGCCAATGCCTACGCCCTGGGCCGCGTCAACCGCGCGGCGGGCGATGGCAGTCGCTTCACCCAGAGAGAGCAGGCGTTTCGCACCGCACCCGGGCCCACCGAAACGCGCCTGTACCTCGAAACCATGGAGCAGGTCCTGCCCGAAAGAAAGAAATTGATTATGGATACCGGCAAAGGGCGGCGGCACCTGCTGCTGCTCGACGACGGAGTGGAAATCGCGCCCGCCGGAGCGGCCCTGGTTGCGCCTCAACTAATGAAATCGGGAGGTAAATGATGGCGGAAGGTTATCGAAAATATTATCCAGCCGCGGCTGCGGTCGCGGTATTGATTCTCGCGTACCTCACTTTCTTTCCCGTGCGCGAGACCGAGTTCGTCCTGGTGACGCAGTTCGGCCGCCCCATCCGCACCATCACGGAAGCCGGGCTCAACGCGAAGTGGCCCTACCAGACCGCCATCTACTTCGACCGCCGTTTGCGCGCCTATAACCCGCGCCCCTCCGAGTTCCTCACGCGCGACAAGAAAAACATCGTCATCGAAAGCTACGTGGTCTGGAAGATTGCCGACCCCGGCCGCTTCGTCGAGACCGTGGGCGACGCCACTGCCGGTGAGATGCGCCTCCACGACATTATCTGGTCCGCCCTCGCCGCCGCCCTCGGCACTCACGACCTCGATTCCATCGTCGGCGCCGAGCCCGCCAAAGTCCAGACCGCCGCCATGCTGGACTCGCTCACCGAGCTCACCGATCACGCCGCGCTCGAACAATACGGCATCAACGTGGTGGACGTCCGCATCAAGCGCCTCAACCTGCCGGAGCAGAACAAGCAGAGCGTGTACGCCCGCATGCGCGCCGAGCGCGAGCGCATCGCCCGCCAATACCGCGCCGAGGGCGAAGAGCAGGCCCTCAGCATCCGCGCCGATGCCGACCGCCAGCGCGAGGAAATCCTCTCGGTGGCTTACAAGCAGGCCGAAACCATCAAAGGCCGGGGCGACGCCGAATCCACCCGCATTTACGGGCAAGCCTATTCCAAGAGCCCTGCTTTCTACAAACTGACGCGCACGCTGGAATCGTATAAGAAGGTGCTCGACGACAAGACCACCGCCATCCTCAGCTCGGATTCCGAGCTGTTGAAGGTTTTGATGAAAGGCGAAGCCGCTTCGAAATGAGCATGCTGCTGCCGCAGGTCGAGACCGTCGAAGCCCCCAAGCCGCCCAGCCCGCGCTGGACGCGAGGCCGCATCTCGCTTGCCGCCGCCGCCGTGTGGGCGCTCGCCGGCACCTACCTGGTGGCGCCCGATCAGCAGGCCGTCGAGACCCTGTTCGGCAAAGTCGTCGCGCCCCGCGTGATGCCCGGCCTGCACTACGCGCTCCCCTGGCCCATCCAGAGCGTCGCCAAACTGAAAGTGCGCCAACTGCAGCGCCTGGTGGTGGGCGGCGAAATCCCCGACAGCCTGCTGGGGCGCACGCCGCCGCTGGCTGCCCAATTCCTGACCGGCGACCAGAACATTATTAATATGCGCGTGGTGGTGCAGTACTCCGTGAGCGTGCCCGCCGATTACCTTTTCCAGGCGCAGAGCCCCGCACAGATCGTAGCAGCCGCCGTGGAATCCGAACTGGCGCACCGCGTCGCGCATCGCGTGGTCGACGCCGTGCTCACGACCGAAAAAGCCGCCATCCAGGAAGAAGTCCGCGCCGCCGCGCAGAAACTGCTCAACGATTACCGCGCCGGCGTGGCGCTTTCCACCATCAACATCGAGAGCGTGACGCCGCCCGCCGAAGCCGCCGACGCCTTCCGCGACGTCGCCAGCGCGCGCGCCGACACCGCCCGCATCGTCAACGACGCCGAAGGCTACGCCAACGATCAGATTCCCAAAGCGCGCGGCCAGGCCCAACAGTCGCTGGAAGAAGCGCGGGCCTACCAGGAGAAAAAGATCAACGAGGCCGCCGGCGACGCCGCTCGTTTCACCCAGCTCGTTGCCGAATACGCCAAAGCCGCGCAGGTCACCGGCCAGCGCCTGTACCTCGAAACCATGGAGCAGGTCCTGCCGCGAATCAGGAAGGTGATGATCGATGAGAACGGCAATCTGGACCTGACCATTATTCGCAAATGATGACCCGGCATCGCACCACGCAGTTAGCGACGGTCTTAGTGCTAGCGGCCGCGCTCGGCATCGGCCTGGCGCGAAAAGCCGGATGGCCCATCGCCAAAGCTCTCCCGGAGCCGCAGGATGCCGTTTACGCAATGCTGGCCGCCGCGCGTACCGGCGACGTGAAAGCCTACCTCGCCTGCTACACGGGCCAGCTACAGGCCACCCTGCGGCAAGCCGTCAAGGAAAGCACCGAACCCGGTTTCGCGAAATACCTCAGAGACACCCACGCCACCATCAAAGGCGTGGCCCTCTCCGACCCTCAGAAGATCAACCAACAGGAAGCCACGCTACGCGTCGAATACATCTACCAGGACCGCGACGAGGCGCAAATCGTGTCCCTGGAAAAAGGCCCCGCCGGTTGGAAGATCGCGCGCGCCGACAGCGCCGACCGTGTCCCCGCGCTCATCCCCTATGGCACGCCGATCAAATAGTCGCCGTCAGCTTTCGGCCGACGGATCGATCGAATCGGGAAATTGATTGGAGGTGCGCCTGAGCACAACCTCGGAGGGGCGCGGCTCGTCCGCCGGTTGCGAGTGCGTATCGAAATCGCCTGCGGTGTGCCCGACTCGAAAATGATGGGCTCGCCGTCGAGGGTCCGGATCGGATCGCCACAGAAGCCTTAAGTTAAGACCTCGGCTGGCGGTACGCCATATTTCGCCCATGCTGCCTTCCCCGAGACCGTAGCTGATGCGGCAGTGGGCGATGGTGGACTCTGCGGTCATTGTGCCGGTTATGGCATGGAGTCACCTTTCGGCGCAACTCGCGACCCGCGCGCAGACTAGCCTGGATTCCCACGGATCTACGGCATCCTAGCCAGCGGAGTTTATGATCCCGCCCCGCCTGCCCAGTTTCAGACAGGCGAATCCGCAAAACGTTATCGATTCGCCAACACTGTAAAC
>JBEKDA010000025.1:0-139076 GCA_050014595.1 Bryobacteraceae bacterium
GTGTTGGATCTCTCCCGCCGCCACTTCCTCGTAACGCACCAGGCCCGGGAACATCGGCAGACCCGCGCCATCGGCGGAGGTCCAGCCTTCCCTCCTCAGGGCATTCGAGCGGAGATCGAAATGCGCGGCCGAATCGGCCTGCCACCCTCCGTCCGGGCCCTGTCGAGCCGCAAACAACTCGTAAAGTTTGCAGGCGTCCTGATCGATGACGATCAGGTGGCTGTCGCCCGTGCCCCCACTCTCCAGCAGGGGATGGGGCGGTATCGGCACCGGCCCCGTATCGCTCTCCCCACCCGCCACCTGCACCGGCGCCTTGGGCTGGCTGCCGGACACCAGATTGAACGGAATCCCCGAAGTCGCCTCGCGTCCGAAGTCCGGGTGGAGAGGTTTGTCGCGTCCGATGCTGCCGATGTAAACGTCCGACTGCGGGTCCAGGGGAAGGCGATCGACCGCCGCGTTCCAGATGTTGTCGCTGGGGAAGACCGGGCACTTGCCGATGTGGGGATCCGTTGCGGGAGAGGCGGCGGTCCCGCTCGCGCCCTGCGGAGCGGACTCCGCGGCCCGAGTTCCGCTTTGCCCTGTCCATGCGGAACAAAAAGTCATCCAGGAAACAATGAGAAAAGAAACAGCCCGTGCCATCTGTGTACGCCCCCTCCTGGGCGGACCTACCTGAGACGGTTTACTACTGTCGCACCCGGCCGGAGTCTGCACTGACCATCAGACTGGAGATGTCCACCGCTTCAAAATCCGAACCGCGAATTTGGTGGAAGTCTTGGACGATCTCAGAACTCCAGCGGCTGTCCGGAGATCCTGTAAGGTACCACGGACCTCCATTGTCGGCGAGGAACATCCCGTACTCCTTCAGCGCCCGAAGGATCACCTGCGCCTGCCGGCTGTATCCGTCGATATCCACAGAGCTCTTCAGACGGAACCGCTGTCCTATGGGCGGCAGGTTTGCATCGGTGGACTGTGATGCCAGGTGGCGCGCCGGCCAGACGAAAGCCCGCTGCGTGCGCCGGGTAGAAAATCGAAGCGCGTGTCGGATTGCGCCTTTTGCGACCTCGTCGAAACGGGCCAGGCCGGGCAGAATCGGAAGACCGGCGCCGTCGGCGGAGGTCCATCCCCGGGGCCGCAGGTTATTCGAGCGAAGATCGAATATGGCGCCGGAACCGGCCTGCCACTCGAGCGGAGCGGTGCGTGCAGCCGCGAACAGTTCATAGAGCATGCAGCGGTTCGGGTCGACCACCAATACGTGGAAATCCGACCCCTGTTCGATCGGCGCACCGTCGGGAATCCGGTACGGGCCGCGGTCGCTCTCCGGACCGCCGTCGGCAAAGGAGATTTCCGCCGGAGGCTGGTTCGCCTCGGCAATCGCGAATGGGATTCCGCCCGACGAACCGAAATCAGGATGTAGAGGCAAGTCGGGGCCCATCGCCTCCACATACGCAGCGGATCTCGGATCCACCGGCAGGTTCTGCACCCGGGCATTCCAAACATTGTCGGACGGGAACATCGAACAGCCGTTGGGCAGTATGATGGACGGGCTTTGGTGTTTCGCAAGCCGCGCCAGTATTCTCGCCTGATAGGGACGCAGAAGCTTATACATCCCACCCATTGGCAACATCAATAGCGACGTCACAAGGATGAGCACGGCCAGCGGATATTTCTTGATCCTGCTGAACCCGAATTCCCTGAGCACCAGATAGGCGAGTGCGGCAACCGCGATCCACAACGCAAGCAGCGGCGCGACGGCGGAAAGCTTCTGGATCATCTTAAACCACGGCCGCCCAACCCAGGATGAAAAACGTGGCGCGAGTTCGCTGTCATTACGGTACTCTGAGCCGGTTAAAGCATAACCTCTTTCCGGCTCCTGAGGCAAGCTCAGACCAACCAGCTTAGACCAACCATAACACTCCTTACCCGACATTCAGCGGGGTAGTGTCGGCCGCGTTTCCGTTGGCGTTTGGCAGCACGTTCACCGTGCCCACGCCCCCAGGCTCCGCCAGGCGTGGGGATTGCTCGCGACCGTGGCAGGAGTGCTGATCCTGGCGAGGGTTTACGGCCGCTGGCGGCGGTAGCCGCGGGCCAGTTCCATGTAGACGCCGAGGTCGCGGTCGAGATCGGATTGGGTGCCGTCGAAGTAGAAATTGCGGATGGGCAATCCGCCCAGGTCGCGGCTGATGCGCGGGTAGATGGCTTCGCAGACGATTCCGTTCATGCAGGTAAACGGGCTGATGTCGATGATGCCGGCAGCGCCCTTCTTAGCGAGGTAGACTACTTTGCCGACGTTCAGCACCATTTCCCCGAAGGCGCCTTCGCGCGGCAGGTAGGGGCGCGCGCACTCCAGGATCTCGTAGATATCGGGCTCTTCGCGGCCGGCGAAATCTTCGTGGAAGGGCGCGGCCAGCACGTGCTCGTCGCGCTGCTGGACGCGTTTGCGCACCCAGGCGCCGAGCGCTTCCATGCTCCAGAGGCGGCCGGTGAGCTTGAGTTTGCGGAAGTGCTCGGAGTTGGTGTACCAGATCCACTCGACGATGTCGGAGATCCAGGCCTCCGCGCCGTAGGCTTCCAGGCAGCGCACCAGGTTCTCATTGGAGAAGGTGTTCAGGCGGCAGAAGATTTCACCGACGATGCCGATCAAGGGCAGGCGACGGTCTTTGCGGGCGGACAGTTTGCGGAAGCGGCCGCGGCTGCGGATCAACGAATCGCGCAGGGAGAGCAGTTGCACGCCGGGCTCGGGGGGAGTTTGCTCCAGGGTGTCGCAGAGATCGGTGAGCGACTCTTCATAGACCGCTTCGGTGTCGCCGCGCTGTTCTTCGTAGGGGCGGTAGATGAGCAGCAGCTTCTGCAGCAAGTCGGCCGCCAGCAGCGCGCGCCAGCCGGTGCGGACGAAGGGCCTGGCGAGCGTGCCGAGACCCTGGTAGGCGTTCTGGCTGGTGGGCGAAAGGATCTCGACGGCGCTGAAGCCGTGGGTGTCGAGGATCTGGCGCAGGTAGGGGGCGTACTGGCCGAAGCGGCAGGGGCCTTGCGCGGTGGGCATGAAGAGGGCGACGCGCGCGGGATCGATATCGGGCCGCTCCAGGACCTTCATGAAATCGCCCACGGTGACTTTGGCGGGATAGCATTCGTCGCCGGAAGTGTAATGCGCGCCGAGTTCCTTGGTGCGATGGTCGGGCGGCGGGGTGGGCTCGGCTTCCAGGCCGATGGCGCGGAAGGCCGAGGCGAACGCGCGGGCGCTGCCATAGGCCATGGGCGGGATGTAGATGCGCTTGCCGGTTAGTGGATGACTGCCGGCTGCGGGGGCAGCTCTTTCGGCGACTGGTAGCATCGCAGGATTCCTTTGCTGTCGAGGTAGGCTTCGCAGCGCGTCATGTAGCCGGCGTCGTTGCCGTGGCCGTCGAACTGGAGGACCAGCAGCGGCGCGCCGGCGGCCTGGCGGGCGAAGTGCTTGATGTAGGAATCGGGCCCGCACTTGAAGTTGGTGATATAGACCAGGTGCAGGTTGGGGCGGGCGGCCGCCACGTGGGCGGCTTCCAGAATCTTGCGGCCCGAAATCCAGTACATGTTGGCGGCGCCGGCGACGGGTTCGCGGCCGGTCACCAGAAAGTCCAGCGGGATGACGTTGGCGCCGTAGCGGTGGCGCAGCTTGCGGGGGATATCGCAGTTGACGGCGCGGTCATAGAGGTTATAGCCGCGGCCGGCCAGCACCAGGCCGGGTTCGCCGGAGGCGTCGAGGGCCGCGAGCGCGCGGCGGCCGGCGGCCAGCAGCGCATCTTGAAATTCGCGCTGGGCGGTGTAGGCGGCGTCGACGGCGCGGTCGCTCGCGCGGCGCGTGACGCCGATGCGGCGCATGGTTTCGGCCAGGGCCTTCTTGATCTGCGCGGGGCCGAGCTGGAAATGCAAAGTCGGGATGAGGAACTTGTGCTGGTGCGGTTCCAGCGCGGGCGCGGAGCGCAGCACCCAAGGGAGCGTCTGGCTCCACGGGCAGTAATGCGTGGGGCAGGAATCGCCGCCGGATTCGGCGTCGGCCATGACCGGGACGAGGACGTAATCGACGCCGGCGGCATCGACAAGCGCCTGCACGTGGCCGTGCGCCACCTGCACGGGGTAGCAGGGCTGGGCCACGGCCATCTCAATGCCGGTCGCGGAAATGCGCGGATCGGTGACGGGCGAGAGCACGGTCTCCAAACCGAGTTCGGAGAAGTACGCGCGCCAGAAGGGCAGGCGTTCGAACATGGTCATGGCGCGCGGCAGTCCGATTTTCAGGGGCGTTGTGCCGGGTGCCGGGACTCGCGGGGCCGAAGGGAGCTGGTTCAAGAGCTTGTCGCGGAATTCGAAGAGATCTTCGATGACGGGTTTGCGGCCGGTGGCGGAGGGTTTGCGGAACTTGTCGGAGCACTTGTCGCCCCAATAGCTTTTTTGGCCCTCGATGACGAATTCCTTCATGTCGCAAAGATTGGAGCAGGCTTTGCAGACGAAGTCGCGGGCGGTGAAGCTGAGCTTGTGGAGGTCGAAGCCGCGGAAGCGCGTTTCGGCCCGGGTGGCTTCACTCCATTGGCGCGCGATGAGCGCCATGCCGATGGCGCCCATCACGCCGTTGTAAGGCGGCACGGTGATCTTCTTGCCGAGCAGGCCGGCGAAGGCGGCGGTGACGGCGTCGTTATAAGCGGTGCCGCCCTGGAAGTAGATGACGTTGCCGAGCTTGCGGCCGCGCACGACGCGGTTGAGGTAATTGAGCGCGATGGAGTAGGCCAGGCCGGCCACCAGGTTGGGAACGGTTTCGGCTTTGTTGAGCCAGGCGGTGACATCGCGCTCCATGAAAACGGTGCAGCGCTCCCCCAGGCGAGTGGGGAAGGGCGCGGCGAGCGCGAGCGAAGCGAATTCGCCCTTGATGGAGATGCCCAGCTTCTCGGCCTGCTCTTCGAGGAAGGAGCCGGTGCCGGCGGCGCAGGCTTCGTTCATGGCGAAATCGACCACCACGCCGTTCTCGATGGAGATGAACTTGGAATCCTGGCCGCCGATTTCGAAGATGGTGTCGACGGGTTCGCCGCCGAGTGTGTTGCTGATGTGGATGGCGCCGGTCTTGTGGGCGGTGATCTCATCGTTGACGACGTCGGCGCCGACGAATTCGGCGACCAACTCGCGGCCGGAGCCGGTGGCGCCCGCGCCGCGGATCTGGAGGCGGCTGCCCCAGAGGCGCTCGACTTCGCCGAGGCCCTGCTGCACGGCCTCGATGGGGCGTCCGGCGGTGCGGAGGTAGACATCGTGGATGACGGCGCCGGACTCGTCGATCACCACCACGTTGGTGGAGACGGAGCCGATGTCGAGGCCGAGGTAGGCGGGAATGGGCGCGCCATGGGGCGGCGGGACGTAGCGGCCGACGCGGTCGCGGAGCTGGAGGACGTTCGAGCTGGAGAGCGGGGTGGTGTCCTGCACGGTCTCTTCGGAGTCGTGCTGGCGGAGGCGGTGGATTTCCAGGATGGAGCGTTTGCGCGGCTCTTCGGCTTCCAGCATGGCGGTGCCGATGGCGCCGCACCAGGCGAAGGGCTCGGGGACGAAGAGATCGGCTTCGCCGAGCGAAAAGGCTTCGCGTAAGGCAGCGGTGACGCCGGCATTTTGCGAGACGGCGCCGATCAATGCCACGCGAGCGTGGACGGGACGGCCGCGGACGATGGCGCTTTTGAAATTGCGCGCCACGGCGTCGCAGAGGCCGCGCAGGATTTCGGCCGGCGAGTAGCCCTTCTGCTGGGCGTGGATCATGTCGCTCTTGGCGAAGACCGAGCAGCGGCCGGCGATGCGCGCGGCGCAACTGGCGGTCGAGACCACCTGGCCGATCTCTTCGACCGAATACTGCATGCGAAGGGCCTGCTGGTCGAGGAAAGAACCGGTGCCGGCGGCGCATTCGCCGGAGCGGTCGTAATCGACGATGGTCGAGCCTTCGAGACGGATGTACTTGGAGCTTTCGCCGCCGATCTCGAAGACCGTGCGGACCTGCGGGTAGACGGCGCCGATCATGCGGGCGATGGCCTTGAACTCGTTTTCGAAGAACAGGCCCAGCACGCGGGCGATGGTGCGGCTGCTGGAGCCGGTGACGCGGATGCCTTCGACGCGATCTTCGGGGACGGTTTCGTAGAATTCGTGGAGCAGGTCGTAAGTGGACTGGATGGGGCTGCCGGCGATGCGGCGGTATTCGGAGAGGACCAGCGGCTGGCCGGCCAGCTCGGAGAGGCGGAACTGGGGGTGGGTGGAGCAGAGGGATTCGAGGATGGGCTGGTCGGCGGGCTTGCCAATGGCGGCCAGTTTGATACTGATGGCGCCGATGTCGAGACCGAGATTGATGCCCATTTCCGTCCAGTTTGACAGGATGCGGGTTTAGGTTCAAGGAAATAAGGTCTGAATAGCTTGAAAATGCAGTGAATGGGGATGGTGCGGGGGGCAATGGCGCAAGGGCTGCGCTCTTGATATCCCTTTGGGATTGCGAAATCGATTCCACGTTTCTTCCGTCGGTCCCCATCAGGCAAAGCCCGGTGAGTGCCGCAAGGCCTTAACAGCCGCCGAGAAGTATCAGTACCACCTGAAAAGCAACGCTTCCTCAGGCCGAATTGAGGTGAAAGATTTTTGTGAACGAGAAATTCTGCCGATGATGGCCATGCGCACGCCGGGCCGTAAACGGCAGTAGCGACCTGATTCCGCACGGCTTGCGCCGTGCGCTACTGTCTGTCTGCCTGCGGGCTCGAAGAGGCGCGGACAGCTTCTTCCGGACGTGCATGAGGCCATGTTACCGGGAGGGCTTGGACGGAATAACTACTGGTGGTAATTGAGGACGCGATCCGATTATGCTAATCGCGTGGAGGATTGGATCATGAATCAGCCGAATCGGCGGACGCTGCTCAAAAGGGCGGGCACGGCACTGCTGGGGGCGGGCGTTCTGGCGGAGACGGAGTGGCCGGCGGTGGCGCAGCGGGCGACGGCGAATCGCGCACCGCAGACGGCCGCGAAAACGGAAGATTGCAACTGCATGGTGGCGGCGGATGGGTCGCCGCTCGATACCGGGACGAGCGAACTGCGGGCGGCGATTGAACGGTATGGGACGGACTTGCGGGATCTGAGTCGCGTGTATGCCCTGCCGGGGTCGCCGGTGCGGCAGGCGACGTTGGAAGGGTTCTACAAAGAGCAGTTGCATCTACTGGACGGCATGCGGTTCGACGCGCTGAGCCAGGCGGGCAAGGTGGACTACCTGCTGCTGCGGGAGCGGTTGTTGCGCGAACAGCGGCAACTGGCGGCGGAAGCGGCGGCGGATGCGGAAGTGCAGGGGCTGATTCCGTTTCAGCAAGTGGTGATTGGCCTCGAGGAAGCGCGGCGGCGGATGGAGACGCTCGACCCACAGAAGGCCGCGGTGACGCTGGCCAGAATGACGGCGGACATCGCGGCGGCGCGCGCGGCTAATGCCAAGGCGGCTCCGGCGGTGTTGAACCGCGCGGCCATGCGGCTGAGCCAACTGCGCAACAGCCTGCGCACCTGGTACAACTACTACCAGCTCTACGACCCGAAGTTCAGTTGGTGGGTGGACGGCGAATACAAAAAGGCCGATGAAGCGATGGACGGCCATGCGCAGTTCCTGCACACGGCGTCGGGGATGCCGGGCGAGTTGGATACCGGAGGCGGGTTTGGCGGGCGTGGCGGCGCTGCTGGCGGTGGGCGCGGCGCGGGCGGCGGCGATGCCGGGGGCGGCGGCGGTGGCGGACGTGGCGCGGGCGGCGGAGGCGGGCGCGGCGGCGCGGGGCGCACAACCGGGCCGCTGGGAAGCAACGAGGAACTGTCGGGCGTGGGGCCGGCGGGCAACGATGCGCTGGTGGAGGCGCTGCGCGCGGCCATGATCGCTTACACGCCGGAGGAATTGATCGCGCTGGCGAATAAGGAATTTGCGTGGTGCGATCGGGAAATGCTGCGGGCTTCGGGCGAGATGGGCTTCGGAAGCGACTGGAAGAAAGCGCTCGAGGCGGTGAAGAACAAGTACGTCGAGCCGGGCCAGATGATCTACCTGGTGCGGGATCTTTCGCGGGAGGCCATCGAGTTCATCGAGAAGCACGACCTGGTGACCATTCCGGCGCTGGCGAAGGAAGACTATTGGGAAGAGGCGATGACGCCGCAGATGCAACTGGTGAACCCGTTTTTCACGGGCGGGGCCACGATTCAGGTGTCGTCGCCGGCGAGCAGCATGACGCTGGCGGAGAAGCTCGAGAGCCTGCGCGGCAACAACATGTTCTTCGCGCGGGCCACGGTATTTCACGAGCTGATTCCGGGGCACCACATGCAGGGATACATGACGCAGCGGTATCGCACGTATCGCGGCATTTTCTCGACGCCGTTCTGGACCGAAGGCGGCGCGTTTTACTGGGAGATGCTGATGTGGGACCTGGGATTCACGCACACGCCGGAGCAGAGGGTGGGCGCGCTGTTCTGGCGCATGCACCGCTGCGCGCGCATCATTTTCTCGCTGAGCTTCCACTTGAAGAAGATGACGGCGAAGGAGTGCGTGGATTTTCTGATCGAGCGCGTGGGGTTTGAAAAGGCCAACGCGGAGGGCGAAGTGCGGCGGTCGTTCAACGGGTCTTACGAGCCGATTTATCAGTGCGCGTACATGCTGGGAGCGCTGCAGCTTCACGCGCTGCACAAGGAACTGGTGGAATCGGGGAAGATGACGAACCGGGCGTTTCACGATGCCATCTACCAGGAGGGAAACATGCCGATCGAGATGGTGCGGCTGGCGGTCGGCGGCCAGAAGGCGACGAGGGATTATCAGGCGAGCTGGAAGTTTTACGGGTAGATGGAAGGCACGACTCGGAGGCTGGGCGGGCGATGACGGCCGTGACAGGCCAGGAGGCCGGTCCTAGCCCACGGCTAGGTCCCGCGCCGGGCACTGGCTCCGCCACGCGCTCCCCTCGCCTGTCAATGTGGGTTTGGATAAAGTCTACTGCCCGATCCGGTTGGGATAATAATCCGGCCGCGTGAGCACTTTATAAGATCCAGGCGGCAACGTCGGAATCTCTACCTTGATCCGGTGCTTGTCTTTATTCTCCGATACCGCATCGAATTCCGGTGAGTACCGCAAAATGTACTGCGTCGTGACCTCGCCCTCAAGCGCGGCAACCGACTTATAAATCGCGGAATTGATGGCGGCCGCATACCCCCCCGTCCCGACATGCAAGGCGTAATTGCCTTCGTCGGACGGCTGCGAAAGAAACCCCGACACCTCGGAGTACGGGTTGTCCAGCGGATACCATACCCGGCCGCCAGTTGTCGTGGCCAGCTTTTCCAACTGGTCCCGGTCCGGATCGTCCATCCCGTAGGCCGCCGTGCTCACCCCGTAAATCGTTACCAGGTTCTTTTGCGCCAGCTCGATCACCTGGTCAATCGTATACTCGCTCGCACTGTCGTGCCCGTTCCCGAACACCACGATAATGCGCCGCGGCTGGTACGGCTCGCCCGGAATCAGTTGCCGGTCCGTGCACGCCCGCTTGATCGCATCGAACAACGCCGCTCCGCCGCTCGGTTTCATCCGGTCCACTTGCGCCGTCAGCTTGTCCGGATCCCAAGTGGTATTCACCAGCAGTTCCGCCGTGTTGGAGAAGGATATCAGGTAACCCGTATAGTTTTTATCGTTCGGCAACAGGCCCCACACCATTTCCTTCACGGCGTCTTTGTAATCCTTCCAGTGAATGGTGCTGTTGGCGCTCATGTCCACCAAAAAGCCGATTACCGTGGGCTGCTTTGGATCGTGGCTGAAAAACGTGATTCGCTGTGCCCGGCCCTCGTCCAGGATCCGGAAGTCCTTCTGTTCCAGGTTGGCGATAAACCGGCCCTTATCGTCGGTCACCGTCACCGGCAGGATGACTTCGGTATGCTGCACCCGGATAGTCGGCACGGTGGTCTGCTGCTGCGTCTGCTGCTGTGCCGGCGGTTGGGCCGGCGGTTGGCTCTGCTGCCCCTGTTGCGGGGAGCCCGGTATCGATAGCAAAAGCCCTCCGGCACAGACGATCGCGGTAGCGCGCAAAATGGTAGTCACGGCGTTGTCCTTATTCTACCGCTATCGGCCAACCGCCATCCCTCCCCAACTTCACCGCCACCACATCCATCGCGAAACCGGCGTCCATCGAGGGCAATCCCTCCACCGGCTCGATCGAACCCGCCGGCGGCCGCGCGGCGTCGAAGAATTCCCTCCGCACCTTCCGCACCTGGTCCGCGATGCCCGATGCCAGTGCATAGTACTGCGCGAACGCCACCCCCCGCGTGGATGCTCCGGCCTGCTCCAGCGATTTCTCCAGCCGCTCGAACGCCAGCCGCGCGTCCTTTTCCGCGAATCCAAACGACACCTGCGAGCCCGTCAGCACCACCTTCGACGCGCCCACCAACGCCACCTGCGATTGACCCGCCTCCCGCGGCAGGCCTTCCGGGTTCAAAACCGCCAGCGGCGCACCCACCTCCCGGCGGAGCCGCGCCACCGCTTCGCAGGCCGCCAGCGCCCTGGCCGGCGCCCGTTGCGTCTGCACGAAGTCCGCCGCCGCGCCCGGAAACTCCCCGGCTACCAGCTTCCGCGTCGCATCCAATCCCTCCAGCGAACTCAGGAAACACGTCACCCGCGCTACATCCGCCGGCTCCGAACCTGCCGCTTTCACCGCGATTCGCAGCGCCCCCAGCGATTTCACCGCCAGCGGCCCCGCCGCGTCCAGCGGATTCTCCGACCACGCCGATTGCGCCGAGATCAGCGCCAGCCCGTAGCGGCTCATCTCCTTCTTGCTCTCGGCGATTCCCTCCAGCACCACCTGCGCCCCTTCCAGCGGCAACCCTCCCGCCTGCACCAGGCTCAGCACCGGCAAGGCCTGCTTTCGGTCCGTGAAGAATTCGCTCACCAGGTCGCGCACACGCCGCGCATCGCCCGAACCCGCCACAAAAGCCCGAATTTTCAGAATCGAATCGCCCTTGGCTTCGCGCATCAGCGCGCTCAGAGCGTCGCGGACCTGCTTCGTCAGCAAGCCTTTGGCCGAGAGCGGCGTCACATGGAACATGAACTTCCGCGGGTCGCCTTCCACGGCCGTGGGAAGGTCCCTGGGCAGTTGCAACGTCTGGGTTTCGTCTTTCTTCTTTTGCGGAAACGCCAGGAGCCCCAGCCCGCACGCCAACGCGGCCAGCTTCACCCCTTTTTTCGCGACGCGGCCGCGCGCAAAGCGCATAGAATTAGGATTGTAGCAAAGCGATCTTAGATCGCCCGGATCAGACCATGCTTCCGACCGACAGCAAGCCGACGGCATCGCCCCAGGGCAAAAGATCCCGCCGCCGGCGCCACCGCAGAAAACCGCCGTGGATTCTGCGCTTCTGGTGGCTGATCCCTCTCGCCGCCATCGCCCTCTCGGCTCAATGGATCTCTTCCTGGTGGACCAGCCAGCCCGCGTCGCGCCACCCGTCGCTCCCCGGTTACGTCACCGGCGCCGATTCGCTCCGCCAGGAATTTCTCCGCTTTCAAGGCAAGCCCCTCGGCGATCCGGTCATCGAACAGGATTTCGACCACGCCTCCGACCTCATGAACCGGGGCGAGTATACCTCCGCCGCCGTCCTCCTCGAAACCGTCGCCAGGTCCGCCCAGCTTCCCGTCGTCTATAACAACCTCGGCGTCCTTTACGTCAGGCTCAACGATGGCACCGGGGCCGTCGGCGCGTTCCGTGAGGCTCTCGCCCGCGATTTCGAGTATCCCCCCGTCCGTCAGAATCTCGCGCGCTTCAAGCTCGGCAATTCCGCCGACCCCGTCACCCACGAAGTCGAACCGAACGGCACCGACCGCCTCGCCAACATCATCTCCCTCGGCAGATCCGTCGATGCCGAAATCTCTCCCGACATCAACGATGTCGATTGCTTCCGGGTTACTTCTCCGCCCGCGCCCCGCGATCTTCTGCTGGTCGAACTGGCCAACCGCTCGCAGACCCTCGCCCCCCGCCTCCGCCTCTACGATGCCGACGGCCGTCCCCTGAACTGGTCCAAGGAATCCCAGGACCCCGGAGCTTCTCTCCGCGAAGTCATCGCGCCGCCTCCCAATACCACTCTCTTTCTCCGCGTCGAAGGCCTCCTCGATACCGCCGGCGCCTATTCTCTCACCGTCTCTGCCATGAAAGCCTTTGACGCTTTCGAGCCCAACGACGACATTCTCGACGCCACCAAAATTGGCCTCAATCAAACCGTCGAAGCCAATATCATGGACGGCGAAGACACCGATTATTACTCCTTCCACGGCTCCGAGCGCGGCGCCGTCGCCATTGAGATTCAGAACCGCTCTAAAACCCTCATTCCCGCCCTCACCACTTTCACTCCCGAAATGACCAACAGTGGCTTTGGCCCCAAACTGACCGCCCCTGGCTCCGGCCTCCGTTTCTCCATGAAAGTCGAATCCGGCAAGACCTATTACATCCAGATTTGGGGCCAGTCCAGGACCGCCGGAGATTACTCCCTCACTATCAAGTGACGGACGATCCGGGTAGTGCGGTCACAGCCTGTCCGATCCTGGTGAGCATGACCTTCATTCTGGCCACCGCCGCTCTGTGCTCTCTTTTCAGCAGCGGGTTTCGCTCGTAATGGCTTCGGCGTCGTATGTATTTTATGGCAGCCCCGGGGGGTTGCAAAGTGAAATGGCACAGGCCCCTTACGCGGGCGTGACGATCCACGGCCCTGCTAAACTCACAGTCGTATGGCTACCCGCCCTCAGAAGATGACCAATCATCTCCTGCGCCCCAGGCCTGATCCCCGAAAGATTTCCCTCGTCATGCCCATGTACAACGAGGAGGCCGTCGTGCCGATTCTGCGCGGGGAATTGGAGCGCTTCATCGCCGGCCTCGCCTGCGGGGTAGAAGTCGTTCTGGTAAATGACGGCAGTTCGGATTCCACGCTCGAACGCATCGCCGATTGGGCGGCTCAAGACTCCCGCGTTAAAGTCGTCCATCTGTCGCGGAATTTCGGTCACCAACTGGCCGCCACCGCCGGCTTGGATTACGCCACCGGCGATGCCATCGTTCTGATCGATGCCGACCTGCAAGACCCGCTGGAAGTGATCCACCAAATGGTCGCGCGCTATCGGGAAGGCTACGACGTGGTTTACGGCCAGCGCGAAGCCCGGCTTGGAGAGACGCGCCTCAAACTTGCCACGGCCTGGGCCTTTTACCGTGTCATGCGGCTGTTGACGCAAGCTCAGTTGCCAGTAGATTCCGGCGATTTTCGTCTCATCTCCCGCCAATTCCGCGACGGGCTCGTCTCCATGCGCGAAACCCACCGCTTCCTGCGCGGCATGGTCGCTTGGGCCGGATATCCGCAGATCGCGGTGCGTTACCGGCGGCGCGAGCGCACCGCCGGCGAAACCAAGTATCCACTCCGCAAAATGCTGATGCTCGCCTGGACCGCGGTCACCTCGTTCTCCAGCCTGCCGCTCAAGTTCAGTTTCGGCCTTGGCATGGTGTTCGGGCTGTTCGGCATCGAGGAAGCCGCGCGCGCCCTTCTGTCGCATTTTCTGGGCAAGCAAACCGTGCCCGGATGGATCTCCTTAATGGTCGTGACCAGCCTGATCGGCAGCGCATTATTAATGAGCATCAGCGTATTGGGAGAATACGTCGGGAAAATCTACGAGCAGGTAAAAGGGCGGCCCTTGTACCTGGTTGCCCGCACCTTCAACGTGGAAGAACCCGCCCGGGCGGACGCTCCGGCGCGCTCCTCAAACCACGCCCAGCCATGAACGGCAACCGATTCGGTGCATCTTCCCGGATCGTGAGATTCAACGATCTTCAGGAACGGATAGCGGCGGCGTCCACGGCCTGGCGCATCTCCCACGTGGTCACGTACCTGAGCTCGTGCCCGCGGAGTTTGCATTCCCGCGGCAACAGCTCGAAGAGGCGGTCCAGCCCGCCGTCGAGCAGCAGGGCCCGGTAGTTGTCCTCCAGCGCCCCGTGCGTGTAGAGCTTGATGAATACGTTGTCGCCGATGCGCGGGGCCAGTCGCAGCCACCCCTCGACCCGCTGGGCCGTCGGCAGATCCTGGTGCGCAATCTCGCCGGTTTCCATGCGGGGCATCAGCCGCTCCGACCACCGCACACCCAACGGCCCCGTAATCATGAGCAGATCGCCGCTTCCCGGAGCACCCGGCCGGACCGGTACGCCATGATCGTACGACCGCGGCCGCAACGGATCGTCGGTCACCCAGTAAATCGAATTCACGATGCGCGATTGCGTGGGCGAGGCGCCCGACGGCATCGTGAAATCGGCATAGCAGCCCAGGTCGCGCAGCAGCGTGATCTCGTTGTTCAACCCGCACCAGCGGCCGTCCGGCCGGGAATTATCGAGCGCCCAGTTCCCGTGAATGAAACCGAAGACCGTCCGGCCGTTGTGTTTCCGAAGCAGTCCGTGGCGCGTGGAAAGCGTCTCGATGAACCCGTTCATCCGGTCGAGAAAGTTCTGCTGGCCCTCGCCATCGTGATGAATGTGCACGTCCACGTCGGCGATGCCCTGGCGCGTCATCGCGGCCAGCGCATCTAAAATGCCCGGGCGGTATTCCTCTTGCGGGTAGTAAAAAGTGTATTGCGGCGGCTTGCCCGTGGAGTCGGCGTGGCGCGCCGCAATCTGCGGCCAGCACTTGCTCCACACCGCGGCGCGCCCCAGCGCGACCTCGTCGGACGGCTTGCCCCGGTAAGGTTCCCAGTGGTCGGCGATGGCCACCCACACGCGGCTCGGCCCGGGCGCGGCCCAGTTCTTGATCCGGCTGCGAACGTAACCGGGAAACCACAACTCTGCGTGACGGGGAAGCGGCATGGCGCGGGAAACTTCAGAATAGCATCGGCTATCTTCCGGACGAACCGAATCCCCCCGCGCCGCGCTCGGAAGCCGGCAGTTCCGCTTCCACCCACTCGACGGCCTCGTATCGCGCCACGATCATCTGTGCGATGCGGTCGCCCGCCCGCACGGTGTACGCCTCGCGCCCGAGGTTCAGCAGGATGACGCGGATCTCGCCGCGATACCCCGGATCGATGGTGCCTGGTGTGTTCGGCATGGTGATCGAGTGCTTCAGCCCGAGGCCGCTGCGGGGTCGCACCTGGGCTTCATAACCGGCCGGGATCTCCACCTTCAGGCCCGTGGGAACCAGCCGCGGCACGCCCGGCTCGAGCGTCACGTCTTCCACCGCGCGCAGGTCCATCCCGGCATCTTCCCCGGGCCCGTGCGCGTAAGACGGCAGTTTCGCCGCCGGGTGAATTCTCTCGATTCGCAATTGCATCGTTTCCGCTATGATAACGTCTTGACTCCCACGAAACGCGTCATCACCGTGGCGCCCATGCCGCCGGAGAAGAGCGCCTACGCCCTGGCCCGCTACAGCCGCTCGCCCGATTCCATTCGCGATTCCATCCAATGGGTGCGCACCCACGACTCCCAGAAGTTCCTGGAGAGCTTCTACTTTCAGTATGGCCACGCATCCATCGCCGATCTCGGCCACACCGTGGTCTGCTTCGAGGGCGTCTCCGAGCTGGCCGCCACCGAAATCGAGGAAGAGCCCCTCTGGGACGGCCAGGCCAAGTCCTCCCGCTACCAGGATTTTTCCACCTCCGGCTTTGTGACCCCGCCCGAGTTCGCGGCCGATGACGCCGCCCGCTACCAGGCCGCCGGCCAGGCGCTGCTGGGGGCCTACGCAACGGTCAAGGATCTTGCCTTTGCCTGCCTCTCGGAACGCCTTCCGCGCCCCGCCGGCATGAAGCCCGATGCCTACCAGCGGAACTTGACCGCGCGCGCCTTCGACGTCGCCCGCTATCTGCTTTTTTGGGGCGTCCCCACCAACGTCGGCCAGGTGGTCAGCATTCGCACGCTCGAAAAACAGATCCGCCGGCTGAAGGCTTCCGAGTATGCCGAGTTGCGCCAATTGGGCGGGGAGATCGCGCAGGCTTGCGCCGCCGAGCCGGATTGCCGCTGGGACCAGGCGGCCGCTGCCGAGCCGCTGGCTCCTACCCTCGCCCGCCACGCCGACGCCGATCAACACGCCGTCCAGTCTCGCGACGATCTCCGCCAATGGGCCGCGCAGAATCTGCCTCCGGCCGCGCACTCCCCCGCCCAGGCCGAGCGCGTCGACCTCTTGCGCCCCGGCCACGTTCCCGCCGATATCGCCGCCACCCTGCTCTACCCCGTCACCGACCGCCCATTCCGCGAGTTGTACGAAATGACCTGCGGCTGGAACGACCGCCGCCGCGCCGAGGTGATCGACGTGGCGCTGGGCTCTCGAACCCGTCGCGACGAGATTCTCGGCGGTTTCCGCGGCGGCCTCTATGCCTTCGACATGGTGATCGATGTGGGCGCCTATCGCGACCTCCATCGTCACCGCCGCTGTCAGAAATTCCGCCAGGCCTATTCCGGCCGCCTCGGCTTTGAGACGCCGCCGCTGGTGGCCGATGCCGCCGCCGGCGCGGTTTACCAAACCGCCATGCAGCAGGCCTTCGCGAGTGTGGCCGCTCTTCCCGCGCCGGGGGCGCATTACCTGCTGCCCTTTGGGGCTCGCTCCCGCTTCCTCTTCAAAATGGATTTCGCCGAGGCCGAATACATGTCGCGGTTGCGCAGCGGCGTCAAGGGCCACTTCAGCTACCGCGAGGTGGCTTGGCGGATGAAACAGAAAATGGAGGCGCTCGAACCCGAACTCGGCCGCCTCATCGATGCCACCCCGCCCTGGGTCGAGGACCCCTTGGAACGCTAGCCCAAACGCTAGTGCTTTGACCGGCTGGTTTGGTGCCTTTGCGCAATCCATCGCTCACGCTGGTGGCCCCGAGGCGAGCCGCGACTTGTCGCACGACCGCGAGGGAGCGGTGCCCGTCCCGCGAATGTTTCCTCGCGGTCAAGGGTTGAACTCGCCGCAAATGCTTGAAACGACGAAGAAACTACCCGCCAAGTCTGCCCATTGGACGGGAAGCCGCTTCCGAAATCCTACATCGCTCACTGCTTGCCAATAGCGGGAGATGATGCGGTAGCCTTGAGCCCGGTTGACAATACGCCGTCGTAGCCGGGGAGCGGAGATGCGCCCGGAGACAGCGTGATCCCACGCTCATTCCCTCCGCTGGAGCCTAACTTATGTGGCCCACACCCGCCGCCCTGACAGTTCCATGCCTCGCCACCCCTATCCGTCACGAACAGCGACACCGTTTCCGCCGCCGGAAGAAAAGACGCCATCGGCGGATAAGGGCCTACATCTGGAAGCGTACCCTTGCAGGCGTGGACATTTCCAACCAGCACAATGACAAGCGCATCAGGATTTTTGCTGGCTGCTGCCTGAAGAGCCGCTGCCATGCGCTTCTCGCCTTGGGCGGCAGATTCCTGCGGAAACGTGTCAGCAAAAGCAACGACACCGGATATGAAACCTTTCAGCTTGAACGCACGCAACTCCTTGAGGAGCATCAGCATCGCACGACTGCTTCTGCCATCAGACCGGCTCCATTCCTCTGCCGACAAGAGATTGCGTACGGCGACTTCGTCATTGCCTGAGCGCATGAATACGTCAACCTCATGCTGTTCCCTCAGTTCGACGCCAACCAGGATGGGCCGTTTAGCTCCAAAAGCCGAACAGACAAGATCACGAAAAATGATTGGCGTTTCGGCTGTACCGTGCATCTCGCCCACAATAGTGAAGCGAACGCCGGGGAGTGACCACAACTGTGCTGTCCCGGTGATCCCAACACATGAGGGCTGTTGCTCCGCATGGGCGCAGAAAACTACCCACAATAGAAGGAAAAAGAGTGCGAAGTGCATTCGCTTCGATTGTATATACGGTGGGAGAGTTCGTGGGGGATCGGCGGGTTTGCCTAATGTAGATGTATCTTTTTTTGGTTGCGGGGGCGTATTTTGAAGCCATTCATAACGTCCTCGCAGCTTGGCTCGTGCGCCGTTGGGCGCTGCCCAGGAACGGCAGGAGGCCGGCCCGAACATGATGTCGTCCGGACCGCAGCCGCACGGCCCGGATACGAGGAATCCCGGGAGCCATCAAGCGAAGGGGTTTATGACTCGCACGCGTCCATATCGCCGCCCATGACTCAAGTCTTCGGAGTAGACGGTCTCGGCTCCCAGCGCCTCAGCGGCGGCGAGGATCGCTGCGTCCCAATAGGAAATTGTGAATCTCTCGGATTGCTCGATAGCGATTCGCACTAGCTGATGATCGATGGCCTGACAGGGAAACGCCGCCCACTGCTCAATCCACTCCAAGGCTTTCGCGGCGGAGATCGGGCGTGACGCCTTCCTGACCACGGTCACATAGAATTCTTGCAACACTTGCGCCGAAGTGCCAAAGTCCGTCGATTCGACAAGCTCCATGGCGCGCTTTCTCTTGGGTTCGTCTTTACCCACGCCTACCGCCGCGTAGACGAGAATATTGGTGTCGAAAAACGCCTTAACGGTCATGCAAATCTTCCCGCGTCCACGTTTTCTTGCCGAGCTGCCCTTGAGATTGCGTGCTTAACTGCCGCAATCGCGCTCGGGCGCGCTTCGCCCGATCCTCGTGCGCGGCGATACGGGTCAAGTACTGTCGCACCAGGGCGTTAACGGTGGAGCTGCGTTCGGCGGCATGGCGGCGAACCGTAGCCAGGGTATTCTCGTCCACGCTGAGCGTGATATTCTTCATAACCACAGTATATGTGTAACTGTGTTAAAGCACAATCGGCAATCCGAGGTTTTGACGACGCGATCAAACGGGAATCGCGGGCAGGCCGCGGACCGGAGCAAACCATTCTGCGCATTGGCTACGTCCACGCCGGGTACAAGGGGCCAGAATACTCCCTGTATATCGACAATCCCGAAGGGGTTTTGATCCTGGTCCTGTTCTGCCCGGAAGGCCAAGACGATACTTACGTTCCGGTGTTGAAGTGGGTTGGGGCGAAAGTCTTGATGCTCGATTGCGTGGACACGGGCACAGCGCAGGAGTCGAATCCGTCAACGCCTTGAGGCTGCGTCGTAGGGACGCAAGGGCCGGGATGCCGTCATCAGGCAAATCTGTGATGGAGGAAGACTCGGGCTCCGCGAGCCGAGAAAGGGTTCAGCCGGGAGGATTTGGTTGCGGGGGGTGGATTTGAACCACCGACCTTTGGGTTATGAGCCCAACGAGCTACCAGACTGCTCCACCCCGCAGTCACATGGTAGCGCATGGCGCCGCTCCGGTCAAATTTCCGTTACCGCGCCGGGTACAATAAATGATGTGCCTCGATTGTTGCTCCCGGCGGCGCTGGCGCTGGCCGCTGCCTTGTCCGCTCAACCCGCGCTGTTTCCGCTGAAGGACATCCGGGCCGGCATGCATGGCACCGGCCGCACGGTTTTCTCCGGCGGGCGCATCGACGAATTTCAAGTGGAAATCCTCGGCGTGCTCGATAACATAGGCCCCAAGGAATCCATCATCCTGGCGCGCCTCTCGGGCGGGCCGCTCGAGCAAGCCGGCGTCATGCAGGGAATGAGCGGCAGCCCCGTTTACATCGACGGCAGACTGGTCGGCGCCGTCGCGCTCGGGTTTGCCTACTCCAAGGAACCCATCGCCGGCATCCGGCCCATTGAGGACATGATTCGCCCAGCCGCCACGCGCGCCGCCGCGGCCGCGCGGAGAACGCCCATCGCGTGGGCCGATTCCGATTTCACGCGCGGCATCCCCAGGCCCCAACCGGCTTCGGCCGCCGGCGCGCAAATGGCCGACATCGCCACTCCGCTTTCGTTCGGCGGCTTCACGCGTGCCACGTTGCAGGCCTTCGCGCCGCAGCTCCGCGCTCTGGGCCTGGAACCCCGCCAGGGCGTGAGTTCCGGCGGCAAGCTCGATTCCGCCATGGGCAATCCGGCCAACCTCAAGCCCGGCTCCATGATCAGCGTGGAACTTCTGGCCGGCGACTGCAACGTCGGCGCCGACGGCACGGTCACATACATCGACGGCAACCACGTTTACGCCTTCGGCCATCGCTTCCTCGACCTGGGAGTCACCTCGATGCCCTTCGCGCTTTCCGACGTGGTCGCGCTGGTCCCCACCACCAACACGTCGTTCAAGCTGTCGGCGCCCCGGGAATGGATGGGTGCCATCAACCTGGATGGCAACACCGCGGTTTCGGGCGAGCTCGGCAAACGCGCCGCCATGGTGCCGGTTTCGCTCGCCGTCTCGCGCGGCTCGACACGCATCGAAACGTACCAGATGCAGATGGTGGACGACGCGCTGCTGGCGCCGCTGCTGGCGCAGATGGCCGTTTTCTCCGCCGTCGATGCCACCGAGCGGAGTGTGGGCGCCGCCACCGTCCGCGTCACCGGCGAAATCCAGTTTCAGAACGGCTCCGCGCCGGTCCGCATCCAGAACATGTTCGCCTCCGACAACGGCTCCGCCATGCAAGCTTCCATCTCCACGGCCTTCCCGGTGGCTTACGTGATGCAGAGCGGCTTCGATTCGCTGCGGCTGAAAAGCATCGACCTGCGCATCCAAACCTTCGACCAGAAGAAGGAACTGGCCATCGACGGCATCTCCGTCGCGCGACGGGAAGTGCGGGCCGGCGACACGGTGCGCCTCAACGTTTCACTGGTGGGCGGGAACGGCGCGGAGACCGTGCGCCAGGTGGAATATCAGGTGCCCATCGGCGCCGAACCGGGCGTCCTCTACTTCACCGTGTCGGATGCCAATACCGCCAACCTCGCCGATTTCCGCCAGACGCTCGGCGCCAACCCGCGGAGCGCGGCGCAATTGATCTCGACCGTCAACAATCTGCATCCCAACAACCGCGCGTATGTGCGCGTGTGGCGCACCGACCCGGCCTTCCAACTGGAAGGCGCCGACCTGCCCGATCCGCCGCCCTCGGCCGCGCTCGTCCTGGCCGGAACCCAATCGAGTTTCGCCGGCATCTCTCAGACGCGCAATTCCAAAATCGCCGAAATGGTGATCGACGCGGGCGACGTGATGATATCCGGCTCCAGGACCATCCAGGTGGAAATCAAGGAATGATACCTTCCCTTCGCCCGTTTGCCCGCTTCGCAATTGCCCTGGCCGCGCTCGCGACGGCGCTCACGCTGGCTCTGCTGGCCAGCGGCACCCAGACCTGGGAGATGAATTCCTACGCCGATTTCCTGCGCGGCCACTTCAGCGGCACATCGCTCAGCCGCGACGGCCGCCTTTCGCTCGCGCCCCAGGTGGACACGGTTTTCAGCTCCGGCCAACCCGTCATCTGGATGGCCGCGCAGGCGCCCGATGGCGCCATCTACGCCGCCACCGGCCACCGCGGCCGCGTCTACGCCATCGACGCCGCCGGCAAGTCGTCGCTGCTCTGGACGGCCGAACAGCCCGAAGTTTTCGCCATCGCCGTCGATTCCAAGGGCTCGGTCTACGCCGGCACGTCGCCCGATGGCAAGGTCTATCGCATCGTCGACGGCAAGGCCGAGGAATACTTCGCGCCGGGCGCCCGCTACATCTGGTCGCTGGCGGTCGGGCCCGATGGCGCGCTCTACGTCGGCACCGGCGATCAAGGCAAGATCTTCCGCGTGGATGGCCCCGGCAAGGGCGAACTCTATTACGATACCGGTCAGTCGCACATCACCGGCCTGGCGGTGGATTCGCAGGGCCGCCTGCTGGCCGGCTCCGGACCGAACGGCATTCTCTATCGCATTACCGCGAAGGACCAGGCCTTCGTCCTCTACGACTCCCCGCTGCCGGAGATCCGCTCCATCGTTCCCATGCCGGATGGCACGGTGTACGCCGCCGCGCTGGGCGGTTCGGTTGCCAAGCGCGCGCAAAGCGCCGCTCAGGCCGCGCAGGGAATGCCGGGCGGCGTCCTGCCTACGGTTACTACCACCATTACGGTGGAGGCGCAAGCCGGCCCTGGCGGTGAAATCAAGCCGCCCGAATCCAAACCGCAGCAGCCCGCCGCGGCGGCTCAGGGCAGCACGCAATCCACGCCCGTGGCGGAAGTGCCCGGCGTCGACAAGTCCGCCGTCTATCGCATCAATCCCGATAACACCGTGGAGACGCTGTGGAGTTCCAAAGAAGAGAACGCCTACGACGTGCTGCCGCTCGAAAAGCAGATTCTCTTTTCCACCGATCAAAACGGCCGCATCTATGGCCTGGGAGCGGACCTCCGCGTAACCCTGGTCACGGAAACCAACGAAGGCGAAACCACGCGCCTGCTGCCTGCCGAGCACTCCATTCTGGCGGCCACCGGCAACACCGGCCGCATCTTCCGCATGGGTGAGAAGCCCGGCTCCACAGGCTCCTATGAAGCTCCTGTGCACGATTCGGGCACGGCCTCGCGCTGGGGCAGCCTCAGTTGGCGCGCGGATGTGCCCGCCGGCTGCTCGCTCGCGTTCCGCACGCGCTCCGGAAACTCCGCCAGGCCCGACCGCACCTGGAGCGACTGGTCGGCGCCGCTCACGCAATCGGCCAGCTCGCGCATCGCCAGCCCCAACGCGCGCTACATTCAGTGGAAAGTCGAAATGGCCGGAGTCGCCGCCGGCGCCGGATCGACGCCGATGCTCGACAGCGTAACGCTGGCCTACCTGCCGCAGAACTCGCCGCCGGTGGTGCGGAGCATCAACGTCACCACCCAGGCGGCGCAGGCAGGGGCATCCAAGAGCTCCGCTGCGGCTTCGGTTTCGTCCGCCGCCGCATACAGCGTGACCGTCAGCGACACCGCCGATGCTTCACCGACGTCCGCCGGCACTCCCACGCAGACCCTGGCGCGCGCCTCCGCCCAGCAGATCGTTATCACCTGGCAAGCCGACGATCCCGACGGCGACCGCCTGCTCTACAACGTGTATTTCCGGGCCGACGATCAAATCCAATGGATGCCGCTTCGCGCCAACCTCCACGACAACTCGCTCACGTTGGACGCCGACGTCCTGGCCGACGGGAAATACTATTTCCGGGTGGTGGCCTCGGATCGCGAAGCCAACCCGCCGGCCACCGCGCGCGAGGCCCAGTTGACCAGCGCCCCGGTGCTGATCGACAACACGCCGCCGGTGGTCTCGATCGGTGCGGTCCGCTATTCCGCCGGCGCCGCGCACATCGAATGGGAAGCCGCCGACGCCGCGTCCGCCCTGCGCCGCTGCGAGTACTCGCTGGATGCCGGCGAGTGGGTGCCGATGGAGGCCGTCGATGGCGTGATCGATTCTCCACGCGAGAAATTCGCGCTCGACCTCAAAGGTCTGGCCGCCGGAGAGCACCTCCTGGTCATCCGCGCCGCCGACAGCGCCAACAACACCGGCCTGGCCAAGATCATTCTGAAGTAGTGGATGGGCTGAATTGCCCGCCCGCGATGTGCCACACTACCCCTTGTGCGGCTCAATCTGCGGATCTTTGCCTGGCTGATCCGGCGAAGCCTTTTCGACGCTTTCGACGATGGCTCTTTCTCCGCCGCCAAAGGCGCCGCCTATTCCGCGCTGCTCTCGTTTTTCCCGGTGCTGGCTTCCTCCGCCGCCATCCTGGTGCAGACCCGCGCCGAGTTCGTCTCCAAGACCATTGAAAACGCCCTTTCCGAAATCGTTCCGCCGGGAACCGAAGACCTGGTGGTGCAACAGTTCCGCGTCACCGGCGCGCGGCCCCTTTCCGTGCTGATCGTGGCCGGCCTGATCTCCCTGTGGGCCGCTTCCGGAGCCGTCACCAGTCTCATCGAAGGCTTTCAGATCGCCTATCGCGTCCCTCGCAATCGCGATTTCTTCCGTTCGTCCGTCGTTTCCATCGGGATGGTGCTGCTCTCCGCCGTGCCCCTGGTCTGCGCCGCGTTCGCGATCTTCTTTGGCAGCCAGGTGGAAAGCGCCGTGCTCCACTGGATGAAAGTCGATCCGTTTCTGAGCCCGCTCTCCTGGATGGCCCGGCTGGTGAGCCGCGGAGCGCGCTACGCGCTTTCCTTTACCACCTCGGGGCTGGTGGCCTGCGTGCTGTATTACTTCGGCCCCTACCGCAGCCAGCGGTGGCGTTACGTCTGGCCCGGCGCCATGCTCACCAGCGTCCTGTGGCTGGCGGCCACCTCCGGCTTCGCGTGGTACGTGCGCCACCTTGCTCATTACAACGTCATGTACGGTTCGGTGGGCGCCGGCATCGCGCTGCTGGTCTGGATGTACATCATGGCGGCGATCTCGCTCGTCGGCTGCGAATTCAACGCCGAGTACGAGCGCGCCGCTGCTGGTCTCGCCGCGCATCCGCTACAATCGCAATAGTGAAGATTCCAGTCGCCCTCCTCCTGGTTGCGACTCTGGCCCAGGCGGACATACCGATGACGCTGGTCTCCGAAGATGAGGCCGAGCCGATTCACAGCGCGATCGTCCGCAAGGAAGCATGGACGCTCGATCCCGTCCGCCGCCTCCGCGCCGACGCCGACAAGCGCATGAAGGAAGGCCCCTGGACCGTCACCGCCGACCGCCCCAAAGGTGTTGAGCTCGATTCTCACGACTACTACAGCGAAGCGCCCTATTACTGGCCCAATCCCGATAATCCCGCCGGCCCGTACATCCGCAAGGACGGCCAGATCAATCCCGCCCGATTCACCGCCAACCGCACGGCGCTGTTTGCCATGTCCGACGCCGTGCTGTCGCTCGGCGCCGCCGCTTTTCTTCTCGATAACCCCGCTTACGGGCAGCGCGCCGCGGCCGATATCCGCGCCTGGTTCCTCAATCCCAAGACCCGCATGAACCCCAGTCTCGGTTTTGCCCAGGCCGTCCCCGGCCTCAATAACGGGCAGGGCGCCGGCGTCATCGATGGCCGGCCCTTCATCCGCGCGATCCAAGGCATGGAGTTCCTGTCGCAGACTTCATACTGGGCTCCCGCCGAACAAACCGCCGTCCGCAAATGGTTCGAGGAGTACCTGCACTGGCTGGCGGCCAGCAGGAACGCCACCGACGAGAAAAAAAGCGGCAACAACCACGCCTCTTGGTGGACCGCCCAAGTGGCGGCCGTGGCCAGTTTCGTGGAAGACGGCCGCACCCAGCAGATGGCCTTCAATTACTATCGCGACCGCGTCTTCCCGCGCCAGATCCGGCCCAACGGCAGCGCGCCGCGCGAAGAGGTTCGCTCCCGTTCCCTCACGCTTTCCGCCTTCAACCTGGAGGCATTCACCCTGGTATGCCGCATGGCTCAAGTGCGCGGCGCCTCCGGAACGGCCGACCTCTGGAACATCCGGGCCAGGAACGGCGCCACCATCAGCACCGTAATCGATTATCTTTCCCCGTACCTCGTCGACCCCAGGAAGTGGAGCAAGGAACAAGCCGTCGAGATCCCCGCCGACTCTCTGGCATTTCTGGCCTTCGCCGGGATGGGGCTGAAGAAGCCCGAATACCTCGACCTGTTTCGCAAGCTCGAACATCCCGACGGCGCCTGGATCAGCCTGGTCGATCTCATGGTCAGCCGCTTCGAAGCCGCCGCACACCAGACCCGCCACTGAGGTAGGATAGACGATCGTTTTTTGCCGTCTGTTGCAGTGGGCCTGCGGCCCGCGAAAATTTCATGAAAAACTGTGAGGCCCTCGCGGTTCGTGGGGCCGGCTTTCCAGCCCGCGGACCCGCTGGAAAACGGCCTCGCGCCCAGCATTGGCTGCCCCGCTATAGCGTGAACTCGGCCTTCATCATTTCGTCCTCGGTCGAGTATTTCATCGCAAAACCGAGTTTCTCGCAGATGCGGATCACGCCCCGGTTGTCGGGCAGAATCCCGGCGCTCACCTTTTCGAGCTTCTCCGCGGCGGCCACCTTCAGCAGCCGGCCCAGCAGTTCTTTGCCTAAACCGCGGCCCTGCCATTGGTCGCTGATCAGGACCGCGGCCTCGGCTTCGCGCGTGCCGTGGATCTTCACCAGCCGGCTCACGCCCAGAATTTCGTTGTCGCCGCTTTCCGGATTGCGGCGCACCGCCACCAACGCCATTTCGCGGTCGTAGTCGATGAAGCAGATGCGCGTCAGGCGCTCGTGCGTGGTGCGCTGCTCCAGATTGATGAGGTGGAAATAACGCAGGTACACGCTGCGCTCGGAAAGCGTTTCGTGGAACCGCACCATGGCCGGCTCATCCTCCGGCCGGATGGGCCGGATGATCACCTCGGTCGAATCCTTCAGCGTCCACGGCGAGACGTAGCGGGCCGGATAGGCTCGAATCGCCGTCCTGGGGATCTGATCGAGCTCGACCTCGGGCCCGTGCACCACCACCCGCGCGTCCAGCGCGATCAAACCGTCCGGGGAAGCCAGCAGCGGGTTAATGTCGATTTCCTTGATCCAGCGTTGCTCGGCCACCAGTGCGCTGAACCGCACCAGCAGCACTTCCAGCGCCTGCAGGTCCACCGGCTTGCGGCCGCGCACGCCTTTCAGGGCCTTGTAGATTTTGGTCTGCTCCATCATGCGGCGGGCCAGCGTGGTGTTCAAGGGCGGCAGCGCCAGGGCGCGGTCGTTGAAGACTTCCACCAGTTGTCCACCCGTGCCGAACAGCAGCACCGGCCCGAACTGGGGATCCAGGCTGGCGCCGACGATCAGCTCGTAGGCGTCCTTGAACTTGATCATGGGTTGGACGGTGACGCCCTGGAAGTGTCCGGCGCCGGCCTTTTCGCCGACCGACGTCCGAATCGCGCCAAAAGCTCTCTTCACTGCTTCCCCGCTGCCCAGGTTCAACTGCACGCCGCCGACATCGGTCTTATGAGTGATGGTTTCGGAGTAGAGCTTCAGCACCACCGGGTAGCCGATCTCGTCGGCGGCCTTCACGGCCGCCTCGGCATCCGTCGCGACGATGGTCTGGGCGACCGGGATGCCGTAAGCGCTCAGCACCTGCTTGGATTCAAACTCCGTGAGGATGGTGCGCCCTCCGCCGCGCGACTTGCGCACGATTTCCTCCACCAGCTTGCGGTCGGGGGTCCAATCCGCCGAGTCCTGCGGCATATCGGGCGTTTCGTACAGCGCCTTGAGGTTGTAGCTGTACCGCCACATGTAATTGAAGGCGCGCGCCGCCGTATCGGGGTACGAGAAAGTGGGGATGTTGGCGTGGTTCAGGATCTCCTCCCCCGCGGCCACATCCACGCCCCCCATCCAACTCGCCAGCACCGGCTTGCCTTCCTGCTTGGCCAGCGGTTTGAGTTGTTCGGCGATCTTGGTGGGATCGGTCATGGCTTGCGGGGTGAGGATCACCAGCATGCCGTCGCTGTTGGGATCGCCGGCGGCGATCTCCAGCGCCTTGGCGTACCGTTCCGGAGACGCGTCTCCGATGATGTCCACCGGGTTGTTGTGGCTCCAGGTGGCCGGCAGCACGGCATTGTAGGCTTCCATTGCGGCGGGAGACAACTCGGCCAGTTCCCCGCCGCCCATGATGAGAGCGTCGGTGGCCAGCACACCGGGGCCGCCGGCGTTGGTCACGATGGTGAGGCGTGGCCCGCGCGGGCTGGGCTGCTTGGAAAGCACTTCCGCCATATAGAACAAATCGGCGATGTCGTTCACGCGCAGCACGCCGCTGCGCCGGAAGGCGGCATCCAGCACTTCATCGCTGCCAGTCAACGCACCCGTGTGGGACGCCGCGGCCTTGGCGGCGGCCGCCGAGCGCCCCGGCTTGATGATGATGATGGGCTTGTTCAGCGCCACTTCCCGCGCCGCCGAAAGGAACGACCGTGCGTTCCCGATGGATTCCATGTAAACGACGATGGAGCGCGTTTTCGGATCGTTACCCAGGTGATAGATGAGGTCGCCCCAGCCAACGTCCACCATCGAGCCGACCGAAACGAATGCGCTGAAGCCCACCATTTCCTTGAGGCTCCAGTCGAGCACCGCCGTGCACAGCGCGCCACTCTGGCTGATGAATCCAACCGATCCGGGCCGTGCGATGGTGGTGGCGAAGGTGGCATTGAGGCCCGTGAGCGGGCACATCACGCCCAGGCAGTTCGGCCCGATCACACGGATGTCGGCGGCCTGCGCCTCCTCCAGCAACCTCTGTTCCAGGGCCGCGCCTTCCGGCCCGATCTCCTTGAAGCCCGCCGAAATTACCACCGCGCCGCGAACACCATGCTCCCCGCAATCTTTGATGATTCCCGGAATACTGGGAGGCGGCGTGACGATCACCGCCAGATCCACCTCCTCCGGAATCTCCGCAATCGAGGGGTAGGCCTTGATCCCCAAAACGCTCGGCCGCTTGGGGTTCACCGGGTAGACTGTTCCGCCGAACGGGCTCGTCACCAGGTTCCACAGAAGCGTGCGTCCGACGCTGCCGGGGGTTTCCGTGGCGCCGATCACGGCAACCGTCTTGGGAGAGAAAAACACATCCAGCGGCTGGTTGCCGTGGCGCTTCAGTTTCTTACGCGGAGGTTTGGTTACTTGCATTTTCGGTGTCTGCCTTTGACTGGAACGCGGCTTGATTGAGAGCCCCTACCACGTCCAGAACATTGAGTCCGTTCTTGCGCGCCACGGTTTCGATATCGCAGTCGTCGCACGACGATCGGAAACGGAGTTCCTCAAATACCGGAACGGTTTCAGGGTGACGTTGCTTCACATCGCGGATGATCATGTCACGGCGGATCAATTGATCAAATCGAAACATAGTTTGCGCCTCGAAACAGTCACAGTAGCACCTCTCCTACCAAAGAATCGCCTATTCTTTTCAATAGCCTGGGCGGCCTCCGGCAGGCTCGCGATGGGTGATATGCCCCAATCCAGCGCGCTCCTGGCCTGGCTTAAGGCTTAAGGCTGGCAAGTGACCTGGATCGGCAGATCCATCGTCTTCAGGGTGGCAGGCGCCTGGAACCGGCAATTTCCGGGAAGGAATTGATTTTGAGGGAGAAAAAGATTGAACTGGGCGGCCCGCATGGAACCGGGAGCAAGCCAAACTGTGTGAGCGGCCATCGCCTAACTGGACGCCACCCCGCCCAAAGCCGGCACCGCAGGTTTCAGGCTTCGGCTGCTGCAATAGGAGGCCATCGCTCCGCGTATCTCTTCACAGAGCTCTTGAAGATGATTCAGCCGCGCCGCGACCACCAAAGCCTCCTGGAGGTTGCACACAATCTCGAGTTCTTGACAGGCATCGGCTACCGCATCGGCTCCCACCTGTCTGGCGCCACCTCTGATCGTGTGCGCTTCCATGCGGATTCTTGGAAAATCGAAAGCTGCCAAGGCTGCACGACCTTTCTGAATTCGAGCGGAGGTGTCTCTGCTGAAAGCATCCACCAGGTCGGCGATTATAGCATCGTCGCCGGATGCCGTTTCCAGCAGAAATAGCGGCGGCGACCAGGCTTTATGGGATGAGCGCCCGGACTGTGTCGTCACGCCATTTGACGGCGGCGAAAACGCCATCGACTCACCTCGCGATTTCAAAGTTAAAGGTGAAATATCACCTACATCAGCATGGATCGCGCGATCACCTTTTGGCAAGTTGACTTTGGTTAACCGCCCGCAAAAGCCCCGGCGTGCTCGCTTCGGGGACTCCTCCAGACGACGCCTGGGTCACCAGCGAGCATGGGATCGCCGTGCCGGCTGCGCCACCCCCGACCGCAGGCACGACGGATTCCGCAACAGTTTTCGTCTCGTCTAGACTCGGGTTATTACCAGAGTAGTAACGTAATCAGGGAATTGATTCTTGTGCGGAAAGCCCATGATTCCAAATGGACGATAAGAATAGACGATAAGACTATTGGCTTCGAAGATGCCGAGATTGCACGGACTCCGCGCACACTGGAGACTTTTCGCTTGGGGACTGGCCGCCGTCGCCGTCTCGTGTATTTTGCTTGCAATGTGCCGCCTCTCCACCCGGCCTTCCGAACGGGTCTTGCGGATCGGCTATCAGAACACTCCGCCGCTGAACTACCCGGGCGCGGACGGTCGTCCCACTGGCACAGCCGTCGATGTCATCCGGCAAGCCGCCCAACGCACCGGTGTTCGCCTGGAATGGGTCTATTATCCCCAGGGTTCCGAAAAAGCCATCATCAGCAAAAGCGTCGATCTGTGGCCCATCATGGTGGACTTCCCGGAGCGCCACCGGTTCGCCTATCTGACGGCCCCCTGGGCCAGGCTCAGTCACGCACTCGTGTATCGCGCCCCTGCCCGCATCGCAACTCCGGAAGACGTCGGAAGCATGAGTCTGGCCGTCGCCACCGGCAGCATCAGTGACTCGCGGATCTCACGGCGCTATTTTCCGAAGGCTGCTGTTGTTCCAGTCGATAGCGCGGAAGAGGTGGTGCCGGCGGTGTGCTCCGGAGCCGCGGAATTTGGCCTGATCACCCTGAGTTCCACATTCCCCGGCGAGACCCTGGCGTGCTCCAGCACCACCCTGCAATTCCTCCCCATCGAAGGAGCGAGTTTCTGGTACTGCATCGGAGCGCAAAAAGACGACCGCGACGCGCGTGCTGCGGCTGAAATCCTGCGCGACGAAATCGGCCGCATGGCGCTCGACAATTCGCTCGCCATCATCGACCTCCGCTGGAATACGCGCCTCAGCCTCGAAGTCGCCACCATCTTCGCTTACCGCCAGGCCCGCAACTACGAAAACATCCTCGTGGTGGGCCTTGCGGTCAGTGTTGCCATGTTCCTGTTGATGCTGGTCCTCGGGCGCCGCCTGCGGACCGCCAAGAAACTGGCCGAAGCCGCCAGTGTGGCCAAAGGCCAGTTTCTCGCCAACATGAGCCATGAAATCCGGACCCCCCTGAATGGCGTCATCGGGATGAACGGGCTGCTGCTCGATACCGACCTGACTCCGGAACAACGGGAGTATTCCGAAACCGCGCGCCGGTCGGGAGAAGTCCTGCTCACCGTCATCAACGATATTCTCGACTTCTCCAAGATCGAAGCCGGCAAGCTGCAAATCGAATCCATTGTCTTCGACCTCGGCCTGGTGATCGAAGATGTCAATGAGATGCTTGCCGCCAAGGCCGAAGATAAGAAGCTCGACCTGGTGCTGGAATATGCGCCCGGCATTCCGCGCCACTTTGTCGGCGACGGCGGGCGAATCCGCCAGGTGGTGACCAACCTGGTCGGCAACGCCATCAAGTTCACGCCGCATGGCCAGGTCGTGGTAACGGTGACTTGCGACCGGCAGACCGGGCGCCGGGCCCAGATGCGCGTCTCTGTCGCCGATACCGGCATCGGGATCCCCGACAAGAAGATCGGCGTCCTCTTCGAACAGTTCAGCCAAGTGGATGGCTCCACAACCCGGAACTACGGCGGCACCGGGTTGGGCCTGGCGATTTCCAAACGCCTGGTCAACCTGATGGGAGGAACCATCGGAGTCACCAGCCGGTCCGGAGAAGGCTCCCTGTTCTGGTTCACGCTGCCCTTGCAGCTCGATTCCAAGCCCGACGGGACGGTCGTCTCGGTCCAAGAGCTGCGTGGCGCGCGCGTCCTCGTCGTGGACGATAACGAAGTGAATCGCCGGGTCCTTCACGAACAGGTCATGGGCTGGGGGATGCGCGACAGAAGCTGCGCTTCGGGAGAAGAGGCGCTCCGCGCCCTGCAAACCGCCCTCCTGGAAGGCGATCCGTACTCCATCGCCATCATCGATTACCACATGCCCGGCATGGATGGAGCCGCTCTTGCCGCGATCATCAAGGATGACCCCGCCACCCGGGACACCCTGGTCGTGATGCTGACCTCCATCAGCCAGTGCGGCGATGCGTGCCACTCCGCCCGCTGCGACGCCTATCTGGTCAAGCCTGTTCGAAACTCGCAACTCCTTCAGACACTCGTAACCAACTGGGCGAAACGGCGGGGAACCCCTCTCCCGACTACCGGCGCTTCGGTGCAGCGCGCCTCCGACTGGAAGCCTATTGTGACCGGGACTTCCAGTGGCCATCCCATCCGGGTCCTGGTTGCCGAAGACAATGTCGTCAGCCAGAGGGTTGCCGTAAAGATGCTCGAAAAGCTGGGGCTTCGCGCCGACGTCGCGGCCGACGGGCGCGAGGCCGTGGATCTATTTGCGATGCTGCCTTACGACCTGGTGCTGATGGACTGCCAGATGCCGGAGATGGACGGATACGAGGCCACCCGGGAGATTCGGAAACACGAACCCCCGGACCGCCACGCGGTTATCATTGCCATGACCGCTGAGGCCATGGCCGGAGCCCGCGACCGCTGCCTGAATGCCGGCATGGACGACTACATCGCCAAGCCGGTCCGGCTGCAAGACATGGCCGCAATCCTCAACAAGTCCCAGCAGGCGGAACACCCTCTGCCCGCCGTAGGGTAGCCAGCCGATTCCCTTTGAATTCGGTACAATTCATAAGACGAGGGGATATCCAAAATGCACACTCAGACCACCCGCCGGACCGCTGTGCGCCGGCTTTCCAGCCTGATTCTTTTGGCCGCCGCCACCATTGCGACGGTAGCCTACACCACGCCGCCCGCGCGCGGCCAGGCGGCCGACGTCAAGACCGCGGAGCAGGTTTACAAGAACATCATCGCGCTCAAAGGAACGCCCGCCGACCAGTTGGGGGCGTCCATGCAGTTCATTGCGGCGTCGCTAGGTGTGGATTGCGAATTCTGCCACGTGCAGGGCAAGCCTGAGGCCGACGACAAGGGACCCAAGAAGACCGCGCGCGAAATGATCGCCATGACCCTGGGGATCAACAAGGACAGCTTCCGTGGCCGGCTCCAGGTGACCTGTTTCTCCTGCCACCGCGGCTCCACAAACCCGGTGAGCATGCCGCCGGTTCTCGAATCGGATTTGCCGGCGCGTCCGGCGGCGCCCACCCCTCCGCCCGCCGGTGCCGCAGCCGCCACGCCGGACCAGATCGCCGAAAAGTATCTCACGGCCGTGGGTGGTGCTGACGCCGTCCGGAAGATCACCAGCCGGGTCATGAAAGGCTCCATTCTGGCCGGCGGCACGGAAGCGCCCATCGAACTGTATACCAAGGCTCCCAATAAGCGCGTCTCCGTCTCGCACATGGGCGGACGCGAGAGCATGACGGCCTTCGATGGCGCCGTCGGCTGGACCGGCAGCACCGGCGGCGCGGCGCGCCAGATGTCCGAAGCCGAAGCCGCCAGCGCCGCGCTCGACGCCGAGTTCTCCCTGGCTCTGCGCCTCAAGGAGATTTTCCCGCAACTGCGGCGCGGCCGTCCCGAACAGGTCAACGGCGTGGATTGCGACGTCCTCAGCGGAACCAGGCCTGGCGGCGTCGCGGTGCGGTTGTACTTCGACAAGCAGTCGGGGCTGCTGCTCCGCATGGTCCGAACTACGACTAACTCGATGGGCCGGATGCCGGTGCAGATCGACTACGCCGATTACAGGGAATTCGATGGCGTAAAGATTGCGCTGCGCTGGACGCTGGCGCGGCCCAACGGGCGCTTCACCATCCAGATCAAAGAGGTGCAGGACAACCTCCCGGTCGATGACGCCAGGTTTACGAAACCGGCTGATCCGGCGAAATGACGCGCCAAGTGGGACCGGCCTCCTGGCCGGTCGGGACTTGTTTCCAGTGGCCCACCTTCGCCAGTGGTGCACAAGCCGATTTCTAACCTTAGTTTACATAGAGTGCCTTAGACATTACCGTGCTGGTACCATTGGGACTGGTACCAACCTGCCGTCTGGCCAACAATACCCATGCAACAACACCGCGCCCCCGGAAGGCGCGGAAATCGTTGCACGGAGGTGTTTATGCCTCGGATTCTCTTATGTAGCGGCGAACCCATCCTGGCCAGGGGGCTGGAGTCGGTGCTTCGCCAGGTTGATGGTTTCGACCTGCTTCCCTCCTGCCGGACCACAGCCGGGCTACAGGAACAATTGGCCCGCGGCAATCCCGAGGTGCTCCTGTTGGATCTGAGCCCCGAGGTCACCCTCACGGTCTTGAGCGACCTGAAGCAGGCGGCGCCGGGAACCCGCATCGTTTTGTGGGTGACGGCCATCTCCACGGAGCTGGCGTTTCAAGCCATGGGGCTGGGGGTTCGCGGCGTTCTACGCAAACAACTGCCGGCCGAACTACAGGTGAAGTGCCTGCAAAAAGTTCATGCGGGCGAGTTGTGGTTTGAAAAAGCCCTGACGGACAGCTTCCTGAACGCACGCCGGGTGGTTCTAACGAACCGCGAAGGCCAGTTGGTCAGCCTGCTGTCGCAAGGCCTGAAAAACAAGGAAATCGCCGCTGCTCTGATGGTTTCGGAAGGCACGGTCAAGGTGTACCTTTCGCGCCTGTTTGCAAAGGCGGGCGTAAAGGACCGCTTCGAGCTGGCCTTGTTCGGGTTGAGGAACCTGACTACCGGGCTGCGGCCCGCCGCGCCGCTCGGACAGAGCTACAGCCGCTATGCGGTGCGTGGGCTGCGCTCTCTATTGATGGAAAGGCGGCCCGCGCCGGCGGTGGAAGTCCGTACGCGTCTGTCGGCCGCGGGGTCGCCGATTACTTAGAAGGAAGCAACGGTTATGGGTGAGGCGGAAAATACCGCTGGGAGGGTTTGAACCATGCAACACTACTGTGCGCTATGGTCGATTGTCTTCATGATGGGCTTCGTGATCGTCTTCGATGGCGCTCACCATCGCAAGAAACTGGAACGGCTCTTCCGCTCCTTGAATCTCTTCAACCAGGACGAGATGGACCGGATCCGCGCGATCTGGGCGGCCTGCCAGGAAACCTGATCGGGCAAGGGCTTCGCCCTTGATGTCCCTTCGGGACATGGGGACTCGGAAGTTGGAAGTTGGAAGTTGGAAGTTAGCAGTTAGAATGCTCCGGCCCGGGAAGTAGGGATGCCCACCGGGGGAGCGGCGCAATCTGCTACAAACTGTAGATGCGAGTTCTTTTCCTGGGCGGCACGGGAATCATCAGTACCGCCTCCACGCGTCTGGCCGCCGAGCGCGGCATCCATCTCACACTCATGACCCGCGGTCTCCGCGCGGCGAATCTGCCCGCCGGAGTAGACAGCCTGACGGCCGATTTCGACGATCCCGCCGGCGCCGCCCGCGCGCTCGCGGACGCCTGCTTCGACGCCGTGGTGGATTGGATCGCCTTCACGCCCGCGCACATCGAGCGCGATCTCCAGTTGTTCCGCGGCCGCACCCGGCAGTTCGTCTTCATCAGTTCGGCCAGCGCCTACCAGAAGCCCGCCACGGATTATCTGATCACCGAATCGACGCCGCTGGCCAATCCCTATTGGGAGTATTCGCGCAACAAGATCGCCTGCGAGGAGCGATTGATGCGGGCGTACCGCGAAGAGGCTTTCCCGGTTACCATCGTCCGTCCCTCGCTCACCTACGGGGAAACGCAGATCCCGCTCGCGATCAACAGTTGGGCCCGCTCCTACACGGTTGTCGACCGCATGCGGCGCGGGAAAAAAGTCATTGTGCCGGGCGATGGCTCGTCCCTCTGGGTCATCACCCACAATAGCGATTTCGCCAAGGGGCTGGTCGGGTTGCTGGGCCTGGAACAGGCCATCGGCCACGCGTTTCATATCACCAGCGATGAAGTGATGTGCTGGGACCAGTTCTACCGCATCACCGGCCAGGCGGCGGGCGTGGAGCCGCAACTCGCGCACATGCCGTCGGATTTCATCGCCGCGTGCCTGCCTGACGCGCTGGGCGGGCTGAGCGGCGACAAGTCCGTCAGCGTAGTCTTCGACAACCGCAAAATCAAGCGCTTCGTTCCCGGCTATTGCGCCACCGTGCCGTTCGGGCAGGGCATCCGGCGGACGCTCGCCTGGTTTGACGCCGATCCGGCGCGCCGTCAGATCGACCAGGATGCCAATCGCCAATGGGACCGCCTGATCGAAGCCTGGGAACGCGGCGCTAGCGAAGCCGTGCGGTGTTTTCAATCGTAAGCTGGGGCCGCCCGGTGGTATCCTTTTCTTCGGACCTGGTGGTGGAGAGCAGCCACGGGTGCCGCGGGGGATAGTCATGAGCCTCATTCAATTCACACGGAACCAAACCGATCATTCCACGGATAAGGGTTACCAGTTCGAGTTCTTCTGCGATCGCTGCGGCAATGGATTCCGGTCTCAGTTTCAACCTTCCGCCATTGGCATGGCGTCGAGCGCGGCGCGCACGCTGGGCAGCCTGTTCGGAGGCGTGCTGGGCAACGTCGGCGGATCCACCTATGAAATCGAACGGGCGGTGCAGGGGCCGGGGCACGACAAGGCCTTCCGCGAAGCCATCGAGGAAGCCAAGCCGAATTTCCGGCAGTGCCCCAAGTGCTCGCACTGGGTCTGCCAGGCCACTTGCTGGAACGCCAAGCGCATGTTGTGCTTCGATTGCGCGCCGGATGTCGAAACCGAACTGGCCTCCGCCCAGGTGCAAACCCAGGTGGAGCAGATGAAGCAAAAGCTTCAGGAGCAGGATCTCACCAAGGGCATGAATCTGACGGCCGAAGCCGCCGCGCTGTGCCCCAGTTGCGGCGCGCGCACGCAGGGCGCCAAGTTCTGTCCGGAGTGCGGCAAGCCGCTGCGGCCCAAGGGCGAATGTCCGCGCTGCGGCACCAATGTCGAAGCCGGCGCCAAGTTCTGTCCGGAGTGCGGCAACAAGATGGTTTGAGGAATGCCCGCCTATTCGGGGAAGTTTCAATACCTGGATGAGAGCAAAGATGAGAGCGGCGCCGCGCTCCAGCAGGGCCCGTGCCAGTTGAGCTTTGATGCGGACACGTGCACCGTGACGCCCGCCTCCGGCACGCCCATCGCCTTCGACCTGGGAGACGTGGAGCAGGCCACCCCCGGCGAATGGGAATTCCAGCTCGCGCTCTACACCGGCAAGCGCATCGGGCTCGGACAGTTCGGCCCGGCGTTCGGCCGCATGAGCGACGAACTGCTGGCGGCCTGGCGCGATCGTACGGTGCGCTGCCTGTTGCTGGAGGATCTCGAAGAAATCGCTCGTTATGCCGGCACGGCGGGCGGCGGCGCGGCGGAGATCCGGCTCTATGGCAGCAACCTGGCGGTGCTCCCGCTGGCCGCCCCGCCGCTCCAATGGCGCCTCGCGGAAGTGGATTCGGTCGCGTTCGACGAGGCCACTTACACCATCCGTCTGACCGCCGCCGGCGAGAGCCTGGCGATCGGCAAACTCGCCAAAAAGACCGACGAATTTCGCCAAAAACTGCAATCCGCTTTGGATGTCCTGCACACGCGTTCCGCCGAAGCGCTCCACATCACCTTTCCGTTCCTCAACCCGGACCAGTTGCAGCGCCTCTTGGTGGCCATGCCCGAAGGCTGCAGAGTAAAGCTCCCGGCGCTCGCAGCCATCCACCCCAAGCTGCCGGAATCGCTCGTCGCGGGAGCCGTGGACACGCCGCTGCGGCCGTATTTCGACGCGCTGCGCACCCGCTCGGCGGCCGATCGCCTGATGACGGGATTCAAATTCGTCCGCCCGGATGAGCCGAAACAAGGCGAGGAGCAGGACCAGAAGCCGGACGAGAAGCCGGACGAGGAGATTCCGGGCAACCAGCAAAACGAGCAAGCCGCGCCGGCCGAATGCGATCCCGAGCCGGCCAATCGGCCGCCGCTTTTCTTCTGGTTCTTTTTTCCGATGGCGGCAGGCGGCCTGGTAGCTTGGGAGGCCACCACCGGTACCGGCCGCGCTACTTACTTCTTCCGCGTGGCGGAGCCCGTGGAGCCGGCCATCGTGCGCTTGACGCGTGGCCTGGCGCTGGTCAACTTCCGCCGCGAGCCGGTCTATCTATCCGACGATTCGCTCGACCGCCAACAGCGCTATCACCGCTACGCCATCGGGTGCCGCAAACTGCCGGACTTGCGCTCGCTGCGCGCCGCTTTTGTAGGCCGCGCCATCCACACCACTCTGCAAGCCTGGCAGGCGCAGGTGGATGGAGTGCGGTAGTAGTCCAGTGGCGCACGCATTCGTGCGTGCCGCGTCGGCACTCATGCCGACGCCTGGCGCACTCTTGCGCGATCCTGACGAGATTATTCCCTTTCCCGTCCCACTAATCTTTCGTGAGTTCACGTCGTCTCCCCCACGTCTATCCGCCGAACGCCTGGCTGTTCGTCACTTGGCATCTCCACGGCAGCCTGCCTTCCTCCCAATACCCGCCACCTCGCAAATTTTCGGCTGGGCAGGCTTTCGTATGGATGGACCGCCGCTTAGACTTGGCTCGCACTGGCCCCATGTTTCTGCGTCAGGACGCCCTGGCGAACCTAGTCGTCGAATCCCTGTATAGGGGCGTAGCGCTGGGCCATTACGAGCTTGGTTCGTTCGTCATCATGGCAAACCATGTCCACGTCCTCTTGCTGCCCAAAGTGCCTCCGAGCCGGTTGCTGAAGTCACTCAAGGGCTACACGGCTCGTGAAGCAAATCGCCTGCTGGGCAGGACGGGTACGCCGTTTTGGCAACGAGAGTCCTATGATCGCTGGGTGCGGAACGAGCAGGAGTGGGGGCGAATCGCAGTTTATATTGAAGACAATCCCGTAAAAGCGGGTTTGGTCTCGCGGGCCGAAGACTATATCTGGTCCAGCGCGCATGACTGTTGGAGACTCCGGTCGGCTCGCCCGGGCGTCGGCATGAGTGCCGACGCGGCACGCACGAGTGCGTGCGCCACGTCAGCAGACCGAGTTCCCGTGAGAAACGCGGATTAGTCAGCTCCCCAGCTCCTCCAGCATGCCCCGCTGCCGATCGAGGCGCGCCGCGCGATCCCGCGCGAACCGCTCGATCCCTTTGAAAATCGACGCCGGGTCGAGATGCGCTTCGGCGATCACCTCGGGCTCCAGTCCGCCGGTGAGCCACTGGTTGTCCCAGTCCGACGTCAGCGAATACTCGTCGGTCAACGGCCCCACTCCGCCGAGCGGCCACACGCGGCGCGTGCCGGTCGAAATCACCATCAGATCGTAGGCCGCCTCGGGCGGCAGCACCGCGCGCCGGTACTCTTCGGGCTGGCGGTCGAACAGCTCCTCGCTCACCGCCGCGATCACCTTGACGTTGATGCCGGCCTGTTCCAGCTTCGGCAGTTCGTGCACCAGGTTGACCGTCGAGCTCGAACCCTGCGCCATCACGTAGCCGTGGCGCGGCTGCTCCGGAGCGAAATCGCGGATCACGTAGAAACCCTTGCGGGCAGCCTTGAGATCGGTGTCGGCGAAACGCGAGCGGTCGGCCACCGGAAAATCGGGGCGCGCCACTTCAATCGTGATGATGCCCACTTTGGAGTCGCGCGCGGCGATCTCGGCGGCGGCGAAGTAGCCCGGCGCCACGTCGTTGTAATCCCAGAAACTCAAGTTGATCACTTGGCCGCGCGGGAACAGCTTCCAGCACTGCGGCGCGAAGATGCCGAAATGCGTGCGCGCATCCGCCGCCGTTTCGGGTCCCGAGTGCGCGGTCAGAATATGCAGCACGCCCATGCGAAAGCGGCTGTCCTGGTTCTGCTGGCTCCAGACGCGCGCCGGCGTGTACATCAGCGGCGTGAAGGCGCCGTAGGTGCCGCTCAGCGCCCAGACTCCCGCGAAGCGCTCCGGGTCCAGCGAGGCGCTCTGGCTCACCAGCCCAATGGCCGTCGACACGTTGCCGGCTTCCTGGATCGGCGCTTTGAGCCGCGTACCCAGCGGATTGGTCACCGGTGAGTAGTGGCCCCACAGGCTGCCGTGTTCCACGTTGATGGATTCGGAAAGATCGGCCGCCACCGTGAAGAACCGGTTGCCGGTGACGTAGTTCATCCATTTGATGATTTCCGAAACGCCGCGCCGCGCGCCGGCCATCTCGCCGGTTCTGCGGAAGAGCGCGATCTCCACTTGCCGGGTGGCGCCCGAAATCTCGTTCGTCACCGTGACTTTCTGCGGCTCCACGGGCAACGCGGCCGGCCGCAGCCGTTCGTCCAGGAACGGATCGTGGTGCACATCGATGCGCAGTGGAAAATCGTCCTTGACGGTGTCGCCGATTTCTACCAGGCGGTCGGCCAGCCAATCGCCCAGGCCGTTGCGGTCGAGCACCGACATGACCACGTCGATATTCGTCTTGAACTGGATGAGGCGCTCGCGCGGATCGGTGACCGGTCCCTTGTCGATGCCTTCGAACTCGACGCCGTAGCGCTTCTCGAAAGTGCGCGCCAGAGCCACGAAGTAATCGGAATTCATCTTCATGGCGTAGGGGTGGCTCTTGTAGCCCACCAACTGGTCGCCGAAGCCCGGGATTTTTCCATCCACCGCGGCCGGCCAATAACCCTTGGTGGTTTTGCCGATCATCACCATGGGGCGCCGGTCGGCGGCGTCCCAATCCTCCATGGTTTTGAAGGCCGCCAGGATGTCCGGATAGTGGTTGCCGCGCGCCACGGGCACCGCGTTCCAGCCGTAGGACGTCCACTGGTCGATCAGGTGGTATTGGTCGTACTTCGAGGCGATCACGCCGCCCATCAGGCTGTCGTCGATGCCGGCGTTGTTATCGGAGAGCAGCACGCGCAGGCGTTTGCCGGCCTGTACCGCCAGGGCCTGCGTCTTGAACTCCTGGGCATGGCCTTCGGTGAGGGCGAATTCGCCTTCGAGCGCGATCACCTTGGGCGAGCTGAGGCTGCGCGCGCCCACGAAGTCCCAGAAAGCCGCTTTGCCGGCGGCGGTGGCGATGCCGAGGCCGGAGGGGCCGCCGTTCACGTCGTTGGTGAGGTCGGTCGATTCCGAATGGCCGGAAAGCGCGCGAATGCCGCGGCCCTTGGCTTGCGCGAAGAGCCGATGGTCGCCCAGGCCGCGCTCCTGTAACAAGGTGGCCAGCGCTCCCGCTCCGCGGCGGAATCCCAGCGCATCAACGGGAAGCATGGCGACGTGCGGATCCATGTAATAGCGGCGGTCGCCGGTGGTTTTGTAGCGGCGCTCGAGAGCCTGGCCCAGGATCATCCACAGCGCGTAGCACGTGGGAACGCTATGCCCGGCGGCCATCAGGAATTTATCGGAGTATGGATGCTTGGGCCGGCGGTAGTCGTATCGCAAGCCGCCCAATTCGGGCCCCGCCAGGTGGCAAGCCACGTTGTAAGGGGTATAGGCCAGCGGCCCGCCGAAGTGGCCGGTCTGTGCGTAGTTGCCCAGCAGCACCAGCGTCATGCAGGTCAAAAAGCCGGTATCTTCCATGCCGGCCAGATCGCGCGGAGACACCAGCGGTTGCCCCGGCACATGCAAAGTTTCGATCCCTGAACCCAAAGTGAAACCCTCCCCAGCGGATGCCGCAGCCTCTCCCGCCGCACCCGCGCTTGAACAGTCATCATAAGACACTGCGCGGGCAAACGTGGGGCAGCCAATCCTGGCTGCCGCCGCCTTTCAGGCGGCGCCTTGTCCGCAACCAGGCCGCCTTGACGGAGGTACTGGTTTCCCGCTTGGAAAGCCGTTTGGTCGGCGTCGCCGCCCCTAGGTTCTATAATGGAGAGGAGCCCACTTCCCGCTGGGCTCATTGGAGGCCCCATGGCCGATCAACTCACCGAGTTTCTTCGAAGCAAGAAAGATCAATCCACTGGCGGGCCGGAGGATTGGGATGCCAAAAAGTCTGAGTGGCTGGCCTCTCTTCAAAAGCTTTACGCCAGGATAAGGAATTTGATGGACGAGTCTATCCGTGATGGGACGGTGGATGTTTTCGAATTCGAGGCCGAAGTAAACGAGGACTACATCGGAACGTACCGGGTACCGCAACTTGGGTTAACCGTTGGCCGAGATCGGGTTTTGTTCTCTCCCAAGGGAGTCAATGTAATCGGGGCGGAGGGCCGAGTAGATCTTCAGGGCGATCGTGACACCGTAACTCTCATCCGAACCGCCAGCGGTGGCGACGGAGAATGGGAGGTCGTACTGCAACGCGTGCCGAAGCTGGTCGCGGTTCCGCTTGATGAATCATCGCTGGCCGCAGCTCTTCAGCGTGTGATGTCGGCGTGAGGCTCACGTTCGCAGCTCATTCCGATCCGGATCTTGCCATCATCTGGAGGTGGTTTGAATTTCAGGCCGCTCTGATTGCGGAAGAGCGAGACCACCTTCGGCGGCTTGTTCCGCTGGGCCTATCGGCCCTGTCCTCCCTGCGCGAACACGAACATCAGTTTATCCTCCAGTCCTGGTCGGAAGTGGATGCGTATCTCAACAGCCAGCGAGCCGAATTGGAGCTTCTCGCGATGTTCGAGTTGCTGGCTACGGCAGAAGCGATCCTTCGCATCGACTTTGACAGGAGGGCGACTATGAAACGGAAAGATCCGCTCTCCAGGCGGTTTCGTCAGATTCGCGCCGAGCGGACTGAGAGGGTTCGTCTCGACGAGGACATTCTTGAGGCGCTCAGGTCAGAGATTCAGCCAGCCTCTGTCGTCAGTGAGTTCAGAGGAGCACTGCGACTCCGCCACTGGCTCGCCCATGGCCGGCACTGGCACCCAAAACTGGGCCGTGGCTACGGCCCAAACGACGTCTTCGATATTTCCCAAAAGCTCATCGATGCACTTCCGGAGTGAGCCTAAGCGACACGCCGGCGCGCTTGTTGGGTTTTTCAGGGCCGAACCTCCGCCCGCGGGCGCCGCGCTCGCCCCCACTCCCTTGACACCACCGCCGCTCCCTTGCCATACTCCCGGCGTGATCTGGCAACCGTCTCGCGAGTTCGTCGAGCAGACCAACGTCTGGCGCTTCATGAACCGGCTCGGGTTTCACCGTCTGGAAGACTTCCTCGCTTTCAGCCGCGACAACCCCGAGCGCTTCTGGGACGAAATCATGCGCGAAATGGGCGTCGAGTGGTTCGAGCCCTATCACCAGGTGCTCGATGTCTCGCGAGGGCCGGAGTGGGCGCAATGGTTCGTGGGCGGCCGCCTCAACATCGCGCACAACTGCCTGGATCGCTGGGCGGCTTCGGATCGCGTGGCCTGCCTCTGGGAGGGCGAAAACGGCGCCACCCGCACCATCGCCTTCCGCGAATTGCGGGAAGAGGCCAATCGCGTCGCCAACGGCCTGGTGGCGCTCGGTCTCGAGCCTCGCGACCGCGTGGCTATGTGCATGCCCATGGTGCCTGAAATCCTGTCGATCCTCTACGGCTGTTTCAAGGCGGGTCTCACCGTCGTGCCCATCTTCGCCGGCTTCGGCTCGGGCGCGATTGCGACGCGCTTGGAAGATTCCGGTGCGCGTGTGCTTTTCACCGCGCATCACTTCGAACGCCGCGGCAAATCCATCCCGCTTCTGGAAAAAATGCCGCCCACCATTCGCACCATCGTCGCGGGCGACCAACCGCTCTTCGCCGATCAGCCCTCGGAAGCGCCCACCGCATCCCTCGATTCCGAAGCCCGCGCCTTCCTCCTCTACACCTCCGGCACTACCGGCAAACCCAAAGGCGCCGTCCACACGCACGCCGGCTGCCTGGCGCAAATGGGCAAGGAGATCTGGCTGGCCTTCGACCACCAGCCGGCCGACCGCTTTTTCTGGCTTTCCGACATCGGCTGGATGATGGGCCCGTGGAGCATTCTCGGCAACCACCTCTTCGGCGGCACTATCTTCATGTATGACGGCGCGCCCGATTTCCCCGGCCCCGTGCGCCTTTGGGAAATGATCGAGCGCCACCGCATCACCACCTTCGGCGTCTCTCCCACGGCCATCCGCGTCTTGCGCAAGGCCGCCGGCGACCCGCCCGACATGCCCTCGCTGCGCCTGCTCGGGTCCACCGGCGAGCCGTGGGACGAAGCTTCCTGGCTCTGGTTCTTCGACCGCGTGGGCCACCGCCGCTGCCCCATCATCAATATTTCCGGCGGCACCGAAATCGTCGGCAGCTTCCTCTTTCCGCTGCCTATTCAGGCGCTCAAGCCCTGCTCGCTCGGTGGGCCCGCTCCCGGCATGGCCACCGAAGTGGTGGACGAAACCGGCGCGCCCGTGCGTGGCCGCAAAGGCTACCTGGTCTGCGCGCGCCCCTCGCCTTCCATGACGCGCGGCATCTGGAACGACCCGCGGCGCTACCTCGACACCTACTGGTCGCGATTCCCCGGCATGTGGTATCACGGCGATTGGGCCAGCGTGGATGAAGACGGCCACTGGTTCCTGCATGGGCGCGCCGATGAATCCATGAACGTGGCCGGCCGCAAGGTCGGTCCCGCGGAAGTGGAATCGGCCATGATGTTGCACCCCGGCGTGGCCGAAGCCGCCGTCATCGGCGTGCCCGACGAGCTCAAGGGCGAAGCCATCGTCGGCTATGCCGTCGCCAAACGCGGCGCTAAGGTGGATGGCGCGGCTGTCTGCCGCACCGTGGTGGAGTCGCTCGGTCCCACCTTCCGGCCGCGCGAAGTGATCGTGGTGGCCGAGCTCCCCAAAACCCAAAGTGGAAAAATTGTGCGCCGCCTCATCCGCTGCAAGTACATCGGCGAGCCGCTCGGCGATCTTTCCGCCGTGGCCAACCCCTGGGCGCTGGATTAATATCGCAGGCGGCACCGCCTGCGCTACCAAGACAGATCCTGCGCTCTCAGTGGTGGGGCAGGAGGTGCCGCCTGCCGAGATCTACGGCTCCAGGAACATCTCCCCGCAAACCGCGTCCCAGTTCGCTTCCGGATACGCCGCCGCGATGTCTTCGACCGGCACGCCGCCATCCGCCAGCGTAGCTGCCGCGCCTGCTTCGGCGGAAAGCGTGACTTGCAGCCGCTCCATTTCGCGCATCAGCCACGGCCACACTTCGGCGCCGCGCAGCAGGTGGCGGAAGTCCATCTCGCCACGGCCCGCAGGCTTGACCCGCAGATACCAGTCGCTGCCCGGTCTTGCCGTCTCCACCACTTCACCGTCCACCGGCGAAAGCACGCGTACGTTGGCGTCGCGCTTGTGCACCCGGAACGCCGTGCCGTTCACCGAAACCTGTGTGCCCGGCTGCGGCAAGTCCACCGCGTCCGCAACACCCAGCAGCCGCTGTCCCAGGTCGTCCAGCCCTACCGTCACCGTGCCATCCATCTCCACGCGGGCCCAGGTGTGGCCGCGATGGTAGAAGCGGTCTAGCGGAAACGTCATGCCCAGAATCTCTTCTTCCGCCGCATCCGGCTCCTCGACCGGATGCATCGCGATCAGTTTTGCGTGCATTGCGCAGTGCCGGCAATCGAAAGCGTTCGGGCACTCCCGGCTTTGGAACTCGCCCGTCAATACGTGGCGGCACACGCGGTCCTGCGGCGGCAGATCGTGGAAGTCCGAATGCCAGCCGATGTCCTCCACCCGGTGCTCCACCAGCGCCCGCCGCGAGCGCCGCGCCGCCACAATCAGCGTCGTCGCCACCACCGTCAGCACCGTGTAGAAAGCCCCTAAAAAGATGATGTGTCCCGCGTTCCAATGAAATCCATAAATCCAAGGCAACATAATTAGATTCTCCGCCGCGCCGTGGCTCTTCTGACTTCTGACTTCTGACTTCCAAATCCCGCAGGGATTTCAAGGGCGAAGCCCTTGTTCAGTACCTCCCCGCCGTTTCCAGCGGCTCTTCCACTTCTTCTTTTTTCACTTCCGCTTTCAACATTCGCTCGTCCGGGAAAAGCTGGAAATAGCGGAACGAGAAACTGTACACCAGCACGCCGTATGCCACAACCGCCAGGAACGTGCCGGACTCCTGCCAGCTCGGCGTGTACCAAAGGAATTTATCGAAGGAAAGCGTCGGCAGCGCCAGCGTCTGGACCGTCATCACGAACCGGTTCAGCGCCACTCCCAGGCACGCCATGGCCGCCGCCGAGACCAGCCAGCCCCGCCGCCGCCGCAGCGTCGGCGTCAGCAGAATCAAGGCCGGCGCCAGCCCGAAGATCGCGATTTCCGAGAAGAGAATCCACGTGCCGAAGGGATTCCAACTGTAGTACTGCCACGCCGGGAAGCCTACCTCCGGCGAAGTCCGGTTGATCCAGATCAGCGTGTCCACGCTCTTGGCCAGCACATAAACCGCCAGCAGCAGACCGGAGATCCGTCCCAGCAGTTCGAGCACGCCCGGCCGCACCAGCCGCTTCTTCGTGATCTTCTCCACCATCCACGTGGTCAGCAGGATGAAGCTCGGGCCCACCGCCGCTGCTGAAATAATGAACAGGAAGAACGTCGAGGGCCACACCGCCAGGCCTTCGCGAAACGCGAACGGCCGCCCCCGCAGTACGCCGTACAGGCCGCCCAGCGACCCTTGGTGGAAGAACGAAAGGAATGTCCCCACGCCCGCCAGCACATAGATCAGCTTGTGCAACTCAAACTCGAACACCAGGAATGACGGCACCTGCCGCAGCTTGCGGTTCTTCAGCACAATCGGCAGATACTCGATGGCCAGCACCGTCAGGTAGCAACTGATGCAGAACGTCACTTCCGTCAACATCGAATGCACGTTCGGGTACCAGAACGTGAACCACGCGCGCAGCGGCTGCCCTACGTCCACCGCCAGCACGCACACCGCCCCGCTGTAGCAGACCAAGCCGATCACCACCGCGCTGTTGATCACGGACTTCAACTCGTCGAGCTTCAGGATGTACAGCAGGAAGCCCGTAAAGAATGCGCCCGCTCCCAGCGCGATCACTGTCAGGTCGAGAAAGATCCACAGCCCGAAGGCGAAGCGATTGTCCATGTTGGTCTGGTTCAGGCCTTTGACCAGACACAAACCGGCCGAGTAGAGTCCAAATGCCAACAGCGCCACCCACGGCGTCATCCACAAAAAGAACCGGTTGGGGGAGCACCGCCGCACACCGCGTGTGATGAAATCTTTATCCACGGGCGATCCCCTTTCCGCTCTGGTCCGGCCGGGGCGCGTGTGCCATCTCCCGCACCCATTCGTGCTTCGACCGGTAATAAACCTTGGTCTCGGTGCCCAGCTTTTCGAGCAGCCGGAAACTCTCCGCTTGCTTCGCCGCCCGCGCCGGCTCGCTCGCGGCGTTGTTCAGATCGCCGAAGCGGATCGCCCCCGTCGGACAGGCCTCCACGCAGGCCGGCGTATACTCCACCGGCTCGCCCGCCGGCTTCCCCGTGGCCGCCGCAAGCTGTTTGGCCGCGTGCCATCGCCCATGGCAGAAATTGCACTTCTCCACGACGCCCCGCATGCGCGGCGTTACATCGGGATTCAGCGTCTTCTCCATCCCTTTCGGCCAGGCCGGATCCCACCAGTTGAAGTAACGCGCGTGATACGGGCAGGCCGCCATGCAGTACCGGCAACCCAGGCACCGTTGCGGCATCTCTCCCACCACACCCGTCGCCGGGTCCAGATCCACCGCCTGTTGCGGGCACACGTGGACGCACGGCGTGTCGCGGTTGCACTGCTGGCACATCACCGGCACAAAGGCCGTGCGATGGTCGGGATACTCTTCCCCGTTATCCACTTTGTAGACCCGCAGCCACGTCAAGCCTTTGCGGTCGGTGGCGCCTTCGTGCGCCGGCGGAACGTTGTTCTCTACCGCGCAGGCCACCATGCAGGCCCCGCACCCGTTGCAGCGGTCCACGTCGATCGTCATCCCGTATTTGGCCGCGTGAATCGGTTTGGTTTCGGAGATCATGCCTGTACCACCTTTGCCCCAACGCCGGCGCCGCACACATCCAGCACCGCCGCCCGCGAAGCCACCAGCACCGCGCCGCGCGGAACGCTCGCATCCACCCTCACTTCCACATCGATTCGGCCCGCCAGCGTCTCGAGCAGTGCCCGTGCGCCATCCTCCACTCCCGCCGCGCGCGCTTCGTCCGGATGAATCGCCACCTGTTTCGGCCCGAGCTTCAGGTTCGATTCCTGATAGATTTTGGAAAGCAGCGGCGAGGAAGGCGCTTCCGTGAGCACCGCCACCAGCGGCAGGTCGTCCGCCAAACTCGCCGACTGGCGCGTTGCGCCCGCCGCCGCCTTGACCGCTGCCGGCCGCTGCGCCGGTCCCGCTTGATCCATCCAGCAGCCGCCGGCTTCGAGCGCCTTCCAGAAGTCGCCGATCTTCACATCTTTGGTCGCCACCGATTTCCCGTCGGCATACGTGAACAGCGTGCCGCGGCCGGCTTTGTGGATGGCGTCCGCGCGTTCCCGCAGCGTGTCGGCCATTTCCAGGCCCGCCGCCTTCGCGATCCACTCTTCCGGCTTCACCACGCCTTCCGGCGCCTGGACCAGCGGGACCGCCATGCGGAACGCCGCCGCCACGGAATCCACCGCCGGCGGGATGTCGTCCGCCACTTCCGGGTAAACCCCGGTCGGCAGCAGGTATTGCGCGTGCCGCCCGTAGCCTTCGCGCGTCCATCCCAGCGTCACCACCAGCGGGTTGTCCCGCACCAGCTTCGGCTCCACCGCGCTCCACGGCAGGTAAGCTCCCGGCGCCGATTCGTCGATCAGCAGCACGCGAATCGACCCGTCTTCCACCGATGCCAGATCCACCACCGGCGCCGCTTTCTTCCACCCGTCCGGCACCGGCGCCTCGCGCCGCGCCACAATCGTGTGCCCCAGCGCGCCCAGCGCTTCGTTCAACTGCGCCGCGCTCTGCGACCGCGCGCCGCCCACCACCAACGCCGGCCCGTTCTGCTTCAACTCGCTGGCCAACGCCAAAAACTGTTGCTCCGCAATTCCCGTGGCTTCCGCTGCCGCTACCGGCGTTTGCCCGCCCAGCGCCTGCAGGATCCCTTGCCCCAGCGCTTCTTCCGAGCCCGCTTTGATCCGCAGCCACTGGTCGGCCATCGCCGCCGTGCGCGATTCCACGGCTTCCGCCTGGATCAAATGAAAGCCCGCGCGCGCCGCCATCACGTTGCCCGGCGTGCCCCAACCTTCGAGCAGCGGCACGCCCAGGCTCAGCACCGTGCGGGCCTTCCAGAGGTCGATGGCGGCGTTTGTCGCTGCCAAGCCCGCCGCCGCGCCGTCCGCCGCCACATACACTCCGTTCTTCACCGCCGCCATCGCTCGCCGGTAGGTCCACGACGCCGTCCGTCCCGGCCGCAAGTCGAGCACCGCCACGTGTTCGTTCTCGCCCAGTCGGTCCATCGCCGCCGCCACCGCCGCCGCCGCTTCCTCAACCGGTCCGCCAGTCACGCGCGCCGGATGATACGGCAGGTGGTGCCCCGCCAGGCCATACGCGCACAGCGCTCCGTGGCTCAGCGGGTGCCCCGCCACTCCCGCCAGCGACACCGGCTGTTCCGCCACACAGCGCGCCCGCACCGCGCAGCCCGCTCCGCATAACGCGCAGTTGGTGTACTTCGCCGTGATCGCGCCGCGCGCCGGCCGCGGAATCCCCGGCCAGTTTTCCGACCACAACGCCGAATCCGTGATCAGCCTCCACGGAGCCGGAGTCATCAGCACGCCCACGGCCGAGCCGCCTGCGAACAACAGTATCTCTCTGCGAGTGGTTTTCATTTGTGGCAATCCAGGCAACTTTGTTCCATCCGCTGGCTGCGGTGGCAATCCACGCAGTCCGCCATTTTCATTCCATGATTCGTGCCGCTCACCTTCCAGATATCCGCCGAATAACCGCTGATCCGGTCCTCCCGGTACGGCCGCAGCGAATCGCTCGCGCCCGTCGGGCCGTGGCAGCTCTCGCACGTCATTCCCGCCCGCTTCACGTGCGCGCTGTGCGAAAAGAAAACGTTCTCCGGCTGCCGCGCGTAGTCCGCCCACTGCGGTTCGCGGCTGGGCGTCACGTATTGGTCGATAAAGTTCTTCTCGGCCGCGGTCGTCCCCATCGCTGCCGCATGGCAGCCGGAGCACTTGTCGAGCGTCGGAATGCCCGCGAACGTTCCGTCTTCGCGGAACGCGTGGCAATCCTCGCATTTCGTGCCGGCCTTTTCCGCGTGGACCTTATGACTGAAGTCCACCGGCTGCGGCCGGCGCTGGTTGATGGCGTACGGAAAGCCGACCCAGCCCGCGCCCAGGGCCATCAGCATTCCAGCCAGAAACGGGATTTTTCCGCGTATCGTCACGGCTTCATTTCCTGGAAAAGAATTCGTAAAACAGGCCCAGCATCTGGTCGCGCTCCAGACGCCTCGCGAGGCCCCTGGCAAACATTCCGCCGTCCGCCGCGCAACCGGTCTGCTGCTGCAAATACTCGTTGATCCTCTTTTGCTCCCCCTCCATCCACTGCCGCGCTTCCCCGCCGTCCATCAGGTCGCACTCTGTTCCGGCCTGCGGCTGCCCTTCGAATAACCAGCCTCGCGTATACGGCTCGGCCGTCAGCCGGTCCGGGTTCGCGCGCAAATACAAATTGCAGCCCGTCAGCAGCAAGGGATTCGGAAAGACCACTTCCAGATCCATCCCCGCCGCCGTCAGTACCGCCGCCGCCCGGTGCACGCCCTTTTGCCACACGTAGCTGATGCGCTCCACCGTGCCCAGAACACGGCTCAGAAACCCGTCGATGCCCACGTGGCAAACTCCGTCCTCGCTTATGTCCAGCCACATGTGGTTGCTGGAATACCGAAGCCAGTCCGGAAACTCGATGCCGTCCACTTCCGCCGCCGCCAATCCCGGATGCGCCATCGCCCGGTACAACTCGCAATACCGGTAGCTGTCGTTCCCGCACCGCGAGAGCAGCGACTCGCTGTACGGCACCAGCTTCGCGACCGATGCCGCCCCGCAATACTGCATCAGCGATTCCCGCAAGTACGGGCACGGCCCGCAGGCTGCTTCCTCAACCGCTTCCGCCTGCTGCCGCCAGATCGGACACGAACGGTGTTCCGCCGAGGAACACTTGTCTTCCGTCCGATTGGCTTGCGCCAGAGGAATCAACTTGCGGACCGTGGCCGTCCCGCAATACTTGACCGCAGTCTCTTTCAGGAACGGGCAGGTCATGGAAGCTACCGCTTTTCTTTCTTCCTTAGCTCCTCGCCGCCATCGGCCATGGTGACGCCGAGCGTGGGGAGGTGGAACGCGTGTCCGTCGTACGAAGTAACCAGATCGGCCACTTCGCCGTCGAGCCTGGACAGCGCCGTTTTCTTTTTCCGTTTGGCGGCCAGTTCCTGCGCAACGCCGATGCCTACGGCGACGCAGCAAATCAGAGTAACCAGCCCCAGTGCAATGTTGGTGATTGTCAACCAGTATGTCGATGGATCGTTCATAGGAGACTTCTTCTTTCAGTCACCTTATGTGCACGAAGGGTGCCACGCACAAAAGAAGGGAGTTGTGCCGCACCGGGCGCTGTTTGTGTGGGGAATTCAGACACAAAAATCTGAAATCCGGACAGGGGGCGCATGAATAAGGCTCTTGAATCACTGGCCTGACGTGTTTCAGAAGGCTGGTTCAGGAATTGGCGGGGCGTGTTCCAAATGTCCATTAGTCAAATCCAAATCCTCTCCACCTCACCCATGGTGCGCAGGACTGCCTACAACTTCCGCAGGTAGAGAAACGGCACGGCCATCGACGTATTGATAGCGCATTTTGGCCCGCGAAGCCAACCAGCTACGCGGTTTCGTTCCATCCGCAACCCCACGCGACCAGCTTGGTTTTATCGATGCCCTACGTCGCTCCACGTTGCACGAGCCCCCCCGCTGTCACATAATAAGCGCATACAGCCTTTCATAAACGTGATTCCGAGGTAGCCGGCAATGGTATGCCCTGGTTGCAATGCCGACAATCCCGATAGCGTACGATTCTGCCACCAGTGTGGACGCTCCCTCCAGGCGGCCGATGACGCGCAAACCGTCATGCTCGACGGCTCCGCCGGCAGTCTCGGGCCACCGCCCGGCGCATCGCAATCCGCCACCTGGGCCATTCCCGCGGCTTCCGGCGCACGCCCCGTCATGCCCGCCAACCTGCCGCCCGGCACGGCTTTCGGCAACCGCTACCGCATCGACGCCCTGCTCGGTGAAGGCGGCATGGGTGCGGTCTACAAGGCCTACGACACCGAACTCGGCCGTACCGTCGCGCTGAAACTGGTCCGGCCTGAACTGGCCACCAGCCCCCAGACCATGCAGCGCTTCAAGCAGGAGTTGCTGCTCGCCAGCAGGATATCGCACAAGAATATCCTCCGCATTCACGACCTCGGCGATGCCGGCGGCGTCAAGTTCATCACTATGGCCCTGGTCGAAGGCACGGATCTTTCCGGCGTCATCGAAAAAGGCGGCCGCTTGCCCTTCGACCGCGCCCTCAAGTTCACCCGCCAGTTGTGCTCCGCCCTCGAAGCCGCCCACAACGAGGGCGTGGTCCACCGCGATCTCAAACCGCAGAACATCCTGATCGATCAGTCCGACAATATCTATGTCTCCGATTTCGGCCTCGCCAAATCGTTCGAATCGGAAGCCACCATGATGACGCGCACGGGCCAGATCCTCGGCACCCCGCGCTACATGTCTCCCGAGCAGGTGGAAGCCGGCGACGTCGATCATCGCGCCGACATCTATTCCATGGGCCTCATCGTCTACGAGATGTTCACCGCGGATATTCCCTTCCGCGGCGATTCCGCGATGCAGCTCATGTACCAGCGCGTCACCGCCGCGCCGCGGGATCCCCGGACCATCCTCCCGGAGATGCCGGATTACCTCGCCAACATCATTCTGAAGTGCCTGGAGCGCGATCCCGCCAGGCGTTATCAAACCGCTCGCGAGGTGCTCGACGATCTGGACGCGCACAACGCCCCTGCCCTCAGCCCCTCCACCACTGCCACCATCACGACTGCCGCTTCCGCGCCCACAGCCGGCCTCCGGCCCGGTTCCGCCACCATCAGCATCGAAATCCCCAAGCCCACCGGGCGCTGGGGCCTGATTATCGGCGCTCTCGCGCTGGCGGTCGCGCTGGTCTTCGCGATCCCCGCGACGCGTCATCTGATCCTGGGCCCGCCCAAAGGCGCCGCTGTTTCCACCCAGCCCGCCCATTACATTGCCGTCCTGCCCGTCAACTACCAGGGGGATCAGTCGTTCGGCTATATCGGCGATGGCGTCGGCGACACTCTCGCCGCCAAACTCGCCGGGCTCAACAATATGTACGTCGCTAGCGGCCGGAGCGTCGAGACCGCCGCCACCAAATTCAAGGACGACAAGGATAGGGACGCCCAGATCGCCAAAATGCTCGGCGTCACTCTTCTGGTCCGCACCACCGTGCAGGTCTCCGGCGACCAGGTCTCCGTCATCGTCTCCATGGACAAGGTCGGAAAGGACGGCGGCAATCTCCTCAAACGCCAGAAGGAAGGCTCGCGCCAGAATCTCATCACCCTTGAAAATGATGCTTTCAATGTGCTGGTCGGCGGTCTGCAGATCAATCAGACCAAGGAAGAGTTGGCGCGCACCGGCGCCCGCCCAACCGATAGCAGCGACGCCTACGACGCCTATCTCCGCGGCCGCAATCTGCTGCGTGTCAAGCGCGATCCCGAAAGCCTGAAGAGCGCCCTCGCCCTGTTTGATACCGCCATCCAGCGCGACCCCCGGTTTGCCCTGGCGCTCGCCGGCCGCGCGGATGCTTGCCTCTTCATGTACGACGCGACCAAAGATTCGGCCTGGACCGATAAAGCCCTGACGGCTGCCCTGGCGGCGGATGGCATCAACGACAGCCTCCCCGAGGTGCACAATTCTCTCGGAAGCATCTACACCGCTACCGGAAAAGGTCCCCAAGCCATCGCCGAGTTGAAACGCGCTCTCGACCTCGTCCCCAATTCGGACGATGGCATGCGCCGCCTCGGTATTGCCTATGCCGCGGCCGGCGAACCACAGAAGGCCATCGGCGAATATCAGCAAGCCATCCAGACCAATCCGTATCTTTGGCTGAATTTCAACTTTCTGGGAGGCGCGTACAACAGCGGCGGGCAGTATGACAAAGCTCTTGCCGCGTTTCAGCAGGTCACCCACCTGGAGCCCGACCTCGCCACCGGCTATGCCAACATGGGCACCGTCTATTTGGAACAGGACAAGTGGAGCGATTGCATCGCGGAATATGAGAGGGCCATTTCCATCGACCCCAAGAAACCGCTCTATTACACCAACCGCGGCGTCGCCTACTTCCGCCTCGGCCGCTATCCCGAGTCCATCAAGGATTTCGAAAAGGCCGCCGAGTTGAGCCCCAACGACGCCAACATCCGCGTCAACCTGGCCGATGCCTACCGTGCCTCCAACCAAACCGCCCAGGCCGCGGACGCCTACGATAAGACCATCAAGCTCGCCGCTAAGACCCTCCAGGTCAACCCCCAGGATTCCGATGTCCTCGGCACCCAGGCCATCGCCTACGCCAAGCTCGGCAACAAAACCACGGCTTTGCAATTGATCCAACACGCTCGCCAAATCAAGAGCGATGACACTCTGCTCATGTTCCGCGAAGCCACCATCTATGCCCTCGCCGGTAACACCGCCGGCGCCGTCTCGAGCCTCCGCCAGGCGCTGCAGCACAACTACTCCCTCGAAGAGATCACTGGCGACCCCGAGCTAGCCAACCTCCGCAAGACCCCGGAATTCGCGCAACTAGTGCGGGAATTCAGTAAGAAAGCACCCAAATAAACCTATGGTCCTGGTACCGGGTATTTCTGGACAATCTCTTGATACTGAACTTTGGGGTTGACTCGGCCCGCCAGCTAGGTAACCATAAGATTGAAATGCTCTGGTTGGCTCAGAGAGTGGCCTTTGAATGTTCAGCAAACGCTTAGTTGCGACATGCGGGATGCTGGTGTGGTTGACTGCGCCGGCGTGGGCGGGCGCCATCCAAGACCCCGCTGCGTGGATCGACCAGGGTAGTGGAAGCCTTCCGTTCAACGGTTCCGCCTCTCTCGACCCGTCAGACGGCATCATCTATTTCTATAACAACACCGGCAACGTGCTTACCTCCATCAGCCTGAGCACCTATATCAACACAGGCCTCAGCCCCGCCGACATCTCCCAATTCAATTGCGGTTCCTTCTTTTTCCTGGATTGCGCCATTACCTATCACTCTGACACCGGCGCGTTCACGATGGATTTTTCCGGCGTTGCCGACGGCGACTTGCCGGATGACGGCGGCGATATGGGCATCCCGCCGCTCGGCCACTTCGTCATCGATTTTTTCAACGTTGACGGCAACCCTGATAGCGGCAACGGTTGGGACAACGGGAACACAACCCTGTTTCCGGGCGGCAACACGCCGGTATTGGATGCCACGTCCACCGACGCTCCGGAGCCCGGCGCCTCCACGCTGCTCGCGGCTGGCCTGCTTTCGCTCGCCTGGCTCTCCCGCCGGAGTTATTTTTCCCGCAGCAGCCGGTCGTAAACTTCCCGCTTGGATAGCCCGCGCTTGCGAGCCACCTGTTTGATGGCGTCCATCCGCGCCGCGCCCGTCTGCACCAACTTCGCCACCGCTTCCTCCACCGGCGTATCGTCCGGCGCGGGTCCCGCCGCCCGGCCGATCAGCAGCGTGATCTCGCCTTTCACGCTGTCGCGCGCCGCCAGTTGCGCCCGCACTGCTTCCGCCGTGCCCCGCAGAAACTCTTCGTGGATCTTGGTCAGCTCGCGCGCCACCACCACCGGCCTCGGCCCCAGCGTCCGCTCTACCGCTTCCAGCGCCTCCAGGATGCGGTGCGGCGCTTCATAGAAAATCAGCGTGGCGTTCTCCTCCGCCCGCGCTTCCAGCGCCTTGGCCCGCTGCCCCGGTTTCGAGGGCAGGAACCCGCCAAAATAGAACGAATCGGTGGGAAGCCCGGAAGCCGCCAGCGCCGCCAGCGCCGCCGATGCGCCCGGCACCGGCTCCACCGGCACTCCCAGTTCGATGGCCGCCCGCACCAGCCGGTATCCCGGGTCGGAGACCAGCGGCATCCCCGCGTCGCTCACCAGCGCCACCGTCGCGCCCGCCGCCATCCGCGAAGCCAGTTCCACCGCGCGTTCCGCTTCGTTGTGTTCGTGGTAGCTCACCGTGGCCTTGGAGATTTCATAATGATCCAGCAGTTTGCGAGTCTGCCGCGTGTCCTCGCACGCCACCACATCGGCCTCCCGCAGCACCCGCACCGCGCGGTACGTGATGTCCTCCAGGTTGCCGATGGGCGTCGCCACCAGGTAGAGCTTGCCGGCCATGCTATGAGTGTGGCACAGGTTCAGCGCCGCGCCGGAGGTGAAGGGGAAATGAGGTCGCGACTACTTCAACCGAACCAGCTTGCCAGCCTCGAAGGTGAAGACATAGTCCATCTTTGCGAGTTCGTCAGGCGAAAGCGGTCCCTCGCGTGCCACGTGGATGGCCAGACTTCGGTCACGGAACCACAGTTGAGCTGCAAACAACATGTCCCAGCTCTTCAGCGGGTCGTCCAGGAAAGCAACGCGGCTGTTCGGGCGCACTTGCGGATTGACGATCCGGAATTGCTCGAGCACTTCCCACTCCTGCTGGCCCAAGGCCGCCATGACGGGCTCGGACACGACTCTTTGACGGTAGCGGTTCTCGCGCGCCCACAGGAAAACGGCCATCGCGAGCATGGCGGCAACCAGACCCTTGCCCCCCATTGGCCGCAAGAGCGGTTCGCGGACAAGCACGCCCGAAAGTGCGCGGACCAGGTCGAGGAATAGCACGGAGCCGAAGATGGCCCATCCAGCCAGGGGAATCGCGAGGCAGGCGCCATGCCTGTCTTCCAGGAACTCGATCGGCAGCGGCGTCAAAGCCATGAAGATCCAGCAGAATCGCAGGACCGGGCGATCCCTGCGCCATGCCAGGTAAGCCAGCACTGCCCAGAGTGCCAGTATCCCTCGCCATCCGGAGTGCCAGCCGAGCAGCAGGTCCCCCAAATACGCCTTTTGAAACGCAACCAGCCGCCGCAGGGTAAAGACAGGCTGGAACGCAGGCGCGTTCATCGTCCGATCGAAACCAAAGGCAAGCCCATAGATAAACAGAACATTCAGAGCAGCTCCCAACAGGGCGACTCGTGCGGAACCCCGCGACCACGCCAGTAATCCCGCCCAGTCCCGGCGCTCCGGGCGGTGATAGATCCATTCGTACACCAGCAGCATGACCGGCAGTGTCACGGCCATTTCTTTCGAGTTGATCGCGCAAAGGTAAAGGCCCAAGAACGCCACCGTCTGGCCGGCTCCGAGAAGCCGGCCGCGCGCACGAATCCGAACGTAATACACAAAGGAAGCGAAATAGAAGAAGCAGCAGAGAACATCGGGAATGTACGCGGTGTTGTAGTAGAGGTAACTCAGGCCAGCGTGATAGCACGCGATCAGCGCAACCAGACCCGCCGCCAGTTCCTCACAACCCAGCAGCCGCGCGAAACGGTACATCAACCAGGCACTGGCAAGCAGCACCAGCCAGGTCGCCACATGGTATGGGACAGGGTTCAGGCCGAAGACGGAGAAGAGCGAAAGATAGACCACCCCGCTCATCTGGCGGTAGAAACCACCCCATGGCATGAATAGGGACGGCAGCAGGCGCCATGGGGCGGGCATCCGGTAGAAGTAGGAAATGGACGCGACGGCGTCCACCGCGTGATGAACTCTCAGGGTGTCCCACGAGAAGTAGGCAAAATAAGCGATAAGAAAAGCTGTAACTGCGCCTCTGCGCCAGAACATGGGTGATATCGGCATTAAAAAACCCGTGACATAAAAAACCTAAAAAAACCCGTGACAGGCTACGTGTTTCCCATCATCCAACAAACCGGGGACGGGACGAATCCCGACAGCCGGCGCCTTATGCGGCCGCCCGAAGAAGCGGGCCTACCGCGAGGTCCTCGTCAATCAAGGGCCAGTGGATGCCATAGACGGAAGGCGAGAGTTCCGCTCGATTTCGCTCTACCGGGGATGCGTGGGCAAGCCGCTCGGAACACTTTTCCCAAGGAATCGACACGGGCCCGCTTTCCAGAATCACAATCAGCGACTCGGGCGTGGTCTCGATTGCCTTCGCCAAAACTGGCTTCGTCTTACTCTGCACGATCCCCTCCGAAACGCTCCCGCCATGCAACCACAATCTGGTCAAAATGCTCGAAGATTATCTGGCGCACCTCGCGTCGCAATCGCGGCTTTGTACTCGAAATCCTCGACAATATCGAAACGGTCCGGATGCAGCCAGTACTTGCACTCTGCATCTCCCTTCACAGCATGCACGTGCATCGGTTCGTTGCCCTCGTTCGAGTAGAAATGAAACCGCCAGCCCTGCACGTAGAGAATAGTGGGCATCGGTTCGCAATTCCATTATATCGGCTCCCGGTCACAACCGAGAGCGCTTGAAAGGCATACCATTACAACTTCGAGATGATGCGTTTGGCGATGGCAATTTGCGCGTCGCGTCCGCCGGGCAACAAGCGCGCATCGAGTTGCACGCTGACGTCGCCTTTCCGAAACATGAAGAGGCTCAACAGGGGCCCTGATATCGCTTCGTCGCCCACTCCTTTTACTTCTTCGCGAATCATGGCCTTACCTTCCGGATCGGCGCCTTTCATCACGAGGGCGCCGGTCAGGCCCACCCCGAGCTTGAATCCGGCCATGGCGGCTTTGGCGTTCTCCGAGTCGATTCCAACGGTAAGGAACAGGCCGTTGGTCTCGCCCACGGCAGGCCCGGCGGCGCCGGTGATGCCTCGAACCACATTGCCAAAGTCGTTGATTACCGCTGACTGATCGGCTTTGGAGTTCCCGGCTTTGGTCTCCTCTTGCAGTTTCTTCATGGCTGCGGCTGCTTCATCCGAAGCGCGCTGTTGTGCGGCGGACGAGTAGTAGCGGCACGTGGAATGGGTTGACCGGCCGGTGCTTTCCACCCGTTCGATGTTGAGGCTGAGGATCTGCGACAGGTCTTCCTTGGTGAGCAACTCGCAGGCGTCGAGTTGCCGGGCGGGTCCGCGATGCGTTTCGGAGAAGCTACTCAGATCGATTCCGTGGTTCGCGGCGGCCTGTTTGACTTTGTGCACGGCGAACCAGACCCCGCCGATGGCGAGCACCCCCATTAGACCGAACACCCCCAGCACGACCAGCAAGATCTTCAATCCCGACCCGCTCTTGGCTGCCGGTGGCTGAGACTGAGCGTACTGGGGCGGTGGCGCGTATTGTGTGGCTTGAGGCGGTGGAGTGTAAGCCGGCGGGGGTGCGGAAGGCGGTGACGGCTGGCTCGCGCGCGCCCCGCATTTGGCGCAGAAGGCTCCCGCGACTTGAGCGCCGCAACTCTGGCAGAACATCTGTTTGCTCCCTGGGGCGCAGTTGCGCCTCACGCTATTCTATACGTGGTTGATGCGCGGAAGGGGGTTGCCCGTCTCCCTTTTGCGCCGCCGCGTGAGTATGACCCAACATGTTCATCGGCGGCCAGGCATGCTTTGATTTTTCACCCAGCTCCCAGCCCCCCGTAGTTCACCAGCTCGATCCCGCTGCGCTCCAGCGCCGCGCGCGTCTCAGGCGCCATCAGCGCTTCCAGTTCCTCTTCGCGGCTCTCTTTCAACCGCGTGCGCGCCCGCCGCAGAGCCGCTCCGCATCGGCCCGGATGGCACATCAGCTCGGTCGTGCCTTCCGGCGCCCGTTCGAGCAGTTCGACCAGCTCCGCCGTGCGCAACCGGCCGGTCATCCGGAATCCCGCGAAGTGGTCGGTGGTCCGGCAGCCGTGCTTCTCCAGCACCCGCTGAAACCGGCCCCGCATCAGTCCCATCGCGCCGCTCGCCAGGCGCGTCGCCAGCGGCGTGGCGCCGCCCGCCGCGTGCAGCGGAAAATCGAAGGGCCGCCGCACCCAGCGGATCCCGAACTCCTCGCTCAGGCGCGCCACCGCGTCCAGCACCGGCGGCGCCAGGTGCGTGTGCTTGTGCGTGTCCAGGTGCGTCGCGCTTATGCCCGCGGCCGCGATGCGCCGCACCTGCGCGGCCAGCTCGTCGTAGATGCGGATCTCGCGCCGCGCCACCGCCGCCACCAGCCGCCCCACCGTCGGCGGAAGGGCTTTCCCGCTGACCAGCGAATGGCCCCCAACCAGCACCAGGTGGCACCCGATATCGAGCGTCGGCGTTTCCCGCGCCAGCCGCACCGCGTCGTCGAAGGCCGCCCCGTTGGCCATCAGCGTGGTCGCCGTCAGGATGCCGCCGCGATGCGCTTCCACAATCCCCTGGTTCACATCCGGCGTGAACCCGAAGTCATCCGCATTGACTACCAGTTGTTTTCGGGAGCTCAAAATATCTTCAGTTGGATGGTCAGAAACTTCTTGGGATTGGCGCGCACGTCCTTCATCAGCGAGTGCAGTTCGCCGGTGGCCGCGTTCAGCGAGTCGAAAAGCTGCGGGTTGGTGAGCAACTGTCCCACCGTCCCCTGTCCCGCGTTGATCTTGTCCACCAGTCCGGTGAGCTTCTCTTCCAGGGCCACCGCCCGTTGGTAGAGTTCCTCGTCTTTCATCATTTTCCCCGCGGTCCCCTTGCCGGCATTGACGTCTTCCACCAGCTTGTGGACTTCCGCCAGCGTCGCGCGCGCTTCGTCGAAGAGCGCCGGGTCTTTCAGCGCCTTCCCGAGCGTGCCCTGCCCCTTCTGCAAATCGGCCAGAATGGCGTCGATGCGCTGCAGAGGCTTGCGCGCTTCCTGGTAAAGCGAGTCGTCGTAGATCAGGCGGGTGAGCGTGCCGTTGCCCGTGCGGATATCCGTGAGCAGCTTCTTTCCTTCGGCGGTAATGCCGTTCAGCGTGTTGTACAGCTCTTCGTCTTTCAAAAGCTTTCCCAGGTTGCCCTTGCCCGCCTCCACCCCCGCCAGCAGGTTGTCCACCCGGCTCACGCTGTCCTGGAAGGTGCCCAACAACTTGGCCATCTGCTTCAGCAATTCGGGAATATCCTGCGATTCCAGCGGCTTCAGCTCGGCGCCATCCACCACGTGCTGCTGGCTGGCGCCCTTGGTGATGTTCAGGAACTTGTCGCCCAGCAGATTCGAGGCCGCCACCCCTACCACCGAATCCACCGGGATCTGCGGCAGGTATTCCTTCTGCACCTCCATATCGAATTCCACCGTCCGCTTCGGATCGCGCGAGTTGGTCAACTGCAGCTTGTCCAGATACCCCACTGTGATGCCGTTCAACCGCACCGCCGTCCCGTCGCCCAGCCCCGAAGCGTCGTCCATGTAGGTGCGCAGCAGCGCGTTGGTCCGGAAAATTCCACCCTTGGAACTCGTCAGCAGAAACACCAGCACGAACAACACCGCAAACGCGCACAGCGCCACCACCCCCACCTTCAACTGTGACCACCGTACTTTGCTCTGCTCCGGCATCGTCTATACCCGCGGCTTCACGAACTTCAAAATATAAGGATCGGTGGACAATTCCAGGCGGTCCTGGTCGCCTTCGAAAACCAAACGGCCTTCCTTCAGCACCATGAAAGTGGTCCGCGCGCCTCGCCCGTCCCCGTTCCCGGCCGGCTCCAGGCTCCCTTGTTTCGAATTGTAGCGGAAATTCGCAATCAGGTTGCCGTCCTGGTACCGATTCGTTACCAGCAGCGTGGTCGTTTGGCTCAGGTCGCGCTCCTTAATCAGCAGCGCGATGATGAGGTGCGCCGTGATCGGGTCCAGACCCGCCGTCGGCGAATCGTACAATACCAGCGGCGGCTCCGTCACCACCGCGCGCGCGATCGCCGCCCGCCGCCGCATGCCGCCCGAAAGCTCGCTCGGAAACTTCTCCAGCGTGTCGCCCAGTTCCACGAATTCCAGCGCCTGTAACACCCGCGGTTGCACTTCCGCCGGCGGGCAGTGGATCGACTTCTGGTTCACCAGCGGATACGCCACGTTCTCTTCGATGTTCAGCGAATCGAACAGGGCGCTCTCCTGAAACAACATCCCGATGCGGCTGCGGATCTCAAACAGCTCCTCTTCCCGCATCTTCGTCAGGTCCTGCCCGAACACCAAGACCTTCCCCGAATCCGGCCGCACCAGGCCCAGCGCGGTCTTCAGCAATACCGTCTTGCCGCTGCCCGCCGCTCCCAAAATCACCCGCGATTCGCCCTCCACGGCTTCGAAACTGAGATCCGCCAGCGCATCCACCCCGTCGAATGTGACGTGGACGTGCTCGAACCGGAGAACGGAATTCGATCCTTCGGGCATCACGTCGCCTGGCTGACGAAGATTTTGGTGATCAGCAGATCCAGGACGAAGGTCAGCACGGTCGCCGCCACCACCGCCTGCGTCGTCGAACGGCCCACTCCCTGCGTGCCCCCGGTGGTCCGCAGGCCGTAGTAACAGCCGATCAACGCAATCACCACCGCGAACACCAGTGGCTTGAGCAGGCCCTGGCCGATGTCGCTCCAGTCCAGCGCCTGCCATACCGAGGTCCAATACTGCTTCGAGGCTATTCCCAGATTGAAGTGCGAAATCACCCATCCGCCGAACATCCCCACAAAATCCGCGATGATCACCAGCAGCGGCAGCATCGCCGCGGTGGCGATCAGCCGCGGCGTCACCAGCTTCTGCACCGGATCGGTGCCCAGCGCGCGCATGGCGTCGATCTGTTCGGTCACCTTCATCGACCCCAGTTCGCTGGCGATCCCCGAAGCGTTGCGCCCCGCCACCATCAGCGCCGTCAACACCGGCCCCAGCTCGCGCACCAGTGTGATCGCAACCAGTTGTCCGGTCTTGCCCATCTGGCCGTACTGCGCCAGCGCGTGGTACATCTGTAAGGCCATCACCGCGCCGCTGAAGAATCCCGTGATGGCCACAATCTGCAGGCTGCCGACACCGATCGTGTCCATTTGCAGCGCGATGTCATCGCCGTAGTGCGGGCGCCGGAATATGTTCCGAAAGGCCCGTCCTGCGAGCAAAAAGAAATCCTGAGTCGCGGAAACAGGCTCTTTCAGAAGGTCCAGCAAATAGGTTGGTCCCCGAACTCCGATGCTACCATACTAAGAAGAAAGCCAGCCATGAAAGGCCTCACCGATATTCCCGGCATCCGCGTGGGACACGTCTCGGATTACGAAGCCCTCACCGGCTGCACCGCCATTCTGTGCGAGGCCGGCGCGGTCGGCGGCGTCGATATCCGCGGCTCCGCCAGCGATACCCAGGAAACCCCCAATCTCGACCCCGGCCACGTCACTCCCCAGGTCCACGCCATTTTGCTGGCTGGCGGCAGCGCCTTCGGACTGGAAGCCGCCTCCGGAGTCCGCCGCTACCTCGAACACCGCGGCATCGGCTTCGACACGGGCGTCGCCAAAGTCCCCATCGTCCCCGCCGCCATCCTTTACGATCTCGGCATCGCCAAGGCCGGCGTGCGTCCCACCATGGCCATGGGCGAAGCCGCCGCCGCCGCCGCCACCACCGACGCCGTCAAAGAAGGTTGTGTCGGCGCCGGCACCGGAGCCACCATCGGCAAAATCCTCGGCATGAAGCAGGCCATGAAATCCGGAGTCGGTTCCTTCACCGTGACGCTGCCCGCGGGCGTGCTGGTTTCGAGCCTGGTGGCCGTCAACGCCTTCGGCGACGTGCGCGATCCCGCCACCGGGAAAATCGTCGCCGGCGCGCGCTCCAGCCCCACCAGCCACGATTTCATCGATACCCAGGAGCAAATGAAGCGCGGCGCCACCGGTGGTTTTGGCGGCCGCAATACCACGCTGGCCGTGGTCGCCACCAACGCCAAGCTCACCAAGGTGCAGGCCCGCAAGCTGGCCGAACAGGCTTCGCTCGGCATGGCGCGCACCATTTACCCCGTCAACACCTCGTTCGATGGCGACATCGTCTTTGCGCTTTCCATCGGCGATCATCAGGCCGACCTGAACACTCTGGGCGTCGCCGCCGCCGAAGCCGTCTCCGCCGCCATCCTCCGCGCCGTCCGGTTCGCGAAAACACTGGGCGGGGTTCCAGGGTTGGGATAACGTAACGTGGAGCAGGCTTTCTAGCCTGCAACGCCGACATTCTTGTCGGCGCTGGACCCGCTCGCGAAACCGCGCCAACCAAGTGGGACCGGCCTCCTGGCCGGTCGTTCAAGGGCGTACCCTTGCGTCACAGATACTGCGCCACCCTCCCCCTAAACCGCGTATAGATCCACGACACCCCCACCAGAAACAATCCCAGCGCGAGGAATGAGAAGATCCGCGCCAGCGTCTCCAGGTGACGCAGGTCCCACAGAAACAACTTCAGGATGCACCCCAGCAACAATGCCAGCCCGGAAAGCCGCAGCACCCGGTCGCGCAGCGGGAAGCCCGAGCCCAACAAGGCCACCCCTTCGATTCCCCATGCCACCGTCCGCACATTACCCGCCACCTGGTAGTAGAGCAACACGTCCAGAGAGCCGTCCCCAGCAGCGAAAGATACCAGCGAGCCCGGCTGCCGCGCGCGCTCAGGAACTGTGCGCCATAGAGACACGCGATCACGGCTGCGGCCGCGAGCACCGGATCGAGCCCTCGCTCGAGGTTGCTCCACCAGCAGGTGGCGAACGCCAGAGCGGCCACCGCGTAAGCGTGCGGCCGCAACCCGGCAATCAGCAGCGCCAGCGTGAAGAGCGCCAGCACCGGAGCGGTCGCGAACGCCGGCGTCAGCAACCACACCGCGTCGCAGGCGAACACCGTTCCGACGGCCGACGCGAAGCCGGCCACGTAGCCACCCTCTTCCTTTCGCGCGCGCCAGGCCATCGCATAGCACAGCAGCGCGGCTCCGGCCGGTATCAGCCGCGCCGCCAGCGGATCGTGCGGCACGGCCGGCAACACGTTGAGGAACACCACCCGCAACACGCCCATGGCCGCCGCCGCATAAGACAGCCGCCGGAACTGGCCCGGCCATCCGCGCAGCCCCAGTTCCAGGAACATTAGCGACATCGCCATCCATCCCAGCCCCAGGTATTGCTCCGGCAGCACTTTCCACAGCAGCGCGGCCATCGCCGCCACGGTGGCCGCCGGGGCTCCAATCAGGATGCCGGCGCGCTCCCGCGGGTCCAGACGGTCCTCGCCCCCTTTCAATGCGCACAGCGTCAACCCATAGCCCATCGCCGCCGCGGCGGCGAGTGTTAACCGGCTTGGCTCCCATGCCGCGCCGCAGAGCCCGACACCCGCCAGCAGGTATCCCTGCATGCGAAAATCCGGCAGACGGAAGCGCCATCCCCAGGCGAACGCCCCCAGCGCCAGCGCCATCCACGCCACCGCGCGGTAGGCTTCCGGCGCTTCGAACCCGGCTACCAGCGCCAGCATCCCGGCGCCCGCGTAGCCGTACAACAAGTCTCCGGTGCGCAGCGCCCGGTTGACGTAGAAAACCACTGCTTCCAGCGCCGCCACCGGCGTCCACGCCCGCGCCGGCAGATCCGCCAGCTCAATAATCAGCAGGTGCATCGCCTGGATGCCGAACAGCCCCGCGGCCAGCATCCGCAGATAACTCTGGCGCAACCGAACGCCGGCCAGGTAGAGCAACTCCGCCTCCACCAGCAGGGCCAAAGCCACCCACTGATGGTCGAGCTTCAAAAAGATAGCGGCCGCCGCCAGCGCCGCCGCCAGCGTGATGGCGGCATGCCACCGCCCGGAACGCGCCCGCAAAATCCCGCTCGCCAGATACGCCGCCGCCGTCGCCGCCAGCAGTTGCCAGATCTGGTGCGGCGCCGCGGATTGCCACCTCACCAGCGACAAACTCAGAAACCCCAGCGCATTCAGCGGCAGCAGCCAGGCGTCGCCGCTCAGCAGGTCGAAGCCCTCGAATAGCAGCCAATAGACCACAAAGACGGCTTGCGCCTGCCACAGCGGCGCGCCGAGATCGGGACGTGTGGCGCACGTCGCGTAGGTGGCGATCAATCCGAACAGGGCCATCTTGCCCCACGAAGCCCTTCGCGCGATGTACAGCAGCGATGCCGCCAGCGGAACCAGCGCCACAATCGAAAGCACCGTCACTTCCGTAATCGCCAGCGTCACAAACGCGATGAAGTAAGCCAGCCCCGTCACCGCCTGAGACCGGTACCGCAGCGAATGCGCAATCATCCCGCCAGCCACCCCCAGCAGCAGAATCGCCCCCGCCCACGGGTTAAAAATGATGCGCGCGGCGGCGACGGCCTGCATGGCGTAGACCGTGAAATAGAGCGCCGCCCATCCTCCGCCCAAGAGCCCGCGCGCGAATGTGCGATACCGCTCGCGCCCTTCGAGCGCCACGCCCGTCCCCAGCATCCCCAGGCTGATCGCCACGCAAATGGCGTCGATTCCCCCCGGTCCCAGGTGCTTGAACGAGTACCCCAGCAACAGCGCGATGCCGATCACCAGCACGAACACACCGAGCTTGTTCAGCCAATTGCCGCCCAGCAGCGCCTCCCAATCTTCACTCGACCGCCGCTGCTCCACGGCGGCCGCGGCAAAACCAGGCACTCGCGCCGGAGCCTCTGCGGCCGGCGGCGTCGCAACCAGCGGCGCCGCAACCGGAGTCTCCGCGACCATCGGCGTCACAACTACCGGCGCCGCAACCGGAGGCGCTGCCGCCGCGGCCTCTGCCACCGGCGCCGCCGGTGGCTCCGCGGCAGCTTGCCGGCCCGCCGTTTCCCGGATTGCCCTCAGCCGCGCATATACCTCCGACGCCAGCGCGTCAATCCGCCGGTCCATCTCTCTCAAGCGGTCACGCAGGTGGATCCACGCGATCACCAGCACTACAATCACGCACAGCAATAGCAAGGTTTCCATGACGCTCTCCTTGAATCAGGCCTGCATTTTGACCCCGGCCAGTTCCTGCGCCCGCAGTTTCACCGCGCGCAAGTCCAACTTGCCGGTTCCGAGAAGAGGAATCTCCTTCACCGGGTAAAGATTCTCGCACTTGGGAATCCACAGCTTGGGCAGCGCTGTTTCGCTCAACCGCTGCCACAATTCCACGGGGCTCAGGCCGCAACCCGCATACAGCGCCACCACGCGCTCGCCGCGCTGTTCGTCGGCGATGGCCGTCACCGCGCACACCGCGTCGCCGATCACGCTGCCAATCGCTTCTTCGATGCGGATGTGCGGCACCATCTCGCCCGCAATCTTGCTGAAGCGCGACGCCCGGTCGGTGATCTTGATGAAGCCTTCGTCGTCGATCAGCGCGATGTCGTTGGTGATGTACCACCCGTCGCGCATCACCTCGGCCGTGAGATCCGGCTGATTCAGATAGCCCATCATGCGGTTCGATCCCTTCACCAGCAGCAGCCCTTCCTGGTTCGGCGCCAGCCGCTCGAATGTCGCCGCATCTACGATTTTCGCCGCCACCCCCGGCAGCGGATGTCCCACCGTGCCCGCCTTGTTGCCGGTCTGTGTGTCGCGTCCCGCCTTGAAATCCGGCACGTTTACCGCCACCACCGGCGACATCTCCGTCGATCCGTAACCTTCCAGCAGCTCCACGCCGAATTTTTCGCGGAACGCCGCGGCCACCGGCTCGCGCAGTTTCTCCGCGCCCACCAGCACGTAACGCAGGCTCGCAAAATCCTCGCGCGCGCATTTGCGCGTGTACCCGGAACAAATCGTCGGCGTGGAAACCAGGAACGTCGCGCGATACTTGGCCGCCAGTTGACCCACCGCCTGCGCGTCCGTGGGGTTAGGGTGATACACCACGCCGCAGCCCGCGATCAGCGGGAACCAGATCGTCACCGTGTATCCAAACGAGTGGAAAAACGGCAGGCTCCCCACAATCCGGTCCTCGGCCCCGATCCAGAAGACCTGGGCAATCGCCTCGATGTTCGACAGCACGTTGTAATGCGAAAGCACCACGCCTTTGGGCACACCCGTCGAGCCGCTCGAAAAAATCACGGTGGCCGCCCGGTCCGGCGTTCCTCCGCCGCGGCACAGCAGCGCCCTGGGTGCGAACCGCGCCGCCAGAAGCGCCCGCAGCCGTTCCCATTTCCCCGCGCGCCCCAGGATGTCTTCCACGAAAACCATCCCCTCGCGCGGTTCCATTCCCACGGGTACGGCCCGGACCTTCGCCAGAAACGCGCGCGATGTCACCACCGTGCGGATCCCGCACCGCTCCACCGCCGCAGTCATGGCCTCCGGTCCCGCCGTGAAGTTCAAATTCACCGGCACGCGTCCCGCCAGCGTCGCGCCCACATTGACGACAGCCCCCGCCATGGTAGCCGGCAGCAGGATGCCGATTCTTTCTTCGCCCGGCCTCTCGCGCCGTATCCACCGCGCCACCATCAGGCTCGCCGCCAGCAGGCGTCCGTAGGTCAGTTCGCGCCCCGTGGAATCGGCCATGGCAAACCGCCCCCAGTTCCGCCGCGCCGATTGCACCAACCGCAGATCCAGCCGGTCTCCCGCGGTCTTGCGATGATCCGTGGCGTCGCTCGAAAGTTCCTGGATGGCCTGCCGCACTTCGTGCGCCGTGGACGCAGCCGGCATCGGCGCGCCGAACGACACCGTGACCCGGTACGGAAGCCGCTTGGGCCACTTCCAGAAGAACCGCCCGCGTTCAAAACTGAAGATACTGCCCCACAGGCGATCCAGGTGCACCGGAATGATGGGAACGTCCAGCCCATCGACAATCTTCTCCATCCCCCGCTTGAATGGCAGCATGTTGCCCGTGCGGCTGATCGCTCCCTCCGCGAAAATGCATACCACGTGACCGCCCGCCAGCTCGCGCCGCGCCGCCTGGATTGCGCCCACCAGGTCCCGCGGCCCATCATTCCCCACCGGAATCGCGTTGCACATCCGCAAGAACCAGTGCAGCGCCTTCATCTCGTAATAAGGTCTCCATACCATGAAGCGGATGAAGCGCTGCACCGACGCGCCAATCAGGAAGCCGTCCACGTGCGACATGTGGTTGGCCACCAACAGCGCCGGCCCCCGAAACGGCACGTTCTCCTGCCCCTCGATGCGGATGCGGAAAATCGTGTGCGTCCCCAGCCACAGCACGAACCGGATGAAGAAATCCGGCACCACCGTCACGATGTAAATCGTCGCCCCAAGCGTCAGCACGGCGCTCGCCAGCACGATGTGCGCCGGCCCCATCCGCTCCTGAAATACCAGCAGCAGGCCCGAGGCCAGCAGCATCGCCAGCGTCTGGTAGAAGTTGTTGGCCGCCACCACCCGCCCTTTCTCCTGCCTGCCCGCCCGTTGCTGCATGTAGGCATAGAGCGGCACCACGAACAACCCGCTCCCCAAACCGAAAACCATAAGCGCCGCCACCGAGAGCCCGTAGGACCCGCGCGCCGCGTAAATGCCGAACCCCGCCAGCGCCATCGTCAGCGAGCCCAGTGGAACCAGCCCCAGTTCCACCTTGTCGCCCGAGAGGCGTCCCGCCAGCAGATTGCCCGTTCCCACTCCCACCGCCAGCACCGTCCACAACAGTCCCACCTTTATGTCCGACGCGTGCAGCGCCTGGACGCCGAAGTCCGGCAGCACCATCTTGAACAGCGCGCCCAGGAACCAGAAGTAGCAGATGCCCAGCACCGTCAGCCACAGCGGGCGCGCCTCCCGCAGTCGCCGCGTGGCCGCCGCCACTTCCCCCAACGGGTTCCAGCGGAACGCCTGCGACGCGCCCGATGCGGCAACCCGCGTGATCCGCAGGCTGTTGGCGAAGCCCGCCACCGCGATGCCCAGCGTCGCCACCCCGGCGCGCCAGCCCGCTCCCTGCCACGCGCCGAAAACCAACGCGCCCGCCGACATCCCTATCACCATCGCCACGAACGTGCTCATTTCCAGCACCGCGTTGGCGCGCGAAAGATCCCGGTCCGGCCACATCTCCGGCACGATCCCGTACTTCGCCGGGCTGAACACCGTCGAGTGCAGCCCCAGCAGGAACATCACCGCCATCATCCCGTTCATGCTGCCCGCCACCAGCGCGGCCAGGCCCATCCCCATGATCCCGACTTCGAAAACTTTTACCCAGATCATCACCCGCCGCTTGCTGACGGCATCCGCCAGGTGGCCTGCGTAGCCGGAAAACAGCAGGAACGGCAGGTTGAAGACCATCAGCGAAATCGGGATGTACGCGCGGTCCACGTGTTCCGCGTGGAGCAGCACGATGGTCTGGTAAAAGCTGTCGTTGAAGGCGCCCAGGAACTGCGCCCACAGGAACGCCCGGAAACCGCCGCTCTTCAGAAGGTCCGTGAATCTGCCGTGAGCCATGACCGGTGGAGTGCACGCCGCCTGCCGCCGGCCCGGCGAGCATCAAAGCTCCTTGGCTCAATAGCTTACACTCTGGCGGGGTCGGAAGCTACAAGAGGGGATTGCGCATTTAAAGTACAACAGCTATACAATTGATGTACAGATGCCGTTTCTCTCCGCCAGCCAGCGCTCCCTGCTGCGGGCCGTCGCCGGGCTCGGCTACTGCAATCCCTTCCTGCCGGAGCGCGTCAAATGGGAACGCGTCGCGCTGGGCGCCGAATTCGTCGAAGGCGAACCCGTCTGGAGCTACCACTTCGATCGGCCCCAGCCCCGCGAAAACGTCTGGCGCATCCTCGTCAAACTCGAAGCCGTCGCGGAACAGCTCCGCGCCCGCCTCACTCAATCCGCCGGCGCGCGCGAGCCGGATCTGGTGCTCTACGAGGACGCCGTCCTCTATCTTCTCTACACCCGCTACTACCCCGATTTTTATGACGCCGGCTTCGGCCCCGCCGCCGCCTCCCCAGGCTGCTGGCGCTTCTACAGCCGCTTCCTCGCCGATTGGCGCCGCTTCTTCGGCATAGAAGGTCTGCGCCTCCCTACCGGCCACGATCCGCGTCACACCTTCGCCTGCTTCCGCCAGATCCAGCGCGCCTTCGAATTCACCTTCCGCGACATCATCGGCAGCTCCATGCCCGCCGCCCGCCTGCGCGCCGCCGTCTGGCAATCCATCTTCACTCACGATATGCGCCGCTTCCGCCGCACTCTCTACGCGCGCATGGGCGAATTCGCCACCCTGATCACCGGCCCTTCCGGCACCGGCAAGGAGCTCGCCGCGCGGTCCATCGCCGAATCGCGCTACGCCCCCTTCGATGAGCGCACCCTCTCGTTCGCCAACGACGGCGGGCAATCCTTTTTCCCCATCAACATCTCCGCACTCTCCCCCACTCTGGTCGAGTCGGAACTCTTCGGCCACCGCCGCGGCGCCTTCACCGGCGCGGTCGCCGATCGCATTGGCTGGCTCGAGAGCTGCCCCGAGCTTGGCTCGGTTTTTCTCGACGAGCTCGGAGATCTCGATCCCGCCATCCAGGTCAAGCTCCTCCGCGTCATCGAAACCCGCATCTTCTTTCCCGTCGGCGATACCGCCGGCAAGCAATTCCGCGGCAAGCTCATCACGGCCACCAACCGTTCGCTCGCCGCCGCCATGCGCCAGGGCCGCTTCCGCGAAGACCTCTATTACCGCCTCTGTTCCGACCAGATCCACACGCCCTCGCTCGCCGAGCAGCTTGCCGATTCCCCCGGCGTGCTCGAAGAACTGGTCTTCTATATGGCCCGCCGCGTCGCCGGGCAGGAGGGCGAAGACCTGGCCCGCGAAGTTCTCGCCTGGATCGAGCGCCACCTCGGCGCCGATTACCCCTGGCCCGGCAATTATCGCGAGCTGGAGCAGTGCATCAAGAACGTGCTGATCCGCCGCGATTACCGCCCCTCCCGCGCCGCCCCCGAAAACCCCGCCGATGAATTCGTCGAAGCCGCCCGCGCCGGCCGGCTCTCCGCCGATGAGTTGCTGTCGCGCTACGTCACCATGGTCTACAGCCGCACCGGCAGCTACGAAGAGACCGCCCGCCGCCTGGGCCTGGACCGCCGCACCGTCAAAGCCAAAGTCGACGTCGGCATGTTGAGCCGGCTGCGCGGAGAGTGAGCCTGCCGCCACCGCGCAGTGGGGCAGGATGGAATCGGGCGAACCGGGTATCACCCGGTGAAGCCGGGCGCCGCCGGGCGCAGCCCGGCCCTGGACTTTCTATATTTCTGTCGAGCGACAGAGTCTTACGCCCCGTTCCGCGGCTACTCGGACTCTCGACAGGTTCCACACGGCTTACGCCGTGGGCTATTTTCTTGCGCCCGGGCTTGCCGGGCGCAGCGCGGCCTGGTGGGGCGCGGTTAGTACACCGTTTCACCAATACACTCTGGTGTTCCACGAAGATCGCTCCCTCACGGTCGTGCGACAAGTCGCGGCTCCGATCAGAGCGCCGCTGATTCAGCGCTTACCGGCGGCAGTGAGCCCGATATAGTGGAAAGGGACGCCTTATGAGCCGCGTGGACAAGATCGAAAGCCAGATCAGTGAGCTGTCTTCGGCGGAACTCGTGGCCTTTCGCGAGTGGTTCGCTGAATTCGACGCGAACGCCTGGGATCGGCAGTTCGAGGCTGACGTCAAAGCCGGAAAGTTCGACAGCCTGGCCGAGAAAGCACTGAACGATCACGCTGCCGGCCGGTCAAGGGAATTTTGATCCACCGCGCTTCCCGGCCTTCTGGGAGTGCTACAAGGCGCTGCCTGTACCCGTGAGGGACCTCGCCGACCGAGCGTTCGCCCTGCTCAAATGCGATCCGCGACATCCGTCGCTTCACTTCAAGAAGGTGGGGAGATTCTGGTCAGCTCGTGTGGGCCTGCACCACCGCGCGATCGGCGTTGAGGCGCCGGACGGAGTGCTCTGGTTCTGGATCGGAGCCCACTCAGAGTACGACATCCTCGTCGGCTGACAATGCACTCGTGTTGACTTCGAGTTGTGGAATCTTGTCCTGAAATGAGAAACTCCAGACGCCGGCTAAAAGCCGGCGGCAGGCTGAAAGCCTGACCCCACCTTGCGGCGCGATACCATAAGTCATTCCAGTGCCGAACTCCGACCGCGCCGTGGACCGCTCGCATGCTTGGTTCTTCCTGGCCTTGATGGCGGAAGTGGCGGTCTTCTACCGGCACGTTTTGTTCGAGCGCGGGTTCGTCTTCCCGTGGGATTTCCGCGCCGTCCATCTTCCGCTCGCCACCTTCGTCGCCGGCGCGCTGGGGCGCGGCCAGTGGCCTCTCTGGGACCCATACACGTATTGCGGCAACCCGATCTACGCCAATATTCAGACGGCTCTTTTTTATCCCCCGGTGCTTGCCGCCACACTGGTCTCCAACTGGTTCGGCAACGGCGCGCTTCCACACCTTCTGGCCTGGGTGGTGGCCGCGCAGGTGTGCTTCGCCGGATGGTGCACGTTCGCGCTGCTCCGCCGCCTGGGCGCGGCGCCGGCCGCCGCGTTCCTCGCCGCCACCGTCTACCAACTGGGCTGCTTCTTCGCCTCGCAGGCCGAACACATGGGCGCCATGCAGGGCGGGGCATGGCTGCCGCTGGTGTGGTGGTGCTGTTGGGAGCTGCGAGCGGGCCTGCGCCGGCGCTGGCTCGCGACGCTTTCCCTGGCGCTGGCAATGACCGTGCTGGCAGGCCTGCCGCAAGCGGCGGTGGCGGCATTTGGCTCCGCCTTCGCGTTGGCCGTGGTGCTGGCTCTGTTCCGGCTGGGGAGCCGCAGGCTGCCGCTGCACGTCCTGCTGGCTTGGGTGTGGGCGCTCCTGCTGGCCGCGGTGCAGGTGATCCCCACCGCCCAGCTCACGCGCCACAGCGTCGCCAAATTCCGCGCCGAGTGGCTGAACACCGGCGGCGGCATTAAGCTCGGGGCGCTCTATTCGCTGGTGATGCCGAATTACTGGAACGTGTTCGACCTCTCGAAGTTCCACGGCCCCGCCGGCGCCGACCTCACGTTCCTGTACCTCTATGGCAGCCTGGCGGGCCTGGCGCTGGCGCTCTGCGCCGCCGTGTGCAAGCCCGGCCGCCTGGCGCGCGCCTGGGCTCTGTTCACCCTGGCCGCGGGCATCTGGATGCTGGGAGATTCCACGCCCATCGGCCGCGCCATCTTCGGCGGGCTGCCGGTCGAGATCCGCATCGGCATCCATCCCGAGTACAACCTGCCGGTTTTCGCGCTGGGCATGGCGGTCCTGGCCGGCCTCGGCGCCAGCCGTTTCCTGCGGCCGCGCCTGCAACTGGCGGCCGCCGTGGTGATCGCGATCGATCTCATCGCGGTGGGTTCCGGACGCCCCTTCAACACCGCTTCGCTCGACACCGAACCCGGGATCACGCACGATTCCATCGATGGCAGCGCGCCACTCGCCGCGCGTCTGCGCTCGCTCACCGCGGCCACGACGCCGGCGGCCCGCTTCGATATGGCCGACGCTCCGTACACCTGGTCGAGCAGTGCGCCCATTCTAGAAATCCCCACCGCCAACGGCTGCGACCCGCTGGCGCCCGAACGTGCGATCCAGTGGCGTCTGTCCTTTGCGCCGGGAGAACGCTGGGGGACGTGCTACCAGGTGGTGGATGCGGCCTCGCCCGCGATCGGCCTGGGCAACGTCCGCTACCTGGTTTCGCGCTCGCCGGTCAACGCCGCGCAGTTCCACGCCGTCGACGCCATCGCCGGATACACGCTCTACGAAAACAGCCGCGCGCTGCCGCGGTATTTCTTCGCCGCGCGCGTTGAGGCCGCCTCCGGCCTGGAGGAATCGGCCCGCGCGCTCCATGCCGGGGGTTTCGATCCCGCGCAGACTGCCATCGTGGAAGCTCCCGCCGCGGATCTTCCTACGGGCCCTCTGGCAGGCGGCGACGCGGTGGTGGTCTCCTATGAGCCATCCCGCGTCCGGCTTCGGACGCATTCCCCGGGCGCTTCTTTTCTGGTCGCGGCGGATGCCTGGTATCCCGGCTGGGAAGCCGCCATCGATGGCGCGCCCGCGCCGATTTACCCGGCCGACGTAGCCTTCCGCGGCCTGGCACTCCCGCCCGGGGACCACACTGTCGAGATGCGCTTCGTGCCGCACATCCTCTATTGGTCGGCCGCGATCTCGGCGCTGGCGCTGATGGCCGCGCTAGTGGCCTGGGTCGCGAAGCTTACTTAGGACTCGTTCCCGCCCAGCTTGCCGACCGGATCGAGGTAGTCCCCAGCCAACCCCACGCGACCCGCGCGCGCCAGCAGGCACGCCAGCGCCAACAGGGCGACTGTGCAGAAAGCCACTCGCATGTCAACCAGACGATACCACGCGGGTAGCCGGCAACGCTCAAACCGACGCGGGTTCGCGCGTCCGCTCGCCCGCCGCGGGCCGGGTTACCTGGGCGATGGCCTGGCGCAGTTTGGCGGCGTCAATGGGCTTGGATACATAACAATCCATTCCAGCCGCCAGGCACTGCTCGGCATCGCCTTTCATGGCGAAGGCGGTCATGGCGATGATGGGAAGATGCCCGCCCCCAGTCCGCTCGTGCGCACGAATAGCGGCGGTGGCTTCGAGGCCGTCCATCTCCGGCATCTGGACGTCCATGAGGGCCAGGTCGAACGGCTCAGCCTGAAACCTCGCCAGCGCTTCGCGTCCATTGGTGGTCACGGTCAGGCGATGGCCCTCGCGTTCCATCAGCCGAACCGCCAGTGTACGGTTCACGGGGTTGTCCTCGGCCAGCAGAATCCGCAAACCACGCCGGTCCGCCGACACCGCTCCGGGCGCTTCGGCGGCGCTCGTTTCGTTTGCCGGGGATGCTCCCATGGCCCCACAAATCGCGCGTATCAGTTCCTCCTGACGCACCGGCTTGTTCAGATACGAGTAAATCCCGGTCTTGCGCCGCCTGGCCGCATCCCCGGGGTTGCCCACCGACCGCAACATCACAATCGGCGCTTTGATCCCGGGCTCCTGTTGCACGTGGTGCGCCGTCTCGAATCCGTCCATCCCCGGCATCTGCGCATCCAACAGGATCAGCCGGAAGGGGTCTCCCGCCGCCGCCCGGCTCCGCAAGACTTCCAGTGCCTCCTGCCCGCCGTTCACCGCAACCGGTTCCATCTGCCACTTGCGCAGCGTCTTCACCAGCATGTGCCGGTTGGTGGCGTTGTCGTCCACAACCAGCAAGGGTAGCGCCCGCAGGCTCTCCACCGGAGTCAGCACCGGTTTCTCCAGGTGTTCGCGATGCACCTCCAGCCGTACGGTGAAGTGGAAACTGCTGCCGCGCCCACCCGGCCCGGCTTCGACCCAGATCCGTCCTCCCATCATCTGTACCAGGCGCGCCGAGATTGCCAGGCCCAGCCCGGTGCCGCCGAATTTCCGCCGCGTCGAACCATCCGCCTGGGTGAAGGCTTCGAAGATCATCCGCCGCTTGTCCTCCGGTACGCCCACGCCGGTGTCGGTAACGGTGAAGTGCAGCAGGGCGGCGTCCGGCGCTTGGCCCTCCTGCGTCACCGTCAACACCACTTCTCCGTGTTCGGTGAACTTGATGGCGTTCCCCATCAGATTGACCAGCACCTGGCGGAGCCGTCCGGGATCTCCCCGCAAGCCCAGGGGCACGTCGCTGCGGATATCGTGAAGCAGTTCCAGTTGCTTCTGGTGGGCCTGGTAACTCATGCTGCGCGTCAGCTCGCTCATCAAGTCGTACAAATCGAAGGCGATGTGTTCGAACTCCAGCTTGCCGGCTTCGATCTTCGAGAAATCCAGAATGTCGTTGATCACGCGCAGCAGGGATTCCTCGGAGCTTTTCACCATGTCCAGGTCTTCCCGCTGCTCGTCGCTGAGCTGGGTGTCGAGCAACAGGTCGGTCATGCCGATGATGCCGTTCATAGGGGTGCGGATTTCGTGGCTCATGGAGGCGAGAAACATGCTCTTGGCCTGATTGGCCGCGTTGGCCGCCTGCTCCGCTATCTTGCGCTCCCGTACTTCGGCCTGCAGGACTTCGGTCTGGTCTTCGAACAGCGTCAGGATCATGCCGAAGGCCACGAAATACTTGGGCAGATCCCAGATCACGCCGCCGGGAACTTTGATGTGCACGAGCGCCATCAGCTCCGCCACCGGCCACACCATGCCCCAGGCCAGAAAGGAGAAGGTGGTCAGGAAGACTCCCGGCGTGAACCGCCGGTAATGCCGCGCATAGGCCCAGCCGGTGAAGGCATAGAGCTCGAAGAGCATCACTTCCATGCCGTACATGGGATGCGACGCGTGCCATACCGCCCACAGTCCCGGCAGCGCCGCCGCCAGGCACCATGCCACCACGTTGCGCCACAGCCCGGCCCGCGTCACCGCCAGCGCCACCGCACTCCCGATCACCACAAACAGGAGCCCCCGGTATACCCATGGCTCCTTCACCCGCAGCACCATGGCTGTCCAGTAAGCGATTCCCGGCGCGAGTATCAGGCACCAGAAAACTCTCTGCCGCGCGGCGGTCCCGAAAGCGTCCGAAACCGACCGAAAGAAACTGGCCGCGGCCATCAACAAGACACAGTAGAACCAGCTATCCACGCTCGGGGGAATTACGTGGAAATTCGCCAGCAAGGCCGACAAGAAGTGAATCAGGATGGCAATCCAGCCGATCATCCAGTACCGCGCCCGCGGTTGCCGGTCCCGCATGTAAATCCAGGCGAACATGGACACCAGGATCGTCATCACCGAAAGAACCACCGCGCTGCTGAACTGTGCGGACATGACGAGGTATTCCCCTGGACACCATATCGGCCAGCGAGCCGGAATATGGAGGAGTATGTGGCGGGACACCGGCGCATCCGCTCTTGTGCTGGTCCCCGGCTGGCTGGCCGGCCAGCGGCGCGGCGCGAACCATGCGGCCGCCGCGCCCGAGCCGCCGCTCCTGCCGGCCCAGCCGCTCACCCGCTCTTTCACCCAGGACCCTTATCCTGAATTCCGAAGTCAACTTCGGCGAAGTTGGATTTTCACATGGCAGGATACTGAAAGACAAGGATTTGTATCAGGGCACGGCTTCAGCCGTGCCGCAACTCATTGAGGGATCACCGGGCTTTAGCCCCTGCCCTGCCCCTTTCGGCTTGCCAAGTACGCAAAGCAGTAGGGATACTTCTCCGCCGAATCAACTAATCCCGCCTTGACGGGGTTCGCAGCAAGGTACTGGCGATGCTTCAGAAAGCTCTCCCTGCTCTCGACTCGCACCTCGGAGAAGCCGCGCTGCCAGACCTCTCCCAAATAGCCGCACTCCTTCTTCAACCGGTATGAGAATCCTCCTTTGATGAACTGCATGGCCTTTTCAATCGTCATGTCGGCACCTACCGTCAGTAGCACATGCACGTGGTCAGGCATGACTACAAAGTCGTGCAGCCGGAATTTCCCTGCCGCCACATACGAACGAAGCACATCGATCATCAACGTGGCATTTCGTTCCGACTGCAGTAACGGGCGTCCTTGGCTGGTCTTGGTAGTAGCGAAGAACGTACGCGTCGAACTCAGTATGTTCTCGGGATGGGCATTGCGAGCGGGTCGTGCCATGAACAGGGGCTAAAGCCCTATCTCTCTTGCAGCGGTTCGGCACGGCTGAAGCCATGCCCTGATACAAGCCGATCATAACCTCATTCGGTCAGAAATGTGGTCAGAAATGTAGAAACTCCAGGGCACGGCTGAAGCCCGGAATGACAGGCCTCCCGGCCGGTCTGCACGGGCCAGGAGGCCTGTCCCGCCTGCCGCGACATGTGAACTATGTCGAGTCAGTGCCGCGATCTCAGGCGCTTCCCTGAAGGATGTCCCGATGGCCGACTTTTACCCCATAGCCCGCTTCAGTAAGAACCTTTTGGGTTTCTTCAGCCATCATCACCGAGCGGTGCTGTCCACCGGTGCACCCAAACGCGATGGTCAGATAACTCTTTCCCTCGCGGATGTAATGCGGCAGTAAGTAGAGGAGCAAGTCGGACACTTTTTGAATAAACTCGGTAGTTTGTGGAAAAGAGCGGATATAACGCGCTACCGCGGGGTTACGCCCGGTCAGTTTCTTCAAGCGCGGAATGTAATTCGGATTCGGCAGGAACCGGACATCGAAAACCAGGTCGCTCTCCGAGGGAATTCCGTTGCGGTATCCGAAACTCGTGATATAGACCCGCAGCTTGGATTCGTCGCTCTTGCCGCTGAAGCGTTCCCGGATGAATTCCCGCAGCTCATGCACGGTGAACTTGGAGGTGTTGATGATCAGGTCCGCCATGGCGCGGATGGGCGCCAGTTGCCGGCGCTCGCGGCGGATGCTGGCGGTGATTGGGCGGTCGCCGCCCAGCGGATGCGGCCGCCGCGTCTCGCTGAACCTGCGTACGATGGCTGCATCGTCGGCTTCGAGAAAAATCAGGCTGGTTTTGACGCTGGCCGGGATGGCGGCATACACCTGGGGAAAGCGCTTCAGCCCCTTGCCTTCCCGCACGTCGACCACCAGGGCGGCCGCGGCAATCCCGGCGTTATCGCGCGCCAGTTCCGCGAACTTGGGAATCAGCTCCACCGGCAGGTTGTCCACCGAGTAGAAACCCAGGTCTTCCAGGGCCTTGAGCACCGAGCCTTTGCCCGATCCGCTCAGCCCCGTGATGACAACGACTTCCCGTGCCTTGCGCGGCGCACTGGGCTTCCGTTTCATCCTTCGGGCGCTATGCCTCCACCAGGTCGAAATGGCCGTCGCGACGCCGCACCAACATCACCACGCGGTCGGTCCGTGCATCCCGATAGACCAGGTAGTCGCGCCCATCGTCCATTTGCAGCACGGCTTCATCGAGCGTCATGGGCTTGCGCTTTTTGTGGTCCTCCACGTGGTAGATCAGGCGGTCCGGCTCGGGCTCGGGCTCGGGCACTGCGCGCCGCGGCGGTGGCGCTTCTCCCCCGGCTTTGCGGGGCTCGCGTTTGTTGTCCCGCCACTTGGTCCGCGTCTTCACCGCCTGTTTTTCGAGCTTCTCCGCCGCGGCATGTATGGCCTCGAACAGATTCGCGCTGGAGGCCAGCCCCACTAACTGATGATTGAAATACCGCACCGTGGCTTCGGCATGATGCAGATGCCGTTCGAGCGACAGAATCACGTGCGCTTCGCATTCGCGCTTGCCGTCCAGGAGCTTGCCGATCTTGGCGAATCGCGCTTCCAGCTTCTTCAACTCGGCTGGCGCCAGTTCCACCTGCCTGCCCGTGTATGTGATTTTCATAGATCGCTCTATTCCGGACTTGCCATTACTCGCGTACCCGCCGCTGGTGGGTGGACGGGATCTTCATATCCTCCCGGTATTTCGCCACCGTGCGCCGCGTCACGTTGATCCCCTGGCCCTGCAGCATGGTGGTGATCTGCTCGTCCGTCAGCGGTTTGCCGCGGTCTTCTTCGTCGATCATCTTCTTCACCATGCGCTTCAGCAGCAGCAACGGCGTCGAACCACCCAAGGGTCCCTGCACCGCTTCGGAAAAGAAGTACCGCAACTCGAAAACCCCTTGCGGGGTGTGCACGTACTTGCTGGCCACCGCCCGGCTGACTGTCGAGGGGTGCACGCCAACTTCTTCGGCCACTTCTTTGATCATCATCGGCTTCAGGTGGTCCAGACCGTGGCTCAGAAACTCGGTCTGCCGCCGCACAATCGCCTGGCACACCTTGAGAATGGTCTGCTTGCGCTGCTCGATGTTCTTCATCAACTGGATGGCCGAGGTGTACCGCTCGCGCACGTAATCCCGCACTTCCTTGGTGGCGCCGTTTTCGCGATCCAGCATTTTGCGGTATTGCGCGTTCAAGCGCAGTTGCGGAACATCTTCGTCGTTCATCTGGATGATGTAGTCGTCGCCGTCCTTGATGAATGAGACGTCCGGCTCGACCACCCGCGCTCCGGCTCCCGAATACCGCAGGCCCGGCCGCGGATTCAGGTGCTGGATCATCTTTACCGCAATCTCGACGTGTTCCATCGGCCGCCCCAGCAGCCGCGCGAGCTCCTTATACTGGCGCATCTCCACCAGCCGCAGATGGTCGGTCACAATCCGCCAGGCCAGCCCGCCCTTGCCGTTGACGCTCTCGATCTCGAGCAGCAGGCACTCCCTGACGCTGCGCGCCCCCACTCCCGCCGGATCGAGCGACTGCACCACCTGCAAGGCCTCTTCCACTTCCCCCGCGGTGTGCTCGCCCGCCGCCGCGATCTCTTCGAGCGACGCCGTCAGGTAACCGTCTTCATCCAGGTTCCCGATGATGGATTCCGCCGCGTCGCGTATGGCGTCGGAAATCACGCACACGCTTAATTGCGACCGCAGGTGGTCGCCCAGCGTCATGGGCGCCGAAAGAAACGTCTCGAACGACGGCTTCTCCACCGATTCCGACGCCGGGCTCTTGTAGCCCGGGTCCAGGTAGTCGTCGAAGAACGAGCCAAAGTCGATTTCGTCGAACGGGTCGGTGACGGCCGGCGGCTCGAGCAAGGCATCGGACGTGGGCGGGGCGTCGGCTTCGGGCGCCGCCGCGGCCCGCTCTTCCGCGTCCGGCATCAGGTTGCCGTTGATAGCCAGGTCGCCGGCTGTGCCGTCCGGCGTATTGGCCTCGCTCAGCACCGCCATTTCCAGGATCTGCCGGTCCGCCGGGTCCGTGATGTGCTCCTGCTCGGCCTCCAGCAGCGGCGTCAATTCCTCCGGCGTGATCTCTTCTCCGGGTTCTTCGGTGGCCTCTTCCAAAACCGGATTCTTGACGATCTCCTGGGTGATCATCTCCTTCAATTCCAGCCGGTTAAGCTGGAGCACGGTGACCATCTGCACCAGCCCCGGAGTCAGAATCTGCTTCTGCGAGACCTTCAATTGCAGGCGTGGAGAGAGCAAACTCATCTGAACTCTATGATATCACCGGACTAACGCATGCCATGTCTCGCACGCCTTTCCCAGTGCTCACGCACTGGGCTACTATGTGACGCCCCTCCGGGGCTGGCGTTGCGGAAGAATCGTCGCGCGCTGCGAAGAATTGAGGAATTGTACTACGGCGGGAGCGTGAGCTTACACGTACACCCGCTTCACCCTCGCGCTGATGCTGCACAGAATGTTGTAGGAGATGGTGCCGGCCACGCGCGCGATCTCGGGCGCGTACAGGCTGGCCTCGCCTTCCGCCCCCAGCAGGGTCACATCGTCGCCTTCGCGGAGCGCCGTGGTGTGGCTCAGGTCTATGGTGGTGAGGTCCATCGAAATGGTGCCGAGAATCGGTGTGATCTGCCCGCCGGCGATCACCTTGCCGCGGTTCGACAGGCGGTGGAACATGCCGTCCGCGTAGCCGGCGCCCAGGACGCCGATGCGCATGGCGCGCGGCGCGCGGAAGGTTCCGCCGTACCCGACCGGGGCCCCTTCCGGCACTTCCTTCACGGCCAGCAGTTTGGCCTTCCAGGTCAAGGCCGGCTTTACCTCCAGCAACTGCGGCGGGGCCTCGCCGCGGGCCGGCGAAACGTAGCCATACAAGGCCTGCCCCACGCGCACCAGTTGGTGCCAGCCCTGGCGCCGTCCATAGCCCACCGCGATGGTGCTGGAAGTGTGCCGGTATGGCGGCTTGACTCCGGCCTGTTCGAGGCGGGCGCAGATTCGCTCGAAGTAGTCCAGTTGTTCGCCGGTCTGCTTTTTGGTGTAGTCCGCGGCCGACGCGAAGTGCGTCATGAGGCCTTCCAGTTGGGCGCCGGGGGCCTGGCCGAGCGCCGCCAGAATCTCTTCCGCCGGGGCCCGCGTCCCCAGCCGTCCCATCCCGGAATCGATCTTGAGGTGGTAGCGGACGGCCCGCTCGGAGGCTCGCGCCAGCCGCTCCACTTGCGGGAGCTGATCGAGGGAATGCACCGCCGGCGTCAGATCGTACTCCGCCACGGCTTCCCCTTCGTAGGGCAGAAATCCGCCCATCACCAGGATGCGAATTCCCTCCAGGCCGCCCCGCCGGAGAGCCACGCCTTCCTCCACCGAGCTCACGGCCAGCCAGCGCGCGCCTTCCCCGGCCAGCACCCGCGCCACTTCCACCGCGCCGTGCCCATAGGCATCGGCCTTGACCACGCCGGCCACTTCCACGCCGGCGCCTACTACGGCCCGCACACTCCGGAAATTGCGCGCGATCTGCTCCCGCGAGACCAGCACGTAGGAACGGTAGGGACTCGACACGGCTTGGCTATCCCTTGCCCGGCATGAATCGCTTGATGAAATTGGTATCGAAGCGTCCGGCCCGGAAATCTTCATCCGCCAGAATCTTCTGTTGCAGCGGAATGGAAGTGTGAATCCCTTCCACGATGAACATCCCCAGGGCGCGCCGCATGCGGTCGATGGCCTCGGCGCGGTCCGATCCATGCACGATCAGCTTGGCCACCAGCGAATCGTAAAACGGCGGGATGACGCAGTCCGTATACGCCCAGGTGTCCACCCGCACGCCGATGCCGCCGGGCAGATGGAAGCCGGTGATGCGCCCCGGCGAGGGCACAAAGGTCTCGGGATGCTCGGCGTTGATGCGGCATTCGATGGAATGGCCGCGCAGCTCGACCGGTCCGGGAAGAATGTCGGCGAGCCGCTCGCCTTGCGCGATGCGGATCTGGCTCTTCACAATATCGATGCCCGTCACGCACTCGGTCACGGGGTGCTCCACCTGCACGCGCGCGTTCACTTCGATGAAGTAGAGCTTGCCGGCTTCGTCCATCAGGAACTCCACCGTGCCGGCATTGGTATAGCCCGCGGCCGCGGTGGCCCGGCGCAGGACCGCCGAAATCTCCGCCCGCAAGGCGTCCGTCATGGCCGGCGAGGGCGATTCCTCGAGCAGCTTCTGGTGGCGCCGCTGGATGCTGCACTCGCGCTCTCCCAGAATCTCCACGTTGCCGTGTTGGTCCGCCAGAATCTGGAACTCGATGTGGCGCGGCGCCCCGATGTACTTCTCGAGATAGACGTCCGGGGAGGCGAAGGCCGCCGCCGCCTCGGTCCGCGCCTGCGCGTACAGGCCGGGTAAATCCTCGGCCTGCGCGACCACCCGCATGCCCCGCCCGCCGCCGCCGGCCGAGGCCTTCAGAATCACCGGGTAGCCGATGGTTTCCGCCAGCTCCAGGGCTTCTTCGGCGGTCGAGAGAACGCCCGGCGAGCCCGGCAGCACCGGCACGCCCATCTCCCGCATGAAGGCGCGCGCCCGCTCCTTCACCCCCATCAGCCGGATCACCTCCGGCTTGGGCCCGATGAAGTGGATGCGGGACGCCTGGCACACTTCCGCGAAGCCCGCGTTCTCGCTCAGGAATCCGTAGCCCGGGTGGATGGCGTCCACGTTGGTGATTTCCGCCGCGCTGATGATGGACGCGATGTCCAGGTAGCTGCGCGCGCTCTTGGCCGGGCCGATGCAGATGGCCTGGTCGGCAAACCGCACGTGCGAGCTGTAGCGGTCGGCTTCCGAATAGACGGCCACAGTTTCGATCCCCAATTCCCGGCAGGCGCAGATGATTCGAACCGCGATTTCGCCGCGGTTGGCGATGAGGATCTTCTTAAACCGTGCGGACGGCAAACAGCGCCTCCCCGTACTCCACCGGCTGCCCGTTCATTACCAGCCTGCTCTCGATGATGCCGGAGGTCTCGGCCTCGATTTCATTCATGAGCTTCATCGATTCGATGATGCAGAGGACCTTGCCCGGCTGGACGCGCTCACCCACTCTGACGAACGCCGCGGCGCCGGGTGACGGCGACTCGTAGAACGTTCCCACAATGGGAGATTTCACCAGCACCAGGTTGGGGTCCGCGGGCTTCTCCCGGGGGGCTTCGTGCGGGGTTGGGGTTGAGGTTGGCGCGGGCGCGGGCGCGGGTGCGGACGCCGTTGGCGGCAGAACAATTTCCGGAGTTCCCGCGAAGGCGGCCCGCCGGATGCGCACGCGGTTTTCGCCGCGCTGCACTTCCAGTTCGGCGATCCCGGTTTCCGCCGCCAGGTTGATGAGCTCTCTGATTTCGTCAACAGTCACAATCTATTAGCTTAACAAAGTCTCCCGCCGCATTCTTCGGCTCCTCCGGGCAAAAAAAAAGCGCGAGGTCCGAAGGCCTCGCGCTTTTAATACCACATTCCGACTTGCCCAGCCAGGTTAGGCCTTTAGTGCGTGCCTCCGGGAGGGCAGGCCTTCGCGAAGCCTGTAAATGTGCCATGGTCGGAATACCCGCCGCCGACACCCATGGGGGACGAGCCCAAGCCGGTGGGAGCCTTGCCGAAATACCAATCGAAGAAAGCCAGCTCTTGCAGCGTGTAGGTGAAACCACTCTGCGTGATTGTAAACGGGTTCGTCGGGGTTCCCCAGCCAGGACTCAGCGGATCGCCGACCTCGAGGTTACTTTGGCAATTGCCGGCGGTTACCTGCCCTTCGGCTCCCCAGGCCGGGGTCCCATTATTCGTCGTCGGATCCATAACCGCCTCGGCCACCTCATGCGATATCGTCGAGATATCCCCGAAAGGCTGGCTCACGGAGAAGGGCGAATAGACCTGGAGGAGGGGACCGGAGCTGTATGCGCTGTGGTAACCCAGAGCGCAGCAGTTCGCGAAGAGATTGTGACCCGGAATTCCGTTCACTACGGAATGCGTAAGCAACATCGGGAAAATGGCCGGAGAAACCGAGCCAAGGCCCTTGAGGAGAGTTTGGATGGCGTTGTCGTAGTCGGTTATATCCACTACCCCGATTTGCCCGCACCCGGTATAGTCCGTGCCACCGACGTAATTCGCCTGCCCGGAATAAGTAAAGCTTAAGGTTTGGGTGGGAAGGGTCGTAACGAGGAAATTCAGGTGATAGTGGGTGCCCTGTACGAGGCTCCAAAAATTGGCTCGAATATAGGCGTCTATATACTGCGCGGGAACGCCTTGTGTGACATCGACGCCATTCATCATCGGGGCGTGGCCCGCGCCTCCGGCCCCATCATAGAGGTTGGTCAGGAACATCGGCGAATTCTCGACCAGGGCGACGTCGGTCGGGCTTCCGGAGTAGCACGTATCGGCAACCGTTGGATCATAGACCACAGCGCCGTGTGTAGTGTCCGTAATGGTAATCTTCAGAGGAATGACATACAGGTTGATGTCGGTGGTGGTCTTCGCTTTGAGAGCCGGGTTCCGCCCCAGGATGGCGCCGGTGTAAGTTCCGCCGCCCAGACTGGCGTCCGCCGTCACGCTGTAAGTCCACATGGGAAGGCCGGTGCCGGTGCCGGTGCCGGTGACGATTGCATTCGTCACGGCCTCTTGGGTCAAGCCTTTCACCGGCAGGACCGTGGTGTAACCATTAGGCAAACTTTGGGCGAAGACCGTCGAGGCAAGCCCCATCAGGCAGCAAAGCGATACAAATTTAAGTTTCACAGAATCCTCCTTACCTTAAGTGAGTGCCGGCGAAATTTCCAACCAAGAGCAACCAGGCCGCTTCCCAGGAGCAGCACGGATGAGGGCTCGGGAGTCCCGGGGCCGGCGCCGCCCCCTCCTGTTTCCAGGAAAAGCGTGTCTACCGCGAAGTCATTGACACTGCAGCCCCCGCAAGCAGTTTGACTGATAACCAACTTGGTGATGTTAGCCGCGCTTCCGCTATCCATGCCTCCCAAGAAGACGGGATCGCCATTCGCATCGCTGGCAAGCGTAAAAGTCGAGGAACTGGCCCCTTCGAACACTTGCACCTGCGCCGTGAATGTCTGACCGGGTAACGTGTCTCCTTGAATCCACAGCCCCGCTTCTATGACCCCCGGGAAACTAAGCGTCAAGGGGCCGTTATTGTTACCAAAGGCATCGCCCGTCCAGATCAGCGTGTCGCCCGAGTTGAACGAGCCGGCGGTTGCCGGCCAACTGCCTGGCGTAACCAAGGCCGTGCCGCCGCCGGATCCCGCAAAACTGCCGGAGATGGCCCACGCCGGAGATCCGTTCGCCGAGAAGCTCGCAGGGATGGCGGTCCCGTCGGCACCCAGTTGCGCCCAATTCACGGAATCGTTGCTCGCAAAAGGGCTGGTGACAACGACGATTCCCGCGAAAGCGGGGGCGCAAGCCAAAAGACACCCCGCAATCAGAACTCTTGAAGTTAAAGTCATCGAATGAACCCCCTCCTATGGTTAGTCAATTCGTTGCCGTGGCTAGCGACTTCCGGCGGAGTGCACGCCGGGAATCGGCATTGGTACATTCTCAGTCAGAATTCAGTGCGTGTCAATACCATTTTAATGACAAGTAGTACTGTCTCGATGTCTCCGCAAAACGCGACACTGGACCTCTGGGCCCAGTACCTCGGCGTCCCAGTCTCGGGTTTCGCCCATTTTGTAACGATTCATGACGCCTGCCGCGCACGCGCCCGCGGCCAGACCTCCGCGGCAGCGCCGGCTTAGTAGGCGGTTTCAGAAGCTCGCTCACGTATCCAAAACCGCTTGCTGACGCGCGCGGCTCGCATGCGAGCCGCGACCGTGAGGGAGCGGTCTTCGAGGAATACGAGAGCGTATTTATGAAACCACCTCCAGGGTCTTCTCCGCGGTCGCTTTCCAGGAAAATTGCGCCGCCCGCCGCGGGCCGGCTTCGCGCAAACGCGCGCGCAGCCCGTCGTCGCCGGTGATCTGGCGCAGCGCTTCCACCATCGCCGCCGGGTCCCGCGGGTCGAACTGCCACGCCGCGTCGCCCGCAATGCTGCGCATCGGCTCGATGTTCGAGCAGGCCGTCGGCACCCCGGCCGCCAGCGCCTCCACAACCGGAATGCCGAAGCCCTCGAACAACGACGGGTAGACGAACGCCCAGGCGCGCGCAAACAGCTCGTGCAGTTCTTCGCGCGGGATCCAGCCGGGGAAATCCACGGCATCGCGCAGGCCCAGGGAGTCGCGCAGACGGTGCAGCGGGCCGGTGAAGAAGCCGTGCAGCCCGCACACCACCAGCCGGAAGTCCGGCCGCTCCCGCCGGAATTCCGCGAAGGCGCGCAACAAGCCGTCCAGGTTCTTGTGCGGATGCAGCGTCGATACCGCCAACAGGAACGGCTGCGGCTGGCGCCGCTTCCCCAGCTCGAAAAACACCGGGTCCACTCCCAGCCGCGCCACGCGCACTTTGCTTGCGGGCAGCCGGTAGAATTGGACCAGGTCCGACGCGGTGGCCTCGGAACTCGCCACCACGGCTCGCGAAACGATGGCCGACCAGTACAGAAAGAACTTCCAAAAGGGGAGATCGAACCAGCGGAAGTGTTCGGGATGGCGCAGGTGCTGCAGATCGTGGAACACGGTCGCCTGCGGGCAGCCCGCCAGCAGCGGCGCCGTGAAGCCGGGGTTGAGCATGGCGTCCAGGCGCAGCCCGGCGGCCCACAGCGGCAGCGCAGTCTGCTCCCACAGAATCCGCCCCGGCCGCCACGAAGCGCGCACCGGCTGCCGCACTTCGGTGAAGTTCCGCGCCGCCGGTGTGAGATCGCGGCCGGTCTCGCGGTTGGTGAAAACGAAGTAGCGGTTCTCGGCGTCGGTCTCCGCCAGCGCGCCCAGCAATCCCCTGAGGTAGATCTCGGTTCCCCCCACTTCGCCCGGAATGAGGTACAGGGCGTTCACACCGATGCGCAGGCGCTTCATCCTACTTCCGCAACTGTTCGACCGCAATCGCCAGGTACCTGGACGCTTTTTCGTTCCCCGGTTCGATCTTCAGCGCATGCCGGTATTCCTGGACCGCGTTCAGCAACTGCCCGGTCTTAAAGTAGACTATCCCGCGATACACGTAGGTATCCACGAAATTCGGATCGAGGCGCTCCGCCGCCGCCAACGCCACCAGCGCGTCGCTCCACCGCCCGGCGCTCCCGTTGACCATCCCGATCTGCGAAAGCACGTGGGCCGTCGGCTTGATCGCCGCGGCCTTTTGCAGTTTCTCCAGGGCATCGTCGGTGCGGTTCAGGCCTTCGTACGCCAGCCCCCAGTCTACCAGCAGGTCGGCATCCTCCGGATCGAGCGCCGCGGCCTTCTGATATTCCTGCACCGCCAGGTCGTAGCGCTGCTGCGCGTAATAGGCGTATGCCAGTTGCGAGTGGGGCCGCCACTTGCCGGGCGATTTCGCCACCGTGTCCTTCCAGAGCAGCTCCGCGTCCGACCAGACTTCGGCCCGCGCGTGGGCTGCGACCGTGGCCGCCACCACCAGCGCGGCCGCGCCTATCGCCAGGGCCTTGCGCTCGATGCGCAGCCGCGCCAGGGCGTCGACCAGGATCAGCAACAGCCCGAGAATCGCAAAGTACAAGCGGCGCTCGGCGACGGGATCCTTAATCGGCAAAATCGACGACGTCGGCGCCATCAGCACCAGAAACGCAAAGTACCCGTAGCAGGCCAGCGGAAATCGCCGCCGCCAGTGCCAGGCGGCCGCGGCCACGGCCACCAGCGCCACCAGGCCGGCGATGGCGCCTTTGTCCAGCACGGTTCGCGAAATGGCGAAGTCCCAGTCCGCCGAAAGATGGGCCGGAAACAGGAACAGCCCGATGTAAACCCAAAGCGCCCGGCACTGGGTGAAGAAATATTGATACCAGGTGAACTCTTTCAACCCGAATCCGGCCGTGGTCGCGCTGGTGATGAGCGCGCGGAAAAACCAGACGAAGGCGAGCCCCGCCGCCGCCATCGGAGCGTAGATTCTCCAATTCGCCCGGATGCCGCGGAACGAAAAATCGTTCCACCAATAATCCGTCAGCAAAAAGAGGGCCGGCAGCGCGATGGTTTGTTCCTTGGCCCCGAGCGCCGCCCCGAACAGCACAAACACGGCCGCCGCCGTGCCCCAGGTGGCCGCGGCCCGGCGCCGGTACAGAAACACCGCGAACGCCGCGAACGCCAGCATGACGCTCAGAGATTCCGAGCGCCCCGCCAGATACGCGACCGCCTCGGTTTGCACCGGGTGCAGCAGGAACAGCGCCGCCGCCACTCCCGCCAGCAGATGGCGTTTGGATTTCTCCACGGCGGCCCATTGGAGCAGCCGCCGCACAATGAAAAACGCCAGCCCCGAGGCTATCGCGTGGATCGCCACATTCATGAAATGGAACCACCAGGTGTCGTCCGGAGAAAGCTGCGCGCTCATCCAATAGGTCGCCATCAGCAGCGGACGCTGGCTGTGCAGCCATCCCGACAGTGGTTGCTGGGCCAGCCCCGACAGCGTGAACGGCAGAAACGCATCGTCGAAGAGGAACGGCCCGCGCATGGCCGGCGCATAGGCCCACACCACCGCTGCCAGGGCCGCCGCGCAGGCCGCCCAGATCTGCCACGGCGGGGGCCCGGTTTTCATCGGGGCCGCCGCCGGTACAACCGGTGCTCGCTTCTTGTCCTTCTTCATGCCAGCCTTATATCTTCTCGTATTCCGCCAAGACCGCTCCAGCTTTTGGCCCAACTTCTGTCTTTCTCAGCGTCTCGGCGTCTCGGCGGTGATCAAATGGTTTCCAGTTTGCTTCCGCTCCGCGGATTTGGCGAGTGGCCCGGCAATCATTCCTGATCCGAACTCCGCACCCGGTATTCCAGCATCGCCACCCTCTGGGTGAGCGCCACGTTGTCGTCCCGCAGGTGCGAGATGATTACGGAAAAGCGGAAGAACATCACCAGGAACACCGTGCCGGTGATCAGAAAGAGCGTCAGGGGCGAATCCGGCACTCCCGTCCATCGCGTGATGGCGTCCAGCGCCGGGCGGCTCAGCGACAGCAGCAGCATGGCCACCGCCGCCAGCAGCCAGCTCATCGAGTACTCCACCCGGATGTGCGCCCGCCGCACCGAAATCAAGACCATCGCCAGCAGCGCTACGCTCAGCACCGTGGTTACATGCAAGAGGCTGTCCATCTACCCTCCACGGCCCGGCCGCGGCCGTCCGTCATATTTCAATATGTTCACAAAAACGCCCAGCAGCACGTGGGCGATATAGTACAGCGATTTGCGCGCCGTGATGCTCGACCTTCCCGCCATGCGAGGGTGCATCTTCACCGGCACTTCCTCGAAGCGGAAGCGCCGCCGCTGCAGCACCACCAGCGCTTCGATCTCCGGATACTCGAGCGGAAAGCTCCGGCTGAAAACTTCCAGCGCCCGGCGGTTCACGCCGACAAACCCCGAGGTCGGGTCGCGCACCGGCTTCCCCAGAATGGGGCGCAATACCATGCGGAAGAACCGGATTCCCATCCCCCGCACCATCCCGGTGGACGAGCCGTTCTCTTCCACGAACCGCGACCCGATGACCATCTCGCAGCCCGAGTTCTTCAGCCGCTCGAGGATGGCCGGAATGTCGCGCGGGTCGTGCTGTCCGTCGCCATCCACGCGGATTACGTATTGGAAGCCCAACTCGTACGCCAGCTTATAGCCGGCCTGCACGCAACCGCCGAGCCCCAGGTGGTGCGCCAAGGGGAGCACGTCGGCGCCGGCGGCGCGCGCCACCGCGATGGTTCCGTCCTCCGAGCAATCGTCGATCACCAGCACCGGCACGCCCGGCAGGTGCTCGCGGATCTGCCGCACCACTACGCCGATGGCGCCTTCTTCGTTGAGCGCCGGGACAATCACCAGCAGGGCCTCGGTTCCATTCGCCGGTTTCACTGCGCGGCCACCTTTCGCGCGCTGATCGAGTGGCATCGCAGCAGGTGCTCGAAGACCGCCGGGGTAATCCGCGCCCGCTGCCGGATGGCCCGCCGCTGGCGCCACAATCGGGCCGCGTGGCACGCCGCCGCGGCGTGCGCCCGCGCCACGTACCAGATCATCTTGGCGCCGGCATTGCCTTCGGCGCGGAAGCGCGCCGCGCTGCCCCGTCCTTCCAGCAGATACCAGGCATGCCAGGCGTAGCGCGCCAGCGTCACCCAGGGCGCCCGAGCCAGCATGCGCGCCGGAAAATTCTTGGCCAGCACGAACAGCCGGTTTCGCTCCACGTAGTAGGCTTTCAGCGGCGACGCTCCGCCGGTGCTGTGCGAATAGTGGTGCTCCACCACGGCGAGCGGCAGGTACAGGCATTTCCATCCCGCCCACCGCGCGCGCAGCCCCAAATCCGTGTCTTCGCAATACAGGAAGAAGCTCTCGTCGAATCCACCCACTTGATCCAGCATGGCGCGCCGGTAAAGCGCCGCCGATCCGCTGGGGAAGAGCGTCTCCTCGGCCACCGGAAAGTCCTCGGGCGGCCGGCCGTGTCCCCGCTGCTTGCTCGAGCCGTCGCGCGCCACCAGCATCCCCGCCGAATCCAGCCGCGCTTCGCCGAACAGCCGCACCTGCGACGCGCCCATTCCCGCATCGGGGCGCCGCTCCATGGCGGCCACCAGCGTTTCCAGCCACCGGGGATGGGCCACCGCGTCGTCGTTCAAGGTCGCCACGTAGCGCGTCTCCGAGGCGCGAATTCCCTGGTTGACGGCGCCGCCGAATCCCGCGTTGACTCGATTCTCGATCACCCGCGCGCCCGGCGCCGCCTCATTCCGCCGCGCCAGGCTCTGGCCGCTGTTGTCCACCACGATGGTTTCAAAATCCCGGAAGGTCTGCGCGCCCAGCGCCTCCACGCACTCCCGCAAACGCGCGTCGGCTCGCAAGGTGGGGATCACCACCGATACCAGGAGTTCAGCCAAACTTCGATTTTACCGCGAGCCGGAACCGCGCGCTTCACGTTATACTGCTTCCACCGCCTCATGACGAAGTCCGTTTCGCTCGCACTGGCTGCCGCCACGCTGGCCGCCGCCCAGCCCGGCTTTTTCTCCGATATCCGCCAGCTCACCCACGGCGGGGAGAACGCCGAAGCCTACTGGGCCCCGGACGGCAAGCGACTCATTTTCCAGACCACCCGCCCGCCCTACGAGTGCGACCAGATCTTCATCATGAATGCCGACGGGTCCAACCAGCACCTGGTCTCCACCGGCAAAGGGCGCACCACCTGCGCCTACTTCCTCTCCGACAACCGGCGCATCGTCTACGCCTCCACCCACCTCGCCGCCGCGGCCTGTCCCGCCAACCCCGACCGCAGCCGCGGTTATCTCTGGGGCGTCTTCGCCGGCTACGACATCTTCCTGGCGACCGACGCCGGGAAGATCCTCAAGCGCCTCACCGACACCCCGGGCTATGACGCCGAGGCCACCATCAATTGGAAAACCGGCAACCTGGTGTACACTTCGCTGGCCTCCGGCGATCTGGACCTCTGGACCATGAAGACCGACGGCTCCCACAAGAAGCAGCTCACCAGGACGCCCGGCTACGACGGCGGCGCGGTCTTCTCCCGCGACGGTTCCAAGCTGGTCTGGCGCGCCAACTATCCCAAGACCGCCGAGGCCATGCGGCAATACAAGTCGCTGCTGGCCGACAACCTCACCGCACCCATGAAAATGGAGCTCATGGTGGCCGATGCCGACGGCTCTCACGCCCACGCCATCACGGATTTCGGCTGCGCCAGCTTCGCCCCCACGTTTACACCCGACGGCAAGCAGATCCTGTTCAGCTCCAACAAGCACAATTGCGACAGCCGCTACTTCGAGCTCTATCTGATCAATGTGGATGGCAGCGGCCTGCGGCAGGTGACCAACTTCGGCGGCTTCACGTCTTTTCCGGAGTTTTCGCCGGATGGCGGGACGCTGGTATACTGTTCCGATCACGATGCCAAGGAGCGCTACGAGTTCAACATTTTCACCGCAAGGTGGACGCGCTGGCGTCGGTAAGATCCCGCTCAATTCGTTTCAGGAGAAAACACCATGGCCCAACCGAATTTCGAACACATATTCTGGTACACGGTTTCGCTCAAGATGCCGCCTGAGGTCATCGGGCCGGTTGCCGGCTGGGCTAGGAACTCGGCGCGGTGGGTTTTTGCTGAGCGCCGCCCAGCGCCGCGAGCAGATTCTTGCCTGAGGGCGACCCCAATCCGGTGCAGGCGTCCCACCCCGGGGCCGCCGAAAACGAGCCGTTCGAGCCTTGCGTGATGTCGTGGAAAGCCTGCGTCGAACTAGAGAGCCCATAAAGGGCCGGCTGGAGGAATCCCAAGGGTTTCCCGAGCTTCTCGTTGAGCAGCGCAATCATGCCGCTCCATAGCGGCGCGACCGCGCTGGTGCCGCCGATCACCATGGATTTCCCATCCACCAGCACCTGGTATCCCGATTCCGGGTCGGCATCCCCGGAAACGTCCGGCACGCCCCGCCCGCCGCCCGAGGGAGGAGTCACGCCGGCGCTCGCTTGCCAGGAGGGCAACCCAAACTGCACGCTGAACCCGCCGCCCGTGGCGCCGCCTTGCGCGCCATCGTTCCAGACCGTCTCGCTCGAAATGGTCCCGTTGGAGCTCTGCAAGTCGGTGCCCCCGCAAGCTACAACGTGCGGGCTGGACGCCGGGAAATCCACATGGTTTTTCCCGTCATTCACTCCGTCGCTCGAACCGTTATCGCCGGCCGCCACGCAGATGCTCACGCCCAGCACGGCTGCGTCCTGCGCCGCCGCATCGAGGGCCGTCATCGCCTGGCCCGTCCAGCCCGATTCCGGCCCTCCCCAACTGATGGAGATCACCGAGGGCTTGTTCGTCGCGTCGTGAATCGCCGTGCTGAGCGCGTCCTGAAAGCCGTTGGTGGTGTTGGGTGCAAAGTACACGACAATCCGCGCGCCGGGCGCGACCGCCCCGGCCACCTCGATGTCCAATAGCACCTCTCCATCGGCGCTGTTGGGGTTCGTCGGTTTGTTCTTCCCCTTGTCCACCGATACCGGGATCACCGTGGGTTCCTTCACGCCGATCAAGGAGAAGTAGGCCTGCAGGTCGGCTGCACGATAGCCGCCGCCGAGTTCCAGAATGCCGATGGTCTGTCCCGTCCCGTCGACATCCAGCGGGAACTGGTAGAGCTGCGCAACCTGCCGCGGCGTATAGGAGACCGCCTTCGGCGCGTTGGCTTTCGGCGTGTGCGCTCCGTGCAGGCGGAAATGTGGTTTGACGTGAGGCCGGTTATCCAGCCCGAGCACAGCCTCGATCGACCCCGCGATTTCCGCCGGAACGTGGACCGCGCCCGTGCGCGCCCGGTATTGGGTCCCCTCGATCTCGTAGCGCTCGAATGGGACGTCGAAGGCTTTCGACAGGTCGCCTGCGGTTCCTTCCAGCTTGACCGTGCGGCGCTCGGGCGCGACTTCGGTCACCGTAAGGTTGTACTCCCTGGCGAATGCCTTGACCTGGTCGATGGCGCCCGGATCGGCGCCGTATCTGGCGGCGAATTCTTCCCGCGTAATTGCGCCGCCGCCGGTCTGAGGCGCTTCGATGCGCGCCTTCGGTTTGAGGATCACGGAAACTTCGATCACTTCGTCCTTCGGCACATCGCCTACGCGCGTGCCGGCCGGACTCCGGTCGCTGCCCGGGAGCGGAACTTTGTTGCTGGCCATTGGCTTCCTCCTGCTCTCCATCAAAGAGCTTCTGTAAGTATAGTCGTGCTGGGCGCGGATCGCCGGAGCGTCTGTGCTGCTCCGCACGCTACCGGGGCTTGACGGAGCCCTGACGCAGTTCCAGCCGGGCGGCTAACCGGGCCCCGCACTTTCCATGCACCCGAAAGGAATGCTAGAGTCGTATCCGATCATGGACCGGAAAACCCATCCCAAACACGAGATTTCGCGCGTCATGCGACCCATGTACGCCCGCCACGGGCTGCTCGGACCGGCTGCCCGCCACTCCGTTCCCGAAGAGGAAATGCCGCCCAGCACGGCTTATCAACTGATTCACGACGAACTCATCATGGACGGCAGCTCGCGCTTCAATCTCGCCACCTTTTGTGGCACCTGGATGGAGCCGGAAGCTGAGAAGCTGATGTCCGAAACCTTCGACAAGAACATGATCGATAAGGACGAGTATCCCCAAACCGCCGAATTGGAGATGCGCTGCGTCCACATGCTGGCCGAACTCTGGCACTCTCCCGACCCCGAAGGCACCATCGGAACCTCCACCATCGGGTCGAGCGAGGCCTGCATGCTCGGCGGCCTGGCCCTCAAGTGGCGCTGGCGCGAGAAGATGCGTAAAGCCGGCAAGTCCACCGGCCGGCCCAACATCGTCATGGGCGCCAATACCCAGGTCTGCTGGCACAAGTTCGCGCGCTATTGGGATGTGGAGGAGCGCTCGGTGCCCCTGGAGGGCGAAAGCCTCGTGACGGATCCTGAACGGGCCGCGGCCGTGTGCGACGAGAACACCATCGGCGTCGTTTCCGTCCTCGGCAGCACCTTCACCGGCGACTACGAGGATGCACGGGCTTTGAGCGCCGCGCTGGACCGTCTCCAGGAGAAGACCGGGCTCGATATTCCGATCCACGTCGATGGCGCCAGCGGCGCTTTCGTCGCTCCCTTCCTGCAACCTGAGATCATTTGGGATTTCCGCCTGCCCCGCGTGAAGTCCATCAACACATCCGGCCACAAATACGGCCTGGTGTTTCCGGGCGTTGGTTGGGTCATCTGGAGGGAAGCTTCCGATCTCCATCCGGAGTTGATATTCAACGTCGACTATCTCGGCGGCATCATGCCGACCCTGGCCATTAACTTTTCGCGGCCGGCCAGCCAGGTGGTGGCGCAGTATTACAACCTGATCCGCCTTGGCAGGTCCGGCTACCGCGAAATTCACAAAGCCTGCCAGGACGTCGCGGTTCACCTCGCCAAACAGATTGCCGCCATCGGTCCCTTTGAGTTGGTGAGCCAGGGCAACGATCTCCCGGTGTTCGCGTGGAAACTCAAGCGGGAAGCGCACTGGTCGCTCTACGATCTGGCCGATCGCCTGCGCGACCGCGGTTGGCAGGTCCCTGCCTACCGCATGCCCGCGAACCGCCAGGACCTGGTAGTGCAGCGGGTAGTGGTGCGCAACGGCTTTACCTGCGACCTGGCCGACATGCTGGTCCGCGACATCCGCCGCCACCTGGACTGGTTCGCCGCGCAGCCCGGCTTCCGGTCTACGGCCCAAGCCGAGCGGTTTCACCACTAGACCACTCCCTGCTTTGGTTTTTGTCTCTGCCTTTCTTCGCGCCTCTGCGTCTCCGCGGTGAATTCTTCATTTCGGTCGTTTGGTTGCGGCTTCGCCGCCGCTTGTGCCGAGTGCCTCACAGCGTCGGAGCTTCAAGCGTACTTGCAGCGTCGGGCGGCCAGATGACCCTTCCTGCGCGATTTCACCGAACCGTCGTCCCGAGATGCATCCAATAGTGCTCGGCAATCGGCCCGAGCGATAGGGCCGGGAAGAACGTCAGAGCTGTCACCAGTACGATGGTGCCGAGCAGCAAGGCTGCGAACAGCGGGCCATGCGTAGGCATGGTTCCGCCGGTGACTGCCAGACGATGCTTGCGCGCCAGGCTCCCCGCTATGGCGAGTGCTGGAATGATCACCAGGAATCGTCCAATGAGCATCTCGAGGCCCAGGGTCGCGTTAAACCACGGCGAATTGGCGTTGAGCCCGGCGAACGCGCTCCCATTGAGGTCGGGAGTGATGGGAACACTGCCGGCCGGCGCCCGTGCGGTTCCCAACCCGTTCGGATTCAAAGGCAGAGAGCCCTGGAAACGCAGCAGGGCATAGAACAGGGCAAAATTGACGAGCCCGAAGAGCAGGGTGGCCGCGGCGTAAGTGGTCCAGGTCTGCTCGATCTCGGGGTCAATCCCGCATGCCCGGTAAATGGCCCTCTCAATGGGAGCCAGCGTACCGGAAAGAAAGGTGCGCTCTCCCCTGAAGACGTTGGCCATGTAGGCCCCGAGAGGCTTTGTGATTCCGAGCAGCGCTCCCAGAAAGACCACGAACTGAGCCAGCGAGAACCACGTCATACGTCCGGACTTGCAGGGCGGCTGCCGGACCCACGGATTTCGACCCGGCGCCGGGCCGCAGTTTCGCTCCGCTTCGGCATTATCAACTTGAGATTACGCGACCAGGCATCGGGAAGCAATGGAGAAAGAATAAAGTTTCTATAAAGGCGGCGGCCCGGATCCCCGCGTGGCGCGCGATCGTGAGGCTCGCCACCCGGAGCCTTTTTGCCACACTGCGCTTACCAGCTCTGTCCGCCACATGGGACCGCCCTCGGAGGACGGGCCCTCTGCTTTCAGGAAGGTCGGGCAGCTTCCGCCGAGCATCCACACACGGGTATCGGGTGGCTGCTTCCCCACCAACTCTGCCAACACCCCGCGGACGCCTCCGATATCCACTTTGATGACGTACCGCGTGGCCTCGTGGCTGGCGCCGCCGGTCCAGAACGAATCCGTGCCCTCGGTCGTAATCGCCAGTTTTACCAGCAGGGGCTTCGGCGTGGCCACTACCATCGATGCCGTGGCTGATTGCGCGCCAGGTGCCAGGTTCTTGAGCAGGATTGGAACCATGCCATTGGCCAGGTCTGGCGGAAGTGCCAGGCGGGCGGTTTCTGTCTTGTCTTTGCCGTTATCGTCTCTGTAGCCAACCGTGACGAGGCCGGTGGAACCGTTGATCGAGACATCCATCGGGTGTTTGAATGCCGGTCCCTTTTGCACCAGGTGATCGGCCAGCAGGTGGAAATGACCGCTCTGCGAAAAGACCACGGTTTCGTCCTGCAGCGAGCCATCCTTGAAATGAAAGACCAACCGATTGGTCACTTCGCGGCCATGCGTTACCTGGGTCGAGTCGCCATCGGCGATGATGTCGCCGTCTAACGTGCGTAAAACCAGGAAGCCACGGACTTCCCCCTCCATCTGGCGTACCGCCACGGATTGTGCCGGCAGAGAAGCGCCTTGGAACCCGGAGAGCCCCGCCCACGCCAGCACGATGGCGAGCATACCTGTCCGCAAGCGGCTGCTTGTCGAGCGCATCTTTGTTCTCCGAAAGGATCTAGCACGTGGGCGGCCGAATCGCGAACCATGCGAGCCGCAACCGTAACCATGCGAGCCGCGACTTGTCGCACGACCGTGAGGGAGCGGAGCCCCTCCCTTCCTCGCACCCGGGCGCCTGTTCGACCGCCGGGGCGCCGGCGCCCGGCCAGGACCGCCTTTGCGGCTTGGCGCGCGGCGTCCGCCCCCAAAGCCGCGTGCAGAATCCGCCGCAACGAGTGCAGTCTTTGCTTCGCCAATCCGGTCGTCGAACCCGCATTCCACGACAACCTTCGCCGCACCCTCGGATCCCGCCTGCGTCACCGTTTTCGCCTGTTCGGCACCCCGCGTGCTCTCCCATTCCCGACGCCACATACGATTCCGTTGAAAACGGCAGCCCCCGGAAGGAAATCATGAGGACATATTCAACTACTCGAATTACCGGAGCCGTCTTGACGACCCTCCTCTTCGCGTTCTCCGCCTTCGCGCGCGACCACAGCGCCCTGAACGGCACCTGGACGCTGGTGCCCGCCAAGAGCGATTTTGCCGGCCAGCCCGTCGTTCAAACCGGCACCGTGACGATCGAAGATCGGGAGGGCATCATTATCGTCTCTCGCAGTTTCGTGTACGAAGGCGCCACCGAGACCTTCTTCTACAGCGACCTTACCGACAGCGAGCACAACGCCACGATTCACGCCGGCAAAGACCTCAAGAGCAAGACTAGGTGGGACCACGGCGTCCTGAAGGTGACCACCACGCAATCCGGCGTGATTACTCTCGAAAGCTACACGCTTGCCGCGGATGGCGCCATGATGGTCAGCGTCGTAAGACCGCGGCATCAGCCGATCACGTTGGTCTTCCAGCACAAATAAAACGACGGCGTTCACAAGCAAATTCAAACTATCTCCGCCCCGTTTTCAGCCACTTACGCTGTTCCCACCCCAAACTCCCCAATCCCGCCTGCTACCCTGAAACCGGGATGGGCCCTTCGCGCCCGTCCCATTTCCATTTAAGGACACCTATATGTCTTCACTCCGTCAAGTCGAGGCCAATCGCCTCAACTCTCAGAAATCCACCGGCCCGCGATCCCCTGAGGGCAAGACCGCTTCTTCCATGAATGCCCTGAAATCCGGCATCGACGCGCAATCCAACATCATCCGCGGCGAAAATGCCGCCGACCTCCAGGCCCTCACCGGCCTCTACTACCAGGAATGCCACCCCTCCACAGCCCAGGAGCAGTTCTACGTCGACATCCTCATCCGCAATGACTGGCAACTCCGCCGCCTCGAACGCGTCGACGCCCAGCTCTGGGAGTACCAGTTGGAGGGCCGCCTGCGCGATCTGCCCGAGTGCGAACTCGGCCGCGCCTACGCCGGCAGTTCCTCGCCCTTTTCCCGGCTCCAGCGCCGCAAGAATGACATCCAGCGCTCCACCACCCTGGCCCGTCAGGAATTGCACAAGCTCCACGCCGAACGCCCCTCCGATCCAACCTCCCAACTCATTGAAACAGAACCTGCTTGCCCTCAAATTGGCTTCGTTCCTCCAATCTCCGGTCCGGCTCTCCCCAACCCGCCCCAACTGTCCGATTCTCAACCCGCCGCCCGCCTCGCCACCGAGGTTTGCGGCGGTCTGGCCGATATGAAACCTGTGAAGGCCGGATTGCAGGCGCCGGCACGGAAAAAACCGTGACCCGTTTCTTCATACTGACGCTACTGCTCTGTGCCCCGCCCGCTCTGGTCCAGGCCCAATCCGGCACGGAGCCCCGGCGCGCCGATGGTGACAAGGCCCTCTTCGGCGACCTGCCGGCCATCGACTCCGTCTCCCTGCACGCCCAGACTCTCGCCGAAGCACCCGCCAACGTCACCGTCATTACCGCGGCCGATATCCGCCGCTACGGCTATCGCACGCTCGCCGGCGCGCTCGCCTCCGTGCGCGGTTTCTACGTCGCCTACGATCACGAATACCACTACGTCGGGGTCGGCGGCATTTCCCTGCCGGGCGATTTCAACACCCGTTTCCTGGTGATGCTCAACGGCCATCCGCTCACCGACAATACTTACAATTCCAACGGCTTCTTCGGCCAGGATTTCGGCCTCGACATGGACCTGGTGGATCGCATCGAAATCATCCGCGGGCCCACCTCCGCGCTCTACGGCTCCAACGGCATCCTCGCCAACATCGACATCGTCACCGGTCCCGGTAGCCCCGGAACGGGGCGTAAGACCCTGTCCTTCGACGGAAATGCAGAACCTCCCAGCGTGGGCATGCGTGTCGGCTCGGCCCGCGCCGCCTCCCCACTGCTGAACGCCTGTAAGAAGTGCGGAATAGCCTTCCTGCTGGCTTCGTGGATCTTCGCCGCCACCCTGCCCTCCGATCCCGCCGCTGTCCTGGTAGTTTCGGAGTCGGGCGTCGAGGCGTATGCCGAAGCGCTCGATGGCATCGGCTCCGCCTTCGCTGCGCCGGGGCTGCGCGTCGTGGATCTGCAGGCAGCCACCGGCGCGCGGGATCTCGCCGCCGCGCTCGAGAGCAAGGAAACCCGCGCCGTCATCGCCGTCGGCAGCCGCGCGCTCGATGAGGTGCGCGCCCGCCACGCCGCTGTTCCAGTGGTGGCCGCCATGGTGCTGCACGGCGCCCAGGCCCCCAAAGCCGACGGCCACGTGGACCTGGATGTTTCGCTCGCCGCCCAACTCGGCGCCATGCGCGCCCTGTGGCCCGGGCGCACGCGCGCCGGCATCATCCGCAATCCGGCCCTCTCGCGCTATTCCGCCGACGCGCTGGAAGCCCGCGCGCGCAAGGAAGGCTTCCTCCCCGTGATCGTCGATTGCGACAAGCCCGCCAACCTGCTTAAGGCTCTCGCCGCGCTCAAGGGCAAAGTCGATTTCGTGATCTGTTGCCCGGACCCGGACCTCTACAATTCCGTCACCATCAAGCCGCTCGTGCTGGCTTCCCTCGAAGGTCGTCTGCCGTTGGTCGGATTTTCTCCGGCCTTCGTGCGCGCCGGCGCGGCCGCCGGCATCTACCCGGATTACCGGGATTCCGGCCGCCAGGCGGCCGAGATGGCCGAACGCCTCGTGCGCGGCGAAGACTGCGGGCCCGACACCGGCCCGCGCCATATCCAGGTGGCCGTCAATCAGCGGGTGGCCCGCCTGCTGGGCGTCGACTTCCGCACCGGTGCACTGCCCGTGGAGGTCTTCCGCTGATGCCCTGCTTCGCCCGAATCACGCTGCGTGACAGCCTGCTGGCCCGCCTTTTGGCCAGCAACCTGGCGCTCGCCGCCGTCACCATATTGGGCCTCACCTGGTTATTCCTCTGGGCCTACACCCGCGATCTGGACCGCCAGGTGGTCCGGCGCGCCGATTCGCTGGCCGGCTTCCTGGCCGGCGAGAGCCAGTTCGCCATGCTGGTGGGAGACCGCGGCGAACTGGAGCGCATCGCCCGCAACGCCGTCTCGAGCGATCAGGTCGTGTTTGTCGAGCTGCGCGACGCCGCCGAAACCGCTCCCGTCTTCTGCCGCCGCCCCGGCCAGGCGGGGCCCTTCCTCGAGGTCGCCCGCCCGGTCTCGCCGCCGGCTGGCGCGCAATCCATCGGGCCCCGGGTGCTGGGCAGCGTCCGCCTGGGTTTCTCCACCGCGGCCGAACGCGCCGCGCGCAACCGCACCGTGTGGATTACCGCGCTGATGGCCATCGCCTGCCTGCTGGCGGCCGGCGTCGTCGAAACCATCCAGCTCCGCGCACTCCTCCAGCCGCTGCAATCGCTCACCGAGTTCACTCGCCGCGTGGCCGCGGGCGATCTCTCGGGCCGCGCCGCGGTCTCCCGCGCCGACGAGGTCGGCCGCTTGACCATCGCTTTCAACCAGATGGTGGAGCGGCTTGGCGCCACCCTGGGCTCAAAGGAAGCCGCCGAGGCCGCCAACGCCGCCAAAGGCCGCTTCGTCGCCACCATGAGCCATGAGTTGCGCACCCCGCTCAACGCCATCATCGGCTACAGCCAGTTGCTGCAGGAAACCGTGTACGAGAACGACCCCGATGCGGTGCATCGCGATCTGGTCACCATCGAACGCGCCGGCGCCATGCTGCTCGATCTCGTCAACGGCGTGCTCGATTTCTCCAAGGTCGAAGCCGGCAAGATCGAGCTCGACCCCGAAACCTTCGACGTGCGCTCCGTGATCGACGACGTGCTGAAGGCCGTCGCGCCGCTGGCCTCCCGCAACGGCAACCACCTTTCCTCCCGCGCCGGCGAAGATGCCGCCGGGGTCTATGCCGACCGCACGCGCTTCCGCCAAAGCCTGCTCAACCTGGTGGCCAACGCGTGCAAGTTCACGAGCGACGGAGACGTTTCGGTGGAGGCGCGCCGCGAACAGGCCGGCCGCACCGCCTGGCTGGTGGTTAGCGTGAAGGACACCGGCATCGGCATCGCACCGGAGCGGCAGGCCCGGCTGTTCCAGGCCTTTTCCCAGGGCGATGCCTCCACCACCCGTAAGTACGGCGGCACCGGCCTGGGCCTGGCCATCAGCCGCAGAATGTGCCGCCTGATGGGCGGCGATATCTCGGTGCGAAGCGAGCCCGGAAAAGGCTCCGACTTCACCATCCGAATTCCAGCGAATCGAGGCGCATGACGATGTCCAAATTACTCTTGGCGGAAGACGATGAATTCAGCCGCGACATGTTGGTGCGGCGTCTGGAGCGGCAGGGCTTTGTGGTGGTGGCCGCCGCCGATGGCCGCGAAGCCGTACTGGCGGCGCGCCAGCACCGGCCCGATCTCATCCTGATGGATCTGGACATGCCGGTGCTCGACGGCCGCGGCGCCATCGCGGCTCTGAAGAGCGATCCGCGCACCTTCAAGATCCCCGTCATCGTGCTCACCGCGCACGCCTCCGCGGAGCACGTCGCCGAAGCCGTCGCGGCAGGCTGCCAGGCTTACGAAACCAAGCCCATCGTCTTGCGCCGTCTGCTCGAGCGCATCGCCGAGTTTCTCGGCCCCGTGCCGGCCCCCGCGCAACCCTAGCGAAGTATTACAAGAGCTCAGCGATATTTTCACAGCCTGCCGAGGGCGCGGCCCCCAAGAGCGAGAATACGGCTCAAATCAATACCGCGCGAGGTCCTCAAAATCGATGTTGCCGCCGGACAGGACTACGCCCACGGAGCGGATGTCTTTCGGCAACTTGCGGAACAGGACGGCGGCGGCGGGGACGGCGCCGCTCGGTTCCACCAGGATCTTGAGGCGCAAGAGGAGGAACTTGACGGTGGCGCGGATCTCGTCGTCGGTCACCAGCACGATCTGCTCGGCGAGGCTTTGAATCACCGGGAAGGTCAGGTTGCCGGGACGCGGCGAGCGCAGGCCATCGGCGATGGTGTCGGGGTGGGCGACGGTGACCTGGTGGCCGGCTTGCATGGAGAGGTAAGTGTCGTTGGCGCCTTCGGGTTCGGCGCCGAAGATGCGGATGGCCCGATGGAGATCCTTGGCGATGGTGGCGCAGCCCGAGAGCAGGCCGCCGCCGCCGACCGGGGTGATAAGAGCGTCCAGGTGGCCGGTTTCCTGGAGCAGTTCGAGAGCGGCGGTGCCCTGGCCGGCCATGATCAGCGGGTGGTCGAAGGGCGGAACGACGGTGGCGCCGGATTCCTTGACGAGGGCGGCGGCGATCTCTTCGCGGCTCTCGGTCTGGCGGTTGTATGTGACGATGGTGGCGCCGTAGCTGCGCGTGGATTCCATCTTGAGCCGGGGAGCATCTTCGGGCATGACGATGGTCGCGTGCGCGCCGACGTGGCGCGAGGCGATGGCGGTGGCCTGCGCGTGGTTGCCCGAAGAGTAGGTGACGATGCCGCGGGCGAGGGCCTCCGGCGGAAGCGAAAGGATGAGGTTGGAAGCGCCGCGGATTTTGAAGGCGCCGCCGCGCTGCAGGTTCTCGCACTTGAAGAAGACGCGCACGCCGGCCTGGGCGTCAAAGCCGGCCGAAGTCATGACGGGGGTCCGGCGGGCGAGCGGGCGGATGCGGGCGGCGGCGGCGCGGACGTCGTCGGATTGGATGGCGAGGGGCATGAACTTCGAGGATAACAGTGGGGCGGGCAATCTTGCCCGCAGCCGCCTTCAGGCGGCTCCCAGGGTGTCTGCGCCTGGCAGGCATTGGCGGCAATGGTGGGGCAGGCGGTGCCCGCCTGCCCGCCCGTTGACCGGCGATTTCTCCACAGCTTCAGCAGGTCCGCCCCACCACAAACTATCCGAATCGTATTACACTCGTGAGGTTCAGGAGGGTTGCCGCTGTGCTTATTGCGCGCGTGTGGATTCGCCGTTTGACGTTGCTTGGTCTCTTGCTGGCTGCGCTGGCGCCAATGGTCCCGGGCCAATCGATCGATGCCCGTCTTTATTCCGAGATGCACTGGCGCTCCATCGGACCGCCGCGCGCGGGACGCGCCCGGGCGCTCTCCGGGGTGGCGAGCCAGCCGAATGTGTTTTATATCGGCTTCGACAACGGTGGCGTGTGGCGATCCACCGATTACGGCTCCACATGGACGCCCCTGTTCGACACCCAGCCGACCGGCTCGATTGGCGCCATCGCGGTGGCGCCGTCGGACCCCAACATTATTTATGTGGGCGCCGGCGCGGGAATCATCCGGCCCGACCTTGCGGTGGGCGACGGCATGTACAAATCCACCGATGCGGGCAAGACCTGGACGCACCTGGCGCTGCGCGATTCGCAGATGATTGCCAATATCGCCGTGGACCCCACGAACCCGAACCGGCTGTTTGTGGCGGCGCTGGGACATCCGTACGGTCCGAACCCCGAGCGCGGCATTTTCCGCTCGATGGATGGCGGCGCGCATTTCGACAAGGTGCTTTACAACGACGAGTACACCAGCGGCAACGACGTGGTGATCGATCCCACGAATCCCAACACCGTGTACGCGTGCCTCTGGCAGCAGCAACAGGGATTCACCGAGAACGGCGCCTTCGGCGGCACCGATGGCGGCATCTACAAATCCACCGACGGCGGCTCCAACTGGCGGAAGCTGATCGCGGGGCTGCCGCCGATTATTGAAGCGAACCTGGCACTCTCCGCAAGCAACCCAAAGGTAATTTACGCGACGGTGGCGGCGGGGACGCCCCCGGCGGCCGCCGGTGCGGCAGCTCCGGCAGCGGGCGGACGCGGCGGCGGGCGTGGCGGGCGCGGCGGTGGTGGTGGCGGCATCAGTTTCTATAAGACCACCGATGGCGGCGAGAATTGGTTCCTGGCGACGGACGATCCGCGCGTGGCGGAGACGGGCTCGCAGCGGCATCCGCCGGATACCCGGCCGCTGGGCCGCATCGGCGGCGGCGACTTGCCCACCATCACGGTGGACCCCAAGAACGAGAACGTGGTTTATAGCTGCTCGACGGTGTTCTGGCGCACGGAGGATGGCGGCCAGACGTGGTCGGCGGTGCGCGGCGCGCCGGGCGGCGACGACTACCAGAAGAGCTGGGTGAATCCGGATAATCCGAATATTATTCTGGTGGTGAGCGACCAGGGCGGAGTGGTCTCCGCGAATCGCGGCGAGTCGTGGAGCAACTGGTACACGCAGCCGACGGCGGCGGTGTATCACGTGACGGCCGACAACGCCTTCCCTTACCGCCTGTGCAGCGGACAGCAGGATTCGGGTTCGGCTTGCGTGGATAGCCGCGGCATGGATGGCGAAATCACCTTCCACGACTGGCACCCTGTGGGCATCGAGGAGTATGGCGAAGCGGCGCCCGATCCGAAGAACCCGGACCTGGTATATGGCGGGAAAGTGACCGTCTACAATCGCCTGACCGGCCAGAAAGAGAACGTCGGCCCGGGTGGCGGGCGTGGAGGACGCGGCGGCGCAGCGGCGGGGCGTGGCGGACGTGGTGCGGCGGCAACCGCGACGCCCGCGGCGCCGGCAGCCGAACCGCCTGCGCGCACGGTTCGCACGCAACCGCTGATCTGGTCACCCAAGGATCCCAACATTCTTTTCTATGCCACGGCCGGCGTGTGGAAGACTGCTAATGGCGGCCATAGCTGGACGGCCATCAGCGGCGACCTGACGCGCCAGACCTGGGACGTGCCCGCGAACGCCGGCAAGTACGCCGGCACGGTGACGCCCGCGCCGCAAGGCTCGATCACGGCGCTCGCGCCATCGCCCCTCGACGTCAACGTGCTGTGGGCGGGCACCGGCGATGGCCTGCTGCAAGTGACCACCGACGGCGGCGCCAAGTGGACCAATGTGACGCCATCCGAGATGAAAGCGTGGACGCGCATCTTCAATATGGAAGCGGGCCACTTCGACACCAAGACGGCCTATGCGGCCGCCAATACGCTGCGCCTGGACGACATGAACCCGCACTTGTGGCGCACGCACGACGGCGGCAGGACCTGGAAGGAGATCTCGAACGGCATCGCGGGCGGCGCGGTGGCCAACTCGATCCGCGAGGACCCGCGCAAGAAAGGGCTGCTCTATGCCGCCACGGATACGCAGGTTTGGGTTTCCTTCGATGACGGCGACAACTGGCATTCGCTGCGGCTGAACATGCCGGCGATCTCCGTGCGCGATATCGAAGTGAAGGATGACGCTACCTGCATGTGCTCCGACCTGGTGGCGGGGACGCACGGCCGCGGCTTCTGGATTCTGGACGACGTGACGCCGCTGCGCCAGGCGGCCGAGGCCGCCGCGGCGTCGAATGCTTACTTGTTCAAGCCCGCCACGGGCATCCGGATTCGTTTCGGAACGAACGATCCCACGCCGTGGCCGCCGGAATTGCCGGCCGGGGAAAACCCGCCGCCCGGAGCCATCATCGATTATTACCTGCCCGCGGCCGCGAATGGCGAAGTGAAATTGGAGTTCCTCAACACACAGGGCAAGGTGATTCGCACGTACTCTAGCAACGATCCGGTGCGGAGCCCCGATCCGGCCACCGATCCGGTGGCCTACAACAAGCTGTGCCAGCAGACGCCCACCGCGCCGGATTGCAGTCTGCCGCTGTATTGGCCGGCGCCGCCGCAGGTGCTGAAGACCAGCGCGGGCATGCACCGCTTCACGTGGGACATGCACTACGATCCAATCGGCGGCGGTGGCGGTGGTGGACGCGGCGGTGGTGGCGGTGGTGGCGCGGTGCCGCATCGCACCTACCCCGGCGTCAACTCGCCGTGGGTGGCGCCCGCCGCGTACACCGTGCGTTTGACGGTAAACGGGCAAAGCCAGAGCCAGCCGATCGCGATCAAGATGGACCCGCGCGTGAAGATCACGCCCGAGGTGCAGCAGATCTTCACGCTGACGACGCAGATGGAGAACAACGCGCGGAACGCCGCCAGCGCGTACAAAGACGCGCGCGCGCTGGCCGATAAGCTGAAGGCCAAGCCGCCATCGGCCGCCAACGACGCGTTGATCAAGCAAGTGGATGAGATCGCGCCGGCCGAAGTGGCTGCCGCTGGCGGCGGTGGCGGCGGCGGACGCGGAGGCCGTGGAGGTCGCGGCGGCGGTGGTGGCGGCGCTGCTGGCGCTGGTGGTGCTGCTGGCGCCACTGGCGCTGCTCTTGCCGGCGCGGCTGCGGCGGCGCGTGGTGGCTTTGGTGCTGCCGCGGCGGAACCACCCGCTCCGCCGAACCTGAGCACCATTGGCGCTCAGATGATGGCCCCGGTGCAGCTCATGCAGGGTTCCGAAATGCCGCCGACGGCGGCGCAGTTACAGGCCTGCAGCGAGCAGGAAGCGGCGTATACCAACCTGATGGCGAAGTGGGCGGCGCTGAAGGTGAAGGTGAACGGCCCGGCTGCGCCGGCGGCAGGACGGGGAGGCGCCAAGCAATAGGGGGACGGTGGACCGGCGGTTACCGGCCGGGGCGCGTCCGCTGCTCGGCTTCCATGAGGTTGGTGAGGATGCCGTTGATGCGCGTCAGGTGGCTGCCGCCCTTGGAGCGCAGCCAGGCGAGCACCTGCGCGTCAAGGCGTACGCTTACCGCGACCTTGCGCGGCCGGGCGTCTCGCAGGCGCACCACGGGGGCCAGGTGCAGCTCGTCGACCTGGCCGTGCGTTCTCCAACTCACCCCTTATGACAGGTGGTCGTGAGGAAGCAGAAGGCGGGGTTCTCGAAGGTGACCCAGTCTAAGTAGCGGCCGGGTCGCTGACGCCTTTGGTGAGCGTGGTTTGAACTGCTGCTTCGGCAGTGATACACTCCCCTTAATCATGCCGCAGATTATCGAGTACATCGAAGGCGGTTAGAGGAGGGTAATCATGGAAAAACGACTAGTTCCTGACGCAGCCGCCGCGTACGCGGCCTTGACTGAGCTGAACTACGCCACGCCCGACAGAGTCAGGGAATTGCAGATTGAGTGGGAACTCGAACCCACGGGGATCGTCGATACCGCTACCATCCTGCTCGTCATGGATACGCTCGTGGCGCGACGAATCGGGGAGCGGCATAACCACCCGCATCCGTGCCGCGCAGTCAAGGGACGCGTAACGTCGACTTCCGGTGACCCTGCGCCCGATCTTACAGTACGGCTGGTTGAACAACAATTTCGCAACGAACGCGTCCTGGCCGAGGGAAAGACCGGAAGGGATGGCCACTATGAACTAGCGTTCCCCCACGAAAAGTCGAGGCTGCCCGTGCTGGTGCGCGTTCTCGACGGGGAAACAGTGACGGCGCAATCAACGCCTCAGGTGATGACCTCTCCGCTCCTTGAGATCAATCTCACGGTTGCGGTGGCGCACCTGCATTCACCCACCGAATACGAACGCATGCGCGCCGATGTGGCGGCGCTTACCGGCAACATCGATCTGGGAACTTTGCGGCATGACGATCAACAGGACGACATCACCTTCCTGAGCAACGCCACCGGTTGGTCATCCGACAAGCTGACCAAGCTGGTCCTCGCCACTCAGGTGGGCACGCTTGCGAAGGTCGAGCCGGTGTTTTTCTATGCCGTGTTACGCGGCCGGCAACTGCGCGGCTCCGATCCCCAGCCCGTACAATCGGGCGACCTTGCGTCCCAGGCGCAGCCGTTGCTGTACAGTCTTGCGCTGCTTACTTCTGACCAGATAAACGCCTCAGTGGAGGCTGCGATTGGGGCGCACATCGTTCCGTCCACTCTGGCGAGTTCCCTTCCCGCCGATCTGAAAACCCTACAGTCGTTTGCTGCGGCGGCCACCACCTACGCGCAGACCGAAGTTCCGCAGCAGATTCTGCAAACGACCATAGCCAACGTCGCCGCCGGCAATCATCAGAAAGTGCTCGACATACTCAGACAAGGGGGCGACGGCGATCCAACGCAGTTACTCGCCAGTCTCCAGTCGGTGCCGTTCGCACAGGGGACGGCGCCCACAGCGGACATGCAAGCTTCGGTCGTCAAGATACTCGCCGGCAGACCGGAGCTTGTCGATCTCGCGGAAGCGTTCGTGGCGGTCTCGTCGTCAGCAGCCCCGCCGGCCGATACCTCGACCGCAACATTCGCGGCCGACGTTGAGGCCGCTGGCCAAACAACGCCGGCGCATGCGGCGCTTGCGTCTCTTCTGCGCGCAAATCCGAAGTTCAACCTCAAGACAGACAATATCGATACCCTGCTGCGCTCCAACCCGCCTAAGACGACCAACGCGGCTGAGGCCGCTAAGCTGACGCAGCAGGTCAAGGCGACGCAGCGCGTCTTCAAACTGGCGCCCAGCCATGCCCAGACTTCCGCCCTGCTGAACGCGGGCGTGCATTCGGCCGCACAGATCGCAAGCATGGGCCAGGCGCAATTCGTAAACCGCTTCACCAAAGATGGCACGTTCTCGGCGGCCCAGGCCAAAGCTGTCTTTCACAAAGCGAACGACATCCACATCGCCACGGGGATGATCGCATCTGAACTGCGCGGGATTGCCGGCGCCGCCACCACGGCGGCAACCGCGCCGAAGGTCGTCAGCGCGAAGCTCAAAGCCGTCTCTCAAAGTAATCCGAATCTCAAGAGTCTCTTTGAGCTTACGGATCTGTGCGAGTGCGACGAATGCCGTTCCATTTACGGCGCGGCGGCCTACCTCGCCGACGTTCTGGACTTCCTCAAGAATCGTCTCGTGGTGGACACCACGGCCGGTCCGCTGTTCCCCGCCAAGACGGCGAAGGACGTACTCTTCGCGCGCCGTCCCGATCTTGGAGACATAGATCTCTCCTGCGACAACACCAATGTCCCACTGCCGTACATCGATATTGTGTGCGAACTACTGGAGCAGGCCGTCGCGCCCGACCCTGGCTTTGTCTTCGTCGGCGCACTCGCCGCCGGAGTTGTGCCCGCCCCATTGTTGACAGCGCTGCAGGCGCAAGGGCTTCCCTATACCTCATCCGCCTTCGTGCAGGAAGCCGACAGCAAGGGCAATCTCTACGTGCGCGATGCCAAAGCTGTGTGCAAATTCGTTCCGGCAGGCGCTCCCAATACATGGACGGGCTACCAACTCCGGCAAACCTTCGGCGTCGCCGAGGAACTGGCAGCCGCGCCGCAGTATGTCAGCACCGCTGCCTACCAGACGCTACAGACATCAAAAATCGCATTCCACCTGCCCTTCGATCTTCCCCATGAGGAATCGCGCGCCTACTTCACGCAGTTCGGCGTACCGCGTGAGGATCTGATGCGCGCGCTGGCGGTGGGAGGAGTCCCGGCGCCGCGTGACATCGCCGCCGAACAGCTCGATATCGGCGACGTTGAGCGTGGCTTAATCGCCACCGCGGACCCAGCGAACCAGAACGTGTATTGGAACACGGGCGCCGTCGATCCGGTATCGGTAGAGCGGGTTGTCAGCGCCTTCCTCAAATCCACCGAACTAGAGTACGCCGATCTCCAGACGCTTCTCTCGCTCCAATTCATCAACCCGGATAACAAACTCTTCATCCAGCACCTGGATTCCTCTTGCGACACGACGCAACAAGTCATCGCCAATCTGGACGCCCCTGCGCTCGACCGGTTCCATCGCTTCCTTCGTCTGGAACGGCGTCTCGGCTGGGGTTTCACCACGCTCGATAACGCCATCCTGGCGGCGCGGCTTGGCAATGGCCAGATTACCGACGACCCGCTCATGGTCGGCCTCGGCGGCGTCCTCAGCCTTGCCACGCGCCTAAGTTTGTCTGTCGACGAACTTGTGGTCTATTACGGGACCATCCCCACAGCTACTCCGCTCGATCACACCCCTTCGCGCTACGCGCAGATATTCCTGAGCCAGTCAGCCAACGGCGTGGTCGACCCCGCGGTTACGATTGCAGCCGTTACTGAGAATCAAGGGCCCCCGCTGCCCGCTGTCCAAACCCTGCTGAGCGACGTTGCGGGCACCCTTGCTCTGACCCTGGGGGCCACGCCATCGGATATGGCACTCCTGATCGCGGCTCGCGGCGCCAACAATGCACTCACCTTTGCGAACCTGTCCGCGCTCTACTCGCAGATTTCGCTCGCCCGCGCTTTGGGGCTGAAGATCAGCGATTTTCTGTTGCTAATCTCAATGACGGGCATCGATCCATTCGCGAGCCCCGCGAATACCATTCTCTTCGCCGACGCGAGCGACGAGGTAAAGGCCGCCGGCGCCGCGCTCACTGACCTTCAATTTGCTCTATCGTTTGTCGCGACGGACCTGAATGTACGGGCCCTCAGTGACGCGGCGGTTACTACGCTGCTGGTTACTCTCCAGAAAGCCCTGCAGGCCGCTTACGATACGGATCGCTCGCCCTTTGACGCGTCTCTTACCGCGGATGAAAACGAAGCCGCACTGGCAGCGGTGGCTGGCCGGCTGCCCGGCGTCACGGCGGCGCAACTCTCCAGCCTGCAAGCGGTCGTCGACGGAACCTACGCCGATCCCGCCATGACCGCGAAAGCTTTTCTCGACGCGTTGCTTGGCCCATTCATCGACACCACGGCGATCGACGCACTCCAGGCCGCGCTCGCGGCCATCCCCCCCGCGTCTAGCGCAGCTCTTGAAGCCGCCCGGCTGGCGCTGCTGCAAGCTATCCTCAATCAGGTCTCGGACTATCTCTATCAGCAGGCGAAAGCCAATGTGGTTCCGGCAACGCTCGCTACAGCCTTGAGCATCGATCCCGACCTCGCTGCGTTACTTCTTCAACACGCCCACCTCACGGTCGCGGCCGGCGTCCGCACGCTCTTTCAAATCGCCGGCGACGACTCACTGATCGATCGTGTCGCCTCACCACCCGCGCCGCCCGCCATCACTCCCGCGGCTTTCGCCGATCAATTCGCGGCAGTTCGTCTTTTGCGCCAGATCGCGCTGGTATCGGCGCCCTTCCAACTGGCAAACGACGACCTCCAATGGCTCATAGACAAAGCCGCAGCTCTCGGTTGGCTGGATCTTAACAAGCTGCCGTACCAGGCCGGGATGCCGGCTCTATCGTGGGCTGCGTGGGATTCTCTGCAGAAGGCGCTTGGCTTCTTCACGCGGTACCCACCCGTGGTGAACCCGGCGGACGCCACGCAGCCGTTCACGTTCCGGAGCGTGTTCGATATCGCGCTCACGGTGGGGGCTACGGCCGGACAGGTGTTGGACCGCCTGGCGCTGGTTACTGGCTGGGACCGGACCGTGCTCGGCGATCTCGACGTGCGGTTTGGATTCTCGGCGGTCAACCTGGCGCCGTATCTTCCGCCCGCCACCTACGTCACGCTGGAGACCGCCGTCACGCTGCTTCGCAAGTTGGGGCTTCCGGTGGCCGGCGGAGTTCCACTGATCAAGGCGCAACTCACCGCGCCGGATGCGCTGGCTCTCCGGAAGGCTCTCAAGACCCGTTACAGTCCCACGGACTGGCTGGGCGTGCTGGGGCAGATCTACAATCCCCTGCGGCAACAGAAACGCGATGCATTGGTCGCCTACCTGCTTTCGCAAAATAGCAGTTTGCAATCGAGCGACGACCTTTTCGATTACTTCCTGGTCGACGTGGAGATGTGCGCGCAACAGCCGACATCGCGCATTGTGTCCGCGCACGGAACGTTGCAGTTGTTCGTGCAGCGCTGTCTTCTTGGCATCGAGCCTACGGCGGTTGCGGATGTGGCCGACGACGACGGCTGGAATCAGTGGTCGTGGATGGAGGCTTATCGGGTCTGGCAGGCAAACCGCGAGGTATTTCTCTACCCCGAGAACTGGATCAATCCGCCGCTACGCGACGATAAGTCCGAGCCCTACGTGGCTCTGGAAAATACCCTGGCGCAAAGCGATCTCAGCGCGGATGCGATCAGCGATGCCGCTATCGCATACCTAGAAGCCGTCGACGACCTCGCCTTCCTTGAGGTCGTGTCGATGTATTACGAAGAAGACTCGCTAACCTTGCACGTCTTCGCGCGTACCAAGGGCGGCGACCCGCATACGTACTACTACCGGACATTCATTCAGGAGAGAACCTGGACGCCTTGGACTACGGTGAACGTAGACATCAAGGGCGATCACTTGGTCTCCTTCATCCGCAACGGCCGCATCAATATCGCCTGGCCGATTTTCAGCGAGCAAGCCAACCAGAACCAGGACACGACGGTCCCGAATAGCGCGCCCGGCACTACGGTGGCGAAGACCCAGAAGCAATGGCAGATTCAGCTTGCGGTCAGCGAGTACTCGAACGGCTCCTGGCTGCCCTCCAAGACATCGAAAGACTCACTGGCCTGGACTCCGGGTTTCTATGAACAGCTTCCGTTGAAGGACTATTTCCGCTTCATCCCATTGGACCTGCGCGGCGCAGGCTTTTCCATTGCCTGCAGCTTCGTGGATAACGGCATACGCGCCACGGGCGATTCGCCGGGCACGAACGTTTGGTATCTGGGCGGCTTCACGCTCAGCGGGTGCAAGGGCTATCCCGAACCCCATTCCAGCGGCAGCGGGGACACTCTGTTCCTTCCGGTGATCCGGAATACCGATATCGAAGATCTTCGCTTCGTGGAAACGTCGGGCGATGAGTTTTCGATACTGAACCTTCTCGCATCGTCGTTCACGCAGATTCTGCTCAACACGCCAAATGCTTTCAAGGTCACGGCGGCCCAGGAACTTACTCTGGTCGATTACGTTGTCCTCTTGTTTGAGTTGCTGGTCCGGGCAAATGGCACAAAGACATATATCCGCGAGAACCCCATTCTCATCCCACTGGGAACGCTCATGCCTTTGTTCTACGAAGACTCGGTTCACAACTACACCGTGATTCCCGGCTTCTTCTCGCGTCCAAAAGAGCAGCAACTGCCCATCCGGCGCACGTTCTCCGACGTCCTCACGCTGGTCCAGAACATCATTACCCTAGCCCTGACCTATATCGCCAAACTGGAAGCGGATCCCGCGCACAACCTGACAGCGCTGCTGCAGGCGCTGGTACAAGATCCGAACTTCCTGAGCATCGTTGCCGAGCTGAAGATCTACCTGGGGCTGCAATTCGGATACGAGTTCGACAATTTCTACCATCCCCTGATCTGCCCGCTGCGTAAGACGATGTACAGCGACGGAATCGGCAAGCTGATGGATCGCGCTACCCAACTCCAGCAGACGTCGTTCGATTTCAATGCTAATTACTCGCCAACGGCGATCCTTCACAAGCCATATCCAATCGAAGATATCGACTTTACTCAGAGCGGCAGCTATTCCAGTTACAACTGGGAGCTTTTCTTCCACATGCCGCTAGCTATTGCGGTGCAACTCAGCGCCGACCAGCAGTTCCAGACGGCAATGGATTGGTTCCACTACATCTTCAACCCAACCGACGTCAGTAGCGACCCGGTCCCTCAGAAGTATTGGCAGACCAAACCGTTCTTTCAATTTACCAGCGCCGATTACGCGAGTCAGCGCATCGACACGATCATGAACGGCATCGCCGCCGATCCCTCGGGTCTGTCCATCGATCAACTGCGCGGCGCCGTGGAGGATTGGCGCAATAATCCGTTCGAGCCTTTTCTGGTAGCGCGCTCACGTCCCGTGGCCTTTCAACAGGCGGTCCTGATGAAGTACATTGACAACCTCATCGCATGGGGCGACTCGCTGTTCACGCAGGACACGATGGAGACGGTGAACCAAGCGACGCAGATGTACATTCTCGCCGACAAACTGTTGGGCCCGCGCCCGCGCGTGGTTCCGCCGATCGTTACGCCTCCGCCCGAAACCTATAACCAACTTGAGGCCAAGCTCGACATCTTCGGCAATGCCCTGCTCGATCTGGAGAACTTGATTCCCGACCTCAGCCTTCTGCCGCATGGCGGAGCGGAGTTGCCGCCGGGGCCGCTCACACTTTCCAGTCTCTACTTCTGTATCCCGGGCAACCCCAACCTCGACCAGTATTGGGATCTGGTCGCCGACCGGCTCTTCAAGATTCGCAATTGCCAGGACATCAACGGCGTGCCGCGCGTGCTGGCGTTGTTCTCGCCGCCGATCGACCCCGGGGCGCTGATCGCGGCGCGCGCTGCCGGTTTGAGCATCTCGCAGATTCTGGCCGGTCTCAATTCACCGCTGCCCATCTATCGCTTCGCGGCAATTATGCAGAAGGCCACGGAGCTCACGCATCTCGTGATCCAGTTCGGCAACTCTTTGTTGCAGGCCTTGGAGAAGCGCGACGCCGAAGCTTTGGCCCGTCTGCGGTCCACACAGGAGATCAGCCTGCTCAACGCCATGCTGCTGGTGAAACAGCGGCACGTGGATGAAGCCCAGGTCCAGATCGACGTGATTCAAAAGTCGATCGACCTGACGCAGGCCAAGAGCCAGTACTATCATTCACGGCCGTACATGAATACGGGTGAAACCGTGGCGCTGGTTCTGAGCACTGCGGGGCTGGTTACGGAGGCAATCGCCATGGGCCTGGATATCGGCGCGGCCATTACCCACATGCTGCCTACGTTCAGCATTGGTATTGCCGGTTTTGGCGGTTCTCCCTCCTTCAGCGCTGCGTGGGGCAGCGAGAACATCGCCGGAGCGGAATCGGGATTTGCGCAGGTCGCGAAAGACGTCGGTTCGATGCTGCAAACGGGGTCGCAGATGGCGTCGACTGTGGGCGGTTTCGATCGCCGGCAGGACGAATGGACCTTCCAGGCCAACCTTGCCGATCTCGAGATCGTGCAGCTTAACCGCCAAAAGGATGCGGCTAATATTCGGCTGGATATTGCCCAGAAAGAGGTGGCCGCTCATCAGGTTCAGATCACAAACGCACAGCAGACCGATCAATTTCTCAAGTCGAAGTTCACCGATACCGAACTGTACCAGTACATGGCCGGCCAGCTCAGCATTGTCTTCTACCGCGCTTACCAGCTTGCCCTCGGTGTCTCGCACCAGGCGGAGCGCTGCCTACAGTTCGAACTCGGCGTAGACAATACGTACATTCAATACAACTATTGGGACAGCCAGAAAAAAGGTCTGCTCTCCGGCGACCGCCTGATGAGCGACCTCAAACAGATGGATGTCGACTACATGCAGAAGAACAAGCGGGAGTATGAGCTCACCAAGCAACTCTCGCTGGCGCAACTCGACCCGCTCGCCCTGCTTCAACTCAAGACCATGGGCGCGTGCACGTTCAGCATCCCCGAGGCCAGCTTCGACCTGGACCACCCGGGGCATTACTTCCGCCGCCTCAAAACGGTTTCGCTTACGATTCCCTGCGTCACCGGCCCCTACACTTCCGTCAGCGCCAAGCTTTCGCTGGTGGGAAATCGCTATCGCGAGACCGCAATTGGGGGTGGAGCGTATGCCGAATCCCCAGGCAACGATCCACGCTTCGCCTATAACGTGACGGCCATTCAGTCAGTGGCCACGAGCCAGGGCGATAACGATAGCGGCCTTTTCGAACTTAACTTCCACGACGAGCGGTATCTCCCCTTCGAATACGCTGGCGCAGTCAGCAGTTGGCGTTTGGAGCTTCCGCAGGCGTTTCCGCAGTTCGACTACAACGCCATCAGCGACGCGGTGCTCCGGATCCGGTATACGGCGCGCGATGGAGGCAGCGCCTTCCGTGCCACGGTGGAAGGACAACTGCGCGCGCTGATGAACGCCATGATGGTGGATGCCACGAACACGGGCCTCTATCAGGGCTTCGATCTGCGCAGGCAATTCCCGGACGAGTGGTATCAACTGACGCAAACGGGCACGACTACACTGAACATCACGACCGATTACCTGCCGTTCTTCGCCCTGGCGCACAAGCCCGCGATCGACGCAGTCACGTGGATCGCCAGCCTGACTGGAAACCCGGCGAGCACGTCCATCTCGATCGACGGCACGGCAGCGCCGCTGGCCGCCAGCAACCTGTTCTCAGGCCGTTGCACGGGGAGTTCCGTCAAGCTCACTCTGGGAACCGCGTCGACGCTGACGGCGGCCGACTTCGCCAAGCTTCAGGAAATGACCTTCGTAGTTCACTACGGCCTGGGAGCTTGAGATGGATGAGAATACTTCAGGCAAGCCGCACGGGACGAGCGGATCGCCGCAGGCTTTCCCGGCGCCCGTCATCTCCCTGCCTAAGGGAGGCGGAGCGATCCGCGGGATCGGCGAGAAGTTTACCGTCAACGCCATCAACGGCACCGCCAACCTGACGCTGCCGCTTCCTCTCAGCGACAGCCGGGCGGCTTTCGCGCCCGAGCTGCATCTGGCGTACGATTCGGGCGGCGGCAACGGCCCGTTCGGCATGGGGTGGAAACTCGACATCCCAACGCTTACCCGGCGTACGGATAAGGGCCTGCCGCGCTATTTCGATGGACTGGAATCGGACACCTTCGTACTTTCCGGCGCGGAAGATCTGGTTCCGCTGCTGGACAATTCGGGAGTTCGCGTTCAATCGAGCCGCACGGTGCACGGCATTGCGTATGACATATTTCCGTACCTGCCGCGCATCGAAGGCCTCTACTCCAAGATCGAGCGCTGGGTGGCCACGGCCACGGGGAGGACGCATTGGCGCATCATCAGCAGCGACAACGTCACTTCCCTTTTCGGCTTCGATACGGACAGCGCCGTTACCTCCGGCTCCGCTCCGGAGAAGACGTTCAGCTATCTCCTCTGCCGCCGCTTCGACGACAAAGGCAACCTGGTTCTCTACTCTTATTCGAACGAGGCTGCCGAGAACGTTGACGTCGCCACAACGCACGAGGTCAATCGTCTGCCGGAAGACCGCGCGCGGCAGCGATATCTGAAGTCGGTTCGCTACGGCTTCACCCAGCCGTACTTCCAGGATTGGTCCACCGCCGGACCTGAGCCGCCACTCCCGCCCGACTGGCACTTCGAGCTTATCTTCGACTACGGCGACAACGACCCAAAGGTCCCGAAAACCGGCGACAACGGGCCGCGTCCGGTGCGGCCCGATCCGTTCTCGAACTATCGCCCCGGCTATGAAGTCCGCACCTATCGCCGCTGCCTTCGGGTGCTGATGTTTCACCACTTCCCCGATGAGGCCGCCGTCGGCCGCGACTGTCTGGTGCGCGCGTTGGACTTCACGTATGACGATCAAGCAGCGATTCCCGACCCCGACGCTCCCATCTATTCGTTCATTACGTCGGCAACACAGCTTGGCTTTCGACGCAACGGCTTGGGCTATGTGAGCAAGGCCTTGCCGCCCGTCGAGTTCGAATACAGCAAGCCAGTCATCGATCCCACCGTTCGCACGCTTCCGCCCGATAACTTCGCGAATCTTCCCGAGGGCATCGATGGCTCGCGTTATCGATTTGTCGATCTCGAAGCCGAAGGCATGCCGGGGATACTCTCCGGCGACGGCACGGCGTGGCACTATCAACGCAATCTCAGTCCGCTCTCCGGCGCGCCGCAGCCGGGCGGCGTGGAGCCGCGCGTAACCGCGAGCTTCGAAGCGTCCAACATCGTCGCGGATTTGCCCTCGAGCCACGCACTCGCGGGGGCGATCCAACTGCTCGACGTGCGCGGTGAAGGCCGGACCGATGTCGTCTCCTTCCAGCGGAGCGCGCCCGGCTTCTGGACGCGCGAGCCGGAGGAGAGCTGGGATAACTTCGTCGCCTTCCGGTCGCAGATCCCCGCGGACATCGACTCCCCCAACGCCCGCTTCGTCGATCTCACGGGAAACGGCCGGCCCGATGTGCTGGTTGGGGAAGACAATTGCTGGCTGATGTATCCGTCGCTCGGCGAACTGGGCTATGGGCCGGCGGAACTCATACGGGCGCCCTGGGACGAGGCGGCGGGTGGGCCGCCGGTCTACTCGAACGATACCGAAGCCATCCACCTGGCGGACATGTCGGGCGATGGCCTCGCCGACCTGGTGCGAATCCGCAACGGCGAGATCTGCTTCTGGCCCAACCTCGGCTACGGCCGCTTTGGACGCAAAGTAACGATGGAAGGGTCGCCGCACTTTGCCGCGCCCGACCAGTTCCACCCGCGCCGCGTACATCTCGCCGATGTGGACGGTTCGGGAACTTCAGACCTGCTCTACATTGGCGCCGATGGCGTGTCCGTTTGGTTCAACCGCTCCGGCAACACCTGGTCCGCGCCGCAGCGCATCGCCGTCTTTCCCACCGCGGATTTGCTGAGTTCGGTGCAGACCGCCGATCTGCTGGGCAACGGCACAGGCTGCCTGGTTTGGTCGTCGCCTTTGCCGGCGCACGGAGCGCCGCTGCGCTACGTCGATCTGATGAGCGGCCAAAAGCCGCACCTGCTGCTTCGTTCGCGGAACAATATGGGCGCGGAAACCCACCTCACCTACGCCCCCTCCGCTCGCTTTTATTTGGAGGACCGGCTCGCCGGCACGCCCTGGATCACTCGCCTGCCGTTTCCCGTGCAGGTCATCGAACGAGTCGAGCTTTACGATTTCATCGGCCGCAGCCGTTTCGTTACGCGCTACGCCTACCATCACGGCCACTACGACGGCGAAGAGCGCGAGTTCCGCGGCTTCGGCATGGTCGAGACGTGGGACACCGAGACATACCGCGCGGATGACGCGTTCCCAAACGTCGAAAACTGGGACGCGGACTCATGGTCGCCCCCGGTCTATACCAAGACGTGGTTCCATACGGGAACCTTCCTCGAAGAAGGTCTCATTTCGAAGCAATTCGAGCTTGAGTACTGGATCGAGCCCGCGCTGGAACCAGCCGCTCGCGCGGCCGATCGCGCGGCGATGGAGCTCCCGGATTCCATCATTCCCCCAGGCCTGACCGGCGAGGAGGCGCGCGAAGCATGCCGCGCGCTCAAGGGCCACACACTGCGCGTGGAGACTTACTGCGAAGATGGCTCCGCCCTGGAACCGCTCCCTTACGCCGTCGCCGAGCACAGTTATCGGGTCCGCATGTTGCAGCCCATTGGGGGCAATCGCTACGGCGTCTTCTCCTGCAGTGACAACGAGACCCTCAACTTTCACTACGAGCGCGCAGGCGCGGACCCCCGTGTGAGCCACACTGTGGTGATCGATGCCGATGACTTCGATCAACCTCTTCGGTCCGTCTCCATCACCTATCCACGCCGTCCCGGGTATGCGGCCCCCGAGCCTGGTTTGTCCGTGTCCGTCCAGGGTCAACTCGCTTATGACCAGGGACGGCAGCATTTGCTCGGCACACAACACGCTTATACGAATGCGGTTCTAACCGGCGACAGTCATCGAATTCCCCGCCCCTGTGAGGTCATCCAGGCCGAACTTACCGGTTTTACGCCTGCCAGCGTGCGTCCCGGCGTCACCAATCTTTTTCGCTTGGCCGAACTCGACTCTACGTGGACTACCGTCTGGAACCCGGCCCATGACCTCCCGCACGAGCAGGTCGCAGCCTCCGACGTGGACGGCGTGGGCGCACTTCCGGGCGGTCTGGCGCGCCGCATCCTGAAGCACTCCCGCTCCATATTCCGCAAGGATGACCTCACGGCTCTTCTTCCCCTGGGCGCATTAGAGTCGTGCGCCTTCCCCGGCAATACCTATAATCTCGCCATCACCCCCGGTATTATTGCCCGCGTCCTCGCCGGCAGGGTGGGTGCGCCCGAACTCACCGAAGGCGGCTACGCTCAACTTCCCGCAAGCGACGGGTGGTGGATCCCCGGCGAGTTGATGCGCTTTTCACCCGGCGATGCCGACACGGCCGCCGTCGAACTGGAGTACGCGCAACAGCACTTTTTCATCGAACGCCGGGCGATCGATCCCTTCGGCGGGGTGAGCCGCACGTTCCTCGATACCTATGACCTGCTCCCGGTCCTCGCCGTAGATCCCCTCGGCAACCAACACGGCGCCACCATCGATTACCGGGTCCTTGAGCCGTCCGAAGTCACGGACCCCAATGGCAATCGCGCGGCCGTGGCCTTCGACATCCTGGGGCTCGTGGCGGGAAGCGCGGTACGCGGCAAGGCGACGGAGAATCTGGGAGACTCGCTCGCCGGCTTCAATCCCGATCTCGATGACGCCACCATAGCTGCGCAACTTGCCGACCCGCTCGCAAATCCACTGGCCGTCCTCGGTCAAGCCTCCGCGCGCATCATTTACGACGTCAACGCCTACATGCGCACGCGCGGCAACCCGCAGCCCAGCGCGGGGGTTTCTTACCTGCTCGAGCGCGAGACCCACGTCTCCGACCTTGCCCCGGGACAGATCACGCGCTGCCAATACACCTTGAACTACAGCGACGGCTTCGGCCGCCAGATTCAGCGGAAGATGCTGGTGGAGCCCGGACCGCTGGTCGACGGCGGCCCGAGCGTTTCGCCCCGCTGGATCGGCTCGGGCTGGACGGTCTACGACAATAAGGGACAACCTGTCCGGCGCTACGAGCCGTTCTTCACCGCTACCCCCGCCTTCGAATTCAACTCTCAGATGGGCGTGAGCCGTTACACGTTCTACGATCCGCTCGGCCGCCTCGCCGCCACCTTACTGCCGGATAACACGTGGCACAAGACCATCTACGGCGCATGGCGGAAGGAGACCTGGGACGCCAACGATACGGTTCTTATCTCCGACCCTCGAACCGACGCGGACGTAGGCGACTACTTCGTCCGCCTGCTCGGCGCGGGAGCCTTTACCTCATGGTATGACGCCCGCATCGGAGGCGCTTTTGGCGTTGACGCCACCGATAAGGCGGCGGAAAAAGACGCCGCGCAGAAAGCCGCCGCGCATGCCGCCACACCGGGCGTCGAACACTACGATTCGGCCGGCAACGCGTGTCTTTCCGTCATGGACTTCGGCGTCAACGGCCGCCAGCCCACCCGGACGGCACACGACATCGAAGGCTCTCAGCTCGCCACTATCGACGCGCTCGGCCGGCGGGCCATCGAGTACCTCGTCCGCGAACCTCTGGGCGCAAGCTTCCAATACGTGGATGCGCGCGATCTCGCGGGCCGCGAACTGTTTCATAACAACATGGACGGCGGCTCGCGCCGCGAGCTTCCCGATATTTCCGGACAGCCCATCCGTTCGTGGGACGACCGCGCCCACGCCGTTCGCGTTCGCTACGACTTGAATCGGCGGATCACCCACCGCTACGTCGCCACCGCCGGCGGCGCGGAGCATCTCGTCTCCCGCACCGTCTATGGCGAAGGCATGCCGCAGAACAACCTCTGCGCCCAGATCTTTCGCCACTACGACCAATCCGGCTTGTCCAGTAACGAGAGCTGCGACTTCAAAGGCAACCTCATCGACCGCGCGCGCCAACTCGCCCGCGTGTACCGTGTCGAGGTCGATTGGTCCCCCCTGGGAGACGAAACCGATCCGGTTAAGCTCGATCTTCTCGCCGCGCCGCTGTTAGTCGCCGAAGACCTTTTTGTGGCGAAAGCGTTCCACGACGCTCTGAATCGTCCGGTGCAGGCGATTACGCCGCACAGCGCAACCATGAAGCCGAACGTGGTGCGCGCCACCTATTTCGACGGCGGCAAAGTCCAGGCAGTGGACGTGTGGGAACAACAGGCCGCGGCGCCGGCGGGTCTGCTTGACCCTACCACCGCAACCACCCACGTGGTTACAGACAGCCAATACGATGCCAACGGCCACCGCATCTCCCTGACCCACGGCAACGGCGCGGTCACCGCGCGGACTTTCGATCTCCTGACGAAACGGCTGACCCGCATTCTCACCACCCGGCCCGCCACATTCCCCGCCGATCAGGACGTAGTGCAGGATCTCCGCTATACTCACGACCCAACCGGCAACATTACGCGCACCCGCGACGATGCCGACATCCAGGACGTAGTCTTCTTCAAAAATCAGCGCGTCGATCCCTCGTCCGACTACACTTATGACGCCGGATACCGTCTTCTCCGCGCCACGGGACGAGAACACCTCGGCCAGACCGGCGGCGGACTTTCGGCGCCACAGCAGCCCACCGACGATGACTCCTTCCGGACCAATCTCCCGCAGCCCGGCGACGGCAACGCCATGGGCACTTACATCGAGCAGTACACCTACGACCCCGCCGGTAATCTGCTCGCCATGCTTCATCAAGTCGCGTCTGGTTCCTGGCAGCGCCGCTACGCCTATGCCGAGACTTCGCGAATCGATGCGGCGCAAATCGGCAACCGCCCCTCGTCCACTAGCCTGCCCGGCGACCCGGCCGGCGGCCCTTACAGCGCCAAGTACGCCTATGATGCCCACGGCAACGCCATCGGCATGCCGCACCTCTCCTCCATGGCATGGAACGAGCGCGACAGCCTCTCCTCCACGTCCCGCCAGGTGGTCAGCAGCGGTACGCCCGAAACCACCTTTTATACGTACGATGGCGCCGATCAGCGTTTGAGAAAGGTCACGGATCGTTTCGCCGCCGCAGGCCCGGGATCGCGCAAACGGGAACGAATCTCTCTTGGCTCACTCGATCTCTACCGCGAATACGCCCCGGATGGAACCACCGTCACGCTTTCGCGCGAAACCCTCACCATCGTCTCCGACCGGAAGTTGGCGGCGATATTGGAAACACGCACTTCCGGGGTGAATGCGGCCCCAGGACGCGCTCTCAAATACCAATTCGCGAACCTCCAGGAAAGCTCGACCCTGGAGCTTGATGAAAACTCGGACGTAATCGGCTACGAGGAATATTTCCCCTACGGCGGAACCTCGTACAGCGCGGTTCAGAGCAAGACGGACACCCCCAAGCGAGCACGCTTTTGCGGCAAGCAGAGGGATGAGGAGAGCGGCTTCTACTACTTCGGCATGCGCTATTATGCGCCCTGGTTAGGACGCTGGTTCAATCCCGACCCGGAGGGACTCGCCGACGGTCCCAACCTCTATCTCTATGCCCGCGCAAACCCAATAGCCATCGTCGATCCAGATGGGACCGTCGGACTTGTTCTCGGGGGTCTTGGCGCTGCGGAGCTCTTCCTTATTTTCGGCGGGGCCACGGTTGCGGTGGGTCTCACCCAGGCGGCGGCGCGGCATCCACCGCGGCTGCCCGATTGGCACCCCTTCTCCACCGGCGACGACGACACGTTCCCTTCTCCGCCCTGGACACCGCCCGTGCCCAAGCCGGTGCCGGCGCCACCGCCCCCCGCGCCACCGGTTCCAGTCCCCCCACCGGCGCCCCCGGCGCCCGCGCCGCCGATTCCCGTGCCGGCTCCGCCCGTTCCCGTGCCGGTGCCCGCTCCGCCTGTTCCGGTGCCGGTCCCAGCTCCGCCGGTGCCCGTTCCGGTTCCCGTTCCCGTACCTGTTCCGGTTCCGGTGCCGATTCCAATCCCGCTTCCCATCCCGGCGCCCCACAGCGGCCCGAAGCCGGCGCCCACTCCGAAATCCAAGCCAAAGACCGACCCAAGACCAGGCCCGAAGGTTGGTCCGGACCCGGTTCCCGACCCGAAGCCCAAACCGCCGAAAGACGATAAAGGCCAGCCGTTACGCTATGTCACGTATACCAAGAAGCGCGTCGTCAATGGCAAAACCTACGTCTACGTGGGCCGCACCTCCGGGTACGGCGACCCGCGCGCCATTGTCGCGCGGCGAGACGCGAACCATCACGTCAAGGGTTATGGCCCTGCGGTTCCCGATCGCTATACGACGGCCACCCTGCCCAGATGGCAGCGTTGGCTCGACCCCGCCTATCAGGCCATTCGCGGACGCGAACAACAACAGATCGACTACTACGGAGGCGCGCGTTCCGATAACCGGACTGGATCCAGGTCCGGCAACGCAATCCGCGGAGTTGCCAAGGATAATAAGTTGGGGCCCATTTACGACGCGGCCGCAACCGCGACATTTGGGCGGCGCGCGCCCTACACTGGAAACTGAAGGAGCATGCAGGAATAAATGGCAAACAGACGATGGCAGCCAGGAGCTGTGATCCGGAAGAAACTCGGCGACGGCTTGCTCTATTACGCGCGTCTTTTGGAGTTTCCCTGGGCTGCCTTTTACCGCCATAGAACCAGCCAACCGGAAAACGATTTGGCTGCCATCGCAAAGCACGACGTGCTGTTCACCATCGCAGCTCACAAGGATCTCCTCGCCAAAAATCAGTGGGAGCCAATCGGCACTCTTCCTCCGGATGGCTCGCTCCACCCTCCCGCGGCGCAAGCTATCTGGGATGACGCCGATCACTGCCAGATCATCGACGCGAATGGGGACATGCGTCCCGCGACACCGGAAGAATGCGCCGGGCTCGAGCCCGCTGCGGTCTGGGAACCCGAGCACATTGACGACCGCCTCGAGGACGCCTTTGCGGGCCGCAAAAACCACTGGTTGGAGGAGATGATTCCGAAGCGCTCTTAACGCCGCCTCGATTGTCAGTGCGAGCGCTCGAAGGCGGCAACCATTTTCCGTAAAGCCGCGGCGTCGTCAGCCGTGATCTTCCCGGAGTCTTCGTCCGCGTCCACGGTGTCGACGACAACCTCATACTCAGGCCGGCTCTTGATGCGCTTCCGCGCGAGAACATCCCGCAGCACATCGCGCCGGGCGAAATCCAAACCGGCGCCGGCCGCCGCTTGCCAGAACTTCTCAGCGTCCTCGCCGCCCGATTCGTTCCAGGGCTGCACAACCGCCTGCTCGATATACGCAAGACCTTTGACCGACTTAGAAGCCGGCGTGGCGGCGATCAACTGACGCATCTGCTCCAGGCCGCCGAGCATTGTATGCTCCTGGTCCCCGCTCAGGGATTTCGATTCCTTAATCACGCCTGCCGATATTGCGATCGCCCTGAGCAACTGCTCGGCGCGCGTGGCATTGCCTTTGGATCCCGCAGTGGACCGCTCCACAACCTGGTCTACAGGCTTGTCTTTGGCCCTTTTGCTCATCGCGTCCAAAATATATCATATCGAACGGTTGGTGGCTATCGACGGAGCCCTAATCGAGGCTTGTCGAAGAGTTCAGGATACATGGGCCAGGTTCCGGAAGAGATCGTAGAGACGTTCGGAGGTCACCTGTCACTGGCGCAGGTTCATGCGGCTCTTGCCTACTATTACGCCAACCAAGCGGGAATTGACGCAGAACTGGAAGCCGGGGACCGCGAGACTGAGGGTCTCGAACGAGAACACCGGCGCTCTCCACAGTCTTGAGCCAGATCAAACTCTACATCGACGAAGATGCAATGCATAGTCGTCCGGTCACGCTTCCGGGGCTCGTCACCCGGCACGCCGGTAGACGATGGCCACGACCGTCTTGTCGTTTCCCCCCATGTTGACTGAGAGCGCATAGGGCCGCTCGGACGGAATCTGGACCTGATAACGGCCGGCTCTTCCAGTCAGTTGTTGCCAGACCGTGACGGCCTGCCGGACCCCGGTCCCGCCCGTGGGGTGCCCCCATCCGATTAGCCCACCCGTGGTGTTAAAGGGCAAGGGCCCCGTTCTCGAAGTGTTACCGTCGAGAATGTAATCGGCTCCTTCGCCTTTCTTTGCCAGCCCGATTGCTTCTACGGACAGCAGCCCGGAGATTGTGAAGCAGTCGTGGCATTCCACAGTGCCGATCTCGTGAAGGGCGATCCCCGCGGATTCCAGGGCCTTTCGGACGGCCCTGGCCGTGGTTTCCAGCCGCGTCAGATCTTCGGGAGGAAGGGTCAGGTCTGCTTCCACCTGCCCCCACCCCACCACCTCCACCGCGTTTGACGCGGCGATGCCGATCCTGTCCAGCCCCTCTTCGGAAACGACGGCAATGGCCGCGGCTGCATCGGACACCTTCGAGCAGTCGTAGACGTTCAAGTGATCGACAAATGCCCGCGGATTCGGTTCGGTGAGGCCCACGGATTCCAGGTCTTCCGCTGTGTTGTGGTATTCCTGGGCGGTGTCGCAGAGCCGGGCGTTTTCGATGGCGTTGCGGTACCAGCGGGCGAACGCCCGCCGCGTCTTCTCGCGGCCAAAGGCTTGGAAATAGCAGCCCGCGCGGTCGCTGAACAGCGCCGGGAAGAAATAGGCATGGCCTTTTTTGCGATCGCCCCGGAACCAGCCGGCGAGGGCCAGATAATCCGCGCCGTAAACCGCTTTGACAGTATTCTGGACTTCGACGCCGATGGTCAGGGCAACCTCCGCCGTACCCGCCAGGACAGACTTGACTGCAGTCAGGAGCCCCAGCCCGCCGGAGGCGCAGGCCCCCTCCACGCGGCAGCATGGCTTCCATCTCAGACTTTCGTCCACCGACGGGATCAGCGCCGCAAGATGGCCCTGCTTGTTGAACCGAGCAGCCATAAAGTTGCTGATCACCCCTTCATCGACGTTGGTCCCGCCTCCGATCTGCTTCAGAGTCCCCTGTCCCGCTTCCCGGATATATTCTTCGAGCCCCGGCCGGGGCTTCTTAGGATGGAATTCCTTGCGGCCGGTCCCCATGGAGACAGTCTGATATCCCGCCACCATATAGACTTTGCGCCTGTTCTTGGTCATGGTCTTCCTCTCAATCGAAATAATCATTGATCGGGCCGTAGGCGTGATAGAAGCCCGTCAGCAGCACCGTGTTGACGTCCTCGGCTCGGGCCGCGACCTTGTCCTTCACCAGTGCCAGCCCGAACTCTTTAGACCTCTGTCCGTATTGTCTGGCCAGGATGGCGCCGAAGGAACCCATTTCTTTCACTTGCCGGAAGTAACCGTCCAGGAACCTGGCCCGGTCTCGATCCTGGATCACCACTCTCCACGGCTTAGCCTGGACTGGCAGAGCACCCAGGCGTTCGTCGCACCGCCCGGCGATATCGGTAAGAGGGACGTAGGCCGTGCGCGCGGGATCGAGCACTCCGGCAGGCCGGCCCTTGTCGTATCTCAGAAACCCGTCCTTTTGAGATCCGTCGGCGTACTGGCCGCCCAGGACTCCCGCAGCGATCAGTCTATCCAGAAGCGGGCTGTGGAGCCGGTTTCCAGGGAGCCGTTCGTCCATGACTCGCATGATGCACTGGCAGACGTCGAGCCCCACGTAATCGATTAGCTGGAAGATTCCCATGGGACGGATCAGGAAGTCCTGGCTGACCTTATTCACCGTGTAGACGGACTCGACGAAGCCTAGATCCTGGGAGAGACGCTCAACCTCGGAGATCCCGTGGAGAGCATCCCTCATGAAATGCCCGTTCCCGATAAAGCCGGCGACATCGTGCGATAGTACGACGGTCTTCCGCAGCTTTCTGGCGAACTGCCCGGCAAAGTCGGCCAGGCGGGGAATCGTGGCTTCCGCGCGGATGATTTCCACCAGTTTTTGCACGGCCGGAGGGTTGTAGAAATGAAAGCCGATTATTCTGCCGCCCAGTTTCACCTTGTCGTTCAACTCGGAAATGGGAATGGACGACGTGTTGGTGAAGAACCAGGGATCTCGGGAATTATGGGAATCGATTTGGGAGAGGAGCTTGACTTTGACGTCCGGATTCTCCGTGACAGCCTCGAAGACGAGATCGGAATCGTAGGCGGCTTGGAGCTGCGTTGTCGGGTGGACCACGGCCAGAACGTCTTCGACGTACTGATTTATGATCTCCTCGTTTTCAACCAGATCCAATCGCACCTCGTAGACTCTGCGAAGTCCGACCGCCTTTTTTTCTGCGGCCCGCTGGATCTGGTTCCTAAGGTAGGCCAGCAACCCGGAGAGCGCTTTGGGCGAGACATCGACGGCGTTCAACGAGAAGGTTCGGGACTGTTGCCCGGGCTCCAGGCTCAGGTCGGCCATTTCCATGGCCGTGAGCAAGACAATGCCGCTTCCCATCTTTCCGGCGGCACCCAAGACGGTCACATTCTCGAGTCGATCCGCGTATTCCATGAATCCCTCCGTCCGCAATTCAACCGGAATTTCCATTGTGGACTCCTGTATCCGATTTAGTATACACTCAGTCCGCGCCGCTGGTACAACTTCTCCCGAGCGCGAAAGGCACTTAACGCGCACCGCAAACGGGGTCCACGATGCGCCACTGGTTGTCGCGTTGCTGGATGCGCTTCAGCGTGAGTGCAGCCACATCGGATCAGCGCCGGGAAACGAAGCCCGTCAGTTTCCGATAGGTCTGCATGTAATGATGCAGGCCACGGCGGACAGGCAATAGCGGACCTTACGGGAATGGGAACGACTGCGCGAGGAACGTGAAAAACGCGGCGTCTTGTGGGACACGTCCGGCGCGTTCAAGAGCTTCTGGGCCTGCTGGACCGACAGCCAATTGCCGACCCGCACGCCGATAGACTTCGCGCCCTTCACGTGCGTGATGCCGGCAGCGAGTTCGGGCGCCAGCAGTCCATTGTCAGCGGCCTCGACCGCCAGCTTCCGCACCGCCGTGATTGGGACGTTGATGGAGAACGGACCCGAGCCCGCGGGCCTCAAGGGCCACGCGCCAGGCGCTCACGGTGGCCTTGGTGAAGCCCGGCCGGGGCTCCTGCGCGAACCAGGCGAAAAACTCGTCCAGCCCCAGGGACGAACTGGTGCCAGGAAAGGTATCGACCGGCCATTGACTATGTCCTCGGCGAGCAAGGTGAAGCGATGGCGGTTTTCGACTTCGATCAGCCGTGCTCGCGCCCGCCTATTTGACCGCAATCGTAACCGAGGGACTCTGTGCCGTCCCGATCACGAGGTTGATGGGTACCGCTCCGCCCGTTGCCGCAGCCTGCGGAATCGTCACATCGATCTGCATCAGGCCGACGAAGCCGGGGGCCGAAGCCGCGTAGAGCAGGTTTGCCGCCGCGCCGCCGATGGTCATGCTCACCGGCAGGATGGGAAGGTCGTATGCAGGGGCAGGCTGGCCCGTCACACCGGCGGGCCTTCGTTGACCTTCTCCGGTTGCGTAGAGGACGACGTAATCGCCGCGCGCCGCCGGGTTCGACGCCGAGTTCAGCGAGCCGTCCGAATTCACGGCAACGGCTTGTCCCGTCCCCTGCGAATTGACGGTAAGGAACCCGGGTACCGCCGGCAGCACGGGAACGGTCACCGCGACGGAGAGGACGCCGTTATATTCCACTTGTACCTGGGTTGCGGTCTCGCCCGCGACCTCATAAGGCACCACGCACGAGATCTGGTCATTGACCGCATAAATCATGGGGGCTGCGATCCCGTCGAACAACACACGCGTACCGCCGATCCGGGTCAGGACATTTCCGGAAGAGTCCAGGCCGAGGAGCGCGAGGGTGGCCGGTCCGGCATTGCCGGGAAAGAGGGTGACGATTTCCCCGGGAGCCACGCCTTTGTCGGCATAACTGGCGCCGCTGGCAACTGCCGCGGCGGAGAGGCTCGGCGCGGTGGCGACGGCCAGCGCCGCCGTGCGCAGAGTGTTGATGACGGCGGTGTAAGCCAGCTTGGGCTGGAAATTGCCATCGAACATGGTGGCGGCGCCATAGCCCGGAAAAGCCGAATCGATCCAGGATGTGGCATCGGTCGCGCCCCACACCGCGATCGAAACGCAGTTTGGACTGTCGAGGCATGCCTGCACGGTGGTGCTGAAAATCGTAGCTTGATTCGCCAAAGCGGCGGGGGAGGCCGGCAGCAGCAGCCGGGCGTCCAATTCCGAAATCCGCGCGCTCAGCCCCATCTTGGCCAACTGGGCCATGTTGGCGACCATGCTGTCGTGATTGGGTAGCCAGTTGGGATCGGAATTGCCGGGGATCCAGTGACACTGCAAACCCACTCCGTCAATAGGAGTGCCGCGCTGCTGCATGCCGCCAATCAGAGTGTAGAGACCAGCGGTCTTGGGCGTCTGGTCCTCAATGTAGTAATCGTTGTAGTAGAGCCTCGCGCCGGGATCGGTCTGGCGCGCGGTTTGAAATGCAATGTCGATGTAGCCGGGGCCGATGGTATGTGCCCAGACGTTGTCGCTGCCGGTGTCCAGGGTGCCGTCGGAATTCAGCGCCTCGTTCACCACGTCCCAGGACGCGCATTGGCCTTTGAAGTGGCCCATCACGGTCTGGATGTGAGTGGTCATGATCTGGGTGAGCTGCGCCGCCGAAAAGTTTCCGTTCACCACCCAACCGGGAAGGTAGATATTCGGGCCGATCAGATGATGGCAATGAAGGGGAAGCCCATTGGCTTTCGCGTCGGTCACGATCGCGTCGCCGTCGCCGAAGGTGAAATCGCCCGGGCCGGTCTCGGTCATGAAATAGTACATGGTTGCGCCGACCATCGAATTGAATTCCCCAACTATCTTGGCTGAGTACGTGGGATCGGGAGCGCCGCCGGTGTTGCCGGGAGTCGTCGTATTATTACGGCCGAGGGTGAACTGCTCGCCGTTGATGGCGTTGCCGAAGGTGCGGCCGGTTACCGCCGCCAGGGAGCCGACCGAGTCGCCTGGATGGACGTAGGAGATCTGACCCGAGGGCGTGATCACTTTCGCGGTGGTGTCGCTCGATGGGACTTCGAATGCCAATTGCGCGAGCTTCATTTGCTGGTTCGGAAATAGCTCGAAGCCGGGAATCATGTAACCGAGGGTGAACAGGCCCGGGTCGGCAATCGGGCCGTATTGGGCGCCGTTGAAATACAGGAAAAACTGGCCCTGCTGGTGGAGCATTTCCATGGTGACCGTGCCGGTGGGAGGCGAGGCGAAGCTCTTGAGAGTCTGGTACAGCGTTGGACTGGACTGCGAGCCATTCCAATAGGCGAAAACATAATTGCCGTTGTTGTCGACGCCAAACTCGATTTCCGTCAGTCCCTGCCAGTATTGAGTGCCGGTGTTCAGAGTGCCGGTGAGGGTAATCAGCCCATCCATTCCAGCCGCCGTCTGGACGGTGGCCACCACGCCAAAATCACCAGTAGTCTGGAGACGGGCGCACAGCACATTGGGAGTGCCGAGGTATGGGCTCTGGGTGCTGGCAGTGAGCACGCCGCCGCTCACCTGAATCATCACTGGCGCGGTTTCCTCTTCGACCGTATCCCAGTAGCCGTTCACCAGCAGGTTCTCCCCACCCGTGGCCAGCTTCCAGCCGGAATGCGGCGCCGGCGAGGTCTGGGCGAAGAGTGGGGCCGTCAGCAAAGCCAGAAGAAAACACCCCCGAAAACGCATAGGGCCTCTGATCCGGGATTTCCGTTTTGGCTCCCGGTTTCCGGTTAGCATATCACAAGCCGCCAACTTTTGATCCTCCAAAATGCGGGGTGTCACGGCAATGTGAGAAGTTCCTATTTGGGCAAAGTAGAAAGTTCCTCTTGACAGCCGCAAGGCTGGAGGGATGGAACGAATCGCGATGAGCCAGGAGGAACGGGATTGGCTGGAGTGGCTGAAGAGAGCCCAGGATGGATTGATCACACAGCGGCGCTCTCATGCAACGCCTCAGCGCAGGCGCATTGTCCGCCGCAGCCTGAGACGCCAGGAATACGTCACCGTAATTCCGAATGGGAGTACTAAGTAACTGTAATTATTGATTTCGATGGTGGGCGCGACAGGACTCGAACCTGGGACCTCCTGCGTGTGAAGCAGGCGCTTCCCGCCTAACTCCATGATTACACAGCGAATATTTTGGTGTAAAATTTCAAATTAAGCACCAAAAATACTCCTGTGGGTGGGCAATCGGGTGGGCAGTTTCACCCGAGCCGGCCTTCTGCAAGGAAGGTCAATTCGGAGCGCGCGCCTAATGAGGTACTGGCGGGGGCAATTGAACGGAGATGCACTTTCGACGCCGATGAGTTGCTCGCTCGAAAGGCATTTGTGTTCACGTATTGACATTGTTCACGGAACGTGTACAATCAATATTAATGAACGCGCGCCTCAGATCGAAGGAGATCCTCGACACAGCTTTGGCCGCCTTCAAGCGGATTACCGGCCTTCCAGTCCTCGTGATTGACGAGCCCCAATCCGCTGTTGATCGGGGTGTTGATGCACTGATAAAGATCCAAACTGATAGGGGTGAGAGAAAGTTTGCAGTCGAAATCAAGGCGGTTGACCGGTTCCAGACACCCGCGCAAGTCAAAGCCCAACTAGGAAACCATCGCGAACTGCCCCTGCTGGTGGCTCCGTTCATCAGCCGGGAAACGGCTGGACACTGCCGCAACCTTCATCTGTCCTTTTTGGATACGGCCGGAAACGCCTACCTCGACGCTCCGGGGCTTTACGTCTACATCACAGGACAGCCACGTCCCAAGGATGCAAGAGAATCCAATTTTCGCGCCGTAGGAGCCGCAGGTCTCCAGGTCACCTTCGCGCTGCTCTCTCGTCCCGAGCTGATCCGGGCACCTTATCGCGAGATCGCGCATGATGCGGCGGCGGCATTAGGAACTATCACGCATGTGATGCGAGACCTCGAAGCCCGTGGGTTTCTGACCAGCGAGCAGCACCGCAGCATGTTCGACCCTCGTCGACTTCTTGAGGAATGGGTGACACATTACCCCATCGCGCTCCGTCCCAAGCTTCATCCCAGGCGATTTGAAGCTTCACGGGAACAACTGACTCAGGCCGATCTCAGGTCCCTAGGAGCTTGCTGGGGTGGCGAACTTGCCGCGGAACGCTTCACGCAGTTTCTCAAGCCCGCCGATTTCACCATCTACACGCACAAGCCGGTTAACCGATTGGTCGCCGCACTCCGCCTCCGTGCGAACCCCACGGGCAATGTAGAGGTACTCGACGCTTTTTGGAACTTCGAACCCGATCCCAAGTACCCCGACTTGGTCCCGCCGGTACTCGCATACGCCGATCTCTTGGCAACTCGCGATGGCCGCAACATCGAAGCTGCCAACTTGATCTATGAACAACACATCGAACCGGCCTTTCGGGCTCTCAAAACCGCCCACTGAAGACTTCATTCGGATCGTTCGCGAACTAGACGCGATCACAACCCGGTTAGCTATTCCCTTCCTCCTCGTTGGCGCTGCGGCAAGGGACATAGTGCTCGTAAACCTCTGGGGCCAACCGCCGGGGCGGGCGACGGCCGATATCGATTTTGCATTCGCAGTAAATGATTGGGCCGAATTCGCACACCTTCGCGATGGACTGGTGGCTACGGGGCATTTTCAGCGAGTGCCCCACAAGGAACAGCGCTTGAAGTATACGGACCCGGAACACGGATTTCAGCTTCCGGTGGACTTCATCCCCTTCCGTGGCGTCGCTTCGAAAACGCAGACAATCTCCTGGCCGCCGGAAGGTGACTTTGTCATGAACGTTGCCGGATTCGAAGAGACCCTCGCGGCCGCGCTTTGTATCGAGTTGGAACCCGGGCTGGTAATCTCCGTCGCATCGCTTCCCGGGCTGGCGATATTGAAAATGGTCGCATGGGCCGACCGCCGCCTAGAGAACAACAAGGACGCTGCGGACCTCTACAGAATTCTTAGCACCTTTGATAGCGCGGGGAATCAGGACCGCATCTTCAATCAGGAACTCGAACTTCTGGAGAGTGTCGATTATGATCTGACGCTGGCCGGCGCTCGGCTCCTCGGTCGGGATGCCGCGCGAATAGCCGATTCCGCCGCAGCCAGCCAGATCGTGAATCTGTTTAACTCTGACACACAGGTCAATCTGCTCATCAGCCACATGATCACGACCGCGATCTACGAAGAAAATGCCGCCTCAGTTGCCAGGATTCTCGACTGCTTCCGGCGAGGTTACCTTGAGGCGATGCCAAAGTCACGATCGTGAAAGGAAGTATCGAAACACCGTTCTACCGCTGACTGGACATTGTCGTAGCGCAGCAGATGAAGATAATGGCGGGGAGCCAATGATGCCAAGGAAAGTGGCCGGGCACCCATTTTTTCCGGTGTCCGGCCGAAGCGGGCAGAAAATAAATGATCGCCTGCGCGGTGAGCAGGAAATCAGCCCCACCCAACAACCCACCCACTTTCGTACTCTGGATACGCGGATTCCGCCAGCAGATCGCCGGCAAACTCTTGATTTCGATGGTGGGCGCGACAGGACTCGAACCTGTGACCTCCTGCGTGTGAAGCAGGCGCTCTAACCAACTGAGCTACGCGCCCGAAAATGGCAGGCGAGCGACGGCGACGCCTCAAGATCGGACGCGCCAAATATCGAGTCTACCACGAAGGCCACGGGCCTCGCGGCCTTGGGGCACGCGGAACTTTAGTATCATGAACGTAATGTCCCAGCGGGATTCTATCGTCGCACCGCCGGCTGGGGTCTCGCCGCAAATTCTGGCCAGGCTGGCGGAGTTGGAACTCTCGCTTGGCTCGGCCATCCGCGGCAAACCCGAAGTCGTACGGCTTTCCCTGGTGTGCCTGCTGGCACGCGGACATCTCCTCGTCGAGGACGTGCCGGGCGTCGGGAAAACCACCCTGGCGCAGGCGCTCGCGCGGTCGGTGGCGTGCCGCTTTAACCGGCTGCAATTCACCAGCGACATGCTGCCGAGCGACGTTCTGGGCGTCACCATTTACAACTCCCACGCGGAAGCCTTCGAGTTTAAACCGGGCCCCATCTTCAGCAATTTTCTGCTGGCCGACGAAATCAACCGCACCACACCCAAGACGCAATCGGCGCTGCTCGAAGCCATGAACGAAGGCCAGGTCACCATCGACGGGAAGCGCCATGAATTGCCGCGGCCGTTCATGGTGATCGCGACGCAGAACCCGGTGGAGCACCACGGCACGTATCCGCTCCCCGAATCGCAGCTCGACCGCTTCCTGATGCGGCTGCGGGTGGGTTACCCGGACGCCGCCAGCGAACGCCAGATCCTGCGCAATTCGGATCGGGCACTGCCGCAAGGGACCCCCTCGGGGCTGGTGGCGTCCGACGTGCTGCACCTGCAGGATGCCGTGCACCGCGTCACCGTGGAAGAGGCCCTGGTGGATTACATACTGGCGATCGTGGAGAAGACCCGCAACCACGAATCGCTGGCGCTGGGTGTCAGCCCGCGCGGATCGCAGGCCCTGTATCGCGGGGTGCAGGCGCTGGCGCTGCTGGAAGGCCGCGATTACGCCATCCCCGACGACGTGAAGCGTCTGGCCACGCCGCTCTTCGCGCATCGCGTGGTGATCAATGCCCGCACCACGCTGGCGCCGCGCCGCGCCGACGCGGGCGAGCGCGTTATCGAAGAAATCCTGAGCCAGGTGGAAGTTCCCCTGTAAACATTCCCTCATATGAAGACAGCCATCATCGGTTTGCCCATGACGGGCAAGACCTCTTTGTTCACCATCCTCACCGGAGTCCAGCAGGAAACCCGCATCGGCTCGACGGCCGCGCGCACCGGCGTGGCGAAGGTGCCGGATGCCCGCCTGGAAGAACTGGGCCGCCTTTTCGAGCCGCCCAAAGTCACGCACGCCACGGTGGAATACGTGGATATGCCGTCGATCTCGAAGGAATGCCTGCGCGACCCCAGTTACCTGGCCAGCCTGCGCGTGGTGGACGCCTTCGCGCACGTGCTGCGGCTGTTCGAAGACGATACCGTGCCGCACGAAAAGGGGTCGGTGGACCCGCTGCGCGACCTCGAGGATGTCGAGACCGAGCTGGCGCTGAGCGACTTAGTGGTGGTGGAGAAGCGGCTCGAGCGGTTGGATAAGGACCGCAAGAAAATCAAGAATCCGGAGCTGGACCGCGAGTTCGAGTTGCTAGAGAAGTGCAAGGCGGCGCTTGAGGAAAACAAGCCGCTGCGCCAACTGGAGCTCGACGCGGACGACGAGAAGCGCCTGCGCGGTTTCCAATTCCTTTCGCAGAAGCCGATTCTGTACGTTCTCAACCTGGGCGAGACCGACGCCGCCAAACTGCACGGCCGCGAGCGCGAGTATCGCGAAGGGCCGCTGGCCGCGCGCCGGCACACGTCGGCGGCGGCGGTGTGCGGCAAGATCGAAGCCGAGCTGGCGGAACTTCCGCGGGCGGAGCAGGCCGATTACCTGGCCAGCTACGGCCTGCAGGAGTCGGGCCTCGAGCGGCTCATCACCGCTACCTACGCGCTGCTCGGGCTGATGAGTTTCCTAACCGCCGGCGAGGATGAATGCCGCGCGTGGACCATCCCGATGCATACGCCCGCGGTGAAGGCGGCCGGCGCCATCCACTCCGATTTCGAAAAGAAGTTCATCCGCGCCGAGGTGGTGAACTGGAAGTCGCTGGTGGATCACGGCGGCTATGCCGGCGTGCGCGAGAAAGGGCTCCTGCGGCTGGAGGGCAAGGAATACATCGTTAAGGATGGCGACGTGCTGGTGATAAGGCACGGGTAGTTAGCTGGCGGGAGTCTCCGGGTTCCACGCGGCTCCATAAGCTTCAGGAGGCTTGCCGCATCGGTTGGAAACAGAGGCACTTGAAAACAGACCACCCTTTGGCGGATACGGGTCGCCGCTCCACGAATGCGTCGCGCTTTACTGGTAAGTCAGGTTCGTCGTAAAACTCCAACCGCCGGAAATGATCCCGATGTCCACCCCTGACACGGTGAAGTTCTGCGCGTTGGTCGTGTTTCCGACCCGCAAGAAAGAACTCGCGGACACAGTGGAACTCGGCGGTAGCGACAGCAACACCGTGGCGGGAACCGTGAACTTCCCCGCGGACACGGGAGCCGAGCAATTGAAATAGGATCCGACTGAAGGGCCCGAATTCGCTACCGAGCTTCCGACGATCGAAACGTAAGTGCCCGGATCGCCGCCGCTCCAGGTGATCGTCGCACCCTGAGAGCGGTTCACGCTTGTGATGCTGCCCTGATTGGTCCAAACCAGAGGAGCCGGGATGGTAATCTTCGCCCCAACGGGGGCCTTGATATCGGCACTCTCCGGGTCGTTCGGCACATGGTCGAAAGTGAACGTGCCGCCTGTATTGGGGATGAAACCGGCGGTGAAAACTTTGGAATACAGATAAACGATAGAAGGGTTCGGCACGGTCAGCAGAGCGCTCCCATTCGGACCAGTCACATTCAGCGCGGAGCCAGCATCCAGGGATGTGCCCAGAGTGAAATTCGGACCGAGGATTGCTCCCGATGCATTGATCCCGTACACCGCGCAGCTTCCTAAAGACGCGCCCAGGCCTGCGAACAGACTGCCGGTGAATTTGAAAGCCCCAGGAACGTCGATAAACAGCGCGCTGGCCGACTCGGTCGTGGTCATAGTGGGAGGCGCGCTTGGGGTTAGCCCCGGAGCCGTGGTCAGGTCTTTGTTCATGGCGATGGTTCCACGGACAAAGAAACCAATATTCGACAAAGTTTGAATCTGGGCGGCGCTCACGCCAAAGATTGGATCGGAGCACGTGCGTCCGGTGGCCGCCACCGGAATCGAGGCGAAATTGCTCACAACATTGCCGGTTCGGACCACCAGGGAAACAAAGCAGTCGTGCAAGCCCGCCGGGACGATCGCGTTGATTTGGTCGAGGCCGGGATAGATCGATCGGCCGTGATAAGTAACCGTGGCAGGCACCCCGCCGATGTCGACTTCGATCGGAATGTTAGCCAGGTCTTGTGGTGTCTGGAGCTGGGCCTCGTCTCCGGTCACGGGACCCAGTCCAGTTCCCCAGATGGTGATAAATTCTCCAGAATTGATGGCGCTGGTAAAGTCCAAAAGCCTGGATGTCGAATCGAACACCGCCGCGGTGGCGTAGCCCGCCCCATTCAGTGTCAGAATGCCAAAGGCACTTGGAACCACCTGAATCGGGAACGGCGCGCTGGTCTGACCTTTGTTTGTAACCGTGATCTCGCCATTTCCGACCGGAGTACGGGAAGGCAGAATCGCCGCGGCCTGGCCCGGCTGCACGTAGTAAAGAATCAGAGGGACGGTCACGCCATTGACCATAACGTTGGCCGAAACCCGGAGGAGCGTGGTGGTTAACGGAACAGACTGAAGAGGCGTGTAGCCGTCGGCAAGGTTCGTCCCGAAAATATCGAAAATCGAGCCCTGAGCGATGCCATAATTCGGTAAGCCCGGCTGCACAAAGCTGTAGTTATTCAGCAACCCTGTAATCACTGGCTGTTGTGCTACAGAGCTTGCTGCAAACATCATCCCCGCCGCGCAAACGCTAAATAAGATCCTCATCACTACCTCTGGCCAGGATTTCCATTTTGGCTTCCTGGCCACCATCGATTATACGTCCAACCGTATAAATCGGAGTCGTTTATCTCATTCCTACGCCACGCGATCCGCCACCAGGCACAGGATCGCAATCGTCGCCGACAACAGCGCGAACCAGTCGCCGAAGCGCGTGTAGACGGTCTTCTCCGCGATGTAGCTGAAGCCGGTGTAGGAC
>JBEKDA010000026.1:0-92284 GCA_050014595.1 Bryobacteraceae bacterium
ACCGACCGGCATCCCGATTACCAGCTCCCCAAGCCGAAAGCGCCGGAGCGGCCGGAGCAGATTGCGGTTGTCGGCTCCGGGCCCGCGGGCCTGGTTTGTGCCTACCACCTTCGCCAGAAGGGTTACCAACCAGTGGTCTTCGAGGCGTTGCCGGTGGCCGGCGGGATGCTGGCGGTGGGTATTCCCACGTTCCGGCTGCCCCGCCCGGTGCTGCATGCCGAGCTGGAACGGCTGACCGCCCTCGGCATCCAGATCCGCGTGGATACGCCTGTCGGACGGGCCATCCGCTTCGACGAGCTGCGGCGGCAATACGCGGCGGTGTTCGTGGCCATCGGCGCCCACCTGGAGCGCCGGCTTGCGGTGCCGGGCGAAGATCTGCCGGGCGTAATCGGCGGCTTGGAGTTTCTGCGGCGCGTGAACCTGGAAGGGCCGCAAGCGATCGGTCGCCGTGTGCTGGTGATTGGCGGCGGCAACTCCGCCCTGGACGCGGCGCGCACGGCACTCCGCTGCGGAGCCGCGCAAGTCACCCTGGTTTACCGGCGCACGCGGGCCGAAATGCCGGCCAATGCACGCGAGATCGAAGATGCCGAGCACGAGGGCGTGAATCTGGTAGTCCTGACCGCGCCGAGCTCGTTCCAGGCGGCGGCAGGCGGGCGCCTGGCGGCTCTGCGGTGTGTTCGCATGCGACTGGGCGCGCCGGACGCCAGCGGCCGGCCAGCCCCGCAGCCGATCCCCGGCTCGGAGTTTGTTCTCCCCTGCGATACGGTCATCGTTTCCATCGGGCAAACACCGGACGTGGCGGCGCTGGGGGAGCGGCTGGGACTCGATGCGACCAAATCGGGTACGCTATCCGCGGACCCCGTCACCCTGGAGACCGCTGTGCCGGGCGTGTTCGTCGGCGGCGATTGCGTGACCGGCCCGGACGTGGTGGTGACCGCCATGCTGGCCGGCAAGAAGGCGGCGATTTCGATCGACCGCTGGCTCAACGGGCAGGACCTGCGGGCGGGACGCGAGCTCGAGGGCCCATATCCTACCGAGTACGTGGTCGATACGGCCGGTTGGCAAACGCAGCGGCAGGTTCCAGTGCCGGCGCGCAAGCCCGCCTGGCGGGCCAGGTCCTTTGACGAGGTCGACATCGGTTACACCGAGGCACAGGCGGTGGCGGAAGCGGGTCGCTGCCTCAGTTGCGGCCTCTGCTCCGATTGCCACATGTGCGCCGAAGCTTGCGAAGCCGGCGCGATCAATTTTGGCATGCGGGAAGAGTATCGGGAGCTGAAGGTCGGCGCGGTGGTGCTTGCGCCGGGGTTTGAGCCCTTCGATCCGGCAGCGCTACCGCGCTATGGTTACGGCCGCTTCCCCAACGTCATCACGGCGCTGCAGTTCGAGCGGATCCTGTCGGCATCGGGACCTTATTCCGGCCACGTTCAGCGCCCCGGCGACCATCGGGAGCCGCAGCGGATTGCCTTTATCCAGTGCGTCGGTTCGCGGGATTGTGAGCGCGACTACTGCTCCAGCGTCTGCTGCATGTACGCCACCAAGGAAGCGCTGATGGCCAAGGAACATGTCGGCGACGGCGTGGAGTGCGACATCTTCTACATGGACTTGCGCGCATTCGGCAAGGGCTTTGAGGGGTACTACGAGCGGGCGAAGGGCCGGGGAGTCAATTATATAAGATCCAGGCCGGCGTCCGTAGAGGAGGTACCCGAAACCGGAAATCTCATTATCAAGTACCTCGCCGAAGGGGACCGGAAGACCGCCCGCGAATACGACCTTGTGGTCCTGTCGACTGGAATGCAGGCGCCTCGTGACGCCAAGCTCCTGGCCGGCATATTCGGCATGGAGCTGAACGAATTCAACTTCTGCCGAACCTCGGTTTTCGCGCCGGCGCAGGTGCGGGAGGGGGTCTATGTGGGCGGGCCTTTCACCGAGCCCAAGGACATCCCGGAAACCGTGATGCAGGCGTCCGCGGCCGCGGCCAAGGTGCTGGCGCTCCTGAGCGACGCCAAAGGCTCGCTGATCGCAGTCAAGGAATATCCTCCCGAAATCGACGTCAGCGGGCAGCCGCCCCGAATCGGCGTTTTTGTCTGCCACTGTGGAAGCAATATCGCCGGTGTGGTGGATGTGCCCGGCGTGGTGGAATATGCCCGGACGCTGGATAACGTGGTGTATGCGGAGAACAATCTGTACACCTGTTCGAACGACACCCAGGACCGGATCAAACAACAGATACGCGACCACGATCTGAATCGGGTGATCGTGGCGTCCTGCTCGCCGCGAACGCATGAGCCGCTGTTCCGGAACACCTGTCGCGAGGCCGCGCTCAATCCTTATCTGTTCGAGATGGCCAACATCCGCGACCAGTGCTCGTGGGTGCACATGCAGGAGCACGAGAAGGCCACCCGGAAGGCCAAGGACCTGGTCCGCATGGCGGCCGCCAAGGCCCGGCTGCTCGATCCTCTGCGGAAAGGGAGGCTGTCGATCAAGAAAGCGGCCCTGGTAATCGGCGGCGGGCTGGCCGGCATGGTAGCCGCCAGGGAGCTAGCCTCACAGGGCGTCCCGGTGTACCTGGTGGAAAGGGAAAAGGAGTTGGGGGGAAATCTGCGGCGCATCCGCTACCTGCTCAACGGCGAGAAGCCGCAGAAGGAGTTGCAGAACCTGATCGGCGAAGTGAGCGACGACGAGAATATTCACGTATTTACCGAGTCCAGGATCACGGCCATCGACGGGTCCATCGGCCATTTCAAAACCACCATATCCGACGGCCACGGCGTCGAGACGGTCGAGCATGGAGTAGTGATCGTCGCGACCGGCGCCAGCCAATACCAGCCCAAGGAATACGGGTACGGAAATGGCTGCCCGGAGGTCATCACCCAATTGGATCTGGAATCCCGCTTGAGCGACCGGGGTCAGAGCGGGATCTCGGGCACTGTCGTCATGATCCAGTGCGTGGGTTCCCGCGACAAGGAAAGGCCTTACTGCTCGCGCATGTGCTGCAGTGAGGCGGTCAAGAATGCCCTGAAGATCAAACAGCAGAATCCCAACGCGAATGTCTATGTCCTGTACCGGGACATACGCACCTACGGTTTCCGGGAAGCATATTATTCCAAAGCGCGGGAACAGGGAGTTGTGTTCCTGCGATACCAAGAAGACAGAAAGCCGGAGGTGGCGAAAAACGACGGGCGCCTGGACGTAACCGTCTACTCGCCGCATATGCAACGGGAAATCCGGATTGAGGCCGATCTGGTGGTGCTCTCGGCCGGCATTGTGCCGGACCACGGAAACCAGGAGACGGCGCAACTCCTGAAGATTCCGCGGAACCAGGACGGCTTCTTCCTGGAGGCCCACATGAAGCTCAGGCCCGTGGACTTCGCCACCGACGGCGTTTTCGTTTGCGGCCTGGCGCACGCCGCGAAGTCGATCGATGAGAGCATCATCCAGGCGCAGGCTGCGGCGGCCAGGGCAAGCGCCATTCTGAGCAAGGACTATGTGGAACTGGAGGGCACGATTTCGTTCGTCATGGACGAAAACTGCGACGGCTGCGCCTACTGCGTCGATCCCTGCCCTTACAAGGCCCTGACCCTGATCGAATACATGAGAGCCGGATCCCTCAAGAAGACCATAGAGGTGAACGAGAGCCTGTGCAAGGGCTGTGGCACGTGCCAGGCTACCTGCCCCAAGGGCGGCATTGTCGTGAGAGGCTTCAGGCCGGAGCAACTGGCGGCGCAAGTGGCCGCCGCGCTGGAGGTGGCATGAGCACGGGTCTGGCGGTAGAGCAGGAGTTCGAGCCGGTCATTCTGGCGCTGGCTTGCAACTGGTGTTCCTATGCGGGCGCGGACCTGGCCGGCATATCGCGCTGCCAGTACCCCACCAACGTGCGGATCATCAGGGTGATGTGTTCGGGAATGGTGCATCCGAACCTGGTGATCGAAGCTCTGACGAAAGGCGCGGACGGGCTCATCATGTGTGGCTGCCATCCCGGCGATTGCCACTACCAGGACGGAAATCTGAAAGCCGAAAGGCGGGCGGAGGCCATCACCCTCATGCTCCAGGATTTCGGAATCGAGGAGGAAAGATTCAAGCTGGCGTGGGTATCGGCGTCCGAGGGGCCGCAGTTCGCCAAGCTGATGACGGAGTTCACCGAGCAAATCAAGCGGCTGGGTCCCAGCCCGTACAAATCTTAGCGCAGGCCACCGGGGAGTTTCGATGACGAACTATCGGATTGTGAACGGCAGGAAGTTTATATGGGATGGGCAAGCGTGCGACTCGAGGGAGGCTGTCGAACAGGCGGTTGCGCGTTACCAGAGTGAGGGCTTCGAAACCGAGATGGCAGAAGAAGAGGGAAAATTCCTCGCCTATACCAGAAGAGAGGCGAAGAAAGTGGCTGTGGAACAGCCTGGCTGATTGAGGGTGCAGGCTAACTGCGCGCATTCATGATCCGTAACGATAAGCAAGCAGACTTCAGAAACTGACGTCGTAAGAAAGGAAATATAACATGGCGGCTCGGCTAGCCGAGGAGTGGTTCACAATCTGCGGCGGATGCGAGGTGACAATCCTCGACATCGGCGAACCATTGTTGGACTTGTTGGAGAAAGTGCAGATTGTTCACATGCCGGTGCTGATGGACCACAAGCTGTTTGGTCAGACCGGCGAGAAAACGGTAATGGAAATTCCGGAGGCGGAGGTCGGCCTGATCTCCGGCGGCATCCGCACCGAGGAGCACAAGCTGCTGGCGCAGGAGATGCGCCGGAAATGCAAAACGCTGATCGCGTTGGGGTCGTGCGCCTGTTATGGCGGCATCCCCGCGCTGGCCAACCTGTACACCACCGAGGAATTGCTGACCAAGGTGTACCGCGAGAGCGTCACCACCGACAAGAATGGATTTCCCCACGAGGATATCCCGGCCCTGACCGATCGCGTGTACGCCATCAGCGAAGTGGTGAAGGTGGATATGATCCTGCCCGGCTGCCCCACCACGCCGGAAATGGTCGCGGGCGCGCTCACCGCGCTGCTGGAAGGCCGCCCATTTACGCTGTCGACCAAGAGCGTATGCGACGAGTGCCCCACCATCCGCGAGAAGAAGGCCACTTCGACGCTGAGGCGGCGGCTGGAGCCGGTCGCCTTCACCCCTGGCGCTCCGCTGAACCAGATGCGCTGCTTGATGGAACAGGGATTTCTGTGTAACGGTCCGGCGACGCGCTCCGGCTGCGGCGGCAGCGAGGGCACGCCGCGCTGCATCCGCGCTTATATGCCGTGCGAAGGATGCTTTGGACCGATCTCGGAGAAGGCCAATCCCATGGTCGACATGATGGGCGCGCTTTCTACTATTGGTCTCGATCCGAAACAGATTCCGGACCGGGCCGCAACATTCAATCGATTTTCCGGTGCGGGCCGCCTGCGGCCGGCGCCCAAGAGGTGAGCCATGGGAAAGACTATAGTAATTCAGCCTGTGACGCGAATTGAGGGCCACGCCAAGATCACCATCCAACTGGATGATACCGGCAACGTAAACCTGGCCCGGGTGAATGTCATCGAGTTGCGCGGGTTCGAGCGCTTCTGCATGGGGCGGCCTGTGGAAGACATGCCGCGCATTACCCCGCGCATTTGCGGCGTCTGCCCGTGGTCGCACCACCTGGCGGCAGCCAAGGCTTGCGACGCCGTGTTCGGGGTTACTCCGCCGCCGGCGGGGGCCAAGCTGCGCGAGCTGTGCAACAGCATCGCGTACATGGAAGAACACATCCTGCACTTTTATTTCCTGGCGGGCGCCGACTTCCTGCTGGGTCCGGATGCCGATTATTCGGTGCGCAACGTGATCGGTGTCTTGGGGGCCGCGCCCGAGGTGGCCCGGCGCGTGGTCCGCGTGCGGCACATGTGCGCCAAGATGCTGGAGATTATCGCGGGCAAGGCCATCCACCCGCAGGCCGCGGTTCCCGGCGGCTTCAGCAAGCCGCTGGCCAAGGACGAACGCGACCAGTTGCGCAAGATGGCCGACGAGGCGCTGGAGCTGGCCAAGTTCTCCATCGCCTTTGCCAAAGAGAGCGTGTTCCCCAAGTACCTCGACGTGGTGAAGTCGCTGGGCGTGATCACCAGCGGGTTCATCGGAACCGTCAAAGACAACGGCGCCCTCAATCTCTATGACGGCAAGCTGCGCCTGATGGCCAGCGACGGCTCCTTCGATGATTTCCCTTATGACCGCTACACCGAGTTCATCGGGGAACACATCGAGCCGTGGAGCTACTTGAAGTTCCCCTATGCCAAAAAGCGCGGCGGCTTCTCGCTGGAAGATGACGCACCGGGGCTGTACCGCGCCAACACGCTGGCTCGCATCAACGTTTGCGATTTCATCGACACCCCGCTGGCGCAAGCCGAGCTCGAGGAATTCCGGCGCAACTTCGGCCGCCCGGCGCAGCTCACCCTGCTGTACCACTGGGCCCGCCTGATCGAGCTGCTCTATAACGCCGAGAACGCCATCCGCCTGCTGGACGATCCGGACATTACCAGCCTGGAGACCCGCGTGAAAGTGACCCCGCGCGCGGCGAGGGGAGTCGGCTGCACGGAAGCGCCGCGCGGCACGCTGATTCACGATTACGAAACCGACGCCGACGGCATGCTCACCAACATGAACCTGATCGTCGGGACCACCCACAACAACGCCCCCATCAACCTGTCGGTGACGCAGGCCGCCAAAAGCCTGATCCACGATGGGAAGTACGATCAGGGCGTGTTGAACACGGTCGAGATGGCCATCCGCGCCTACGACCCGTGCCTGTCCTGCGCCACGCACCGGCTGGACGGAAAGATGTCCGTGAAGCTGGACATCTTCGATGCCCAGGGCAGCCTGCTCGATTCGCTCGCAAACTAGCGCCACGCCGCGCCGGAGGCCGTCATGCCAACGATTGAAGAAGACGCTGTTCCCGACTTTTGCTCGAAGCCGGTGCTGATCCTCGGCATCGGCAACGTTTTCTTCGGCGATGACGGCTTCGGGTGCGCGCTGGTCGAATACCTGGAAACGCACTTCGACGTGCCCGGCGGCGTTTGCCTCCAGGACGCCGGAACGGGCGTGCGCAAACTGCTGTTCACGCTTTGCCTCAGCCAGGTGCGCCCGCGCCGGCTGCTGATTGTAGACGCGGTGGATTTCGGGCGGGAGCCGGGTGAGTGGTTCGAAATCGACCCGGCCGAAATCCCTGTGGTCAAACTGGACGATTTTTCCATGCACCAGTTGCCCACATCCAACATGCTGCGCGAGCTGCAACAACAGACCGGCGTCGAAGTACGAGTGCTGGCCTGCCAGACGGGCCCCTTGCCCGCGGAAGTCTGTCCCGGGTTGTCCGAGCCGGTGCGGCGCGCCGTGCCGGAGGCCGCCCGATGGGTCGCGCGCGAATATTTCGACGCGAGCCGCGACCGTAAGGGAGCGGAGGGCCGGAATACGTTAGTGAACTTCTGAAGTGACGTACTAAGGAAAATATTTCCAGATATAAGGATCTGTATGACGCGCGACCGCAGCCTGAGAGAGATCGACGATTTCCTGGGAAGCGCGCATGTTTTCGCGTCCGCCGTCGCCGACATTATCGAGCAGCGGCTGCTGGAGAAAGCGGCGGACGGGCAGGTCACGGCTTCGCAAATGAGGCTGCTGAAGCTGGTGGCCATGACGGATTCCTACACGCTCGGCGATGTGGCTTCGTTTCTCCGGGTCAGCAATGCGGCCGCCAGTAAGGCGGTCGACCGCCTGGTGCGGCGCGACCTGCTGCGGCGCACCGAGGACCAGAAGGACCGGCGCGTCATGCACCTCCGCCTCACCCAGGCCGGCCGGCGGCTGCTCACGGCGTATGAGAGCGCCCGCCAAAGCAAGCTCCAAAGTATATTCGTCCAGTTCCCGCCGGAAGAGCTGCGGCGCACTTCCGAACTGCTGGACCGGCTTTCGGCGGACATCGTGGACCACACCTCGAATCCGGAGGAGCTGTGCCTCAAGTGCGGAATCTATTTCCGCGAATGCTGCCTGGTGCGCCAGCTCGTCCCGCGCAATTGTTTTTACCAACTGGCGCAAAAGGCGTCCCGGCAGCCGACCCAACCGGGGCCCTAACGGGAAGGAACGATTATGTGTCTGGCAGTGCCGGGTAAGATCATCGAGGCGGAAGAGCGCGACGGCAGCCGCGTCGCCAAAGTGAAGTTTGGCGGCATTGCCCGCCAGGTTTTCTTGAATTTCGTTCCCGAAGCTCAGGTGGGCGATTACGTCATGGTGCACGTCGGCTTTGCCATCAGCCGTGTGGACGCGGAAGAGGCCGCGCGCACGTACCGGCTGCTGGAAGAGATGGGGCTGCTCGAAGAAGAACTCGGCGGGGCAAATCAACCGGAGCCGCGAATGCCATGAAATCCATCGGCGAGTGCCGGGACGAAGACATTGTGCAATCCCATTTGCCTTGACATGATAGGCGATGGCACTTGATGACGGCTTCCGCTTCGGGTACACTCCACTACTGGAAGGTTGGTAAGAATATCTTTTGGAGGAGAGGTCTATGGGGACGCGATTGCTACTGTTGTTGGCTTGCGTGACGGCGCTTTGTTTTAGCCAGGCGACGCTCACCAACGATTCGATCATCAAAATGGTGAAGGCCGGATTGAGCGAGGACATTGTTTTGAGTTCGGTCCACTCTCAACCGGGAAAGTATTCGACGGGGGCGGACGATCTGATTGCGTTGAAGAGCGCCGGGGTGAGCGATAAGATCATCGCCGCGATGATGAATGGCGGAGGAGCGGCGGCTCCGGTGGCTGTGGCCGCACCAGCGCCGGCCGCGGCTGGCGGCTCGATTGTCGCGGAAATCGGGGTCTACTACAAGAAGAACGACCAGTGGGCGGACCTGAATGCAGAAGTGGTTAACTTCATGACCGGGGGTGTTTTGAAATCGATTGGGACCGCCGGCATTGTGAAGAAAGACATCAACGGCCATGTCAACGGCGCCAAGAGTCCCAATCGGATTGCTTCTCCGGTTGATCTGCTGGTATACACGGCCGACGGCGTCAGCATCACGGAATACCAGTTGCTGCGGTTGCACGATTCCAAAGATTACCGGGAATTTCGAACGATGACCGGTGGCGTGGTGCATCAGTCTGGCGGCGCCACTCGCGACCTAGTTCCGTTCGAGAGCAAGAAACTGGCACCGCGAACGTACGAAATCATACTGCCCAGCCTGGGCGCTGGCGAATACGGCCTGCTGCCTCCCGCCTCCGGCGATGCCACCGGCAGCACGGGACGAGTGGGCAAGATTTATTCCTTCAGCATCCTGGAATAGCCGGCCAGGCGGCGGCCCGTGGAGGACCGCCGCAGCCGGGTACAGGGGCAAACTCCAACGGGCGGCTTAGTGCACGTTGGAGTTGATGATGTTGCCGATTTTGGTGAACACGTTGCTCACCGTGCCGCTCAGAGCCGGCATGGCCGCCACCGCCGCCACCGCTACCATGCCCGCGGCCAGGGCGTATTCCACCAGGTCCTGCCCTTTCGTGTCTTTCCAGATCTGCAGTTTCAGTACGCGATTTCGAAGCCAGTTCATTGTTTCTATCCTTTCCTGAAGCGCCGGCCCTGGGGCCGGTGCATGTTGTTTTCCCGTCTGCCTGTCAATTCACGGCGCTCGCCACGATCGAGCCGATCCTGGTGAACACGTTGCTGACTACGGTTGTGAGAGAGGGCATGGCTGCCACCGCCGCCACCGCCACCATACCCGCGGCCAGGGCGTATTCCACCAGATCCTGCCCGCTGGTATCGTTCCAAAACTTACGAATGCAGAGTCTCATCGTCAATTCCCGCTTTCACCTGAATATCTGCGTAAGTCGAAGTTACCAGCCTCCGCGCTGGAATGACATCCGTGAGCCTGCTTAGTTATCAAACTGATTACTCCGAATTTACTCAACTCCGGTGCTGGAGCAGGCCGAACAAAGAGGTGCGCTTCTTGGCCGGCTGCCGGCTTCCGGCCAGGCGCTCCGCCAGCGCGTGCACGCCGCGCGCAAAACGGGACGCCGCCCCGAGCGGGCGGCCTTCCAGCACGGCCTGCTGGATCAGGTCGTACTCATTGGCGAGCAGGGCGTAAGGCGCCAGCTTCAAAGCCGTCTCGACTTCGTCGCGCTTCAGGCCGGCCGACGGCGTGTAACGGTTCATGATGAGCAGCAGCCGGCGCCGCTCGATCGAGTGGTGCTCCAGACGCTCGATCGAGCGCCTGGTCGAGTGCAGCGCCACCAGCTCGTTGGTCGAGACCAGCAGAATCTGGTCGGAAAGCTGTGCGAATTCGATGGCGGCCGGTTGCGCCCCGGCGGTGTCGATCACGATGGCCTGATAGTGGCTGCGCCAGAAGGCCGTCAGTTGATGGGCGGCGGCACGGTCGATTTCGACCGGCGCCGAGGGGTTCTCCGGCGCCAGCAGCACGTCGATGCCGTTCGTCGAGACCGCCAGGCGCCCCCACAGGTCTTGATCCATACGGTCGCGGTCGCGCACGGCGTCGCCCAAATGGAAATCCGGCTTCAGTTTCAGAAGAAACGCGATCGCGCCCCCCGGGACATCGGTATCCACCAGCAGCACGCGCGCGGCCCCGGCGCGGTGCAGTTCGACGGCCAGGTGCACGGCCAAGGTCGAAGCGCCGCAGCCGGGCTTGCCCGGAATCACGCAATACACCTCGCAAGGCTTGGGCGGCTCGGCCGGCGCGCTCAACAGCCGCAGCCGGTCGAGCACGCTGGCGAGCGGCCCCGAGTCTGGTTCGGCCAGGAATTCGCAGGCGCCGCGGCGCAGACAGCGGAGGATCAGGTCGGCATCGTTGCGCGTGTTGAGCGCCACCACCGGCGCCGAGGCGGAGGCCTCGCCAATCAGCAGCAGAGCGAACTCGGCGTGAGCCGCCACATCGATGAGGCACACATTCGCTTCGCGCTCCGCCATGGCGGTCGCCAGCGCGCCGATGCGCGGGTACTGGCCCAGATGCGTGACGCCGTTGATTCCCAATTCCGCGCAGGCCGCGCGGAGGCGGCGAGCCAGCTCCGCGTCCGGGCAAACGATCAGCGGCTTCCAGGGGCCGAACACCGCGGGTTTGGCGGTCTGTTCCAAGGGATCGAGAAGCCTCTCTGATTTCATCGGCCAGGGGCGGGAAAAGCTTAGTGACGGCAACCAGGAAAGCGGAGATTCACCGCAGAGACGCGGAGACGCGGAGAAGAGACAAGAAATGAGAGTTCATAGCAGACCTCGCAATCTGACAACAAAGAAGCGAATGAGCGCGGGCAGGCTTTCTCTATCTTTCTCCGTGTCTCCGCGTCTCTGCGGTGAATCCTTGGAACCGAAAACGCCGGGCGTCACACGGCGGCCAGGGCCACCAGGTTCCAGGCCACGCAGCAGGTGAAGAGCACATTGACGCGGGCCAGCAGTCGCGTGCGGCCGCTGCACGCGGCGTACAGGGCCAGACTCAAGGCCGCCGCCTTGGGCAGCGCCAGCGCGATGAGCGGCTGCCGAGCCACCGCGATCACCGCGCCCATCAGGGGATTGGCCTCCCGAACACCGTGACGAAGGAACAGGAGCGTCGTCAGCACGTCGCAGACCTGAAGCGCGGCGAACAAGAGAAAACTCCTGGATTGCCTCATGCAGAGACCTTAATTCAAGGCGCGGCGGCGCGCCAATAGTACCAGTTCCGGTACCCGGCTTTCATACAATCGGGATCGCGGCCGATCTGAATAAACAAGCCCATGGCCACCGCCGCATCACTGCCGGTCCCGCGTGTCGCGCGGTTCTCGATGCGGCTGGCCCCCACCCTGCCGGACTTGTTCTTCCCGATCCTGCTGGCCGCCTGGTTCGGCCAGCCGGCGGTGTGGCAAGGCCTGCTCGGCGACGGCGACACCGGGTGGCACATCCGCGCCGGGGAGATCCTGCTGGCTACCGGCCGTGTGCCGGCGCACGACCCGTTCTCGTTTTGGCGCGCGGGCGAGCGGTGGTACGCGTGGGAATGGCTTTCCGACGCCATCTTCGCGGAGCTGCATCGCTGGCGGGGCCTGGAAGCGGTGGCGGCGCTGGCGGCCGCGGTAGTGTGCCTGTGGGCGGCGGTGCTGTTCGCGTGGCTGCTCGGCCGCGGCGCGGGAGCCTGGATTTCGCTCGCCGTGACGCTCGCGGCGGTGAGCGCCTCGAGCATCCACTTTCTGGCGCGGCCGCACATTTTTTCGCTGCTGCTGCTGGCGCCCGCCTTGTGGACGATTGACCGCGACCGGCGCGCGCCGGATGGCCGCCTCTGGTGGCTGGTGCCGCTGGCGGCTTTGTGGGCCAACCTGCACGCGGGGTTTGCCGGCTGGCTCGCCATCCTCGCATGGCTGACGGCGGCCAGCGCGCTCGAGCGCCATGCCGCGGCGGCGCGGCGCTATGGACTGCTGGCCGCGCTCTCCGCCCTGGCTACGTTGGCCAACCCGTATGGCTGGCAACTGCACCGGCACATTCTGGGCTATTTGAACTCGCCCTGGATTCTGGATCACGTGGAGGAGTTTCAATCGCCGCGCATCCGCTCGGAGAGCATGCTGGTCTTCGCCGCGCTGCTGCTCGGGGCGGTGGCGCTGGGGGCGCGGTGGTGGCGCCGCACCCGCTGGTTCGAAAGCGGCCTGGTCATGATGTGGGGCTTCGCAGCGCTGCGGTCGGCGCGTCACATTCCCTGGTTCACGGTGGTGGCGGCGCCGGTGATCGCTTCGGCCTGCGCGGACTGGTGGCGGGAACGGGCCGAGCGGGCGCCCCGGCGGCGAGCCGCGCGGATTCTGTGGGAAGTTTCGCAGGACCTGGGCCGGCGCGCGCGTTTCACCGCGTGGCTGCCGGTGCTGGGCGCGCTGGCGCTGGTGGCCGTGCTGCCGCGAAGCGGGCTGGCCGATTTCCCCGCCGTACGATTTCCGGTGGAGGCGGTGGCCCGCAACGTGGACCGGCTGACCGGCGGGGACCCGTCCCATGTGCCGCCGCCCCGCGTGCTGGCGCCGGACCAGTGGGCCGATTACCTGATCTATCACTTATACCCGCGGGCGCGCGTGTTCTTCGACGGCCGTAGCGATTTCTACGGCCCGGCCGCGGGGGAGGATTACCGGACGCTGCTGGGGGCCGGCCCCGCGTGGCCGCAGGTGATGGCGCGATACGGCTTCTCGGTGGCGCTGCTGCCCCTCGACTGGCCGCTGGGGCGCCTGCTCGAACGTGAACCGGGGTGGCGCGTGGCGTATCGCGATGGGCTGGCGGTGCTGCTCGAAAGGACGAAACCATGAACGCGCTGGCCTGGATGGCGGTGGCGCTAGGCTGTGCGGCCACGTTCGACGATCTGCGGCGGCGGCAAGTAGCCAACGGGATCAACCTGGCGGGAGTGGCCGCCGGACTCGGGTGGCACGCCGGGACGAGCGGCGCGACCGGCCTCGAGCGGTCGGCGGGCGGCGCCGCGGTGGGGTTTCTGGTGTTCCTGGTTTTTTATGTCGCGGGGGCGATGGGCGCGGGCGACATCAAGCTGATGGCCGCTTTCGGCGCCCTGCTGGGGCCTTCCGGCATTCTGCTGGCGGCCCTGTTCGCGGCGCCCGCCGGCGGATTGATGGCGGCCGCATGGCTCGCGTGGAAACGCGGCGCGCGCGACATCCCCTATGCAATCCCCTATGCGCCGGCCATTACGCTGGGCGCCTGGCTGGCGCTGGTGGGGCGAGGGTAAGCCAATGCACATGGATCGCAGATTCGGAATGATCGTGGCGTTCAGCCTGGTTTGGGGGCTGGTGGTGTCGCTGTTCTTTTACCGGATCGCGGCGCAGGGGCGCAACTCCGAGCCGGAGAAAACGCTGGTGGTGGCGGCGCAGCCGTTGCCGCCGGGCGCCTCCATCGCAGCCGCAGCGGTGAAGACCGTGCGCGTGCCGGAGAAGCTGTTCCCGCACGGCGGTTTCTCCAAGGTGGAGGAAGTGGTGGGCCGGCCGGTGGTGAGCTCCATCCAGCCGGACGAGCCGGTGGTGGAGGCGCGGATTGCGCCGCGCGGCAGCGGCTTCGGCGTCGCCCCCATGATTCCCCCGGGCATGCGCGCTCTGGCGGTGCGCGTCAACGACGTGGCCGGGGTGGCGGGCTTTGTGCTGCCCGGCGCGCGCGTGGACGTGCTGGTGACGGGCCGGCCGCCGGGCGCCGACGATACCGTCACCACGCCGGTGCTCGAAGACGTCGCGGTGCTCTCGGCGGGCCAAACGGTGGAAGCCGACTCGCACAGCCAGTCGATGAGCGTCGCGGTGGTGACCCTGCTGGTGACGCCGGCCCAGGCGGTGAGCCTGACACTGGCGGCGAGCGAGGGAAAAATTCAACTGGTGCTGCGCAACTCGGGCGACCGGCAGACGGCTCCCCCGCGCGGCCGCGAACTGCGCGAACTCTACGCGCCAGGGGAAGTGCGGCCGGCGGCGGCGGCGCCGCCGGCGCCGCCGCGCCGGCAGACCGCTCCGGCGCCCATCGCTGTCCCGGCTATCCCGGCCGCAGCGCCAGCCGCGGCGGCGGTGGAGACCATGATCCTGCTTCACGGAGCGCACAAAACCGTGGAAACCTTTCCGGTCAAGGGGACGCGCCGATGACCGCCGAACGCCCGCCGGCGGAGCTCAGTTGGGAGCAGCGCCTGCTGCGCCATGCGGCGCGCCGCGGCGAGCTGCGGCCGGAGTACCAGGAACTGAAATTCACCCTGCACCGCAAGCTGCTCGACCAGATCAACCTGGACGCGCTGCCGGGAATTGAGAACGACCGCATCCGCGCGGAGGTGAGGCAGGCGGCCCTAACCATCGTGGAGCACGAGCCCACGCCGCTGACCGCCGGCGAAAAGGAACAGCTCGCCGAAGAAGTGCTCGACGAAGTCTTCGGCCTGGGCCCGCTCGAACCGCTGCTCGAGGACGCGACCATTTCCGACATCCTGGTGAACGGGCACGGGCAGGTGTACGTGGAGCGGCGCGGGCTGCTCGAAGAGACCAGCGTGCGCTTCCACGACGATCAGCACCTGCTCCGCATCATCGACAAGATCGTGTCGCAGGTGGGACGGCGCGTCGACGAATCGAACCCCATGGTGGACGCGCGGTTGAGCGACGGCTCGCGCGTCAACGCCATCATCCCGCCGCTGGCGGTGGACGGGCCGCTGCTTTCCATCCGGCGCTTCTCGACCGACAAGCTGATGCCCAAGGACCTGGTGGCCAAGCTCTCGCTCACCCCGGGCATGATGCAACTGCTCGAAGCCGCGGTGAGGGCGCGCCTGAACGTGATCGTCTCGGGGGGCACGGGCGCGGGCAAGACCACGCTGCTCAACGCGCTCTCGGCCTACATCTCGCCGCAAGAAAGGATCGTGACCATCGAGGACGCCGCCGAACTGCAACTCAAGCAGCCGCACCTGGCGCGCCTGGAGACGCGGCCGGCCAACGTCGAGGGCCACGGGTTGGTGCGGCAGCGGCAGTTGCTGGTGAACGCGCTGCGCATGCGGCCGGACCGCATCATCGTGGGCGAAGTGCGCGGGGAAGAGGCGCTCGACATGTTGCAGGCCATGAACACGGGCCACGACGGCTCGCTCACGACGGTGCACGCCAACAGCCCGCGCGACGCCATTTCGCGGCTGGAGGTGATGGTTTCCCTCGCCAACGCCAACATGCACCTGCTGGCCATCCGGCAGCAGGTGGCTTCGGCGGTGCATATTCTGGTGCAGGTTTCGCGATTGAGCGACGGGACGCGGCGCGTGATGAACATCACGGAAGTGACCGGCATCGAAACCGATGTGGTGACCTTGCAGGATATCTTCGCGTTCGAGAAGCGCGGCCTGGGGCCGGACGGAAAAGTAGTGGGCCGCTTTGCGGCTACCGGGATTCTGCCCAAATTCAATGAAAAGCTGGTGGCCGCCGGGATCCGCCTTCCGGTGGAGTTGTTCGACGAGGTGGTGCCGGTGGGGTGCGAGTCATGATCCCGGTCTTTCTGCTCACCGCGCTCACCAGCATGGCGACCATGGCGCTGGTGATCGACTGGCAGGCGCGCCGGGAGCACGCCCTGGCGCTGCGCCGTCTGGCGGGCAAGGCGGCGGTTAAGGCCGGCGGGCGGCGCGGGACGGCCGGGCCGCTGCTGATGCAGGTGGCGGGCGAAGTCAAGGGCCGCCTGGCAACACGGGCGCTCGAGCGGCTGAGGCTGAAGGAAGCCGTGGAGCGCATGCTCGAGACGGCCGATTTGAAGTGGGGCGCGGCCGGGTTGCTGCACCGCTCGGCGGGAGCCTGCCTGGGAGCGTCGCTCGCCATCATGGCGCTGACGCGCAACTCGCTGCCTCTGGCGACGGCCGCGGCGGGCCTGCTGGCGGCCATGGTTCCGGTGAAGCTGGCGCAGCGCAAAGCGCGCGGGCGGGTGCGGAAGTTCGAGGAACAGTTTCCGGATTGCCTGGAGTTCATCGCGCGCTCCATGCGGGCCGGGCATGCTTTTTCGGTATCGCTCGAAATCGTGCACAAAGAGTTCGGCGAGCCGCTGGCGGGCGAGTTCCGCCGCACTTTCGAGGAGCAGAACCTGGGGCAGCCGCTGGACATCGTGCTGAAGAAACTGGGGCGCCGCATTCCCTCGCTGGACGTGCAGTTTTTCGTGTCGGCGGTGCTGTTGCAGAAGAGAACCGGGGGCAACCTGGCGGAGCTGCTGGACAAGCTGGCGCACATCATTCGCGAGCGCTTCAAGCTGCGGGCGCGCATCCGCGCCGTCAGCGCGCAGGGGCTGATGTCGGGCCGCATTCTGGCGGCGATTCCGGCGGCGGTGGGCGCCTTGATGTTCGTGGTGAACCCGCAGTATGCGCGATTCTTCGTGGACGACCCGGCGGGTCACGAGCTCTTGGCGGGCGCGCTCGCGCTGCAATTGGTAGGGTACCTGATCATCAAGAAAATCGTGACGATTGAGGTGTGAGGCGGCGAGGTGTGACGTGCTGGTACTCGAGGCGATAGGGGCGGGGTTGGCGGCGGCCGCCGGCACGGCATGGGTGGCGCTGCGCATCGGACCGGGGCGGATCCGCGCGGTAGACCGTTTGCGGCAAAGCCCGCCGGTGGTTTCGGGCTTTCTGCCTTCGCCCGGGCTGGTGTGGCGGGAACTGGTGGCTTGGGCGGGCGCGATGGTGCCTGCGGCGCCGCGCAACCTGCCGCTGTTGAAGCGGCGGCTGGTGCGCGCCGGCTTCCGCAATCCCCAGGCGGCGCGGCTCTTCCACGGGGCGCGCGCCTGCACGACGGTGGCGTGCGGGGTGGCCGGCTTGGTGATCGGTCTGCATGTCTACGCCACCGCGGACCGGCTGCTGCTGGCGACGGTCTGCGGGGCGCTCATCGGGTACATGGCGCCCATGCAGTATTTGGTGTGGCGCATCCGGAGCCGCAAGCGGGCGGTCGAGAAGGGGTTGCCCGACGTACTGGATCTGATGGTGGTCTGCGTGGAATCCGGGCTGGGGCTCGACCAGACGGTGATCCAGGTGGCCAAGGAGTTGCAGGCGGCGCGCCCGGAAATCTGCGAAGAGTTCACGGTGATGAACCTGGAACTGCGGGCCGGCAAGCCCCGCCTGGAAGCGCTGCATAACCTGGCCGAGCGGACCGGCGTGGACGACGTCAAGAAGCTGGTGGCGGTGTTGATTCAGACCGACCGGTTCGGGACCAGCATCGCGCAGAGCCTGCGGGGCCACGCCGACTATCTGCGGGTGATGGCGCGGCAGCGGGCCGAGGAGAAAGCCGCCAAGCTGGCGGTGAAGCTGGTTTTTCCGATTTTCTTCTGTGTGCTGCCGTCGCTGTTCGTGGTGACGATCGGGCCGGTGATCACGCGGCTGGTTCGGGATCTGTTCCCCATGATTGAAAACATGTAATTCGCCGATAAGAGAAAACAAGAAAGGAGCTCCACAATGGACGCAACTACGTTACGGCTGGTGTGCGCGGCAGTCGCGGTGGTCTTCGGGGTGCTGATCTTCCTGAGACGCCGCAGCAGCAAGACGGAATAACGGTGGAACCGACGATCGGTTTTTGGCGAGCGTATGGTAGTACGCCCCTACGCAGCGCGTGCGGCCGGGCTCGGGCTGAGCGGGCGCGACGGTAGCGCCAACGATCGGGACGACATCGGGAGTGGGCATGCCTTAAACCCTTTGGTTGACGATGGCGGTGTATTGTCTGGCCGACTCGGTGATGGCGGCGAAATTGCCGGAATCGAGCGCCGCCTTGGAGATCAATTCGCCGCCGATGCCGAGGGCGGAAGCGCCGGCCCGCAGAAAAGCCGCGGCGGTTTCCAGGTTGACGCCGCCGGTCGGGATCATGGGGATTTGCGGCAGCGCGGCTTTGAGCGATTTGATGTAGGCCGGGCCGCCGACGTTGCCGCACGGGAAGATCTTGACGAAATCGGCGCCGGCTTTCCAGGCGGTAATCACCTCGGTGGGAGTCAGCGAGCCCGGCATGATGAGGACGTTCAGGCGGCGCGCCAGGGCGACGGTTTCGGCGTCGAAACCGGGGCTGACCAGAAACTGCGCGCCGGCATCGAGGCACTTCTGCGCCGTGGCGGCGTCCAGCACGGTGCCGGCGCCGATCAGGACGTCGGAGCCCATCAGGCGGCTCAACCCGGCGATTACTTCGATGGCGCCGGGAACCGTCATGGTGACTTCCACGATGGGAATGCCGCCGGCGCGGACGGCATCGGCCGCGCCCAGGGCCTGTTCCGGCGACGAGGCCCGCACGACGGGGACAATTTTCACTTCAAGAATGCGTTGTTTAACTTGTTCTTTGGTCATAGGGGAATTTGGGGATGAGAGATCGAGATTTCACCGCAGAGACGCGGAGACGCTGAGAAAACCAAAGACAAGAATAGCTGATCTGTTCTCAGTTCTTGCTTTTCTCCGCGTCTCAGCGCCTCCGCGGTGAAGTCTTTTTTCCGGTCGTCCTTCATCGACTTGTCAGCGCGCGATGCGCGCGGACTTCCCTTGCATCAGGTGAAGAACTTCGGGCAGCGTGGCCATGGTGGTATCGCCCGGAGTGGTCATGGCCAGCGCGCCGTGAGCGGCGCCGCATTCGACGGCCCACTGCGCCGGCTGGCCGGTGAGAAAACCGTAGATCAGCCCCGAGGCGAAACCGTCGCCACCGCCCACGCGGTCGTAGATTTCCAGATCCTTGCGGTTCTGCGCTTCGTAAAAGGCGCCGTCCGCGTAACCGAGCGCGCCCCAATCGTTGCGGCTGGCGGTGGTGGCCTTGCGCAGGGTGGTGGCCACCACGCTGAAGGGAAACTCGCGGACCACCGTCTCGATCATTCTTTGGAAGCCGGCGGTTTCGATGTGGGTGAGATTCTCGTCCATACCCGGCACTTCGAAACCCAGGGCGGCGGAGAAATCCTCTTCGTTGCCGATCATGACGTCGACAAACGGCGCCAGCCGGCGATTGACCTCCTGCGCCTTTTTCTTCCCGCCGACGGCCGTCCACAAAGAGGCGCGGTAGTTCAGATCGTAGGAGACGACGGTCGAGTGGCGGCGGGCCGCCTGGACGGCTTCGAGAGCCACCTCGGCGGTGGTCGGGGAGAGCGCGCAGAAGATGCCGCCGGTGTGGAACCAGCGGGCGCCGCGGCGGCCGAAGATCTCGTCCCAATCGATGTCGCCCGGCTTGAGCTGCGAAGCCGCGGTGTGGCCGCGGTCGGAGCAGCCGAGCGCGGCGCGCACGCCAAACCCGCGCTCGGTGAAATTGAGGCCGTTGCGCACGGTGCGGCCGACGCCGTCGAAATCCACCCAGCGGATCAGCGAGGGATCGACGCCGCCTTGAAAAATGAGGTCCTGGAGCAGGCGGCCCACGGGGTTGTCGGCGAAGGCCGTCGCAATGGCGGTCTCCAGGCCGAAGCAGCGTTTCAGCCCGCGGGCGACGTTGTATTCTCCGCCGCCTTCGCAGACGTCGAAGCGGCGGGTGGTCGCAATGCGGCGATCGCCGGGATCGAATCGCAGCATCACTTCACCCAGCGCGAGCAGATCCCAGCGGCAGGTTTCTTTGGCCCTGATTTTAAGCGGCATGGAGTCAGTTCACCTCGCCATCCAACCGCCGTCGACCACCAGCACGTGGCCGTTCAAATAGTCGCTGGCGGCGGAAGCCAGAAAGACGGCGACGCCGGCTAAATCCTCGGGAGTTCCCCAACGGCCGGCGGGGATGCGGTCGAGGATGGCGCGGCTCCGGGCGGCATCGGCGCGCAACGCGGCGGTATTGTCGGTGGCCATATAGCCGGGAGCGATGGCGTTGACGTTGATGCCTTTGGCGGCCCATTCATTGGCGAGCGCCTTGGTCAACTGGGCGACCGCGCCCTTGGAGGCGGCGTACGCCGGGACCAGGATGCCGCCCTGGAAGGCCAGCAGCGAAGCGATGTTGACGATCTTGCCGCTGCCCTGCGCCAGCATGTGGCGGCCGGCCAACTGGCAGAGGCGGAAGACCGCGTTGAGATTGATCTCGATGACCTCGGACCAGTCCTGCGCGGAGTAATCCACGGCCGGGGTGCGGCGGATGATGCCGGCATTGTTGATGAGGATGTCGATGGAGCCGAGTTCGCGAACGGTCAAGTCGATGAGCGAGGCGCAGGCCTGGGGATCGGCGACATCGGCGAGCGCGGGCACGGCTTTCGAGCCGGCGGCGCGTACGGCGGCGCAAACCTCTTCGATGCCGTCGCGAAAGGGGCCGTGGACCACCACGTTGGCGCCGGCTTGGGCGAGGCCGATGGCCATTCCAGCACCCAGGCCGGCGCGCGAACCCGTAACGAGGGCGTTCTTGCCCTTGAGGCTGAAAGAATCGAGGATCATGGCTTTTCTACTTTCGGCTGGCTTCCAGCCCCGAACCGCCGGTATTGAAACCGGGCTGCACGTTCACCACGCCGAACTGGCGGTCTTCCTTTTCGCGATGCGCCGCCATGGCCCACAGGAAGCAGATGCGGTGGCCGGGAACCGAAACGTTGGGGTGATAGCCGGAGGGCATCAGCACGGCGTCGCCATCGCGCACCACCGTGACCAGCTCGGGATACTGGGTGTTGTTGTAGACGAGCTGGATGGCGAAGGAAGGGTCGGGCATGTCGAAGTAGACGTACATTTCCTCCAGCATGGCGGTGTGTTCGTGGGGCGGCCAACTGGTCCAGTTGCCGGGTTCGGAAATCGTGAAACCGACTACCAGGCGTCCGGCGTCGACGTTCTTGCCGAGCACGATATTCACCGTGCGCTGGGTGGTGGCGGCGCCGGCGGCGAACTTCAGCGAGCCGTTCTGCGAGATCTCGGTGTAGCGAGCCACTTGCAGCGGATAGCGTCGGGAGACATCGGAGGAGAACTCGGCGATATCCACGCCGGTGGAGCGCACTTCGATGGAGGAATCGCGGGGAATGTAGATGCCGTCATGCTGTACCAATTCGTGGGCCTGGCCGTCCACCGTGACGGTGGCGGAACCGGCGAGGACGATGAAGCCGGTTTCCTGGCCGCCGTTCTGGAAGGCGACGGAGCTGAGCTGCGGGTTGAGGATGATGCGGCCATAAGAAAGATGGCGGTTGGTGCTGTTGGCGGGCGTCACGGAAATGTGGCGTCCGGCCGCTCGATTGGTCTTGCGAAATACCATTTTGCTTTCGGTAGCGGTTTCGACTGGCATAAGTTTGTCTCCTAACTGACAGGTTGAGATTCGATTCTGATTTCGGGCTGCGACGCCCCTTGGTAACCGGATTCCTCGGACAAGGCGCGCGCGGCGGCGCACACGGCGGCCGCCACCATGGGCACCTTGTCGAGCGGCAACCGGAAAGACGGAGCGGACGTGCTGATGGCTCCCAGCGGGCGGCCGTTGCGGCCCAGGATGGCGGCGCCCACGCAGCGCAGGCCTTCTTCGGCCTCTTCGTTGTCGATGGCGTAGCCGCGCGCAAGCGTGGTCTTGAGATCGGCCTTCAGGTCCGCCATCGTGACAATGGTCTTGGATGTGAAGCGCGGCAGACCGCGCTGTTCGATGATCTGATCGACCTCGCGTTCCGGCAGATGCGCCAGCATGACCTTGCCCACGGCGGAACAGTGTACGGCATTGCGGCGGCCGATGCGCGAGGCCATGCGGACGCTGCGGCTGGGCTCGATCTTGTCCAGGTAAAGCACCTCACCGGCATCCAACACGCACAGGTGCACGGTTTCATCCACCTCGAGCACCAGGCGCTGAAGGTGAAGGCGCGCGCGTTCGCGGATGTTGAACCGGGCGATGGCGACGCTGCCCAATTCGAAGAGCCGCAGGCCAAGCTGGTAGCGGCCGGTGTGTGGCTGGCGCTCGACGATGCGGTGGCGTTCCAGGATCATGAGCAGCCGGTGCACGGTGCTCTTGTGCAAGTGGAGCTTTTCGGAAAGCTCCATCAGGCTCGCATCGGGGCCCTCGCCGGCCAGGGTATCGATGATGGCGAGCGCCCGGTCGAGCACTTGGACGCGGTAGGGGGACGTCTTGGTCTCACTATCTGACACTAAGCATCATTTTATGAGAATGGGGCCGTGGGAGTCAAACTTGATGCTGCCAGGCGCGGTACAGAAGCAGGTGGTGCGCTTCGTGCGGCTATCGTGTTTGAACGCTTTGCCGGCACTTCCGGTAGAATGGAGATGCGAAGAACTAGGCCATGGCTCTCGATAACGGACAGCAACGCCAGCACGCGCATGCTTTCCTCGACCGCCTGCCTGACGCCCAGGTATGCGCGGTTTGCGGCTTGCTGGAGACCATGCTGTCGCCGCTAGACCGCAAACTGGCACTGGCGCCCGTCGACGATGAGCCGCTCACGCCGGACGAAGCTGAGGCCATTCAGGCTGGCATTGCCTCGCTGGAACAGAACGGTGGCGTACCCATGCAAGAGGTCCTGGCCGACTTCGGCCTCACCATGGATGACTTGCAAAATATGGCCGAGGCTCCCCTGCCGGAAGACCCCGCGCAGTAATGCCTCAACGGGTCATCTTCTCTATTGCAGCCCGCGCCGACATTCGAGCCATTGATCGAGAGACCGCGTTACGGCTCCTCAAGGCCTTGGCCCGTTTCCTGGTATCCGATACCGGCAATGTGAGACAGTTGGAAGGCTTCGATCCGCCGCGGTACCGCCTTCGCATCGGGGGCTGGCGCATCATCTTCCGTAAGTCGGACGGCGATGCCGTCGAGATCCTCCGCGTCCGTAACCGGCGGGAAGCTTATCGCTGAGATCAGGCCACCGGCACAAGAGTCTGTCCCGCGCTCTTCACCTGAATTTCAGCAGAACAGTCTCAATATTCGGAGTTGGGTAGCCTGGCCCCGAATTTCCCCCGGATTTCCCTCGGATTTCCCGCTCCAATTCCGTCGGCACCTGCCGGTGACAAAAACTTTAGGACTATTTTGTCTTTTAATTCAAGGGTTTGCGGGCGGCGAAAAAAGAGTCGAGCCCGCGGGGAAGGTAATGTTGAATTGGAAAGAGGATGTCCGCCCCACCAAGCTGACCTGCAATCCTCCCATAGCCTCCCTTGACTCCCTTACCGCTCTTCGGAGCGATTCCTGCCTCGCGGGTTTCCTCTTTCCATCCACAAAAAGACTTTGACTTCCCCGGCGCCATTGGTTAAGCGTGACGTATGCCCGCTGGTTCGCACCGCTTCGAGATCGGGACGATTGGCTGCACGGTGCTGAGCGATGGCTACGCGTCCTATCCGACGCCCTGGTTCTTCCCCGATGCCGATCCCGAACAACTCAGCCGCGCGCTCGCCAGCCGGAGGGCGCCGGAGGAGACGGTGCTCTGCCCGTATACCTGTCTGCTGGTGGAAACCGGGCGGCACGTGATGCTGGTGGATACCGGGTTGGGCGCGGCTTCGTCCACGTCCGGAGCGATTCTGGCGCGGCTGGAGATGGCGGGCATCCGTCCGAAAGATGTGGACACGGTGGTCCTGACGCACGCCCACCCGGACCATATCGGAGGCGCCGTGGATGTGCGGCGGCCGAAGGTTCCGCGGCCCATGTTCCCGAATGCGCGGTACGTAATTTCGGAACTGGAATGGGAGTTCTGGATGGACGGGCACGCCGACCGGGGCGGCCTGCGTCTGCCGGCGGAGTTCCAGGTTGGCATGGAATCCATGGCGCGGAGGAGCCTTTCGGCGCTGCGCCACCAACTGGAGATGGTGGAGAGTGAAGTGGAAGTCGTGCCTGGCGTAAGGGTGATTCCGGCGCCTGGCCACACGCCCGGGCACTTGGCGCTGCTGCTGTCATCGGAGGGCCGGCAGTTGCTGAACGTGGGCGACGCCGCGGTGCACCCGCTGCACCTCGAACATCCCGATTGGGAAAACGCTTTCGACCAGGCAGGTGGCCGCGCCGTCGAGACGCGCCGCGCGCTGCTGGAACGGGCGGCGGCGGGGAACATGTACGTGATGGGCTTCCACTTTCCATTTCCGAGCGTGGGCCGTGTAGCGGCGCGAGCGGAAGGCGGCTGGGAATGGAAACCGGGCGCGTAGGCCAGAATCTCGCGGCGTTCTGCGTGCTCCGGTCCTGTTGCGCTGAGCCCGCAACGGCCAGGACGCGGCATTCTGACTCCTGACTCCTGACTTCTGACTCCTCCTGTGTTACATATCGGGTATGAGAGGGGCCGCATGGATCGCGCTGGCGCTCGGCTGCTGCGCGGCCGTACGCGCGCAACAGCAGCTCACTTTCGCCCGCGATATCGCGCCGATTGTCTACCAACACTGCGCCCCTTGCCACCGGCCGGGGCAGGCCGGGCCGTTTGCGTTCCTCGCTTATGCCGACGTGAAGAAACACGCGGACCAGATTGCGGCGGTGACGCACGGCGGGTTCATGCCACCGTGGCTGCCGGAAGCGGGATACGGCGCGTTCGCCGGGGAAAGGCGGCTCAGCGAAGAAGAGCGCAGCAAGATCGGTGATTGGGTGAAGCAGGGCGCCGCGGAAGGCGAGGCGTCCGAAACGCCGGCGCCGCCGGCCGCGGATGCGGAATGGCCGCTGGGGCCGCCGGACCTGGTGCTGGAGGCTCCCGAGGCGCTGGAGGTCGCGGCTTCCGGCGAGGAGGTCTACTGGAACTTCATTTTCAAACCGGGCCTGGCCACCACACACTACGTGAAGGCCGTGGACATGCATCCTGGCAGCCGCCGGCTGGTCCATCACGCCAATTTGATGATCGACCGCATGGGCTCGGCGCACTTCGAGGAGACGGCGCCGGGACGCGGCTTCCCGGGAATGGATTTGACGCTCATGCGCAGTCCCTTCGATCCCGACGGCAACCTGATTCACTGGGAGCCGGGAGTGATTCCGAGCGCAGAGCCGGAGGGCCTGGCTTGGCGCCTCGACCCGGGCAACGAGCTGGTGCTCAATATGCACATGCTGCCTTCCGGCAAGATCGAGCACGTGCGGCCCCGCATCGGGCTTTACTTTACCAGCCAGGCGCCCACGCGGTTTCCACTGGTGATCGAGCTCGAGAACGACGGGGCGCTGCACATCCCGGCGGGCGCGCGCGATTTTCTGGTGAGCGACGATTTCCGCGTGCCGCTGGATGCCGACATTCTGGCGGTCTACCCGCACGCTCATTACCTGGGGAAGCTGCTGGAGGCCTACGCCACGCTGCCCACCGGCGAACGCCGCTGGCTGATCCGGATTCCGGACTGGGACAAGAATTGGGAGGACGTCTACCGGTATCGCGAGCCGGTTTTTGTGCCCAAAGGTTCCGTGATCTCGATGCGGTATCACTACGACAACTCGGCGGCCAACCCGCGGAATCCGAGCAATCCGCCGCGGCTGGTGGAAGCGGGCAACCGGACCACCGACGAAATGTGCCACCTGTGGCTGCAGGTGCTGCCGCGCGGAGCCGGCGACCGCCGCCGGGAGTTGCAGGAAGCGGTGATGCGCCACCGGCTGGAACTGGCGCCGGCCGATTTCGAGGCGCGGCTCAACCTGGGAGCGTTGCTGCTCTCGCGGCTGAACGCGCAGGAGGCTGTCGAGATGCTGGAATCGGCGGTGCGCCTGGACCCGCGGCGGCCGGAAGCGCGCAACATGCTGGGACTGGCGCTGGCGCGGGTGGGACGCACGCGGGAAGCCACCGGGCAGTTCGAAGCGGCGCTCACGGCGCGGCCGGACTATGCCAGCGCGCGCTTCAACCTGGCCAACGCGCTGGCCAAAAGCGGACGGCTGGAGGAAGCCATCGCGGACTTTCGGCAGGTGCTGGCCGGCGATCCGGCGAACCCCGTGATCCGCGAACGGCTGGCGGCGGCGCTTGAAGCGCGCGCCGATGCTCTTGCGGAAGAAGGACGGCGGCCCGAAGCCGAGGCACTCCGCCGGGAAGCGGAAGCTTTGCGCGCAACGGGTGAGGCGCGGCGCTAAGGCGCTAAGCGCAGCGTTTCGTCAATGCACTCTCATATTTCACGAAGGCCGCTCCCTGGCGGTCGCGGCTCCGATCGGAGCCGCGCGCGTAAGCAAGCGCTCTGGCAATCCGCGAACGAACTTCTGAAACCGGGGCTGAAGACTACTTGCGCGAGCCGCGGCGCGGGTTCTTCAACTCGGACTGCCGCGCCTTGATCTTCTTGCGCTTGGGCTTGCTGATCACGAAGGTGCCGCTGCCCTGATACTCCGCCTTATACACTTTGTCGTCCGCCAAAAGAGATCTCCCGTGGATGTGTTGATTTGATCCTTCATTGTACCGCGCATTATGCTGTTAACAGTGCCCTCGCGCCTTGCTGTCTTTTTGCTCTGTGTACTGCTGGATACCGCGCCGGCCGGCGCGCAGTCCGGCCATGGCGCCAAATCGGTCTGCTCCCAGGTTCCGGGCATTACGGCGCAACTGACGGCGATCTCCGGCATGAAGCTGCGACATCCAGTGCCGTGCGCTTACATCACCAAAGAGCAGATCAACCAGTTTCTGAACAAGCGCGTGAAGGAAGTGGCGACCCCCGCCGATGAGCGCGCCGAAGAACTGACCCTGAAGAAATTCGGCCTCGTGCCGCAGGACTTCGACCTGGCCAGGAACGAAGTGGATCTGCTCACCGAGCAGGCGGCGGCCTTTTACGATTACAACCGGAAGAAACTGTTCATCACCGACTCGACATCCAGCGAGAGCCAGGAGCCGGTGCTGGCGCACGAACTTTCGCACGCGCTGGCCGATCAGAATTTCAACCTGGCGCGCTACATCAAGCAGGGCCGCAAGAGCGACGATGGCTCGACGGCGCGCCTGGCGGTGATGGAAGGCCAGGCCACCTGGATGATGTCGGAATACCTGGCGCGGAAGGCCGGCGGGTCGCTGGTGGATTCGCCGCAGGCGGCCGCGGCCATGGCGAACATGACCGACGAAGGCGGCGCACAATATCCGGTGTTCGACAACGAGCCGCTGTACTTGAAATTGACGCTGGTGTTCCCGTACTCGCAAGGCATGCTGTTCCAGAACGCGGTGATCCAGCGCGACCACCAGGAGGCTTTCGGCGAAGTTTTCCGGCGCGCGCCCGTGAGCACCCAGCAAATCCTGCATCCGGACAAGTATTTTGCCGGCGCCGAGCCCACCGAGCCGAAGGTGCCGGACGCTCACCTGCCGCGCGGCTATAAAGGCCTGGTGGGGGGCACGCTGGGCGAACTCGAGCACAGCATCATGCTGGAGCAATATACCGGCAAGGAGCGCGCTGCGGAATTGGCGCCGCACTGGCGGGGCTGCGCTTTCGAGCTCTACGAGAACAAGCGGGCCGGCCGCGTGGTGCTGCTCTACGCCGCCGAGTGGGACAGCGAAGACGCGGCCGGCCGGTATTTCGCCGCGTACCGCGAAGTGCTGAGCAAGAAGTGGAAGAGCATGACGGTGGATTCGGCGAGCGACGATCTGGTTACCGGCCGCGGCGACGACGGACGCTTCGAACTGCGCCGCAAAGGGGCGACCGTCACCAGCGTGGAAGGGCTGGACCCTGAGATACACTGAGGTTTCATGGCGAAGAAGCGATGTCTGGCGGCGGCCCTGGCACTGCTTCCGCTGCTGGCGCTGGCGGCGGAGTTGCCCCGCAAGGCGCCGGAGTACACCATCAACCGGAACGGCGCTCAGCCGCTGGCGCTTAGCCAGTACAAGGGCAAGCCGGTGGTCCTGGCCTTCATCCTGACCTACTGTTCGCATTGCCAGCGGACGGTCGGGTTTCTGATTAAGGACCAGAACGAATACGGCCCGCGCGGCTTGCAGGTGGTGGCGTGCGCCATCGAGAACGGAGCGCAACTGGCGGTGCCGGCGTTCCTCAAGAACTTCAGCCCGCCGTTTCCGGTGGGCTACAACGATGGCTCGACGGCGCTGGATTTCATGCAGCATTCGATGGTGAGGGTGCCGATCATGCCGATGCTGGCGTTCATCGACCGGCAGGGAATGATCCGGGCGCAGTTCGAAGGCGACGACGAAAAGTTCTTTGGCGAACAGCATGAACAGAATCTGAAGGCGCAGATTGAGGCGCTGCTGAAGGTGGGGGTGGCGAAAAAGGCGGCGGCAGGGCCGAGGAAGTAACCCGAATCACACGCGAGGGCTGCCCCGCTGCGGCGTCTCAAGCCCACCAGAACGCGACTGTCAAGAGCCAAATCGGCGCCAGGAACATCACAAAGCGTTCGGGGTGACAGGCGAAGAACTCATTATCCGCAAAACAGAAGAGCGCTCCAGCCGCAAAGACGGGTAACAGGAAGAAGAGGTCCTTGCCTACTGGGTATTTAGTGCTCTTCATGAAGACTCCGCCCATTAGCTTCACGAAAAAGAAGAAGGCGAACCCCAGGAGAAACAGCCGTGAGTGAGTTGGGAAGGCGGTTTCGCTCACATACCAGCTGAAAATGATCAGCATCGCGAGAATGAATCCGCGCGCGTTAAACACATCCTTTAGAAACGGAACGACCTTGACGTGATAGAGGTAGAAGTCCTCAAGGAAGACTACCACCATAAAAGCCATGCCCCAGAGCAATGGTTTTGACGGATCCAGGGCCGTCGCATCCAACCGGGGCAGCATCGCCCCCACCGTCACGGCGTACATGAAGTCCACGAACAATGAGCGGCTTTCCATAGGCATGCTCCAGTGCTGATGTAGCATCAAGCCTGCAAATATACTATATTTGTATCGACTCTACAAATCCGGTTATCTCACTGTAAGAATCGATCGGGATGGAATTCTACCCTTCTCTAACGATTAACCGCTGCCATCTGGAGCGCCTGTGCGAAATCTGGGCCATGCGGCGAAAGGGCGATGGCTTCCCGTTTCCTTGCGCCATTGTGTCGCCTCTCTTTGCACGGAATGGCATCATAGAGCGGCTATACGCAAACCGGGAGCAATGTAAGGTAATTTTTGACTCCGGTGGATTTCACATCCAACAGGGCCGCTTGGATTTGTTATCCGCCAGCCGGAGACTACGGAGCGCCTATCAGGAACACAGTTGGGCGGATCGCTTTGCGCTGCCCGATGCCCCGATCACCTCCCTCGATTCTCGCGGCGCGATCAAGCAAAAGCTGGCGTCGACGCGCCGGCAATACCGCATTTTTCCGGCAGGCCTCTCGGGCGCCCTCCGCCCGAAGTTGCTGCCCGTGGTTCATGGCACAACACCTGAAGAGGTGTGCTGGAGCGCGTTGGCGGCACGCAGCGTGGGAAGCAAGAGCCTGGGATTCGGCGGTTTTGCGACCAGTGGGCCGAACTCCGGAGTGAATTCATTCACGCCTGGCAGCCTCCAATTGCTGATCCAATTCGCCGTACGCTGCGCGGAATGGAAGTTGGATAACCACGTGTTTGGAATTGGCGGGCCGGCGGCGATTGTGGTGCTTCATTACGCTGGGGTGACGACGTTTGACAGCGCCGGCTGGATCCGTACGGCGGCATATGGCAATGTCTATCTGCCGTTCCTCGGCGCAGTGAATATTACGGGAGGCGCTGTGTCACGACGATGTGTTACGCGGCGTGAATTCAGTAAATTGTGCAAGACCAGCGGGCATGCTTGTGTCTTTTGCGCGGACGTGAGCATGTTAATGCGCTCATGGCCGCACCGCGCCTTGCACAATTACTGCACGATCGCGCACACCACGCGGGAGTTGGACGGCATGCCGCCGGAACTGGCGATTGAGAAGTTACGAGCATTCAACCCACGCTTCGCCGGCTATCTCGAGCTGGTCCTTGCGGAGAGAGCCCGGCTCCTTCGGACGCGAGCCAGCCGAGGAAGTGCGGCCGCGCTGCGAAAGCCTGCTGCGGAGCGGGAAAGCCGCCCAAGGCCAAGATGATGCGGACACTGCTGGGATACGCGTAGAAGTGCACGATGCTGGCGCCTCCGCACGCACCACTGATTTCGGGAAGCAGCGACTGAAGCACCCACTGTGAGACCTTGTGCCCGCGAAACTCGTCAGCCGGCGGACGACCTGGGCGGCGATTGAGGCCGCGATAGACCTGGAAGATCTCCCCTGTCGTGACACACACGACCCCGCGCGGCACAAGCCGTGTCACCAGGGGAAGTAAGTCGTAGCAGGTGCCGAACGGATCGCAATCCACGAGGTCGAACTGGAGTCCTTGGCGGGCGGCGTTCTCGAGGAATTCGCGCGCTGTGCCGGGCACGAGCTTCACGCGGCAACCCGGCCGGGCGATCGCCGGGAGATTCTTGCGTAACAGACAGAGCGCGTTGGCCCGGTTTTCCACGAGGTAGAGCTCGTTGGTACAACCGCTCCAATAACGCGAGCTGACTCCCACTCCTGCGAACGCATCCAGACCGCGCTCGAACCTGCAAAACTTGGCAAGCAGTGCATTGCAACGGCGCTTCTCAAGCGCGGCGACATCCAGGTCCGGCGCCGACTGATCCGGCAAACAGTGAAGGTCCTTTCCAAGAACCCGACGAATCATCGGAGTGTTTCCGCCTCAGTTCGTGGCGTTGCGACCACGGCCCGGTGCGTGTGCGACCAGATACGCGTATTCCCTCGCACAGTGGCGATTCTCAATGAATAACGACCCCAGAAGCAGCGCGCTCAGAACATAGAGGCTGAACAACTTCGGACCAGGGGTTGCCGGCAGGGTCACTAAGGCAATGACGAAAAACGCCAGGCTCAGCAGTAGCGGCGCAATGAACACGCGGCGGTAGCGATACCGGCGTGCATCGGCGTAGTAGGACCGCGGCAGAAGCACGTCCAAGTCATCGGACGCGAAGAACTCCATCTCGACGTTGGCTGCCATCAAATGACTGCGGCGCGCCCAGAGATTGGCATTGATCAACTGGTGGATGGCCCAGGCGCTCGTGAGCAAGACTAGAAGCGGGGCCAGATACGCTAGTTGGTGAGCCCAGCAAGCTAGCAACAGAAGCGCCATGGTGCCTTCTTCCAGAGCACAGACCTTGGGAATGACGGCTTCGCTGCGGCGAATGTCGTCGGCGAGGAGGCGGTAATACTCCCGCAGGAAATCGGTGCGATCGGTAGGCATCTTGCTTGTAAGCTACAATTTGATCCGGGTGCTGCGCAACTGCTACCCCAGCTTCGCGATCACCTTCTCGATGAGCGCGGCGTCGGGCACGCTGCCTTGCGCCATGCGAGCGGCGCCACCACCACGGCCGCCAGCTTCGGCCAGGACCGCTTTCAACGTCTGGCCGGCATCGATCCCGGAATCGGCGGAGGTGGCCAGCAGGATCGACGGCGGATCGTTGAGGGCGGCCAGAAAAACGGCTGCGGGTTGCGCGGTGAAACTTTGCGCCAGCGCGCGGAGCTCTTCGAGGCTGCCGCGGGCGGCACGGCGCGTGACGCGGCGTACGCCATCGGCGCCGGGGGCAGTGTCTTGATAGAGTTCCCTGCCCTGGCGGGCGGCGAGATCGAGTTCCAGCTTGCGCCGCGACTTTTCGACGGCGCGCGCGGCTTCCAGTTGCGCGGCGATCATGGCGGGGGCGTCGTCGAACGAGGCCGAGACCAGTTGCGCGATCTTGTTGAGGGCTTCGTAATCGGCGCGGGCGCGGGCCACGGCGCGGGCGCCGCATAGAAACTCGGCGCGCACGCTCTGGCGGATCTTCTCCAGTTTGCGGATCAGGATGGCGCCGATTTCGCCGGTGGAGCGAACATGCGTGCCTCCGCAGGCGCTGCGGTCGAAGCCATCGATCGAGACGATGCGGAGCGTGCCTTCGCGGCCGGAGGGCTTGCGCAATCCCTCGGCTTGGGCGGCGTCTTCGTACACCACCGTGACGGGCCGGTTCTCGGAGACCAACTGGTTGGCGCGGCCCTCGGCGCGCGCGGCGGCGGACGCATCGAGCGTGCCGCCTTCGAGATCGATGGTGGAGCTCTCGGCGCCAAGGTGGAAGCTGACAGTGTGCAGCCCCAGGAGCTCTTCGAAGACGGCCGAGAGCACATGTTGGCCGGTGTGCTGCTGCATGTGGTCGAAGCGGCGGTCCCAGTCAATGGCGCACTCGACCGGCCCGGGAGCCACCGGCGCGGCGAGCACATGGGCAACCGAGTCGCCTTCATCGACCACATCCTGGACGGCCACGCCGGCGATGGAGCCAAGGTCGAAGGGCTGACCGCCCGAGGTGGGGTAAAAAGCGGTGCGGTCCAGGTAGACCGTGGAACCGCCGGGCCGACAGGCGACCACCTGAGCGTTGAAGCGGCGCAAGTACGAATCGTTGTAATAGATGCGTTCCGTCATGGCGACCTATTCATTGTGGCAAAACGGGCGGCCGTGGCGCGAATCGCGGGAGAGTTGCCGGATGCTATCCCTTACCCGCAAATTGGCGCAGTTTGGTACCACCATGGTACTAGCGACTCTTTTGGGAATCTTGTAATTGGGTAAGGATGGTATTTCGTTGCGGAACGCGGCATGATTCGAGCGCTTGCATTGATTGGGTTCGGTGGTGGGTTCCTCATGATCTCACCGCCATTCCGCATGACCGTGCTGCACGGTATCGATTCGGCGGTGAACACCCTCAACGCCTACAGCCCTCTCTCGTACATCGTTCTGGGGATCGTGCTATTGGGCGGCGCCGCGGCGTCGGTGTATTCGCCGCCACGGCCGCATTGAGCAGGCTCAGACGGCCCGCGCTTTGCGGTTGACCGCACCACTCTCCGAGCGGGCCGGCTTGCGCTCCGCGGCGGCATTCAGGCGCTTGACTTGGTCGGTCACGCAGACCAGGAACATGGGCTGGCGAGCGTTCTTCAGCAAATCGATGATGCGGGTGGAAGCTTCTTCCAGGTAGATCGTCTTGCCGTCCGTGAGGAGGTGAATATCGGAAGAAGCCGAGATCGCTTCGCTGAGGCGCTTGCCCATATCCTTTTGCAGGAAGCGGAGGACGCGGCGGATTTTCTGAAGCGAAAACCCCTTGCGGCGGAGTTCGGCGATGACGGAAATCTCCACCACTTCCTCCGACATGTAAACGCGCTTGTGACCGTCCTGGCGCGGGGAGACGACGTTGCGTTCGTCCCACCATTGCAACTGGCGCAGGGTGACGCCGCAAATCCGTGCGACGTCGGTACTGTTGTAGCCCTGCTCCTCCGGTGAGGCCGCCGGCTTGGGTTTCCTGGCTTTAAACATTTTGAGCTAGTTCCGTTTCCGCAGAGATTATAGTGCCATCTAAAGGATTGTACATGGGCCTGCGCCGGTGTCAATAGGGTCACCCGAAGCACCAGGTCGCACCCCCCAAATGGTCGTCCGGCCGGCGAGCGCCATCCGTTAACGATAGCACGTACCATCGGTTCGCCCCGTGACCCATATGGTACAGACAGGACCCCCAATTTCATTGTGCTGCCATTGACGGAATAGTAGCATTGAAGTCGGAAACCGGCGCGCCGGAAAAGCGGCGCGCGCATCGGGACTTGTGAGCGACGTGGGTGCGATTGAACTGGAGTTTCTCAGCAACGGTGCGACGCAAGGCGAACTGCTGGCGAACCGGCTGGCGCGGGGGGAACTCGCGCCGGAAGAAGCGCTGCAATACGCCATCGACATCGGCGCGGCTCTAAACCGGGCGCACAGCCGCGGGACGGTCCACGGGAGCCTTTCGCCTCACGCCGTCCTGCTGACCAGCGCGGGTGCGCGGGTCTTTGAACCCGTGAGAACGGATGAGCGGGCGGCGGCGTATCGTTCTCCGGAGCAGGTGGCGGGCGCGGCGCCGGATTGCCGCAGCGACATCTTCGCGTACGGAGCGATCCTTTACGAGATGGCGGGTGGGCGGCGTGCCTTCCCGGGTTCGGGAGCTGAACTGGAAGCGGCCATCGCGGAGAAGCCGGCAGCGCCATTGATGGCGAAGTCGCCGGTGCGGGCGGCCATGGAGGGCGTGGTCGCCGGATGCCTCGAAAAAGATCCGGCGCGGCGGCGGCAGCGCATCCAGAACGCGGTCATCGAATTGAAGCTGGCGGGCCGCGCCATGGCGCGGATGGGCGAACTATCGGCGCGAGCGTGGACTGCCCTGCCGGCAGCGGCGGTACGCGGCTCGAGCGGCCGCTTGAGCGAGACCGGCACGCGCCCCAGTCCCGGCGGGCGGCAGCGAGTGGTGGCGGAGCCCCTGGAAGCCCCGCTTCGACCGGCCGGTCCGATGCGCAGCCGCATGGCCGCCATCCTGATCGCGGGGGCATTCCTGGCGGCGATAGCCGCCACGGCGGTGGTTGCCGTGATGTACCTGCGTCCCAAGCCGGCGCCCAGCTACAAGTTTCCCGTGATGCCGCCGGAGCACACCACGTACCGCATGCCGTCGCTTTCTCCAGACGGCTTAAACCTGACGCTTTCGGCAATCGGCAAAGAGGGCAAGCTGGTGCTATGGCTGCGCCGGTTGGATGCCGTGCATCCGGCGGTGATTCCGGGAACCGAAGGCGGCGTGGCGCCGTTCTGGTCGCCCGACAGCCGGTACATTGCTTTCTTTGCGGACCAGTCTTTAAAACGCATCAAGATCAGCGGCGGCCCGGCGCAGACTATTTGCGCGGCGGAAACCCTGCCCGGAGGCGGCACCTGGAATCGGGACGGCGTGATCTTGTTTGCGCCCGGACAAGGCGACACGCTTTACCAGGTGCCCGCGAGCGGCGGAACCCCGCAACCGGTTCTGAAGCTGAATGCGGCCAGATTCGAGCGAGCTCACTTGTGGCCGCAATTCCTGCCGGATGGCAAGCATTTCCTGTTCTTCGTGCTGGCCGATCTGGACGAAAACACCGGGGTCTACTCCGGCGAACTCGGTTCGCCGGAGTACAAACAGGTGTTCCGCTCCGCAACCAACGCGGTGTATTCGGCCGCGGGCGGCCCGGACTCCGGGAAGGGCTATCTGTTATCCATACGCGACCGGAGCCTCATCGGCCAGGCCTTCAATTCGTCGAAGCTGGCGGTGGAAGGCGAAGCGATCACGCTGGCCGAGGACGTGGGAGCCGTGCGGAGCCTGTCGCTAGCGCCTATTTCGGTGTCGAACAATGGGATCCTGGTTTATCAGAGCCTCGGCCAGCCCTTACGGCAATTGGTGTGGATGGATCGCATGGGCAGAACCGTGGGCACTGCCAGCGAGGGCGGCCAATGGGGACCGCCGCGGATCTCTCCCGACGGCACTCGGGCGGTAGCCGGAAGGCCGGGACCGGAAGGTGGAAATGCCGACCTTTGGATTCTGGAGCCGGACGGCAAGGCCACGCAGTTCACCGACACTCCCGCGCACGAAGGCTCTCCGGTCTGGTCGCCGGATGGCTCGCGCATCGCCTACGTCAGTAATCCGGATGGCAACTACGATCTCTATACGAAGACGGTCAGCGGCGGTAAGGTCGAACCGCTGTTCAAGAGCCCGTATCCGAAGTACCCGGCGGATTGGAGCCGGGACGGCAAGTACCTGCTGATGACGACACTGAATCCCGGCACGCACAGCGACATCTGGTGCCTCGCGCTGAACGAACACCGGGCCGCGCCGGTGCTCGACACGGTTTATTTCGAATCCTACGCCACGTTTTCTCCGGACGGAAAGTGGCTGGCTTACCAGTCCGATGAGACTATGCGGAATGAAGTCTACGTGCAGCCATTTGAGGGACTGACCAATGGCACCAAACGCCGCTGGAAGATCTCGAGTAGCGGCGGCGCGCTGGCCCACTGGCGGGCGGACGGGCGGGAACTGTTCTATATGACGTCGAGCGGCCGCATGATGGTAGTGGCAGTCCACCCGCAGGGTGGCGAGTTCGCCTTCGACGAGCCCAGATTCTTGTTTCAAACGCGACCGATTCCGGGACAGTGGAATCTGTACGATGTCTCGCCGGACGGGCAAACCTTCCTGCTGAACGTGCCTCTGGAGTGGTCCAACGCATCGCCCCTCACGGTGGACACCGGCTGGATGACCAGGCTGCGGTAAGGGCCCGACTGGTGTGTTTGCGTACATTTTGCACCCTCGGCAATCCTTACATCATCGAGGGCTGCAGGAGAGCCACGACCGTAGCGCGGCGGCGATGAAAGCAATGGGCTTATCATAACGGCCCTCCGATTGCTACGATGCGGGCGAGGTTCACGAGACTATGCGAGCTTTCCTAGCAACCACGTGCATTCTGGCGAGCACCCTGCTCTGCGGTGGTTGTGCCACCAAGAAGTACGTACAGAATACAACCGCCCCCATCCAGGCTAAGGTGGATCAGGTGGGCCAGCAGACTACCCAAAACGGCCAACAGATCGAGGACACGCGCAACCAGGTGAAGCAGGTTGACGACAAGGCGCAGCGCGGCATCAGCGCGGCGCAGGAACGTGCAGCCAGTGCAGACCAGCATGCTGCCGCAGCCGATCAGCATGCCGCAGCCGCCGATCAACACGCCGCCACAGCGGACCAGCATGCCGGTGACGCCTTGAACAAGGCTAACCAGGTGGGTAGCGGCCTGGCTGGGCTGCGGAATGCCGTGGCCAACATCGACGATTACAAATTGCAGAACACCATCAGCGTACAGTTCGGGCTCGCCAAGTTCGTGCTGAGCAGCGAAGCCAAGAGCGACCTCGACAAGTTCGCCGAGTCGATCAAGAGCAGCAAGCGCTTCCAGATCGCGGTGGAGGGTTTCACCGACAGCACCGGCCCCAAGGACTTCAACGAAGCGCTCAGTAAGAAACGGGCCGACGCGGTGGTGCAATATCTGGTGGCCAAGCACGACATTCCGGTGTACCTGATTCACGTTATTGGACTGGGCGATTCCAAACCGGTGGACGAAGCCAAAACGGCCGCGGCCCGTGCCAAGAACCGGCGTGTGGAAGTGAAGGCCTACAGTGCCGATGCCGTGACCGGGTCGCTAAGCGGAACGGGCAACCCCCAGTAAGACATTCCATCGAGCACACCTCCTCGACTAAACCGGGGGCCGCGGCAATGTCCGCCGGCTCCCTTTTTTATTTATGGGGGTGCGTGGTAACCGGAGACGGCCGGAACGTCCGCCAGCAGACGTAGAGGCAGGCGAGGTCCGCGAGCATGGTGATGATGGAGCCCGCCAGATTGAGAGAATTGGCCGTCTGGGCGATGGAAAGGCTGCTGATGGCTTCGCCGATGGCCTCGCCGGTGAACTGCATACCCAGCGCTCCGCTGATCAGCAGCAGACGCCGATCGCCACGGCGCGACGAGATCAGCATTGTCCAGAGTCCCAGGTCGAGAATGGCCGAGCCAAAATTCAGGTCGCGGGTCCAGGGAGTCATCCAGTAGCCGAAGAACTTCATCGCCGGGCGATAGTGCGCCGCGAAGGAGACTCCGGCGAAGAGCAGGGCTCCTGCAATCAGGCCCGCGCGCGCCAGGCGGCGCGAGCGCAGGTGGCTGGCCGCCTGATCGATGAGGCTGATCACGACGGCGAGGATGAATGCCCGGAGAATGACCTCGTTGATCCAGTAGATATCGGCAAAGTGCTTCAAGACGAGCCGATCCTCCGGGTGCATCACGGCGTTTACCTTGGCCGGGATTTCGACGAGCGTAGTGACCAGATTTGCGCTGGCGTAAGCCAAGACGAAAGGGAAGCGACGGTATGCGCCGCGCAGGAGCACGGCCACCAACAGGAATTCCAGAGGAACTCCGACCAGCCAGCCACACACTTGGATGGCGAACGCGGCAGTCATGCCCAACCATTCTATGACGGAACGGTAGTTCTTGACCCGCGAATCGATGCAGGCCGGAGAATTATTTCATGCGCAGGTTTTCATGCGCAGGTTGAGAGCTGCGTTGTTTCCTGGCCTAGACGATTCCGTCCCAGGGAGCGGGCGGCATGGTCGGGCCATGAACCACTGCTAGACCGTCCCAGGGGGCGGGCGGCATGGTCGGGCCATGAACCACTGCTAGACCGTCCCAGGGAGCGGGCGGCATGGTCGGACCATGAACCACCGCTAGACCGTCCCAGGGGGCGGGCGGCATGGTCGGACCATGAACCACCGCTAGACCGTCCCAGGGGGCGGGCGGCATGGTCGGACCATGGGAGATGGAAACGATGTTGATCGTCGCCGTCATAGCAGACCGTGTCGGGGTCCCTGCGCTCAGCGCGAAGGCAAACACGAACAAAGAAAGAACCGCAACCTGCGCGAATTTGTTTTCCAAGAAGTTCCTCATTTCAAAACCATCCTATTCAAATGTTTTCCGGACCCCAGGAGGGCCTTGCATCTGCACTCGACCCCTGCTGGCTTTACCGCTATCCGAAAGCTCAAAGCGGCCACCGCTCGATCAACCACTTCGCTCAAGTCGTAAACGAATATGTGCCGACAGATGGGACCTACTAGTACTATGAACGGCAATTGTACCAGTGCGTATAGGGTAAACACCCTAGGGCGTTGCTAGAATTCCCAATTGCAAGGGGAAAGTCAGTCTATCCGGTAGGGGATTTGGGAGTCTTGGGCGAGGTCTTCGGCATAGGCCGGAGAGCTTTCCAGGGGCCGTTCGGAGGGGTAATCGAGGCGCAAATCAGCCGAGATTTCGTCGAGCATTTCCATGGTGGCGACCTTGGTTTCCATGGCGAAGCAAGTGAGCAGAAGGTTGTCGCAAACGGCGTTGATCAGTCTTGGAATTCCTTGAGAACGGAATTGAATTTCTTCCATGAGTGGACCGGAAAAGATAGCCTGATCTTTGAGACCGGCGCGTGCCATGCGGGAATTCATGTAGGCGACGGAGTCCGCAAGGTCGAGGCCCCGGAGCAGACAACGCAGGGCGACGCGCTGTTTGAGCTGGCGGAACTCCGGGGCTTCCAGCTTGCGGTCGAGTTCCGGCTGGCCCGCGATGATGATCTGGAGCAGCTTTCCGCGGCGGTTTTCGAGGTTGCCGAGGAGGCGAATCTCTTCCAGAACGTCCCAATTGAGGTTATGGGCCTCATCGACAATCAGCACGGTGGTGCGGCCAACGGAGGCGCGCTCCAGCAGCATGTTGTTGAGGGAGAGAAGCACTTCGGTCTTCGAATGGCGGTCGCAGCGCAGTTCCAGATCGTAAGAGAGGAGCTCGAAAAACTGCTCCACGGAAAGGCGCGAGTTGAAAAGCGATGCGAAGGCGATCTGCTGGGCGTTGAGGAAATCCCGCAGGCATTCGAGCATGGTGGTCTTGCCGGTGCCGACCTCGCCGGTGAGGACGATAAAGCCCTTGCGGCTCTGCACGCCATAGATGAGATTGGCCAAGGCTTCTTCGTGCTGCGAACTCCGGAACAGAAACGACGGGTCCGGGCTCATGTTAAACGGATTCTGGGTGAAGCCGAAGAAGGCGTTATACATAACTGGCTGCGGCTCGGAAGGACTCCTCGCATCTTAGCATGCAGCCGCGCAAGCGGCCAAACCCCGTAAGTACTGGCACTGTGAGCTTCCCGGCCTCAGGATTGGGGCAAAGGCGGCGGCGGTGGTGGCGCGGGAGGTTTGGGCGGCTTCTCGCCGGCCGGCTTGCCGGCGGCCTTAACCGGGCTGATCAGGATGTGAGCATTGCGGCCTTCCATGCGCGGCTGGCCTTCCACGGAACCGTGCGCCGCCAGGTCGCCCGCGAAACGCAGCAACAACTTCTTGCCGAGATCGGCGTGCGCGATTTCGCGGCCACGGAACTGTACCACCGCTTTGACGCGGTTGCCCTCGCCCAGAAAGCGGATGGCGTGGTTCATTTTGAAGTCGTAGTCGTGATCGTCGGTGTTGGGACGGAACTTGAGTTCCTTGACTTGGACCACGTGCTGCTTCTTCTTGGCGTCGTGCTGCTTCTTCTTCTGCTCGTACTGATAGTGGCCGTAGTCGATGGCCTTGGCGACGGGTGGAACCGCCGTGGGAGCGATCAATACGAGATCGAGCCCCAGTTCCTGGGCCTTCCGCAGAGCTGCGGCGGTGGGCATGATTTCCGAGGTGCCGTCGGGGAACACCGCGCGCACTTCCCGTGCACGGATGGACTCATTTACGTTCTCTCTGCGATTCTGCCTGCGAGGAGGAAAGTTTCTGCCTGGATACATGTTATGCGATGGGTTGCGGATTGCGGTAGCGACGAGACAAGGGCGGGACGCCCTGGAAAGCTTTCTGGCCGAGCGGTATGGTGCGAGTGAAGGACAAGCGCAATTACGTCAGTTTTAGTGTACACCAGATCGCGGCGCGGAAGTCAAACGCTCTTTTCGACTACGCCCGGGCGTACGCCTGCGCGCCGCCATTGATTTACCGCTCGCACTGGCTAAGCTTTCCCATTAGCGCTAACGTATAGTGTGAACAAATCGGACGGCAAAAGAGAGGCATTATGCAAACCAGCCTGACCAGGCGGAACTGCCTGAAACTATCGCTGGCCGCCGCCGCAGCTTCGCGGCTGACAGCCGACTCCACCATGGACACCCACGGCTTCAAACTCGGCATCATCACCGACGAGCTGACCACCCAGTTGGACGAAGCCCTCGACTTCATCTCCAGCTACCACCTGCAATGGTGCGAGCTGCGCGAGATGTTTGGGAAGAACATCATGGTTTCCTCCCGGGAGGACCTGGATCGCGCCCGCGACTTGATCGGCAAGCACGGCATCCACGTGAGCGAGATCGGTTCCCCCATCTTCAAATGGAATTGCCCGCAGATGCCCGCCAAGGCCAACGAAAAGCGCGACGCCTTCAGCGCCGCCTTCACCGAGCAGGACGCCGACAAACTTCTCGACCAATCTTTCGAGCTGGCCCGATTCTTCGGCACGCGCATGGTGCGCATCTTCACCTACTGGCGCGTGGAGGATCCCGCCAAGGCCTACCCCTACGTTCGCGACCGCATGGCCAAAGCCGCCGAGGTAGCCGCCAAGGCCAAGATCGTTCTGAATGTTGAAAACGAGCATTCCTGCAACGTCGGCACTGGCAAGGAACTGGGCCGCTTGCTGAAGGAGGTCAATTCGCCCGGCCTGCGCGGCGTCTGGGACCCCGGCAACGCCACCATGCTGGGCGAAGTCCCTTATCCCGACGGCTACGAAGCCGTGAAGGGCCTGTTCCCGCACATGCACGTCAAGGATTCCCGCAAGAACGCCACAACCGGTAAGCTGGAGTGGGCGCCGGTGGGCGGCGGTATTATCGACTTCAAGGGCCAGTTTCAGGCGCTGCACCGCGACCGCTATGAGGGAACCATGTCGCTCGAAACGCACTACAGGCGGGCGGACGGCAACAAAGTCGAGAGCACGCGCGAATCATTGGAAGGTTTGTTCAAAGTCCTATAGAGAGGTGTGAAATGTCGTCGGAATTGAATCGCCGGGATATGCTGAAAGCCGCCGCCGGCGCGGCGCTGCTGGCTCCCCAACGTGTTTTGGGAGCGAACGATCGCGTACGCGTCGCCGTGGTCGGCCTGCGCGGCCGCGGCCTCGACCACATCAAGAAGGTGAAGGATACCCCCGGCGTGGAACTCGCCGCGGTTGTGGACATCGACGAGAACGTCATCGCCACTCGCCTTGGGGATATTGAAAAGCTCGGTCTCGGCAAGCCCAAGACCTTCGGGGATATCCGCAAGATGCTCGAGGACAAATCGATCGACGCCATCACCGTCGCCACCCCCAATCACTGGCATTCGCTGATGGGCATCTGGGCCTGCCAGGCCGGAAAGGACGCCTACGTGGAAAAGCCGCTTTCCCACAGTTGGTGGGAGGGCAAACAACTGGTGGCCGCGGCGAACAAGTACAATCGCGTCGTGCAGCACGGCACGCAGAGCCGGTCGAGCATCGGCGCCAAGGAAGCCATTCAAAAGCTGCGGGGCGGCCTGGTCGGCGATGTCTACCTCTCGCGCGGCCTCTGCTACAAGTGGCGCGATACCATCGGCCGCAAGCCGCGCCAGGCGGTGCCGGCCGGCGTCGACTATAATCTGTGGCTCGGCCCCGCGCCCGACCGCGGTTTCACCATGAACCGCTTTCATTACACCTGGCACTGGTTCTGGGATACCGGCAACGGCGACCTGGGGAATCAGGGCATTCACGAAGTCGATACGGCGCGCTGGGGCCTGGGCGTCACATTCCCCAACAAGGTTTCCGCGATGGGCGGCCACGTCATGTTCGATGACGACCAGGAAACGCCCAACGTGCTCAACTGCTGCTTCGAGTTCGATAGGCCGGATGGCAAACGCCGCCTGATGGAATTCGAAGTGCGCCACTGGATGACCAACCACGAAGCGGACATCGGCGTCTTCGGTGGCGGCAGCGTGTTGCCGGCCGCCGGCCTGACCACCACCGCCAAACCGGCCGCGCCCGCGGCCAAGGAAGCGGCCAGCCTTGGCCCCGCCAGCGGCAAGCCCGGCACCATCGGCAACATTTTTTACGGGCCGGGCGGTTACCTGGCGATCCAGGAATACGAGAGTTACAAATACTGGCTGGGCGAAAAGCAGGACCCCAGTCCGGTCAGCCGCGGCAAGGAAAACCACTTCGCCAATTTCATCGATTGCGTCCGCAGCCGTAAGAAGGAAGACCTCAACGCGCCGGTCGAAGAGGGGCACATTTCGTGCACCCTGGTGCACCTGGCCAATGTCTCATACCGGCTCGGCCGCACGTTGAACTTCGATCCCAAGACCGAGCAGATAACCGGCGACGACGAGGCCAACCGCATGCTCCGCGACGCCGACCGCGGCTACCGCCCCGGCTTCACAATTCCCGATCAGGTGTAAGAACCGCGAGCCAAGCGAGCCACCCCTCCACGCGCGCAGCTCTGATCGGAGCCGCGAACGTAAGAGAGCGGTCTTCGTGGAATACGAGAGTGTATTTATGAAACGGGCACTGAGATTAACAAAAAGGTAATAAAATGTTTCCATGCAGCTCCGAACCAGGCCAAGCGAAGGAGGGTTACTCCCGCTGATAGACCCGCACGTAGTCCACAACCATCGTTTGCGGGAAGGATGTGGTTGCGTCCGGATCGCCCGGCCAGTCGCCGCCCACTGCCAGGTTCAACAATAGATAGAATGGATGATCGTATACCCACTTGGTTCCGGCGGGCAAATTGGCCGGGCTGAGCGATTGATACATCTTGCCATCGACGTACCAGCGGATTGCGTTTGGTTCCCATTCAACCCCGTATACGTGAAAATCATCGGAGAATCGCTGCCCGGGAGGCAGAACGAAAGGCGCGCCGATCCCCTTCGACCCGGAATAGCCAGGGCCGTGGATTGTCCCGTGCACCGCGGAAGGTTCGCGGCCGATGTTCTCCATGATGTCGATTTCGCCGCGATCCGGCCACCTGGCGGCTTCCTCTCCCATCATCCAGAACGCCGGCCAGATCCCCTGTCCATACGGCAGCTTGATACGCGCTTCGAACTTGCCGTAGGCCTGCGAAAACTTGCCCCGCGTGTGAATCCGCGCCGAAGTGAAGCCGCGCTCCACGCCGTCCGCGCCGCGGTAATCCTCCCGGATGGCCCTGATCACCAGCATGCCGCCCTCGAGGTAGAGGTTCTGTGGACGGCCGGTGTAATACTCCAGCTCCTTGTTCCCGAAGCCGTCGCCTCCCACCACGTAGACCCACTTCGATGAGTCGAGCCGCGAGCCATCGAACTCGTCGTGCCAGACCATTTTCCAGGCGGTAGTCTGTGCAAACCCACCCGCTGCGCAAATCACCAGCGCGAAACACGCTCTCGATATCATGGGACGATTCTCGCACTCATTCGGGCTGCCGCGCCTCCGCGGCAAGGAAGTGATAATAGTCGCGCAAAACGTAAAACGCAGCCTTGCGCTCTCCGCGGTCGGAGTAGAGCCCTTTGCGATTGAAGAAGTCCTGAATCCCGGCCAGCGGGCGGCGCGGCGACCGGAAATCCATCAACACCCACGCTATCGTCCCGCTCAGGAACGGGATACGCTGGAACATCGCAACCTGCCGCCGGTAAACGTCCGCCTGGAACTCTTCGGTCCACACGGTCCCACCGTCGCCGTGGCGGCCGGCCTGCGCGTCGGCGCCGAACTCGCTAATCAGGAACGGCTTTTCGAAAGCGGTTTTCCACGCGGTGCGATCGATGTTCTCGGGCGGGCCGTCATACCACCCGATGTACTCGTTGCAGGAAACCACGTCCAGGTACTGGCCCAACGGGTCGTCCACCATGATCGTATCGGGATCGATACGGTGCGTCTCCAGCGCCGCGGTCACCAGGCGTGTCTGGTCGAGCTCGTGCGCCGCCGCGGCCAGCGCGGCAAGAAATCGCAATCGAGGCTCGCTTTGTGGCGTCTCGTTGCCCACCGACCAAAAAATCACCGAGCTTCTGTTCCTATCGCGCGCGATCATTTCCGCGAGCTGCTGCCTGGCATTTCGTAACGTCTCCGGGCTCTCCCACGCGATGGTCCAGTACACCGGTATTTCCGACCAGACCAGCAGCCCCATTTGGTCCGCCAGGCGGGTCATCGCTTCATCGTGGGGAAAGTGCGGCAAGCGGACGAAATTGCAGCCCAGGTCCTTGGCCCATTGCAGCAGCGTCGTGGCATCAGCCTCCGAAAACACCCGTCCGGAATGAATGGGTGCTTCCGCTTGGATCGAAACCCCGCGCAGATGCAAAGGCCGGCCGTTCAGCAGGATGGTTCGGCCGGACGCCGCAATCGAACGAAAGCCGATGCGCTCGGCGACCCGGTCGGTCTCCGTCTCGATCGCGACCTCATACAGCTTGGGGTTCTCCGGGGACCACAGCGCCAGACGCGCATCCAGCGTCAGTTGCGCATAGCCGTTCGGATCGGGCACGACGTCTTGCGAGACACCGGCTTCGGGAATTCTCAAGGTCACTCGCTGCTGTTTCCGCGGCCCGTTCAGGCGGACCCACGCGGCGATCCGGCTTTGCGAGCCCTTCTGCAGTTGCACGGAGTAGTCTTCTACGAAGGTTTCCGGGACGTCCACCAGCCTGACACCGCGGGTCAGCCCTCCGTAGTTCCACCAATCGGTCATCAAAGTGGGCACGGCCTCCCGTTGCCGCTGGTTATCCACTTTCACGATCAGAAAGTTTCCTTTCTCCCGCACGAGGTTCGTGATCTCGAACTGAAACGGCGTGAAGCCACCCACATGTTCGCCAAGCTTCGTCCCGTTCAGAAACACCATGGCCCGGTAGTTCGCTGCTCCGAACCACACGAACTGCCGGCGGCCGGGCTTGCGCGTGTAGTCGAAGTCCTTCTTGTACCAGATGCTCCCTTCATAGAACAGCATCTCCGGCCTTTGCGTGTTCCAATCGCCTGGCACCATCAGCTCGCCCGCGGCATCGAAGTCATATTCCACGAACTCGCCCGGTGATTTCGGCTTTTTGTTCGCCCCCATCCCGCCGTCTGCATACGGCCGGTAGCGATAGTCCAGATATCCGGCCTCGTAGGGATCGACAATCGCCCGCCACGGTCCGCACAGATCGATGGTCTGCCGGCCCGGAACGTTCTGAATGAGCGAGGGTTGCTCCGCCGCGGAAGAGACGGAGACAAGCCAGCCCACCGCCGCCAGAAGCCCGATGGTTTTCATCAGCAGTATTCTAAGCTCCGGCCGATCGCCGGAAAAGGGAATTCACAGTAATTCACGTTTAGCGCCCGCCAAGAGTCGATGGCGCTACCCGGATTGCCAATCACCACAATTACTTAAAGCGCGGTCTCCATTTGCGACGAACCTTGTAGGTGTCGAGATTCCGAAGGCAATCCATCCCCAGGAAGGTGTAAGAGCCGGCAGCGGCGCGAGCCACTTTATCCGGCCAGCCCCGCCATCACACCCTTCATATAGCCGAACGAATGCAGCATTCCCGGCACGGGATTGTCTTCGTTGATCTCATACTCCAGATTCACCGAGCCGCGATACCCGACCTTCTGCAACTGCTTGAAAATCTCGACCACTGGCATGACGCCGTCCCCCACGTCGCACTGGCTCTCCTTGACCTTGCCGTCCTTCAGGTCCTTGAAGTGCATGTCCAGCAGACGCGGTCCGGCGTTCACGATCTCTTGAACCACATCCGCGCCGCCGCGCATCGAGTGGCCCACATCCATGCACAACCCCATTCGCGGGTCCATGCCCTTCACCGCCTCCAGCACCACTTTGGGAGTCGGAAAATTCTTGTCCTCCGGACCATGCGTGTGAATCGCGATCTGAATGTCGAATTCCTGCGCGAGTTTCTCGATGGCGGGTAGGTTTTCGTGCAGCGGCGCCGTGACCAGCATCGGCATGCCGCACGCCTTCGCATACACGAAGAACTTCCTTAACTCGGCCGGATCGTTCGACTTCAAATCGGTGTTGCCGCCGCTCACAATCGTCAGCCCGGCCTTGTGGAACTCGTCTAGCGCTTTGGCAATCTCGGCCGGCGTCGAAGTATAGGGAAGGTGAAAATCCTTGACGCTGACGTTCGTAACGCCCAGTTGCTTGATCATCCGGATCGCCAGCCCGCGCTGGAACTCACGCAGGGAGTACGTGGCGACCCCGATACGGAAGCCCAACGGCGCAGCTTCGCTGGCCGCCGACGCCGCTCGCGACCTCGCTGCCGCCAGCACTCCGACGCTGGAAATCATTTCTCGACGTGTCATACTTCGCTCTTCCTTTCTAAGGTCACATAGTATTCCCATGCATCCCCCGGTACAAGCAATTCCTGCGGCGCGGACGGGTGCTATAATCCTGTCGTCTAACAGGGTGGCTTTGGTGAATCAGGCAGCGGGCAATGGAACGGTCGCGCCGGTTGGGTCGCACGAACTTTTACAGAGGGCGGCGGCCAGCCCGCAATTCCAAAAATCAAAGCGCCTCCGGGATCTCCTCCTGTATTTGGGGGAACGCGCGCTACACGACCCGAATTGCACTCTTCACGAGCAGGAGATCGGAGTGGACGTCCTGGGGCGTCCGCCCGATTATGATACCAGCCACGACACGCTGGTCCGGGTACTGGTATCGCAACTTCGCAAGAAGCTCCATGAGCACTTCGCCGGGGAGGGCCGCGACGAGCCCTTAATCATCGAGATCCCCAAGGGAAGCTACGTCCCGGTGTTCCGGCCGCGGCCGGAGGGTTTTCCGGGGATCGAGGCGGAGCTGCTGAAGCCGGCATTCGCCGCGCGGCCGCTGCTGGCGGGAATGCTGGCCGGAATGGCCTTGGTCGGACTGGCCTGGGGCACGTACAGCGCCGTGCAAGCGAAGAGACAACCGAGCGCCGGGGGGCGGCCCAATGTGGAAGCGTTCTGGGGGCAAATTCTGGGCAACGGGCAAGCCACGGATTTGGTGATGTCAGACGTCAACCTGCTGGAATTTGAGAATCTGATCGGGCACTCGGTACCGCTTCCCGAATACGAGGGGCACGAATTCGACCAACTGGCGGAACAATACCTTCGCAATCCGGATCAACGGGCGCTGGCGAAGAGGTTTATCAACCGGGCGCCGACTGCTCTTCCCGACGCTCTGATGGCGCGCGATCTGGGGGTGATTGCAGCGGCCAGGCATGTCCCGCTGAACGTGGTCAGCGCCCGCGATTTATCCTCTTCCGTGGCGGCGTCGCAGAATATCATCCTGCTGGGAAGCTTCCGCGGGAATCCGTGGGTTGGATTATTCGAGGACCAACTGGCTTTCCAGACGGATTACCAGGAAACCCCCGCCAGTGTGCGATTCATCAACCGGTCGCCGTTGCCGGGTGAGCAGCCCTGGTACCGGGCGGAATGGCGGCGGAGCGGATATTGCCGCGTGGCGTACCGGCCGAATCTCAAGCGCACCGGGATCACGATGCTGATTTCGGGGAGCGATGTGATTTCGACCGAAGCCGGGGCGAGGTTCTCTACCTCCGAGGAATGGATGCGGCAACTGCGGCAGAAACTGGGTTTGAAAGCGGGTGAGCCGTTTCCCTATTTTGAAGTGCTCTTGCACACAAAAATCGTCAACAATACCGTTCCGTCGTTCGATCTGGTGGCTTACCGGCCGCACAAGAACTGACGGGCGAGCCGGCCAATTCTCGGCCTCGAAGACCGAATTCTCCCAAATTACGGAGGCGGGTTGCTGTAGCGCTACAGCTCTTGGAATGTGGAGGTGTGAATGGTTGGGAGACTTGGTTGCTTAACGAGAATTACTGCGAATTTCCTTTTTTGCGTTTACAGACTGCAATAACCTTAATCGGATACAGATCAGGCGGCTGGGAAGTCTCACCCGGTCGTAATCGCGCAAAATGCAGAAAACAGGAAGGTTCTGTTGAACGTGCAACTCGGAGCCGCAGTGAGTGCTTCGGGTGTGTCTGAACGAAGGCTGAACTGGGCCTTGTATCTCATTGTAGAAAAAGGAGTTAATGACCATGTCTCGTCTACGTTTACTTGGGATCCTGTCGTTGTTGGTGGCTGCGACGGCCGCAGTGGGTTGGTCGCAGGCGGTGAATGCCACGTTGCTGGGGACTGTGACGGACTCCACCGGCGCCGTTGTGCCGAACGCTAAACTCGCCATAACGGAAACACAGACCGGTGTCACCCACGCATCGAAGTCGAACGAAAGTGGGAATTGGATTGTTCCCAACCTCCCGCCCGGCGTTTATGAGGTGGATGTCGAGGCCACGGGATTCAAGAAGGAGATCCGCAAGAACATCGCGTTGCTGGTGGACACCAGCACGCGCGTTGACGTCCAGTTGCAGCCCGGCAGCATCAGCGAGAGCGTCGAAGTAACCGGCGCGCCGCCGCTCCTGCAGACCGACAGCGCGTCGACGGGCCAGAAGATCGAAAGGGAGGTGCTCGCGAACATCCCGCTGGTCAGTTCGAACCGCAATTTCCAGAGCATTTTGAACCTGGCGCCGGGCGTGGCGCCGGTCCAGGAGCAGCACTCGCAGTTTTTCAACGCGTCGAGCTCGCTGCAAACTGAAGTGAACGGCCAGGCGCGACAGGGCAACAATTTTATGATCGAGGGCACCGACGATAATGAGCGCACCGGTCTGCTCCAGATCTACGTTCCCCCCATCGAAGCCATCCAGACCGTGGACGTTTCGTTGACCAATCACGACCCCGAGTTGGGGCGCGCCACCGGCGCCATCGTGAACGTCATAATGAGATCGGGCACCAACCAGATTCACGGCGCGGCCTACGAATTCCTGCAAAACAGCGATTTCAATGCCCGCTCGTTCTTCAACCCGACGGTGGGCCACCTGGCGTACAACTACGTGGGCGGCAACCTCGGGGGCCCGATCAAGAAGAACAAGCTGTTCCTCTTCGGCGATTACCTGCGGGTGATGGACCATGAAGGCAACACCAACCTGGTGACAATTCCCCCCAACCCATGGCGGACCGGCGATTTTAGCGCGGCCTCGACCACCATTTACGATCCGAACTCGGGCAACCCGCTGGACGGCACGGGGCGCACGCCATTCGCCGGCAACGTAGTTCCGCCCAGCCGCATCAATACGGTCTCGGCGAAGATTCTGGCTCTGCTGCCGCCTACCAACCAAAACTTCAATATTGCCAGCCCCACCAACAATTATTATGGGGTGCTGCCGTACACCAAGACCACCGACTCGCTCGACGAGAAGATGGATTACAACATCACCGACAAGGACCGCTTGAGCGAACGCTTCAGCTACTCGAAACCGGTGGTCTTTCAGGCTCCTCTATTCGGCATGGCCGGCGGCGACGGGCCCGGCGGCGCGTTCATGGGAACCGGCACGCAGACTACCTACAGCACCGGGCTGAACTACGACCGGATTTTCACGCCGACGCTGGTGTCGGAATTGCGGCTGGGAATCGCGTATTATCACAACCAGGCGGTGCCGTCCGACTACGGCAGCAACGACTCCACGAATCTGGGCATCCCGGGAGTGAACATCAGCCAGTTCACCAGCGGCATCGTGGGAATTCAGCTCAATGATGGCATTTCGCAGCCGATGATCGGCTACTCGGCCAGCCTGCCGTGGGTCCGTTCGGAAGTCAACGTGGACATCGTCAACACGTGGACCAAGACCAAGAGCAACCACACTTTCAAATGGGGCTTTGACCTGAAGCGCCTGCGCGACAATTTGCTCCAGGACCAGACCTACAGTCCGCGCGGAATTTATTATTTCGGCAATCAGCAGACCGCGTTGTGCACGCCGATCAGCGTCGGGTCCAACGGCTTGGCGAACAGTTGCACCTCTTCCAAGCTGGGAGTCGCCAACGATGTGGCCAGCCTCCTGCTCGACGTTCCCTATCAGCTTGGGCGCGATATCAACACGTATTTTCCGGCCCTCCGGGCCTGGGAGTTTTTCGCGTTCGGCGGAGACAAATGGCAGATCTCGCCGAAACTGACGATGGACATCGGAGTTCGCTGGGAATTCTATCCGCCGGCCACCCCGGCGTTCCCGGGCGGCTTCTCGAACTACGATCCCACCACCAACAACCTGGTGTTGGCGGGCATCGGCAGCAATCCATCGAACCTGGGGATGACGACGCGTTACAACTATTTTGCGCCGCGCCTTGGGCTGGCGTACCGGCTGACCGATAAGACCGTCATCCGCGCCGGCTTCGGCACCAGCTACACACCGTTTCCGGACAATACCTACGCATACAACTATCCCGTGCGTGCTAATAACTTCTACACCAACGTGGGCGACGGATTTGCCACCACGCTGCTTCCGAGCGGCCAGGCGGCGACATTCCAGCAAGGCTTCCCGCTGCCCGTGCCGGTCACCATTCCCTCCAACGGCATCCTTCCGGCCACCGGTTCGCTGCTCAGCAACAGCTTCGATGTGATCAACCGGAACTTCAAGAACCCGTACTCGGAGACCTGGAATCTGGCGGTGCAACGGGCGCTGCCGGGCCACTGGACCCTGGACCTGGCCTACGTTGGCCTGCACGGCGTGGACACAGCCACCTACTGGCAATTGAACGCGGCCACCACCATTGGCTGCGGCACCGCCTGCGAGCCGTTGAACATCCTCTATGGCAAGACTGCGAACGCGACTCTGCGCTGGCAGGGGTTCTCGTCCACTTATAACGCCTTGCAGGCGAAGATGGACCGGCGCTTCGGCGACCTGATCGTAACCACGGCTTTTGCCTGGCAGAAAGCCATGGATTTCCAGACGGGCGACGACGGCAACATGCTTTGGCAGATCAATGTGCCGCGCAACTACGCGCGCGCGGATTTCGACCGCACACTGAATTACACGCAGAGCTTCGTCTACCAGTTGCCCTGGGGCGTGGGCCGGCACTGGCTCAAGAACGGTCCGGCCGCGGTGATCCTGGGTAACTGGCAACTTGCCGGCGGTCTATCGCTGTTGACAGGAACTCCTTTCTATATCTCGGCCAGCGGCAGCAGCCTGAATACTCCCCAAGGCGAAACGCAAACCGCCAACCAGGTTGCGCCGGTGACTTTCCCGAAGGGAATCAACACTGGCAACCTGTGGTTTAGCACGTCCAGCTTCACGCAGCCGACGGGCGTGGTGTTCGGAACGTCGGGGCGCAACATCATGAGCGGGCCGGGGCTGTTTGCGTTGAATGTTTCGCTGGTCAAGAACTTCAAGATTCGCGAGCGCCTCAACGTGGAGCTGCGCTGCGAGACGTTCAACCTCACCAACACCCCGCAGTTCAGCAATCCGCAAGGTTCGCTGACCAGCTCGAGTTTCGGCTACGTGACCGGGACGCTCAGCAGCGGGACGGGCGTCAACGGCACCGGCGGCGGAAGGGCCGTGCAGTTGGGAGCGAAGGTATCGTTCTGATTCAGCGTTCGCTGAGACCCAGATCGACGGGGCCGGGTGTAACTTACCCGGCCCCTATTTTTTTTGGGCCTTCAGGCGCTCGATCATCCCGCGCACCTCGGCATCGGGCTGGATGCGCTCGGCCGCTTCGAGTTGAGCGATCGCCTCGGGCAGGCGGCCCGGCATCTGGGATAACGCCACTCCCAGGTTGATGTGCGCGTCGGCGTAATCCGGGTCGAGTTGCAGGGCGGCTTGGAAATGGGCAATCGCTTCGCTGAGGCGGCCGGGCGCCTGAGACAATACCACTCCCAGGTTATTGTGGGCCTCCGGATAATCGGGACGGAGGCGGAGCGCGGCTTCCAGGTGAGCGATAGCTTCAAACGCCCGGCCATCCGTTTTCGCCAGCGCGAATCCCAGGTTGTATTGCGCTTCCGCCAGGTTGTGGCGCGCGTCGGCATAATCCGGATCGATGCGCAGCGCGGCCCCATATTCGGAGACGGCCTCGTTCCAACGGCCCGCCTGAGCGAGGGCGTTGCCGAGGTTGTTGTGGGGGATGGCTAAATCCGGGTCGATGGCGAGGGCCGCGCGGAATTCGGCCATGGCGTCGGGCAAGCGGCCGGGCAGCCTGGCGAGCGCGCTTCCCAGGTCGGTGTGCGCGCGGGCGTAACCCGGCTTGATCCGCAGGGCGGCTTGATAATGGGCGATGGCTTCGTTCAAGCCGCCGGGCGTTTCGGCCAGCGCGGCACCCAGGTTGTGATGCGCCAGGTAGTTTCCGTCGGTCACGTCCACGGCGTGTTGGAAGAGCGTGCGGCTGTCGCGCCAGTATCCGGCTTGCACCCAGGTGAGCGCCGCACAACACGCGCACGTAGCGGTGGCCAGCGCGGCGATGGCTGGTTTGGCGCGCCGCACACGGCCGAGAAGATCCGCCGCGCCCCACGCCAGCATGATGGTCAGGCCGATCATGGGGATGTACGTATAGCGGTCCGCGCGCGCCTGCGCTCCCACCTGCACGAGGCCGATGACGGGCGCCAGCGTAACCAGGTACCAGAACCATCCCACCGCCAGATAAGGACGCTTTCGGACGGAGCGCGCCACCAGAATCGAGATAACCGCAATCGCCAGGGCGGCCGCGGCGGCCTGCCACGCAGGCACTTCCGAAGGATAGGGATAGAACACCGCTAACCGGGCGGGCCAGAACATTTTGGCTATATAGATGATGTAGGAGACCAACGCGTTCTCAAGGCGGAGCACAAGGGGAAAGGCATCGGACGACCTCACGGCGCCGCCGGCCTGTTGCACCAGGTAAGTGGCGCCAGCCGCCGCGGCGGCCAACGCGAAAAACGGAATTTTTTCGCGCAGCAGCCCGTTCCTCGTGGCGCACGCACTCATGCGTGCCGCGTCGGCACTCGTGCCGACGCCCGGTCCTGGCGGGCTGGGCCCCATGCCGGTCACGCGGCCGAGCGGCCACACGTCCACCAGCAGCATCACGACAGGCAGGGTCACGAGCATGGGCTTGGCCATCAGGCCCAGAGCAAACGCCAGGACCACGAGTAAGTAGCGGCGCGTCGCCGGGCGCTCGACATAGCGCACGTAACTCCAGAGCGCCAGCAACCCGAAGAAAGCGCTGAGCGAATCCTTCCGCTCCGCCACCCAGGCAACCGATTCGACATGCAGCGGGTGCAGGGCGAACAGCAACGCCACCCACGCGCTGGGCCAGCGGCGCCCGGTGGAGCGATTCAGAAACGCGAAGAGCAGCAGCACGGCCAGCGCGTGCAACAGCACGTTGGTGAGATGGTGCCATCCGCTGCGCAGCCCGAACATCTGGCAATCGAGCATGTGCGAAAGGCGGGTGAGCGGAAACCAGTTGGCGGCTTCGCCGGAAGCGAATGCCCAAGCCACGTTCGCCGCGGTGATGCCGGTGCGCACGTGCGGGTTGGCGGTGACGTACTCGGGGTCGTCGAAATTGACGAAGTCAAAGTGGCGGACCTGCGCGTACACGGCGAACGTCGCCAGGAACAGGAACACATATATCCAGATAGTGTGGCGCGGGGGCGGCGACGGCCTAGCGGCAGGGATGGCCCGCGGCTTTCGCTGTCGATTCGACGGCCTGGGGCTGGGCTTCGCCATGAGACGCAACCATAATTATAGAGGGCGGATTATAGAGGGCGGCGTTACAATTCTGGTATGCTCCGATTGTTTCTCGGTTCGATTCTGGTGGCGGCCTGCGCCGCTGCGGCCACGCCAGAACAATTCCAGACTTCCGCCGGCACGCTCGAACTGACGCCCATCCAACACGCCAGCCTGATGATTCGGGCCGGCGGCAAAGTGCTGTACCTCGACCCGGCACAGGGAAAGTACGACAACTTGCCGAAGGCCGATTACATCCTCATCACCGACATCCACGGCGATCACATGGCGCCGGCTTTGGTGGAGCGGCTGAGCAAGCCGGGCACGGTGATTCTGGCGCCCGCCGCGGTGGCGAAAACCGTGACGGGCGCGACGGTGATCTCGAACGGAGAGGGTAAAACCATCGGGCCGTTCCTGGTGGAAGCGCTGCCGATGTACAACCTGAAACCCGCCGCCGATGGCACGCTCTACCATCCCAAGGGCCGGGGAAATGGGTACGTCGTGACGTACGGAGGCAAGCGCTTCTATTTTTCCGGCGACACCGAAGGCACGCCTGAAATGAAGGCGCTGCGCAACATCGACGTGGCCTTCGTGTGCATGAACCTGCCTTACACCATGTCGCCGGAAGCGGCCGCGGAAGCCGTTCGGGCGTTTCATCCGGCGGTGGTCTATCCCTACCACTACAGCCAGTCGGACTTGACGGTGTTTGCTAGAGCTTTGGCCGGCACCGGGATCGAAGTACGCGTTCGCGAATGGTACCCAAAGTGATATGCCATTTCTAAGAGCAGCCCTCTGCCTCCTTTTGGCCGCCGCCGCGTTGCCGGCGCAGCCCCGCCCTCAGCGTTCCGAACCATATGCCACCGCGCTCAGCCGGCTGGAGGCAATGACCAGCCTGCCGCTCAACAGGTGGCGCACGCACGCCGACATGCCACACGGCGAAGATCCCGCGCTGGACGATTCCACCTGGACGCCCGCAACCCTCTCCGGAGGCAGGGGCGGCGGCGCCGGCGGCGATGCCGCCTGGTATCGCGCCACCATCGAGATCCCCCTCGCCGCGGGGGCGCGCGATATCCGCGGCGCCCGCATCAGGCTGCAGGTGCGTTTTTCCAACGACGGCCGCGTCTTCTTCAATGGCGGCCTGGTGGCGCAGGGCGATGGCCGCACGCTCGATCCCATCCTGATCGCCGAAAAAGCCGTGCCCGGCCAGAAGGTCGTGGTCGCGGTCAAGGTTCCCTACCACGCGGAGAGCGGGCGCTTTCAGGGCGCGCAGTTGCTGGTCGATTACCCCGGCCAGCCCGATCCCGGCGTGCTGCGCAACGAGATCCTCGCCGCGGAAAACGTGCTCAGCGGCTTCCCCGGCGGCCAGGCGGAGCATCGGCAGCAGCTCGACGATGCCGTCAAGGCCATTGATTTCGCCGCCCTCGATCGCGGCGACCAGCCGGCTTTCACGCGCTCGCTGGAGGCCGCCGGCCGCGCCCTCCGGCCGATCAACGACTGGATGAAGCAGTTCACCGTTCGCGTCGTCGGCAATTCGCACATCGACATGGCCTGGCTGTGGCCCTGGACCGAAACCGTCGAGGTGGTGAAAGATACCTTCACCACCGTCTTGCAGCTCATGAAGGAATACCCCGATTTCACCTACGCGCAATCGAGCGTGCAGGATTTCGCCTGGCTGCAGGAAAAGTATCCCGCCATCTTCCGCGAGATCCAACAGCGCGTCCAGGAAGGCCGCTGGGAACTGGTGGGCGGCATGTGGATCGAGCCCGACCTGAACATGCCCGATGGCGAAGGCCTGGTCCGCCAGTTGCTGGTCGGCAAGCGCTGGTTCCAGCGCTATTTCAACGTGGACGTCAACATCGGCTGGAATCCCGATTCGTTCGGCTACACCTGGCAGCTCCCGCAAATCTACAAAAGGTCCGGCTTCGACACGTTCGTGACCCAGAAGATGTCGTGGAACGCGCAGGAATCCTCGTGGCGCGAGACGTTCACCTTCCCGTACAAGCTCTTCTGGTGGCAATCGCCCGATGGCAGCCGCGTCCTCACCTATTTCCCGCACGGTTACAGCGGCGGCATCAGCGCGGCCAGCCTGTCGCAGGACATTGCCGATTACGTCCCCAGCACGGGCTTTCCCGAGATCATGCACCTCTACGGCGTAGGCGACCATGGCGGCGGCCCCACGCGCCAGATGCTGGATGAAGCCGTCCGCCTCAAAGACCCCTCGGTGGTGTTTCCGAAGATCCAGTTCTCGACCGCCCGGGCCTTTTTCGACGACGCGGAAAAGGCCATCGCCGCTGGCAGCCTGAAGCCGCCGGTGTGGAACAATGAGCTCTACCTGGCTTATCACCGCGGCTGCTACACCACGCAATCCGAAACCAAGAAGCTCATCCGCCAGAACGAAGAGTTGCTGCAAAACGCCGAGAAGTTCGCGGCGCTTTCCTTTCTCACGGCGAATCGCCCGTACTCGAACAGCGACTTCGAAGACATCTGGAAGCGCGTCCTGTTCGATCATTTCCACGACATCATGCCCGGCTCCAGCATCGGCGTCAATTATGCGGATGCCGGCCGTAACCTCACCGACGCCTCGCTTCGCAGCCAAAAAATCTTAGACGGCGCTTTGGACTCTCTCAACGGTCTCATCGACACCCGCGGCGACGGCATCCCGGTCGTTGTGTACAATTCGCTCTCCTGGGATCGGACCGCTTCGGTCGGGATCGAGACCGTCGAGCCGCCCGCGGGCCAGCATCTGGAAGCTCGCGATTCCGCCGGCCAGCCGCTGCTCTCGCAGGTGGTCGCAAACGACGCGGCAGCCCGTCGAGTCACGCTCGATGTCGTGGTGAAAGGAGTGCCGGCGCTGGGCTACGAGGTGATCCACCTTGTGCCGGCAGCCAATCCACGTCCGCCGGCCTCTGCTCTAAAGATCGATGGTGCCAATATCGAGAACGAGTTTTTCCGCCTCAAAATCGATCCGCGCACCGGCTGCGTCTCGAGCCTGGTCGACAAAGCCAATGGCCAGGAAGCCGTGGCGCCGGGAGGTTGCGGCAACCTGCTGCAAGCCTTCAAGGACGTGCCGCGCACCCAGGACGCCTGGGAAATCCGCTTCGACGAAGACGTCTGGGATCTGAAGCAGCCGCGCTTCGTCGGCGTGATCGAGAGCGGTCCCGAGCGCGCGGTGGTCCGAATCCAGCACACTTTCCATGCGCCCACGCGCAAGGAGGGGCCGGATTCCACCATCCAACAGGACATCACCGTCTATTCCGGCGTGCCCCGCATCGACGTGAACACCCAAGTGGATTGGCACGAGCGGCACGTCCTCCTGAAAGCCGGATTCCCGGTGAACGTCCACAGCGACAAGGCGACTTTCGAGATTCCCTACGGCTCGATCGAGCGCCCTGCCACGCGCAATACGCCCGAGGAGCAGGGAATGTTCGAGGTCCCCGCCTTGCGCTGGGGCGACCTTTCCAATGCCACGCAGGGCTTCAGCCTGCTGAACTCGAGCAAGTACGGATACGATGCCAAGGGAAACGTGATTCGCCTCTCGCTGCTGCGCTCGCCGCAGATGCCCGCTCCCGACAACCACATCGCCGACCAGGGCTTCCACGAATTCACGTACTCGCTCTACGCGCACTCGGGCGACTGGAAAGCGGGTAACACCATGCGCCAGGGCTACGAGCTGAATTATCCCTTGATCCCGGTCATCTCGCAGCCTCACGCCGGACCCTGGAAAGCCAGGCTGGGCTTCGCGCGGATCGATTCCGGAAACGTAATTCTCACCGTCCTGAAAAAGGCGGAGGATGACGATGGGCTGATTTTCCGCTTTTACGAATTTGAGGGCAGGCCGGCCGACGTGCGCCTCGAACTGCCCCGCAGGGCCGCCGCTGCGGTGGAAACCAACCTGATGGAGAAGCGCGGCCAACCCGTCACCATCGCACCCTCCGGCCGCGAGCTGGTGATACCCACCGGGCCATACGAGATCAAGACCGTGGAGGTCACGTTTGCGGTCAACCAGTAGGGCGTCCGGAACGCGCGGGAGAAACGCTTGAGCCACGGTGTGCCGGGCCTGCGCTGGTGGATCGCCGGACTGATCTTTCTCGCTACCATCATCAACTTCGTCAACCGGCTTACCATTTCAGTCCTGGCCCCGGTGATCACCACCGAGCTCCACCTGACAGCCACTCAATTCGCCGGCGTCGCCAATGCATTTCTAATCGCCTACACCATCAGCCAGGGCCTCTCAGGCAAGCTTTACGACCGCATCGGCACCAAGCGCGGCTTCACCGTATCTGTCACCGTCTGGTCGCTGGCGTCGATGGCCCACATCTTCGCGCGTGGGCTGTTCAGCCTGGATTGTTTCCGCTTCGTGCTGGGGCTGGGCGAGGCGGGCAACTGGCCCGGCGCCGCCAAAGTGATCGCGCAATGGTTCCCGGTCCGCCAGCGCGCGCTCGGCATGGGTATCTTTAACAGCGGGACGTCCATCGGTTCGGTGGTAGCGACTCCGCTGATCGTGTGGATGCAACTGCGATTCGGCTGGCAGGCGACGTTTCTGGTGCTGGGCGCCGCGGGCTTCGTCTGGCTGGCCCTGTGGCTGAGCCTTTACGAGGTTCCCGAGCGGCACCCCAGGCTCACGCCCCAAGAATATGCGCTCATCCGGGAGGGCCGGCCCACAGAGACACAAAGGCCTGTGCCGCTCGCAACACTCCTCCGCCGTCGCGAAGCCTGGGCCATCGCCATCGCGCGCTTCTTCGCGGATCCGGTCTGGTGGCTGTACATCACGTGGCTGCCGCTCTACCTCTATAAGACCCACGGCTTCAGCCTGCAACAGATCGGCATGTTCGCCTGGCTGCCGTTTGTCGCGGCGGACGCCGGCAGCCTGGGCGGCGGCTGGCTCTCCGGCTTTCTCATCGCGCGCGGATGGAGCGTCGACCGCGCGCGCAAGGCCGTCATCATCGGCGGCATGCTCTCGATGTGCACGGGCATGCTGGCCGCGCGCGCCGGGAGCGCCGCGGCCGCGCTGGCCTTTATCGCGGTCGTGCTGTTTGGATTCCAAAGCTGGATCAATAACGTGCAGACCCTGCCCAGCGATTATTTCCCCGAGCAGGCGGTGGGCAGCGTCACCGGGATGGGCGGCGTGGCGGCGGGCATCGGAGCGATGCTGTCGATCCAGGCCACCGGGTTCGTGGTCGATCGCTGGCATACCTACAACCCGATCTTGTGGGTCGCCGGTCTGCTGCCGCTGGTGGCCACCGGAGCTCTATTCATACTGGGCGGCCCCATCCGGCGGCTGGCGTTGGAGAATGCGAGCTGAAGGATAGTAGGCCTGTCTTGACATTGTCTGGCAAAGACCGCTAAGCTTCTACCAGAAGGATCCGGAGCCCATGCCATCACGCGCTCTACGCAGCGAGAAGCTCGACCTCAGGCTTACCCGGCAGTCCAAACTGGCGTTGCAAGCGGCAGCGGCGGCGTCACGCCGTTCGGTGAGTGAGTTCGTGCTGGAGAGTGCCCTCGCCAGGGCTGATGAAGCGCTCGCGGACCGGCGGTCATTCGGCCTGAATGCCACGCAGTGGAAGGCGTTCCTGGCCGCTCTGGATGCTCCGCCGCGTCCCCTGCCCCGCCTGAAGCGTCTCCTCAAGGAACCCGGATTTTTCGATGCCGGACCGAATCGGTGACCGCTGACCGCCGTGTTGAGAAGCTACGGCGCGATCACACGATCGAAGGCTTCGATTGCGGACGCGAGGAACTGAACCGGTATTTGTCCCGCTATGCCTGGCAGAACCAGCAAGCAGGCGCATCCCAAACTTATGTTGGCATCGCAGGTGATGCCATTGCAGGCTTCTACACTCTCGCCGTGGGTCAGGTGACGCACGAGGAAGTGCCGGAACGGCTGACGAAGGGGCTTGCGAAGCGCCCGATACCCATCATGCTGCTCGCGCGTCTGGCAGTAGACCGCCGCTGGCACGGGCAGGGAGTCGGCAAGGCGCTCTTAAGGGACGCCATCGAGCGCACTTTGCAGGCGGCCGATATTGCCGGCATCCGCGCTCTTGCGGCTCATGCGAAAGACGAGGAAGCCAGGTGCTTCTATGAACATTTCGATTTCGTCCCTTCCCCAACCGATCTGCTGCATCTGTTCGTTCTGCTCAAGGACGTACGGCGGATGATGCCCCGGTAAACACGCGGTGTGGCTCGTCCTTAGCGTATACTGGCGGTCTCGATGCCCGATGCCGTACGCCTTCGCTTGTTCCTGTTGGACTACCGGCTGGCGGTCTGCCGCCTGGGGCCTCACCATGAAGTCCCGGAGTGGGCCGTCGGCGGTGCGTTCAGTTCGGTGACCCGCACCAGCACCGAGTTGTCGGTCGTCTGCCGGGAAGAGGCCGTGCCGGACGGCATCCGCCGCGAAAGCGGTTGGCGCATCTTCCAGGTGGAGGGTCCGCTCGATTTCGCGCTCACCGGCATCCTGGCTTCGATCGCCAGGCCGCTGGCCGAAGCGGGCGTGAGCCTCTTCGCGGTATCGACTTTCGATACGGATTACGTGATGGTGCGGGAGCGCGACGTGGAGGCGGCGGTGCGCGCACTCCGCGCCGTAGGCCATCGGGTATCCGCATCTCGCAGCGACGTTCGGTGATAATTGCGGCGCACGCACGCGTGCCTGCTGCGTCGGCACTCATGCCGACGCCCGGAGTTTGTACATTTTCAAGCTCCGCAAAAACCAACTGGTAGCGCCGGCGGTCTTTGCCGCCGGTGCTTGGAGAAGTCATTTCGCCCTACCGTCGCAGCTTTTCGATGGTCTCGCGGATCCTGGCGGCCGTGGGGTAGTCGGGATGGTGGGCCAGAAAGTCTTCCAGGACGGCGGCCGCGGCGGCGTTGTCACCGCGGCGGAGGTGGATTTCAGCCAGCATCAGTTGCGGGTGCGAAAAATGCGCGGGGTCGAGGTGACGAGCGATCTCCAGATACTTGACGGCCAGGTCGAACTCGCCCGCTGCGAAATAGGTCATACCCAACTGCGAATTGGCCAGCGGTTCGTTGGGACGCGCCAGCACGGCGCGCTGATTGTACACCAGGGCCTCATCCAGCTTGTTCAGGTTCAGCAGGACGCCTCCCAGATTGACCAGCGGTTCGAAGGCCGTGGGATCCTGCGCCATGGCTTCGCGAAAACACTGCTCGGCGCGTGGGTACCGGGCCGTCTGGTAAGCGATGGTTCCCAGATTGTTCCAGGCGGAGGCAAACTGGGGCGCGAGCTTCACGCTTTCCTCCAGATGCTTTTCGGCCGAGCCCGCGTCGTGTTTGCCCAGGTCCTTCTGCGCTTCCGCGTATTCGTGGAATGCCTTGGGCGGAATCGCCAATTGGCTGGTGGACACGGCGTGCCGGCGGCGCACGGAATCGGTGAATTCGAAATCGGTCTCCTTGAAATGGAGCACCAGGAAGACGCGCCGGTGAGCGTCGGCGGTGCCGGGTCCCACCTCGGCGCTCTGGCGGGCTTCTCCGCGTTTGGGCTGGTAGACCGCGACGATGTAGGCGCCGGCTTGCACCTTGCGAAAGCGGAAGCGGCCGCTGGGATCGCTCAGGGTAGTGGCTTCAAACGGTCTGACCGCGCCGTACACGGTGACGGCCGCGCGTGCGCCGGGTACGATCTGGCCCGCGAGATCGTAGAGTGGCTCGGCCGCAAAGGCCGGCGCCGCGAGCAACGCCGCCACGAGAAACACAGACATGCCCCGATTCGATTGTAGCGCCTCAAATTGTGGGGCAGCCAATCCTGGCTGCCGCCGGCTTTCAGCCGGCGCTTCCGGGCGAGAGAATTCGTGCGTGCCGGAGAGCCGCCTGAAGGCGGCTGCGGGCAGAGCTGGCCGCCCCACGCCGAACAATGGTAACCTCGATCCGTGCGCTGTTTCATACTCTTTCTCGCCCTATCTTCCTGCCTGCCCGCGCAGGATCGCCCCTTAACCACGCTGCCCTACACACCCAGCCTGGAGATCAAATTCCTGGACCGCTCGGCCGGCCCGTGCGTGGACTTTTACCAGTTCGCGTGCGGCAACTGGAACCGGCTCAACCCGATTCCGGCCGACCAGCCGCGTTGGGACGTGTATGGCAAGCTGCAGACGGACAACCTGCGCTACCTGTGGGCGATTCTGGAAGACGCGTCGAAGGCCGGCGCCGCGCGCACGCCTTCGCAGCAGAAGATCGGCGATTACTTTTTCGCCTGCATGGATGAAGCGGGCGTGGAGAAGGCCGGCGCCGCGCCGCTGAAGCCGAGGCTGGATGCCATCGCCGCGCTGGGTAAGGTGGCCGATCTCGCGCCCCTCCTGGCCCGGCTGCACCTGACAGCCGGCCAGGATAGTCCTCTGTTTGGCTTCGGCTCCGCCCAGGACTTCGCCGATTCCAGCCGCGTGATCGCCTTCGCCTCCGCCGGCGGCCTCGGCCTGCCGGACCGCGACTACTACGTCAAGACCGACGCCAAATCGCAGGAGATCCGCGGCCGCTATCTGGAGCACGTGGCCGCCATGTTCCAACTGCTGGGCGATGCGCCTGACGCCGCCCGCGCGGAAGCCCAGACGGTAATGGCGATCGAGACCGGTCTGGCCAAGGCGTCGCTGACCCGCGTGGACAAGCGCGACCCGTACAAGCTGTTCCACAAACTCACGCGAAGCCAACTGGCGGCGCTCGCGCCCTCGTTCGATTGGGCGGCGTATTGGCGCGGCATGGGCCTCGCGGCGCCGGCGCAACTCAACGTCACCGAGCCGGAATTCTTCAAGGAGGTGGAGCGCCAGTTGAAGACCCGCGGTCTGGCCGATTGGAAAGCTTACCTCAGGTGGCACCTGGCGCACGAGGAGTCGGCCTATCTCTCCGCGGCCTTTACAAAGGCCAATTTCGATTTCTACAGCAAGTACCTGCGCGGCGTCGAGGAGATGGCGCCGCGATGGAAGCGCTGCGTCCGCTACATCGACCGCGACCTGGGCGAAGCCCTGGGTGAAGTCTTCGTCTCCAAGAGCTTCACGCCGGATACGCGGAGCCGCGCGCTCGCCATGACCAGAGAGATCGAAAAAGCCATGGAGCAGGACATCCAACAGCTTACCTGGATGAGCCCCGCCACCAAACAGAAGGCCCTCATCAAGCTCGATGCCGTGGTCAACAAGATCGGCTATCCCGAAAAGTGGCGCGACTATTCGGCCGTGGAGATCTCGCGCGGCGATTTTCTGGGCGACGTGGACCGCGCGGTGGTTTTCGAAAACAAGCGCCAGTTGGCCAAGATCGGCAAGCCCGTGGATCGCGCCGAGTGGCAGATCACGCCCCCCACGGTGAACGCCTACTACGACCCGCAGATGAACGACATCAACTTTCCCGCCGGCGTGCTGCAACCGCCGCTCTACGATCCCAACATGGACGACGCACCCAACTACGGAAACACCGGCGCCACCATCGGGCATGAACTGACCCACGGTTTCGACGATCAGGGCCGGCAGTTCGACGCCAAAGGCAACCTGCGCGACTGGTGGACCAAACAGGACGCCGCCGAATTCGTCCAGCGCGCCGCCTGCGTTTCCGGCCAGTATTCGCAGTACACCGTGGTAGACGACATCAAGAACAACGGCAAGCTGACGTTGGGCGAAGACGTAGCCGACCTGGGCGGCACCATGCTGGCCTACGTGGCCTGGAAGGACGCCACCCAGGGCAAGGATCTGAAGCCGATCGACGGTTTCACGCCCGAGCAGCGCTTCTTCATCGGTATGGCGCAGTGGGCGTGCGGCTACGAGCGGCCGGAAAACAAGCGCCTCAACGCCATGACCAACGAGCATTCACCGGACGAATTCCGCATCAACGGAGTGGTCTCTGACATGCAGGAGTTTGCCAAGGCGTTCTCCTGCAAACCCGGACAGCCCATGGTGCGTGAGAAGGCTTGCCGCGTCTGGTAGCGCTGCCCCCGGGCCGGGAAGACCCGTCCCGTCCTGGGGCGTCCGTAGACATTTACCAAGCAGGTTCCGATTTTGAGAAACTTGAATCATACCGTGAAGAATATACAGATCCTAATCGCCCTAGCCGCAATCCTATGCCTGCCAGCCCTTTGCCCGGCGCAGACCATTCCGACGTACACCATTACCACCATCGCGGGAAACAATACCGCGGGTTACAGCGGCGATGCCGCGGCCGCCACCGCCGCCGAGCTCGATGGGCCGGTCGCCGTGTGGATCGATTCCAAGGGCAATCTGTACATCGCCGACCAGTTCAACAACCGCATCCGCCTGGTGACGGCATCCAGTGGCAATATCACCACTGTGGCCGGTAACGGCACACCGGGCTTTTTGGGCGACACCTGTGGCGCCAGTTGCGGCACCACCGTCGAGACCGCCGTCAACGCCGAAATCAATAGTCCCGACGGGTTGATTTTTGATTCTAAAGGCAACATGTATATTGCCGACACGGCCAACAACGTGGTGCGCATGGTGACGCCGAGCGGCGGCGCCATCTCGACGTATGCCGGCGAGAACTCGCTGGGGGCCGGATTCTCGGGCGATGGAGGGCTGGCCACCGTCGCACAACTGTTCGGGCCCGCAGGCCTGGCAATGGATTCGAGCGGCAACCTGTATATCTCTGACAACAAGAACAACCGCATCCGCAAAGTGACCACCGCCGGCATCATTTCGACGGTCGTCGACTCGACCGGCGACATCGGGTTCGCCGGCGATGGCGGCCTGGCCGTGCAGGCGCACGTAAACGGGCCGCGCGGCCTGTTCATCGATTCGAGCGGCGCGCTCTACATCGCCGATTCCGGCAGCAACATGATCCGCAAGGTGGTGGCCGGCACCATTACGCTGGTGGCCGGAAGCACCAGCGGCTCGTCCGGATTCTCGGGCGATGGCGGCCAGGCGACCGGTGCTTTGCTCAGCGATCCCACCAGCGTCGCTGTCGATACTTGCGGCAACGTGTACATCGCCGATAGCAGGAATAGCCGCATCCGCATGGTGACGCCCAACGGCATCATCAACACCATCGCCGGCGGCAACGGCGCCGCCTACTCGGGCGATGGCGGGCCGGCCCTCGGCGCGCAGTTGAATTTTCCCTCCGGCGTCGCGGTGGATTCCAAGGGAAACGTGTACGTGGCCGATACCCAAAACGCCGTCATCCGGCTGCTGACTCCCACTTCGGCGCCGCCTTGCGGCGGAGCGCTGCCCGTCATCACCGCGGGGGGCGTGGTCAGCGCGTCGGCGTTCGGGGAGTTCTCTTCCGTCGCGCCCGGCTCGTGGATCGAAATCTATGGCTCCAATCTGGCGGCCGATTCGCGTAGTTGGACCACGGCCGATTTCAGCAACAACGGCACGACCGCGCCCACAACGCTCGACCGCTCCGCCGTGACGATCGCCGGGCAATCGGCCTTCATCGACTACATCAGCCCGGGCCAGGTCAATGCCCAAGTGCCCGCCAACACCGGCACCGGCCCACTGCAACTGACCGTCTCGACGGCCGCGGGAACCAGCGCCGCCGCTACCGTGACCGTGAACACCGTGCAACCGGGATTGTGGGCGCCCGCGCAGTTCATTGTCGGCGGCAAGCAATACGTCGGCGCTACCCACGCCGACGGAACGTTTGTGGCTCCGCCCGGCGTGCTTCCTTCGCCCTACACCTCGTCGTATGCCAAACCGGGCGAGACCATCACTTTCTGGGGCGTCGGGTTCGGCACCGTGGGCCCCGGCAGTCCGCCAGGGCAGGTGGCGCCGCCGTTCACCACCTTGACACTGCCGATTCAGTTCACTTTTGGCGGGACCGGCGCCGCAGCGCCGGCGTATGACGGCCTGGCGCCCAACCTGGTCGGGTTGTACCAGTTTAACGTGGTGGTGCCGAGCGTCCCAAACAGCGATCTCGTTCCACTGACCTTCACGCTAGGCTCTGGCGCCAACGCGGTGACCGGCACCCAGACGCTGTACACGGCGGTACACAATTAGGCAGGCGGAAGCCGGCGGCTGGTGGATTTACCGTACGACGTCACTTGCGCCGTTGCCGCTCCTCCAGCTTCCGGATGGCGATCAAATCGTCCAGCCGTCCGGCCGCCCGTTTGGTAACAATCAGGTCGTCCAAGATGCCTTTCAGCGGCGCTCCGAAACGAGCCAGCGCGTCGGCGAAGCGCAAAAACCTCGTTCAACTCAAGCCGTCTCTAAAAACGATATCGCTGCGACTCCCGGTCTCCATGATCGAGGATCTCAAAGTACTGGCGAACCGGCGCGACGTTCCCTATCAATCTCTGCTCAAGGTGTTCCTGGCCGAGCGCCTGGCGCGCGAGCGGCAAACGCGGGCAGAATAGCGGCGCGCCGAACCGCACCACTCTTTGAACCGAGAGTTATACTTGCAAGCAGGAATGAGCAAAGTGCCTGCCGGCTGGCCGCTACTTACGCTCCTGTGCTGCACTGCCGCATTCGGACAGTTTAGCGGGCGCTTCTATTTTGAGAAGAACAGGTTCGCCGTTGGTGAACCGGTCTTTCTCTATTTTGAAGTGACCAACACCGGGACGGAACCACAAGATATCATCCGCGCCAACCCTTACACTCCCTGCGCCGGCTATGACATCAAACTGTCCAGTGATCCGAGCCTCGCATCATCATGCGCCATACTCCCACGTCCAGGCAGTTGTGCTTCTTCCTCGATGCCTCTAGAGCGGGGCGCCAAGCACACCGAGAGAGTCCTGCTGAACTATGAGCGTAAGTCCATCGATCCCGGATACCATGCCGTGGAAGCCGTCCGCCGCCTTGAACATGGGCCCCGCGGCACGGAACTGTTTCGCCTCCCAGAATCGGTTTTCGAGGTGCACAACCACCTGCATTTCTTTGTCGACCCGAACATCAAGTTCGCTTCCAAGGGCTTTCAAGTCTGGGTAGATCAGGTTCGACCTGCCGACGAGCTTCTAGTCTGGGTTATTCAGGACCGGTTTGCCGATGTCGAGAAGAGCGGGGAAGCCTCTCGTGTTCTTGCGAGCATGGCGCCACTCTCGCTTGAAGACACTCTGCTTGGCTTCGCGACGACCGGAGAACTCGGGGGTTACCTGCCGCTGGCGATGGCTCGCTTGAACACGCCTCGCAGCATGGCGGTTCTGGCGGAGATATTTCGAAGCGAAGCGCGCGGGAGCATCGAACATGAGGAAGCAGCGCATTTCTTGAGCTCGAGCGGCGATCCACAATGGTTTCCGCTGTTGTTGGAGTCAGCGCAGAAGCAACCGGACGGATTTGATATCCCTGAGGCCGCTCAGAGCGGCGGCGATCTGGCGATTCCATTCCTGATCGATTTCATTCATTCCAACACACAGTTGACACGCCAAGTGGCCATTAACGCACTGGGGGACACAGGCTCGCGTGCCGCCGTTCCTATCTTGTTGGAACTGCTGGGAGGTTCGGACGCCGACGCATCGGAACGCGCGATCTACGGGTTACAAGAGCTCACGCATCGGACTCTCAAGGGCATAGTGGACTCACCGCAATCGCAGTACCCGATCTGGCGAGAGTGGTGGTCCCGCCAGGGCGCGTACGCGCAGATCTACAAGCCAACAGACTGCGGCGAGTGGCTCCCCCTGAAGTAAACTCCGGCCCCGCCTTTTTCCTCTTGACATCCATCGCAATTTGCAATATAGTAATCACAGATTGCCATATGAGGCTCGGCGAAAAGCTCCGTTACCTCCGCGAAGTGGAAGGCACGCTCCGCGGACTCGACCGCGAACTCTCGCAACTCGAGATGGCCCGGCTGATCCAAAAGGAGCTCGGCAAATCCATCAGCCAGAGCTACCTCTCGCAGATCGAGAGCGGCGCGCGCCCGCACCTGACCAATTCCACGCGCATGCTGCTGGCGCGATTCTTCAAAGTGCATCCGGGCTACCTGGTGGACGATCCCGAAGGCTTTCAGAACGAGCTGATCTCCGACGTGGGCGCGCTCGAAGACAAGCTCGACTTGTGGCTGGTGAGCGGCGCGGAGCGTTTTCGCAAAGACCCGGAACTGCACCACGCCCTGCTGGCGGTGGCGCGCCATTCCGATTCGCGCATGTGCATCGTGCTGCTGGGCACGGTGCTCGAAAACCCGGGGCTGGCCGAGCGGTTGATCGAAGTGCTGAAGCCATCGCCATCGCCGCGTAAAACGAGGAGACGTTCATGACCTGGTCCGACTTCTACCTCATCTCGTTCCTGGTGGGCTTCGGCCTCAGCGCGCTGGCGCTGGTGGCCGGCACCACCCATCTGCATTTGCCGCACCTGCACCTGCATCACGGCATTCATCTTCCCGGCGGCGCGCGCGGCAGCCAGTTGCCGTGGTTCAATTTCGGCACCATCGCCGCGTTTCTGGCCTGGTTCGGCGGCACCGGTTATCTGCTGGAGCACTATTACCACGTCTGGGTGGTCGTTGCGATTGTGGTGGCCACCTTGAGCGGCCTGGGCGCCTCGTCGCTGGTCTTCCTTTTCCTGGTCAAGGTGCTGATGGCCGACGAGCGGCCGCTCGATCCGGCCGATTACGATATGGTCGGCGTGCTGGGCCGCACCTCCATTCCGATCCGTCCCGGCGGCACCGGAGAAGTGGTTTACACGCAGGGCGGCACGCGCCACGTGGCGGGGGCGCGCAGCGAAGATGGCGCGGCCATCGCCAAAGGCGCCGAAGTGATTGTCACACGCTACGAGAAGGGGCTGGCGTACGTGCGCCGCTGGGAGGACCCGGCGGAGGAACCGCAGCCCAAGAGTTAGAGGAGAGGCGTCACCTTTTATGGATTACACAACTCCCGTTATAATCGCCGGCATTTGCCTGCTGGCGCTGATGTTCATCATGGCGGTCTTCGCCAAGCTGTACCGCAAAGCCGGACCGCATGAAGCCCTGATCGTCTACGGTTTCGGCGGCACGCGCGTCATCAAGGGCCGCGGCACCGTCATCTATCCCATGGTGCAGTCGTGCCGTGGGCTGTCGCTCGAGCTGATGTCGTTCGACGTCGCGCCGAAGCAGGACCTCTACACCCGCCAGGGCGTAGCCGTCACGGTGGAAGCGGTAGCGCAGATCAAAGTGAAGTCCGATCCCGAGAGCATTCTCACGGCGGCCGAGCAGTTTCTCACCAAGCCGCCCGAGGAGCGCGAGGGTTTGATCCGCCTGGTGATGGAAGGCCACCTGCGCGGCATCATCGGCCAGCTCACGGTGGAAGAGATCGTCAAGCAGCCCGAGATGGTGGGCGACCGCATGCGCTCCACTTGCGCCGACGACATGAACAAGATGGGTCTGGAAGTAATTTCGTTCACCATCAAGGAAGTCCGCGACAAGAACGATTACATCAGCAACATGGGCCGCCCCGACGTGGCGCGCATCAAGCGCGACGCCGACGTGGCCACCGCGGAAGCCGATCGCGACACCGCCATCCGCCGCGCCGTGGCCTCCCGCGAAGCCGCCGTCGCCAAGGCCCAGGCCGACCAGGAACGGGTGCTCGCCGAGACGCTCTCGCAGGCCAAGCAGGCCGAGGCGCAGCGCGATCTGGAAGTCAAAAAGGCCGAGTACCTGGAGATGGTCAAGAAGCAGCAGGCCACCGCCGACAAGGCTTACGAAATCCAGGGCAACATCATGCAGCAGCAGGTGCGCGCCGAGGAAGTCACCATCCACCAGGTCGAGCGCGAGCACGAGGTCAAGGTGCAGGACGCCGAAATTCTGCGCCGCGACCGCGAGCTCACCGCCACCGTCTATAAAGCCGCCGAGTATGAGCGCAAGCGCATCGAAACCCTGGCGGCCGCCGAGAAGCAGCGGCTCACCACCGAGGCCGAAGGCCAGGCCGCGGCCATCCGCGCGCAGGGCGAAGCCGAAGCCGAGATCATTTTCAAGAAGGGCGATGCCGAAGCCAGGGCCATGAACGTCAAGGCCGAGGCCTACCAGCAGTTCAACCAGGCGGCTATCGTCGACAAGCTGATCAGCAACATGCCCGAGATCGTCAGGGCCCTGGCCTCCCCGCTCGCCAACGTGGACAAGATCACCATCGTCTCCACCGGCAGCGGCGATACCGCGGGTCTCCACAAGATCACGGGAGACATCACACAAATGGCGGCGCAGATCCCCGCACTGTTCGAGACCCTCTCGGGCATGCCCATGAGCGAACTCTTCGCGAAGGTGCGGATGATCGGCGACAAGACGCCCAAGCCCGGGGACACGGCACAGGGCACGGAAACGAAACCATAACCCAAGGAGAATTCCATGGCACTCTTAGAGCGAGTCTCAACTTTGGTTCGGGCCAATATCAACGACCTGGTGGATAAGGCCGAAGACCCCGAAAAAATGATCAAGCAAGTCATCCTGGACATGCAGAACCAGTTGCTCCAGGTGAAGACCCAGGTGGCGATCTCGATTGCCGACCAGCACGTGCTCGACAAGAAACTGGCCGAAAGCGAAGAGAGCGCGCGCCAATGGATGCGCCGCGCGGAGCTGGCCGTCGACAAGAAAGACGACACGCTGGCGCGCGCGGCCGTGGAGCGGTCCATGAGCTACCAATCCACCGCCGAGAGTTTCAAGCAGCAGGTGGAAGACCAGAAGACCCAGGTGGAAAACCTCAAGGGCGCGCTGCTCAAGCTGCAACAGAAGCTGGTGGAGGCGCAATCCAAAAGCGACATGCTGATCGCCCAGCACCGCCGCTCGCGGGCCATGACCAAGGCCAGCGAGGCCGGCCTGAACATGGGTGAATCGTCGAATGCCGCGGCCTTCGACCGCATGAAGCACAAGGTGCAACACACCGAAGCCACCGCCCAGGCCAGGTCCGAGCTGCTGGCCGACAACGTGGACGACAAATTCGCCGCCATGGAAAAGCAGGATGAGATCGACCGCCTGCTGAACGACCTGAAGGCCAAGCGGAAGGCCGGGTAGGCCTGTGGAGGCTTCCCGCCGACTGGTAGCGCCGGCGGTCTCCACCGCCGGTTCGCTTATCCCAAAGAGCGATGATTGTGAAGCGCGACAAAGCACCGGCGGCAAAGACCGCCGGCGCTACCAGTAAGGAGTAGCGGCAGCCAGAATTGCCTGCCCCACGCGGAATTCCATGCAGAAGCTCTTCCACTTCGACTGCCCGCGGGAGGTGTACCGGGCCGACGCCTGCATCATCTCCTGCTTCGACGCCCGCTTCGACCTGGCCGTCCGCAAGTTCCTGAAGCGCCGCGCCATCCTCGCCTACGACCAGATCAAGATCCCCGGCTCCGCCAAAGCCCTGGCCGCTCCCGACGCCGAAGCCGACCGCGATTTCGTGCTCCGCATGGTGCGAACATCGATGCGCCTGCACCGCTCCGCGCGCGTATGGATGTTCGCCCACAGCGATTGCGGCGCCTACCCGGGCGCGCCGGTGGAAACGCAGACCGCCGACCTGCAAACTGCCGCGCAATTCCTGCGGGCTTCTGAGCCGGCCCTGGCCGTGGAGTGTTTCTTCGCCGATTTCGACGGCATCTACGGTGGGACAGACGATCGGGTTTTGTCGTCTGTCAGGCAGTTGGGGCTCAGAGAGACATGACAGACCACGAAACCCGATGGTCTGTCCGATTTACATCTCCAACGTCCCGACGATTTCCCTCACGTTCCCTATCCCCTCGCGCTCCAGAAACTCGCCCAATTCGCGCGCGATCCGCGCCGGCGATTGCGGGTCCCAGAACGTGGCTGTCCCCACTTGCACCGCGGAAGCCCCGGCGATCAGAAACTCGGCCGCATCCTCCCCGGTAGCGATGCCGCCGAGACCGATGACGGGAATCTTGACGCTCCGCGCCGCTTGGCACACCAGCCGCAACGCGATCGGTTTGATGGCCGGCCCCGACAGCCCGCCAAAACCCGCCCCGATGCGCGGCCGCCGCGTGTGCGCGTCAATCGCCAGCGCCACGAACGTATTCACCAGCGAGAGAGCGTCGGCGCCGCTCTCTTCCGCCGCGCGCGCCAGCGGCTCGATGGCGCCCACGTTGGGCGATAGCTTCACCATCAGCGGCCGGCGCGCCACCCGCTTTACCGCCGAGACCACTTCACCCAGCAGCCACGGGTCGCTGGAAAAGTAGATCCCGCCATGTTTGGTGTTGGGGCAGGAAACGTTGAGTTCGTACCCGGCCAGGCCCTCGTGGTCTTCCAGAACGCGCGCCACTTCAACGTAGTCTTCCGTCTGGTATCCGAAAACGTTGGCAAAGACCGCCGTCCGCAGTTTCGCCAGCGCGGGCAGTTTTTCGGCGACGAAGGCGCGCACTCCCACGTTTTGCAGGCCGATGGAATTGATCATGCCGGCCTCGGTTTCATAGAGGCGCGGCGCGGGGTTGCCTTCGATGGGCTCTCGCGACAGGCCCTTCACCACCAGGCCGCCCAACGAATCCAGATCCACCTGCTTCGCGAACTCCAGGCCATAGCCGAAGGTGCCGGAGGCCGCAATCACGGGGTTCCGCAGCGCGATGCCGCAGAAGGAAGTCGCGAGCCTGCTCATAGAGCCAGCGCCTCACCCAGCACGCGGCCGGCGGCGGTCGATGGCTCGGCGATCCCCATCACGCGCGCCAGCGTGGGCGCCACGTCCACGGCCTCCACCGGAGATTCGAACACGCCCGCGCGGAATTGTGGGCCATAAAAGCAAAGCGGCACGCGCGCGTCGTAGTTGTAAAGCGAGCCGTATGAGACGCCCCGCCCCGCCCCGAAATCCTCCACGTATTCCGGCCGGTAACTCAGCATCACGTCTCCCGACCGCTTCATGTGGAAGCTGTTGCGGAACCGTCGCTCCCACTCGTCGTGCGTGGAGCAGGCGCCGCGCGCGGTGTAGAAGCCGGCCACGGCGGGCTGTTCCATCGCGGCGCGCGCGGCCAGCAGACGAAAATTCTCCGGGTCGCCTTCGCCGCCTTTCAGATACAGGAACGGATACACGTACTTCTCGACGTGGCTGCCGGCGGCCTTGATTCCGCTTTCCACCGCCTGAGCGATGGCTTCGCCGGCCACGGCCATGCGAGGCCGCGCCGCCGGCGGAGGCTCCGGCGGAGCGCCGTGCGCCGCCGACAGCACCAGGTTGAATCCGTTCTCTCCCACGGCGTGCGAGAGCTGATTCAGCAGCGTCTCCACGCGGCGGTCGAGCTGCAGCACCATCTGGCTCATCAGCGGCGAGCCTCCGCCGGTCTCATAACCGAGCAGCGCGGCGGAGCCGTCCAGGATGCACAACAAATCCGGGTCGTCACCCTGCCCCAGCTTGTCGCGCCCCGCCAATTCGCCGGCGAAATCAAACAGTGCCGCCTGGCCGAATGGGGAAGCCTTGTACAGCCAGAGGAATTCCTGCGGCCGCTCGCCATCGAAGGTCAGCGTGCGCAGCGGCGGCGCATCGGGCGCGGCATTGACGGCCATCCAGGCGGCTCCGCGCGCCGCCTCCGGCGGTTTGGATCGGTTGTAGGAATCGAGCCAGTCGGGCGCCACACCCGACGCTGTGAACCGGCCGCGCTCATCCAGGAAGAATAAGCGCGCGCCGCGCGTGCCGCCGAACAGCGCCGCGTGGGCGCGCGTGAGGGCCACTACCGAAACCCGTGCGCCGGCGGCAACCGCTTGCGCGCCGAGCGTGGTCGCCAGCAGATCTTCGTCGGAGGCCGCGACGGCCCGCCCGGCGGCGCGATCATACCAGGAATCGGCGACGATCCCATGTTGCGAAGGCCACGCGCCGGTCGCCAGGTTGGCGATGCCGCAGGCCGAGAAGGTGCTCGAAAGGTGCCGGCAATCGGGAAACCAGGCGCCCTTTTCGAGCAACCGGCGAAATCCGCCGGGCGCGAACTGTGGATTGCCTGGATCGAGCGAATCAGCCCGCATGTTTTCCGCAAGTACCAGTACTATCAGTCGAGTACGGGGGGAAGCGGCCGGCAGCCACCGGGCGGCCAGGCCGCCCAGCATGCACGCGCCGAATTCTCGACGGCAAATACCCATAAAAAAAGAGTTTATCAGAGGCGTAAGTAGTGTTATAGTGTGTTCTTTAATACTAGCCAAAGAATTCTCGGCTGGCGAGCCACAAACGGATGGCACATGACTGACGACAACAGCGCACTAGGCCTTGCCACGGTCCGCCGCAATCGCGGCATCTCACTGAAGCAGATTTCCGATTCGACGAAAATCGGGATTCGCGCCCTTGAGGCCATCGAGCAGGGCGAGTTTCGCAAGTTGCCCGGTGGCATTTACGCTACCAGCTACATCCGTCAGTATGCCCGCGCCATCGACTACGACGAAGGCGTGATTCTGGCTCTGTACTTCCGTCAGGCCACTCCCGGGGAGGCCGGTTCATCCCGAACGGCCGGCGGCAAAGGCTCTTACCGCACCTGGGGTACCGCTTCCACCGTCACTGATTTGTAAGCCCGGCCCCGCCTCCTGAAAGCGCTATCATACGAAGTGGCATTTTTTGCCCATTCGTACCGGAGATTCACCCATGCCTCTCAATTTCACTCGCCGCCAGTTCGCGCGCGCCGGCGCGGCCGTCTCTTTGGCCGCTCTGCTGCCGCGGTCCATTTTCTCGAACACCACCGCCGCCAAGAAGGCGGTGGTTCACGCCGATAGCGAAATCGGGACCGTACGGCCCGAATTCCATTCCCACTTCGCCGAGCACCTGGGATCGTGCACCTACGGCGGCATCTGGGTCGGCAAGAAATCGCCGATCGAGAATATCGATGGCTTCCGCAAGGCCACCGTCGACTACCTGAAGGAACTCGGCGTCCCCGTGCTGCGCTGGCCGGGCGGCTGCTTCGCCGACGATTACCACTGGCGCGAAGGCATTGGCCCCGCCGAAAAGCGGCCCCGGCGCGTCAACGTCAACTGGGGAAAATACGTCGAGGATAACAGCTTCGGCACGCACGAATTCCTCGGCTTTTGCAAACTGATCGGCTCGCAACCCTATCTCGCCGCCAATGTGGGCACCGGTTCCCCGCAGGAAGTCCGCGACTGGATCGAATATTGCAATTTCCCCAAGGGCACTGCGCTCTCCGAGGAACGCGCCGCCAATGGATCGCCGGAACCCTTCCGCGTCCGCTATTGGGGCATCGGCAACGAACTGTGGGGCTGCGGCGGCAACTTCCTGCCGCAGGCCGCCGCCGCCGAATTCCGCCGCTACGCCACCTTCGCACGGCTGGTTGGCGACCAGGACCGCGATAACTCCGTCTACCTGGTGGGCTGCGGTCCCTCCGGCGACGATTCCAACTGGACCCGCGGGTTCATGGACTCGATCGGCAACGGTCCGCGCCCCAACGGCTTCTCCATGCACTATTACGAAGGCGGCTCGAACGACCCCGTCGAGTTCACGCCCGAGAACATGTACACGCAGCTCAACCTGTTCCCGCGCGTCGAGCAGTCGCTGATCCACCAGCGCACGCTGCTCGACGGCTACGACCCCAACCGCCAGATCGGACTCATCCTGGATGAGTGGGGCGTGTGGGACCAGTTGCGCGACAATTCGCGCGGCCGCCTGTGGCAGCAGTCTTCCATGCGCAGCGCCGTGGCTGCCGGCCTGGGTCTCAACATTTTCAACCGCCAGGCCGACAAGCTGTTCATGTGCAACATCGCGCAGTTGATCAACGTGCTGCAATCGGTCCTTCTCACCGACGGCCCGGAAGGCGGGAACTGCGTCCGCACCACCACCTACTATGCCTTCATGTTGTTCAAGCCGCACCGCTCCAAGCAGGCGCTGCGCGTGGAGTACGACGGCTCGGCGCTCCCCGCGCAGGGCTTTGGCCGCGGCGGCGGGGGTCGCGGCGGGCAGCCGGCTCCACCGCCCGAGCTTTCGGTTTCCGCGTCGCGCCAGGGTTCTCAAATGGTGATCAGCTTCGTCAACCCGCGCCACGATGTCGACATGGAAGTCGATTGCGCCATCCGCGGCGCCGCCGCCAGGAACGGCACGGCGCAGATCCTGCACGATGCCGACATCAACGCATTCAACGGCTTCGACAATCCGGACCGCGTGACCATCAGAAAACACGACGTGGCCGTGGAAGCCGATCGCATCAGGATTACGCTCCCCGCCATGTCGGTAGCGACGGTCACGCTGCAAGTGGCGTGAGAAAATGCCAACCAGAGAAAAGCTTCACCGCCGAGACGCTGAGACGCTGAGAAAACCGAGAGAGAAATAAGCATCTCGATTCCCGCAGGGTGCTCGCAGGGAAGGCAGAGCAGGACTTGGAATAACTCTCCGATTTCTCAGTCTTTCTTCTCAGCGTCTCTGCGTCTCTGCGGTGAAAAGAGACTTTAGCCATCGTCAAAAGAGAACTTATGAAATACCGAACGCTAGGCCGTACCCCCTGGAAGGTTTCCGAGATCAGCTTTGGCGCATGGGCCATCGGCGGCGCATGGGGGCCCGTCGACGATTCCGAATCGCTCGCCGCGCTCCACAAGGCCATCGATTGCGGCGTCAACTTCATCGATACCGCCGACGTCTATGGCATGGGTCACAGCGAACAACTCATCGCTAAACTGAAGCGCGAGCGCAAAGAAGAAATCGTCATCGCCACCAAGGCTGGCCGCCGCCTCTCGCCGCACACCGCCGCCGGCTACAACCAGCATAACCTCACCGGCTTTGTCGAGGACAGTCTCAAGAACCTTGCCACCGATTCGCTCGACCTGCTGCAACTCCACTGCCCGCCCACCGATGTCTATTACCAGCCCGAAGTCTTCGGCGCGCTCGACCGCCTGGTGGAGGCCGGTAAGATCCGCTATTACGGCGTCAGCGTCGAGCGCGTCGAAGAAGCCCTCAAGGCCATCGAATTCCCCGGCATGCAGACGGTGCAGATCGTCTTCAACTGCTTCCGCCTGCGTCCGGCCGCGCTGTTCTTCGAGCAGGCCCTGAAAAGGCAGGTCGGCATCCTGGCACGCGTTCCGCTGGCCAGCGGCATGCTGACCGGCAAGATGTCGGCCGCTTCCGTGTTCGCCGCCGACGATCATCGCAACTTCAATCGTCACGGCGAAGCCTTCGACGTCGGCGAGACCTTTTCCGGCGTCGACTACTCGACCGCGCTCCGCGCCGTGGAAGAAATCCGCCGCCTCGTGCCGCCCGGCATCACCATGGCGCAATTCGCTCTGCGCTGGATCCTGATGTTCGACGCCGTCACCTGCGCCATTCCCGGCGCCAAACGCCCGTCGCAAGCCGCCGACAACTGCGCCGCCGCCGATCTGCCGCCGTTGTCCGTCGAGGCCATGCGCGCCATCGAGACTCTGTACAACAGCAGCATCCGTCCGCTGGTTCATCAGCGCTGGTAGATCGTATTACACCCCTTTGAATTCTTCGCAGCGCGCGACGATTCTACAGTGCCCTAGTTCTCTGACCGGCTGGTTTGGTGCGTTTGCGCAATCCGTCGCTCACGCTGGTGGCCCCCATGCGAGCCGCGACTTGTCGCTCGACCGTGAGGGAGCGGTGTCCCGTTCCGCGAATGTTGTGGGACCGGCCTCCTGGCCGCTCGAAAGCCCGCTCCTGCAAACGCTTTCACCCCGTACCGGGTGATAAACTGTAGGCGTTTCTCAAACCACTTTTAGGATCAGCCATGTTCAAACTCGCATCCTGCGTGCTTCTTCTCTCCGCCCTCGCCCCTGCCGCCGACCTCGCCGGCACCTGGCAGTTCGAGCAAGCCGGCCGCGGCGGACGCGGTGGCCAACCCGGCCCCCCCATCGTCAACAGCTTCGTCTTTAAAGTAGACGGCACTAAGTTCACCGGCTCCTGGATCACGCCGCAACAAGTTCTCGACATCGTCAACGGCTCCATCAATGGCGGCGAAATTACGTTCCAGACCTCCGACGATCACAGCACTATCCCTCCGCGCATCGCCAACTACACCGGCGCCCTCGAAGGCGATCAGTTGACCCTCACCCCGGTGATGGGCCAGCCAGGCGCTCGCGGCGGACGCGGACCTCAAACATCCGTCACCGCGCAAGCCACTCGCGTCGCCAGCCCCGAGCAGGCCGCCCTCGATGAAGCCATCGCGGCCGCGCAGCAGGCCGGCCGTGGCGGACGCGGCGGCGCCGGCGGCGGTGGACGCGGCGGTCCGCCCGCTCCCATGATCCTCAAGAAGATCAGCTCCGGCACGGTCTTTCACGCCACCAACCCGCATCCGCCCTTCCCGCCGTTCAAGCCCATCCCCCCCAACGGTCTTGCCAAAACTCCTCCCATGGGTTGGAACAGTTGGAACAAGTTCGCCGGTCGCGTCGATGACAAATCCGTCCGCGAGATGGCCGACGCCATCGCTTCCTCCGGCATGCGCGACGCCGGCTACATCTACGTCAACATCGACGACACTTGGGAAAAAGGCCGCATGGTCGATGGCGCCTGGGTGCCCGGCCGCGATACAGCCGGCAATATCCTCACCAACGAAAAATTCCCCGACATGAAAGCCCTCGCCGACTACGTCCATTCCAAGGGCCTCAAACTCGGCATCTATTCCGGACCCGGCCCCAGAACCTGCGCCGGATACGAAGCCACCTACGGTCACGAAGAGCAGGATGCCAAAACCTGGGCCGCCTGGGGCATCGACTATCTGAAATACGATTGGTGCAGCGGCAACCAGGTCTACCAGGGCGCTGAGCACCCCTCCGCGTATCAGAAGATGGCGCTGGCCCTGCGCGCGACCGGCCGCGACATTATTTTCAGCCTCTGCCAGTACGGCTGGCTCAACGTGGGCGAGTGGGGCGCCGATGCCGGCGGCAACCTCTGGCGCACCACCGGCGATATCAGCGACAACTGGAATTCCATGTCGCGCATCGGCTTCGACCAGCAAGTCGGCCGCGAGAAATTCGCCGGCCCCGGCCACTGGAACGACCCCGACATGCTCGAAATCGGCAACGGCGGCATGACCTCCACCGAATACCGCACCCACATGAGCCTGTGGTCCATGCTGGCCGCTCCGCTGCTGGCCGGCCATGATATCCGCACCATGCCCGACTACATCGCGGACATCCTGCTCAACAAGGAAGTAATCGCCATCGACCAGGACCCCGCCGGCATTCAGGGCACGCGCGTCAGCCAGATCGGTCCCGAGGGCTACACCCTGGAACTCTGGAAGAAGCCGCTGGCCAAAGGCGTCGCGGTCGGCCTCTTCAACCGCAGTCTGGACACCGCCCGCATCACGGTGAAATGGTCCGACGTCGGCATCACCGCCGAGAATCCCAAGGTCCGCGACCTCTGGGCTCACCGCGACATCACTAACGCCGCAACCGAATACTCCGTGAACGTGCCCTCTCACGGCGTAGTGATGCTGCGCGTGGAGTAATTCTCGAGGTGCTGAAACCGCCGCTATCAATTTGACGCGCGCAGTTTCTCGTATTCGCGCCGGGCTTCCAGCAGGACGGGCAGATCCGCGTCGGCATCTTTCCACAACGCGAAAAAGTCCTGGTAGGCCTTGCGGCTCTTGGCCACATCGCCGGTGAGCGCCGCGGCGCGCGCCAGCCCGAGATGGGCCAAGGGATAAACGTTGTTGAATGGCGCCCAGCCCCGGCGATCCAGAATCTCCTGAAACTGCGCCGCCGCCTCGGCGCCCATGTGCAGTCCCAGGTACACCTCGCCGCGACAATAGATCAGAAGAAGGCCCCTGGCGCCGCCGTAGGGATTGGCTACGCGCAGATCCTGGATGGCGGTTGTCGCGTGGTTGCGACGGATGTCCGCCAGGGCACGAAGAGAGGGGAGCCACGCCTGATTCAGCCTGGTGTCCTTGGGGTAAAGCTTCGCCAACTCGCCGGCAGTTGCCAGCGTCCGGCCGGCATCGCCACAAAGAGCCGAAGCGAGCACAACATCCATCAGTGTGGGCGCCGCGTGCGCCAGTTCCAATGCCCTCCGGTTGTCGTCTCCAGCCTGCCTGCACTGGCCCAGCACGGCTTCGTCCGAGGCCAGGACAGCCATGGTGTACGCGGCTATATCCTTGGAATTGCGGCTTAGCTGGATCTCCATCCAGCGCTGGGCGAATTCGCGCTCGCGCCGCATCTGACCCTGGAACGACGCCGCGTAGGCTTGGTAGTTCAAGGCAATTGTCTGGTCGGGCTGGGCGCTCGCCCATTCGAGCTGCCGCTTCATCTCAGCGGTCTCCCCGTTTAGGAAAGCGACCACGTAGAGGAAGTAATGACAACCGATGGAATCCATCTTTTGTGCGGCTGCCTGAACACACACCTCTTTCGCCTCGGCCAACCGATTGAGTGCAACGAATCTAGACGCCAGATTCAAGTTAGCTATAGCGCTTGGGAGCAACCGGAGGCTTTCGCGATCCGCCGCTAAAGCTTTATCGTATTGCCCGGTACCGGCATACGCTAAGCCAAGGTGGCTCCACGCGGTGCCGGACCGCGGATATGTCTGAGTCGCGGTTTCCAACGTCTCAATCGCCCGATCCGTTTCTCCCGTGACCACACGATAATACCATTCCTCGATGATCAGCCGTTCCAGTTCGCTGGTGCGGTCGCGAAGCTCGAATGCTTTGCGCGCAGATTCGTCACTGAGCTCCGACTCTCCGAGATTGGAATAAAAGGTCGAAAGCGCGAGGTGTGCCATGGCGAAGTTCGGGTCCAATTCGATAGCTCGCCGAGCGTACGGGATGGCGCCCCGACTGTCGTTCGCAAAATTCTTCTGCCGAGCCAGGGAGTAGGCCTTGAGGGCCTCCAGCGACGAGGTGGTGACCTGTTGAAGCGACGCATCGTATTTCTGAATCGAGGCCAGCGATTCTCCGAGCTTCCGGCGCAGTTGGGTGGCCGCGCCTCCCAGCGCGTGCAGAACCCGCTCCTTGCTTTCGGCCTCCACCTGCACGCGGGCGATGGCCTCGCTGCTGGCGGCGTTAACCGCCTCAAGTGTCAGAACGTAATGGCTGCCGAGCGCGGAAATCGATCCCTCGATCAACGCTTTGACTCCCTGCCGCTGGCAAATCTCGCGGCCGATTTCGTTGGTGATGCGATCCTCGGGCGGGCGGCCCATGAAACGCAGGGTCTCGCGGATGCGCTCGTCGGCCAGAATACTCAGGAAGGGCGACTGTTCAAGTTGCGCCGCCAGCCCCTGCTTGAGCGCGTCGTCAAAGACCGCGTCGCCGGTGGTATTGACGAAATCCGCCAGCAAGATGGTGTCTTTGTCGGTCAACGCCGGAGCCTGCCTGGAGTAGAAGAACAGCCCCGCTGCCGCCAGCGCGACCGCCAGCAGTGAGAACCCCGCGGCTTTGCGGTGTCGCGTGATTCGGCCGATGTGCTCACCACTGGAAACGCTGCGCGCCGGTTCGACAGCGACCGGCGCTCCGGCGCCTGCCCGAAGCTCTTCCAGCATGATCCGCGCGTCGTCGATGTGCTGGAAACGGCTCTCCGGGTCCTTGCGCAAGCAGCGGCGGATCAGCTTATCGACTTCCTCCGGCACTCCGTCCAGCAGTTTCGGTTCCGTCGTGGCAACGGCGGTCAGCGCGGCGGTGATGGTCTCGCCCGGAAACGCCCGGCGGCCGCTCAGCAGTTCGTACAGGATGCAGCCGAAGGCGAAGATGTCGCTGCGCGCGTCGGCGGGCTTGCCTTCGATCTGCTCGGGCGCCATGTAGCCCGGCGTGCCTGCCAGCCCGACGGTCTGAGTGGATGCCGCCGCGCCCTCCGGCTCAGCCAGTTTCGCCAGCCCGAAATCCAGCACCTTGACCGACCCCTTCTGCGTCACCAGAATGTTGCCTGGCTTCAGGTCGCAATGCACGATGCCCGCCGCGTGCGCCGCTGCCAGGGCATCGGCTATCTGAATCCCGTACTCGATTGCCTGCTTCACCGGAAGCGGACCTTTGAGCGGCCGGCCGTCGACCCACTCCATAGCGAGGTACGGCGAACCTTCGTGCTCGCCGACTTCATAGAGCGTGGCGATGTGGGGATGGTTCAACGCCGCCACCGCGCGCGCCTCGCGCTCCCAATGGCGGCTGAATTGGGCCTTGATGAATTTGAGGGCGACGTCACGGCCCAGGCGCGTGTCCTTGGCTCTGTAGACCACGCCCATGCCACCTTCGCCGAGTCTGGCTTCGATGCGGTATTGGGCTACCGTGTCGCCGGGCGCCAGTTCGGCTGCGACCGCGAACAATTTCGCAGCCGGACTCTGCCAACTCGGCTCTTCGTTCCCTGCCAGCAACCGCTCCACTTCAGCGCGTAGGTCCGGGTCCCCGACGCAGGCTGACTCCAGGAACCGAGGCCGTTCAGATTCGGGAGTCTCCAACGCAGCGGCGAAGACTTCCTTGATTCGGGACCATCGCTCCGGTGTCATCGCTGTCCTCGCGGACTCAACTGGGATTGCATCCACCCCTTGGCCATGGCCCAGTCGAGCTTGACCGTGCGCGTGGCAATGCTCATGGCGTCTGCCGTTTCTTCGACCGATAGCCCGCCGAAGTAGCGCAGTTCCACCACGCGGGCCTGCCGTGGATCTAGTTCATTGAGCCGGGCCAGAACTTCGTCCACCGCCAGGATTTCCTCGGTCTGATCGGCGCCGGGATTCCGCTGCAAGATCTCTTCGTTCAGCGTGACCGGAATGCCGCGTTTGGCGGCGTGGCGTTTCCGCGCGTGATCCACCAGCAACCGGCGCATCAGTTGGGCTGCCACGCCCAGGAATTGCGCCCGGTTCTGCCAGTCGGCCCGGCTCTGGTCCACCAGGCGGAGGAAAGCTTCGTGCACAAGCGCCGTGGGTTGCAGCGTGTGCCCACCCGCTCGTCCCGCATCTGGTTGCCGGCGATACGGCGCAACTCCCGGTAAACCAGCGGCATCAGCCGGTCGAGTGCGTCCTTCCGGCCGAGCTTCAACTCGGCCAGCAGCTCAGTGACTTCTCCGCGAGCGTCCACCACACCAGCCAACCTTTCCGGCGGTCCTGAGATCCGGCTCCGATTATCCGCAATTTTTGCCCCGATTTCCAGCTTCTTGCGCGTTCGGGCCAGGAGCAGCGCAATGAACACACGGAAATTGGCGGCGTTGATGGCTTGGATGGCGGTGGCGGGGGCTTGCTACGGCGCACAGGAACAGGTCGCGGTGGTGATCTTCGACGAAGCCGGCGTGCCCGCGGCGGTTTTGAAATCCGCCGCCGATACCGCCCGCGAGGCTTTCCGGGAAGTGGGCGTGGATACGAAGTGGAGTGTGTGCCGCGTGTCTGAGAACCCGTCCGAACACTGCACCCTGCCACCGGCCGGGACCTATCTGCAGGCGAAGGTCGTGCCGCCTGCACTGGAACACGGCCTGGAGTCGCGCGAGGCCCTGGGCTACGCAGTGAGTCCCAAGGGCGAGCGGGGCGTGGTTTCCTATGCCTTCTACGAGCCCGTAAAGAAATTCGCGGAGGGCGACGGCCAGTCCGTTTCTCTGGTCCTGGGGTACGTGATGGCCCACGAGATCGGCCACCTGTTGGGCATGAAGCACAGCCCCTCCGGGATCATGAAGCCGCAGTTCGACCGTCGCGATCTGCGCGACGCCGCGTCAGGCTTCCTGCATTTCACCGCTCCAGACGCCAAGGCCTTGCGTGCCTCCGCGGGCCATTGAGTGGATTCGCCCGGCATCTCATCGTAAACCAGGCCCTACAGGCCATCTCAGGCCGCCCCTCCGCCTTGTGTAACCGCTGACACCATGCCATACTAATTACAGGTTTTTAGGCCTATTTGTATAAAAATGGTCGCAATGGTGCCAGAACGGCGAGGGGAGCCCGGCGTGCAGGGCCTAACCGCATTTGTTTTCAATATCATGCGCTTCGCCACGCATGACGGGCCGGGCATCCGCACGGTGGTCTTCTTCAAAGGTTGCCCCCTTTCCTGCTGGTGGTGCCACAACCCCGAAAGCCAGAGCTTCCTGCCCGACCGCCTCTACTTCACGGAGCGCTGCCGCCACTGCCTGGAATGCGCCGCCATTTGCCCCGAGCACGCCATCACCGAAGTCGGCGGCGTGGTGTACACTTCCGCCGCCTGTACTCTGTGCGGTACCTGCACCACGGTCTGCATGGCCGAGGCTCGCCAGATCGCCGGTCAGCGCTACACCTTGGACGAATTGATCGCGGAGGTCGAAAAGGACGTCGTTTTCTTCGACGAATCCGGCGGCGGTGTCACGCTCTCCGGCGGCGAGCCCCTGTCTCAGCCGGTCTTCGTCACTTCCTTTCTGGCGGCCTGCCGCGAACGCGGCATCTCCACTGCCCTTGAAACCTGCGGCTTCGCCCAGCCGGCCATCTTCCGGCAGGCCGCGTGCCAGGCCGGTCTGGTGCTCTTCGACCTCAAATGCGTCGACCCGGCGAAGCACCTCGAATACACCGGCGTTTCCAACGATTTGATCCTGCGCAACCTCGAACAACTGGTGGCCGATCGGCGTCCGCTCACCGTGCGCATCCCGGTAATCCCCGGCGTCAACGATTCCACCGAAGACATCGGCGGATTCGTGGAATACTTGAGCCGCCTGCGCCCCCCGGCCATCGAACTGCTCCCTTACCACCGCATCGGCGCCGACAAGTACCGGCGCCTGGGTTTGCCCTACAAGCTCCCTGACACGCCGCAGCCGGCGGCGGCCGATCTCGCGCCCTTTCGCGATGCGTTGACGCACGCCGGATTGAACGTGACCCTACGAGGCTGAATATGACGGAACGAGTCGCTCAATTACGCCAGGCAAGCCTGGACACCAAGCCGTGGCTCTCGCTCGAACGCGCCGCGCTGCTCACCGAGTTTTACCGGCAGGCCGCGCCGCTCTCCCCGCCCATGCTGCGCGCCGCCTCGCTCCAGTACATCCTCGAACGCCGCACTATCTACATCGGTCCCCAAGAGCTGATCGTCGGCGAACGCGGGCCCCGGCCCAAAGGCACGCCCACTTATCCCGAGCTCTGTTGCCACTCGCTCGAAGACTTCCGGATCCTCCACACGCGCGAAAAGATTTCCTACTGCGTCGATGAAGAGGCCCGCCGCATCCAGCGGGAGGAGATCATCCCCTACTGGCAAGGGCACAGCATGCGCGACCGCATGTTCGCCGAGATGACGCCCGAATGGAAGGACGCCTATGAGGCCGGCATCTTCACCGAATTCATGGAGCAGCGCGCTCCCGGTCACACCGTCCTGGGCGACATCATTTATCGCAAAGGCCTGCTCGACCTGAAACGCGAAGTCGCCGAAAGTATCGCCCGCCTCGACTTCTTCAACGATCCGCGCGCTTACGACAAGCAGCAGCAACTGCGCGCCATGTCGATCGCCGCCGATGCCGTCATCCGCTTCGCCGAGCGCCACGCCGAAAAGGCCGAATCGCTCGCCGCCGCCGAAACCAATCCGCGGCGCAAGGCTGAGCTCGAAACAATCGCCGCCGTCTGCCGCCACGTGCCCGCGCACGCCCCGCGCAATTTCTGGGAAGCCATACAGGCCTACTGGTTCACGCACCTCAGCGTCATCACCGAGCTGAACACCTGGGACTCCTTCAACCCCGGCCATCTCGACCAGCACCTCTATCCCTTCTACCAGCGCGATCTCGACGGGGGCACCCTCACCCGCGAGCAAGCGCGCGAGCTGCTCGGTTGTTTCTGGGTGAAGTTCAACAACCAGCCGGCGCCGCCCAAAGTGGGAGTCACCGCCGCCGAAAGCGGCACTTACACCGATTTCTGTAACATCAACACCGGTGGCCTGAAATCCGACGGCTCCTCGGCCGTTAACGATCTTACTTACTTAGTCCTCGATGTCATCGATGAGATGCGCCTGCTGCAGCCCTCTTCCAATCTGCAATTGAGTAAGAAGAGTCCCGACCGCTTCCTGAAGCGCGGCCTGGAAATCGTGCGCAAAGGTTGGGGCCAGCCCTCCATTTTCAACGCCGATATGGTGGTGGAAGAACTGTTGCGGCAGGGTAAGTCCATCGAAGACGCGCGCGCCGGCGGCACTTCCGGCTGTGTGGAGACCGGCGCCTTCGGAAAGGAAGCCTACATCCTCACGGGCTATTTCAACCTGCCCAAAGTTCTCGAGCTCACTCTCACCAACGGTTTCGACGCGCGCACCGGCAAGCAGGTCGGCATCGAATCCGGCGACCCGCGCGCCTTCCAGACTTATAACGACCTGCTGGCCGCTTTCAAGCGCCAGTTACATTACCTGGTGGACGTCAAGATTCGCGGCAACAATATCATTGAGCGCCTGTATGCCCGTAATATGCCCGCGCCCTATCTGTCCTTACTGGTTGACGATTGCATCTCGAAGGGCGGTGACTATAACGATGGCGGCCCGCGCTACAATTCCACTTACATCATGGGCGTGGCGCCCGGCACCACGACCGACAGCCTGGCGGCCCTCAAGTATCACGTCTTCGACCACCAAAATCTTTCCATGGATGAACTTCTCGCGGCCTTGCGCGCCAATTTCGAAGGCGGCGAGAAGACCCGTCTGATGCTCTGGAACAAGACACCCAAGTACGGCAACGACGACCCCTATGCCGACGAAATCCTGGTGCAGGTTTTCAACCTCTTTTTCGATGAAATCAACGGCCGCCCCAACACCAAAGGCGGCCATTACCGCGTGAACTACCTGAGCACCACCTGCCACGTCTATTTCGGTTCGGTGACCGGCGCCACGCCCGACGGCCGCAAGGCCTGGGAGCCGCACTCCGACGGCATCTCGCCCGCGCAGGGCGCCGACCGCCGCGGCCCCACCGCGGTCATCAAGTCGGCCGCCAAAATGGACCACGCCCGCACCGGCGGCACGCTCTTAAACCAGAAGTTCACGCCCAAGCTGGTGGAAGGCCCCGAAGGCCTCGACAACATGGCCCACCTGGTCCGCGCCTACTTCAAGCTGGACGGTCACCACATCCAGTTCAACGTGGTCACCGCCGAAACCCTGCGCGCAGCGCAAGCCGATCCCGAAAAGCACCGCGACCTGATCGTGCGCGTGGCCGGCTACAGCGACTACTTCTGCGACCTGACCCCCGCCCTGCAAAACGAGATCATCACGCGCACCGAGCAGACGGGATGGTAGCGCCGGCGATCTTGTCGCCGGCAACCCGCCCCTAACTGCGACAAGGCAATCGTCTCCGCGTTGCGTCAATGCAATCCCCAGAACATTTTGGTACAGTTTTGTTTAGAAGAATGCCGCCGGAAATGGACAGGATCGGCCTTTGGTCGGAGGTCAAGCTCGCTATCATCCGCGAGTACATGCCGGCGTATTCGATGCTCGTCGCGCGCCACAACTTCTACCATCTCTACATCGACGGCTTCGCGGGATACGGACTTCACGAATCGAGGACGTCCGGTGACATCGTGCCCGGAAGTCCCCTGAACGCGCTGAACACGCTTCCGCCGTTTCGGGAGTACCACTTCATCGACCTCGATCCGGCCAGGGTGGAACAGCTTCGCACCTACGCGCCGGACCGCAGCGACGTCCATGTTCACGAGGGCGACTGCAATGATGTCCTGCTCAAATTGCTGCCTGGGGCGAGGCGCGAGGACTATCGGCGCGCCCTTTGCCTGTTGGATCCGTACGGCATCGATATTGCTTGGGAAGTAGTGGCCGCGGCCGGTGCCATGAAATCGGTTGAGATCTTCGTCAATTTCATGGTGATGGACATGAACATGAACGTCTTGCTCCACCATCCTGAAAGGGCCCTGCCAAGCCAGATCGAACGCATGAACAGGTTCTGGGGGGATGAATCTTGGCGCGAGGCCATCTACGCGAAACAGGCAACCCTCTTCGGTGACGACGACCAGGTGAAACTTGGGGACGCCAACGCCAAGATCGCCGAAGCGTACCGCACCAGGCTGAAGGCAGTGGCTGGCTTTCGCTTCGTGCCTGAGCCGTTGCCGTTTCTGAACGATCACGGAGCTACAATCTATTACCTGTTTTTTGCATCGCCGAACGAAACGGGCCATAACATCGTCGTCGACATTTTCGAGAAGTATCGAAGACGGCAGGGCCTTTAATGGCAAACAGTTCACACATCGAATGGACGGACGCCACATGGAATCCCGTGACTGGGTGTTCCAAAATCAGCCCCGGCTGCAAGTATTGCTATGCCGAGCACCTCGCATATCGGTTGCAGGCGATGGGACAGGTGAATTACAGGAACGGCTTCGGTGTCACACTGCAGCCGCACATGCTCGAACATCCGTTGCGCTGGCGCCAACCGCGCCGTGTGTTTGTCAACAGCATGAGTGACCTGTTCCACGACGACGTTCCAGCCCCGTACATCATGCGGGTATTCGACGTGATGGCACAAGCACCCTGGCATCAATACCAGGTGCTCACGAAGCGCTCTGAGCGGCTCCTGGAGTTGAACCCAATCCTGAAGTGGCAACCCCAGATATGGATGGGTGTGAGCGTTGAAAACGAAGACTACCTCTTTCGAGTAGAGCACCTGAGAAGAACCGGCGCCGCCATCAAATTCCTCAGCATTGAGCCGCTTCTCGGCCGGCTTCGGAACTTGAGACTTCGCGGGATTGACTGGGTGATCGTCGGTGGCGAGTCCGGGCCACATGCGCGCCCGATGGATCCCGCGTGGGTCAGAGAGCTTCGAGACCGGTGCGGATCTGCCCACGTCCCGTTCTTCTTTAAGCAATGGGGTGGGGTCTTCAAATCCAGAACAGGCCGCATCCTGGACGGAAGGAAGTGGGACGAATTGCCTCCTCATATGGTTCAGCCCACTCCTCGTGCGGCCCGTCCGGAACTTGTTGTCCTCGCCTAAGGCACGGCGCACCACGACACGATCCGCGTGCCCGGGAATCGCTGCCGCCCCTACCGTTTCGCCTGCAGCAACAACAACCAGGCTTCCGCCGTCGGCTTCGCCATCACCTGTGACACCGCTTCCGCCGGCTGCATTTTGCCCGTCCGCGGATCGAACCACAACCCCGTGTAGCTTGCCTGCGGCGCCTGCGTGAACGTCACCGCCGTTCCCGCGAGCGAGTACACCAGCACCGTTTCAGCACGCTCGTCCGCCAGGCACCACGTCGTGTCGGTCTCGGCCGTCATGCCATCGCGCGGCTGCATGTTCATGAGGCTGCGCGCCAGGTGCTCGCGCACGAAGGCGTCCAGCAGCGTGCGGTCGACCGTCTTCCCCTGCCCTTGCCCCCCCGACGGATTGCGCATCAGCGCCTCCGCTCCACCGGCCATCAAAATAGGAATCGGCCCAGCGCCGCTATTCCAGGCGACGATGGCCTTGTCCGGATACCGGTCGTGATACTCGCGCACTTGCCGGTACACCTGCTGCGGCGTGGTGTCCGGAGGAGCATCGCCCGCGCCCCGGCTGAAATCCGCTGTGATGGCTTCGCGGAACGCCAGGTTTTTCCCACCCGGCGGCGCCCACAACGTGCCATCCGGCCGGTATTGCCAATATCGCATGTCGATCACCGCGACTTGCCGCGCCCGTGCCGGGTCGGCCAGAATCGCGTCGGTGATGTCTTTGCTGGTAGCCAGTTCGACGCGCACCGGGCGGCCGGTCTCCTTCGCCCATTCCGCCACCGTGTCCTGAAAGAACTCCTGGAACGAAAGCGGACCGGCGAACTGCGCCCCGAGCGAGAAGAAGATGTTGCGCGTGCCCGCCAACTCGTCCAGCTCATGCAGGATGAAGGCGCGGTGCAGCGCGCGCCTCACCGGCTTCGAGATGTCGTAGACTTCGTTGGCGACGTGGATGTGATTCCCGGGCTCGATGGGCGGCGGCTCCGCCAGGCCCGTGTCATTGACATTGTTCGCGGGCCGCCACGGATAATCCACCCAGTGCGGTGGAATCTCCAGCAGGTTATGCGTGTTATAGATGTTGTGATAGAAGACCAGGCCGCGCGAGTCGCAGAGCTTTGCGAACTCGCTCGTCCGCTCGTAATACCAGGGGTTGAAGCGCGAGAGGTCGAACCGGCTCAACCCGTCCCAAGCCGTGCCCCTGCCGCTGCGCGCCCACGGCATTTCATAGAACGGCGCCCACACGTTGCCTCGCTCGCGCATCGCCGTCGAGTGTTCGTCGCGCCGGCGATCGTACCATAGTCCCGGAATCGACTGGTAGAACGGCGTTCCGTCCGACACCATGCGCTGCGCCAAAGCCGCCAGGTCTTCCGTCAGCCCCGGGCCGGTCCGTCCGGGCACGAAGCGCGTCACCGAAACGCCGCCCACTTCGAGCGCCTCCGCCGGGACTTCCTGCCCGCGCCACCAGCCCTCATTCACCACGCCGCCCCACAGTGTCTTCCCGTCCACTACGAATCGGCCGTGGATGATCTGGACCGCCTGGGTTGCACCGGGAGCCGCAGCCGCGTTCTTCGGTGCGTGGAACTCCGCCACGCGCGGCCACGCATCATCGGTCAAGGCCGCGACCGGCGCGAGTTTGGCTCCCGTTCGCTTCGCCAATTGCGCTTCGTAGAGCGGATTCGCAGAACGCTCCACCACGTTCTCCGCTCCATCCGGCCCGCGCGCCTCAATTTCTATGGCATCGCAATTCCACACCACCGAGTTGGCCGCCGTCCATCCGGCGCCTTGCGCCCGCGTGCTGTCATTGGTCAGCCGGATTCCGGCGCCCTCGATTTTCACGCGCTCGTAAAGCACGCCCGATGCCCAACTCTCGAACGACCCGCTGGGCCCCAGCGCTCCCTGGGCCGTCGAATCCAGAAATACGTTGGGGCCGCCGGCCAGCATTCCGGTGGCGAAATCGTTCATCCCCTGCTCGCTCGTCGATTGGCGCACCAGCACTTGCTGGCCCTCCACCAGAAAGCTTTGCCGCCGGTAGCCACCCGGTTCCGAAACCGGCCTCTCGCTGCGGCAGGCTTCGATGGTGACGCGCCGCGCGCGCGCGCCCACACGCACCGCCGAGCCCGCGAAGTGCCTCGCCACCACGCGGCGCACCCAGGCATCCTCCACGCGGTCCAGCATCACCGCGATCCACGAATGTGCTTCGTCGCGCGCATTGGCGGCATCGAACTCGCTCTCGAACGTGAGCCCTTCAATCCCGATATGCGCCACGGGCGTTGCCGCGGTCCACTTGGCGACCGTGCCGCCGCCGTAGCGCCGTTCGAGCGCGGTGGTCACCGGCGCATCCACCGTGATCTCGTTCCGTTCCGCATCCACCGTGGTCACGGTGCGGTCCCAAACCAGGTTGCGCGAGCCCGGTGCCCAGTCCAACCTTTGGTTTGCATAGGCGCCGGGGAGCCCGGTCATCTTCAGCGCGGCAATCCAGGCCGCGATGCTCGGCCGGGTAATCACCACGCGGCCGCCGGCCTGCAATCCGCCGAGGTTGTCCAGAGTGAGCACGCGCCCGCCCGCCGGCACCGTCTCATCGGTGATGTTCGCCGCCGGCCCGGTCGCGGGGTCCGCCGCGGCGCCGGCTTCAATCAGCGTTCGGCGTCCCTGGCCCGCCGCTACAATGACCGCGCCGCCCTGGCCGCGCAGCACCACACCGCTCGATCGGATCTCCAGCCGTCCGACCACGCGATAGCGCCCCGCGCGCAGCAGCACCGCGCCGCGGAATCCGTTTGCCCGCAGTGGCAGCGCCGCCACATGGTCGATCGCCGCCTGTAACAAGCCGGTGTCGTCGCCACCAGTCGGCCGCACCACGATTACCGCTGCTACCACCGGCGGCGCCACGCCTCCGCCGCCATATCCCGCGTACGAAAAATCAATCGCCGTCTGCGCTCCCGCCACCGCTGCCACAAAGAGCAGCATCGCCGCAACCAAAATGGCTGCTCCCGAAGCCCGCAGGGCGACAGAGAATAGCCCAGGGCGCGAGCCCTGGGTCGGCATTGCAAATTGGCGAGCCCCGGAACGGGGCGAAAGACACGCTCGGTCCCTCACGCTACTCTTCCTCCGGCGGCTTCTTGTGTTTGGGTTTCTTGCGCAGAGCCTTCGGCTGAATGGTCTTGGCCGAGGGAATGCGGCCGACGCGCTCGCGCGCGATGGCCTTGATCTCTTTGCCTAGCTCAAAGCTTTTCTTCTTGCGCGCCAAGCAACCCCCGCAACGCGGTAGCCAGCATTTCCGGAGTGAAAGGCTTTTGCAGAAAGTCCACGCGCCCCGGAGCGGCCTCCGCGAGGGCTGTCATGTCCACCGGATACCCGCTCGCCGCCAGCACGCGCAGTGCCGGGTCGGTCCGGAGCATACGCAATGCCAGATCATCCATGCTCATTCCGGACATGCTGCCGTCCAGCACCGCTACCGTAAAGGCCGCCGGACCGGCCTCCACCAGCTTCCAGGCCGCATCCGTGGTTTCCGCCGTGGTCACCGAGTAACCCAGGCGGCCCAGATACAGGCTCAGCATGCGGAGCAGCGGCCGCTCGTCGTCTACCACCAGAATTCTTCCGGGGGCCGAAGGCATATCTTATATAAGCTATATCATTTCAGTAAGAAATGCTGCCTGAGACGGTACGGTGGGTGTGCGACATAAAAGTGGCGGAGCTCCCGATCCGGCGAAATTCGCAGGAATCTGAGCGTAGGGGTACGCGAGGTTTGGTCTTCGGCTTTGTATCAGGGCACGGCTTTAGTCGTGCCGTAGGGTTGCTCGGAAAGTTGGGCTTTAG
>JBEKDA010000027.1:0-75979 GCA_050014595.1 Bryobacteraceae bacterium
GGCGCTCCCGCTGCAAAATATCCTGCGCCAGTGGCACCAACTGGAGGCAGACCTCCGGGAACGATCACGACATCGGGTCCCCCAGATTACATTTCCTTAATCGTTAAGTTAGCGCCTATGGGTAATGGACCTGACCACCGGTCCCCGGCTCTGCGGCTCGAGCGCGCGGCTGCTGGCCTCCGCCTGTTGCGCCAGGGGGCTCTCCGGATAGACCTGCGCCATGGTGCGGTAGGCGATGAAGGCCGCTTTGGCGTGGCCGGTCTGCTGTTTCTCCCGGGCGTCCACAAAGAGGTCCAGAGCGAAGACTTCGCTTCTGGCCTTGTTGGCAAGCGGGCTGTCGTAATAAGTGTTAGCCAACGTAACGAGCGCCAGACGGGCCCGTTCGAACCGGCCCTGCGCCTCTTCGCGGACCGCCGTATCGAAGAGGACTTGGGCCGGTTCGACCGGCTGCGCGAACGCGCCGGCCGCACCAGCCAGGAGCAGGACCATAAAAAGCCGCTTCATGCGGTCTCCAATAGCACTTCCACAACCATGCTGGGTCCATTGAAAAGTAACGGCATAGCGTCGAATTGCCGTGGGTCCCGGGCCACGCTGAGCGGTTAAAGCCACACCAAGCGTATTAGACTCAGACTCCTGATTCCTGACTTCCAAATCCCGGAGGGATTTCAAGGGCGAAGCCCTTGGTTACCCCTTTCGTGTATTCTGAAGAGTCAGGGGAGGCTGCTATCGTCAAGTTCTGCGTGCTGGCCAGCGGCAGTTCCGGAAACGCCGCCCTGCTGGCCACCGAAAACACGTGCGTTCTGGTGGACGCCGGCCTGAGCATGAGGGAACTCGGCAAGCGGCTGGCCTCGATAGGCGAAGATCCGGAACGCGTATTTGAACGGCTGGACGCGATTCTCATCACGCATGAGCATTCCGACCACGTTGCGGGGCTGCCGGTGCTGGCTCGCAGCAAGAAAGTCCGCGCCACCATCCACATGACGCACCTGACCGCGCCGGCGATCGATTGGGGTGAAACGGCGCCGCGACTGGAGCCGTTTCAGGCGGGCGCCGCGCTCGAGATCGGCGACATCGAAGTGCAGAGCTTCACCATCCCGCACGATGCCATTGACCCCGTGGGCTTCGCGTTTGAAGCGCAGGGCGTGCGCATTGCCATCGCCACCGACCTGGGCTACATTCCGGAGTCCGTCAAGTTTCACTTGCGCCGCACGGACCTGCTACTGCTGGAAGCCAACCACGATCTGGACATGTTGAAGGTGGGGCCGTATCCCTGGGCCGTGAAGCAGCGCGTGATGAGCCGGGTGGGGCATCTCTCGAACCTGGTGATGTCGGACTACCTGGAGCAGGATCTGGACGCGGCAACTTGCCAACTGGTGCTGGGCCATCTCAGCCAACAGAACAATCATCCGGCCATCGTGAACATGATGGCCAAGCAAGCGCTGGAAGGGCGCGGCCTGCGCACGCGGCTGGCGATCGCATCGCAACATACGCCGTCGGCGGTCTTTCAATTTTGAACTTATGATTCCCCGATACACGCGGCCCGAAATGGGCCGGATCTGGACCGACCAGAACAAATTCCAGCAGTGGCTGGAAGTGGAACTGGCGGCCTCCGAAGCGCTTCGCTCGCTGGGGGTGGTGCCCGCCGAGGCGGCGCGGTTGCTGCGTCAGCACGCCGGTTTCGACGTGGCCCGCATTCTGGAGATTGAAAAAGAGGTGAAGCACGACGTGATCGCCTTCACCACCGCCGTGGCGGAACGCATGGCGGGCGCGGGGCACGCGGAAGCCTCGCGCTGGCTGCATTACGGCCTCACGTCGAACGACGTGGTGGATACGGCGCAGGCGCTGCAACTGCAACAGGCTGCGGCGATTATTTTGCGCGGCTTGGAAGGGCTGCGGGCGGTGCTGAAACGCCGCGCCCTGGAATTCCAGCATGCCGTGCAGATCGGGCGGACTCATGGCGTGCATGCCGAGCCCATCACCTTCGGTCTCAAGCTGGCGATTTGGTACGAGGAAACCGGCCGCAACCTGGCGCGCGTGGGCGCCGCGGCGGAAGATCTGCGGGTGGGTAAAGCTTCGGGAGCGGTGGGCACCTTCGCGCACATCGGCCCGGAGGTGGAGGAACTGATTTGCGCCCGGCTCAACCTGCGGCCGGCGCCGGTGACGTCGCAGGTAATCCAGCGCGATCGCCACGCCAACTTTGTTTCGGCTCTGGCGCTGGCCACGGCGCTGTGCGAGAAAATCGCGCTCGAAGTGCGGCACCTGCAGCGCACCGAGGTCCGCGAGGCGGAAGAATATTTTGCGCGCGGCCAAAAAGGCAGCTCGGCCATGCCGCACAAACGCAACCCGGTCACCTGCGAGCAGATCTGCGGCCTGGCGAGGGTGGTCCGGGCCAACGTGCAGGCGGCCTTCGAAGACGTGGCCCTCTGGCACGAGCGGGATATTTCGCATTCTTCGGTGGAGCGGGTGATTCTGCCCGATTCCACGATTCTGGCCGACTACCTGCTCGACAAGACCACCCGCCTGGTGGACACGCTGATGGTCTATCCGGAACGCATGCGCCGCAATCTCGACCTCACCCGCGGGCTGGTTTTCTCCGGCCAGGTGCTGCTCGACTTGGCGGCCGCGGGCATGCTGCGCGAGCAGGCGTACCGCATTGTCCAGACCCACGCCATGCGCGCGTGGGAAGAGGAAGGCGATTTTCGCGCGGCCATCGAAGGCGACGCGGAGGTCCGTGCCACTCTCAAACCCGAACAGATTGCCGAAGCTTTTTCGCTGGAACGCCAGCTCCGCAACGTGGACAAGATCTTCGCGCGGGTGTTTGGAAAGGAGTGACGGGGCTTTGCGGCGCGGATGGTGGCCCCCAAAGAGCAGGTCCAGGGGGACCCGCGCGGACCCGGGCGCGGGCCAGGGGGTCCGCCCTGCTGATGCGAATTGGGATTAGAATGTAGCCATGGAGTGCACGCCCTCCACATCGCGCCCGGGGCTGTTCGGCTCCGACTAGGTTCCCATCCGCACTAGCGGCGCGCGCCTTCCCGGCGTGCAGGTCTTCAACCCTTCAACCGATCAAGAACACAACAGGAGTCTCTATATGAATAAGACCTCGGAAGCGATCCGCACCGACCTGCCCCATATCGCCGGTCCTCTGCCCGGGCCGCGGGCGAAGGCGGTTATGGAGCGCGATGCGCGGGCGGTGTCGTCTTCATACACGCGCGGGTATCCGCTGGTAGTCGAGAGCGCCGCGGGCGCCATGGTCCAGGACGTGGACGGCAACCGCTTCCTGGATTTCAACGCGGGTATTGCGGTGGTGGCCACCGGGCACTGCCATCCGCGCGTGGTGGAAGCCATCCAGAAGCAGGCCGCACGCCTGATCCACATGTCGGGCACCGATTTCTATTACGACGAGATGGTCACACTGGCCGAGAAACTGGCGGAGATCGCGCCGGGCGATGTGGAGCGGCGCGTGTCGTTCGGCAACTCGGGCGCCGAGGCGGTGGAAGGATGCATCAAGCTGGCGCGATGGTCCACCGGACGCGACAAGATCATCGCGTTCTTTGGGGCTTTCCACGGCCGCACCATGGGCGCGCTCTCTCTGACGGCGCGCAAGAGCGTGCAGCGCGCGGGCTTCGGTCCGCTGATTCCCGGGGTGGTGCACGCGCCTTACCCCAACTGCTACCGCTGCCCCTTCGGACAGAAGGAGGAGACCTGCGCGGTGGAATGCGTGAAGCACATCGAGGAGACGCTGCTCAAAACCATCGCGCCGCCGGAGGAGACCGCCGCCATTGTGGTGGAAGTGGTGCAGGGCGAAGGCGGGTACGTGGTGCCGCCGAAGAAGTTCTTCGATGAGCTGGCCCGGGTAGCCAGCCAGAATGGGATTCTTCTGGTTTGCGACGAGGTGCAATCGGGCATGGGCCGCACCGGAAAGATGTGGGCGGCCGAGCATTTTGACGTGGTGCCGGACATTCTGGCGGTGGCTAAGGGAATCGCCAGCGGCATGCCGCTGGGCGCCACGGTGGCGCGGGCCGACCTGATGACGTGGCCGCCGGGGGCGCACGCTTCCACGTTCGGAGGCAACCCGGTTTGTTGCGCCGCCGCGCTGGCCACCATCGCGTTGCTGGAAGAAGGGCTGGTGGAAAACGCCGCCGGCATGGGCGCGCACATCCGAGGCCGGATTGACGATTGGCCGGCCCGGTTCCCCGCGGTGGGGCAGGTGCGCGGGCTCGGTTTGATGATTGGAATTGAGATGGTGCGCGACCAGCGGACGCGTGAGAAAGCGCCGCAGATTCGCGACCGCGTGGTGGATCTGGCTTTCGAACGCGGGTTGCTGGTGCTGGGCGCCGGCGAGAACTCCCTCCGGCTGTGCCCGCCGCTGGTGGTGACGCGGGAGCAGTGCGACTTCGCGGTGGAGACGCTGGAGGAGTGCTTGAAACTGGCCGTTTGAGCGAGTCTCGGACCCTTCTGCCGATCTTCGCCGCAACGATGTCCGCTTATACCGAGCGCTATACTGTCGCACGATCCGAAAGGATACCTGCGGTTCGAAACGTTAGCTGCAACAGGGCTTGCGAGCGTATCTCTATTGCAACACGAGCCATACCGTGGCAGGAAGGTTTCTCGGCTTCAGGCGTATCCCCGCGGAGCCCACTTTGACAATCGCAGAAAACTCGGACGGATAGTTAAACGGGCTTCCATTCCATTGGGCATTCCCGGCGGAAAGTGGACCAGACTGTAGGGTGCCACTCAACCGCTCAGATGAACTGTGTTTGGGCTGCAGCCTAGAGCTTTTCCGTCCCGTCAACCTTGGCCAGCCTCCGGTCGAAGGTGCCCAGCGGAAGGTGTCCGGCTTTCCGGGCTAGCTGAAGCATCAGGCAATCGGAAAAACCCAGTGCCGGTCTTGCGCGGAACAGTTCCAGCGCCTCCGCGACGGTTTCCGGATCCTGCAGGACCAAATCGCGGTGATTGAGCAACATCTCAAGCGCCCGAGCCAGGCTCTTCGGATTGAGCTTGTAGACGCTGGCGAGCACCCACATGGCCTCGGCCAGCGTGAGCACCGAGACCCATGCCCCCTTCTCGATAAAGCTCTCGGCGGACGCGGCCTGGCGGGAATCGTCTCTTGTGATCAGACGAACCAGAACGTTCGTGTCAACGGCGCGCATGACGCTCTCGGACGTAACGCCCGATGCCCTCTCTCAATTCTTTGAGGTTTCGGGCCGCCGGCGTCCGGGTCCCGAACACCGCCCGATGGATATCTTCGGAACTGAAGCGGCTCGCACGACTGACGACAATGTTGTTGCCATCCTCCTTCCATTCCAGGACTGAGCCCGGCCCGATACCAAGCTTTCGCCGTACGTCAGCCGGGACTGAAATCTGTCCCTGCGCCGTGACCTTTGATTGTGCGATTGGCATATTCTCATATTACCAGGGTAATGGAGGGTAACTTCGCGGCTCGGTGTGGAGGCGTGAGCGGTGAGGATCGGGCACTCCACTTCCGGCGGCTTCCGCAACTTGGACTATGGTACATCTGAGGTAGCATGATTCGAGCCGCGACGCCTCTCCGAATCCTGGATGTCGGCTGCGGGATTCACAAGCAGCCTGGCGCCATAGGGCTCGACCGGAATCCCGCCAGCCGCGCCGATGTGCTGGCCGATCTGGACCGCTTTCCCTACCCGTTCGCCGCAAACTCCTTCGACCGCCTGACCTGCATCCACGTAATCGAGCACGTCAACGACGTCATCCGCACCATGGAGGAGTTTCACCGCCTGGTGCGCCCGGGCGGCGAGGTGCGCATCGAAACCCCACATTACACGGACTTCAGCTCGTTCTGCGACCCCACGCACAAGAGCCACCTGAACAGCTTCAGCTTCCGCTACTTCGGCGAAGACAACGCCGGCTTCGGATACTATTCCGCGGCGAGATTTCGCGAGATTTCGGTGCGTGTCAGGCTACTGGCTTTCTGGAGGTGGCTGGGTTTCGAATTCCTGGTCAACCACTTCCCGCGCTACCGCCGCTTTTGGGAACACTATCTTTGCTACGTAGTGCGAGGCAAAGCCATGGCGTTCGAGTTCGAAGTGCTCAAATGATGGGATGGCTTTACCGCGCCGCCGGCGCGCTGCGCCGCCGCGCGACGGCCGGCGACCACGGCCGCATCGGCGAGGACCTGGCGCACCGCTACCTGCGCCGCCAGGGCTGCACCATTGTGGCGCGGAATTACCGGACGCGGTCCGGATCGGGCGAAATCGATGTGGTGGCGTGGCAGGGCGAAACCCTCGTCTTTGTCGAAGTGAAGACCCGGGACTCGGCGGAATTCGGCGCGCCCGACCGCGCCGTGGATGCCGACAAAGAGCGGCATCTCCGCATAGCCGCCCGCGATTATGCGCGCCGCGCCGGCGTGGAATGGGAACACACGCGCTTCGATATCGTGAGCGTGGTGCTCAACCCATCGCGCATCGAATGGATCCGCGGCGCATTCCGGTAGAGCTATAATCGTCGGTTGCTGATTCGATCCCTCGACTGCGGAGGCTTTTCCTCGGTTGCCTGAATTACGTAAAGACCCCATCACCGGCCGGTGGGTGATCATCGCCACCGACCGCGCCAAGCGGCCTACCGATTTCATCCGGCAGCCGGTGCCTGTCGCTACGCAGGGGAATTGCCCGTTCGATAACGGCAATGAGAGCAAGACTCCGCCCGAGATTCTGGCGTACCGCACCAGCGGCGGTCGCGACCAGCCGGGCTGGCGCGTGCGCGTGGTCGCCAACAAGTTTCCCGTGCTGGGCATCGAAGGCGACCTGAACCGCCGGGGCGACGGCATTTATGACAAGATGAACGGCATCGGAGCCCACGAGATCATCATCGAAACTCCCGATCATGCCGCCAGCCTTTCGGACATGTCCGAAGGCCAGATCGAAGAAGTGCTGTGGGCCTTCCGCGACCGCATCAACGACCTGAAGAAAGACCGCCGCTTCCGCTACATCCTGATTTTCAAGAACCGCGGAGATGCCGCCGGCGCTTCGCTGGAACATCCACACTCGCAGTTGATCGCGCTGCCCGTGGTCCCCAAGCGCGTTCTCGAAGAAGTGGACGCCTGCAAACAATTTTACGATCTCAAGGAGCGGTGCATTTTCTGCGACATCATCCGCTACGAAAGCTCGGCCAGCGTGCGCCTGGTGACCGAAACGGACCGCTTCATCGTGCTCGAACCCTACGCTCCCCGCTTCCCCTTCGAAACCTGGATCCTTCCCAAATATCACGCTTCCCACATCGAGGATGCGGACGCCCCCACGTTGAAGGGCTTTGCGTCGGTGCTGCGTTCCACGATGCGAAAGATCGACAAGACGCTGGAGCGGCCCGCCTTCAATTTCGTGGTGCACAGCGCCCCGGTGCAGGAGGCGCCCCTGCCGCATTATCATTGGCACCTGGAGATCATCCCCAAGCTCACCAAGGTGGCGGGTTTCGAATGGGGAACCGGTTTCTATATCAATCCGACGCCGCCGGAAGAGTCGGCGCGGTTCCTGCGCGAAGCCGGGCTGGGGTAGCGCGTCGGGGCGCCTCGCATGACACCTTGGGTGGCCCCTTGGGTGACCCCGGTTGCGCGCCAACGCCGCGGTCTGGTATAAACGCTAATCGTTCTTTGTGCCAGAACTGAGCTGGCTGTTATGCCCGAAAAGAAGAAGCCGCAGACCGTTCACAAGAGCACCGCAAGGCGAATGACGAAACCACAGGCATCCAAGACCGCGAAGGCTTCCGAGCCGGTGCGGACCCCCGCGCCTGGCGCCGCGCCGGCACCGGTCCACGATGGGCCGAAGCAACTGGGCAACTTTGAAGCGGCCATGAAACTTTTCCACGCGCGCCAGTTCAAAGAAGCTCGGGACCTGTTCCAGCAGGCGGTGGCCGGGCCCGAACGCGACATAGCCAATCGCGCCCGCACGCACATCGCCGTGTGCGACCGGCGCCTCCAGCAGACCACCGTGAACCTGCGTTCGGCGGAAGATTACTACAACTACGGCATCGCGTTGATCAATTCGCGCAACGTGGCCGAAGCCCGCAGGCATCTGGAGAAGGCCCTGGAGATCGCCCCCGCTTCCGACCACATCCATTACGCGCTGGCACTGGCGCAAGCCCTGGGCGGCGACTTCGCCCAAGCCCACGACAACCTCAAACGTGCTATCGAGCTGGAACCGCGCAATCGCCTGATCGCGCGCCAGGACGCCGATTTCGCCCCGCTGGCCAACCAGCCGCCCTTCGACGCCCTGATCTACCCCGAAAAGAAAGGCTGGTAAAGCGCGCCCAGCGGACGCATCCTCCATGGGAGACACTTCCCCACTCCGGGTGGTTTCGATCGGTGGCGGAACGGGACTCTCGGCGCTGCTGCAGGGGCTCAAGTATTTCGCGAAGGCCGGCGACCCAGCGGTTCCGGCGCTCGAAATCACCGCCATCGTCACCGTGACCGATGACGGCGGCAGCTCCGGCCGGCTGCGCCGCGAATTCGACGTCCTGCCGCCGGGCGATATCCGCAACTGCATGGTGGCGCTGAGCGAGGATTCGGCGCTGCTGTCCGGTCTCTTTCAGTACCGTTTTTTGGCTGGGCGCGGCCTCAAAGGCCACAGTTTCGGCAATCTCTTTCTGACGGCCCTCACCGACATCATGGGCGATTTTCCCGAAGCCGTCCGCGCCTCCAGCGAAGTGCTGAAGATCGCCGGGCGCATCTATCCGGCCACCGCGGCCAACGTGGCTCTGGAAGCTACTCTCGCAAACGGCGCGCAGGTGGTGGGTGAGACGCGCATCAGCCGCAGCCGTCATCGCATTGAACGCATTCAGCTCATTCCCCGCCGCGTGCGTCCGCTGGCCGCCACGCTGGCGGCCATCGCCGAAGCCGACGTCATCACGCTGGGCCCCGGATCGCTGTTCACCAGCATTGTGCCCAATCTGCTGGTCCAGGGCATCCCCGCCGCCATTCACCGCTCGCGGGCCATCAAGGCCTGCTTCGTCAACCTGATGTCGCAGCCCGGCGAAACCACGCACTTTCGCGCCTCCGACCACATCCGCGCAATCCACCAGCACGCCAGGATCAGGCTTCTGGATTACGCGGTGATCAACACCGCTCCCATTACTCCGGCGATGAAGAAGCGGTACGCGCGGCAGGAGGCCACGCCAGTGGAGAACGACACCGAGCGAATCCTCAAAATGGGCGTCAAGGTGATAGCTGGGAACCTGGTGTGGCGTGGAGAAAAGGTGCGGCACGATCCCGGGACCACCGCCGCCGTGGCGGTCAAGCTGGCGCAGGAGGGGCGACGCCGCAAACTCGGGCGGCCATAATATAGTATTGATGGCCACTCCCGTTACTGTTGTGATCCTCGCCGCCGGGCTGGGCACGCGCATGAAATCCCGCCGAGCCAAGGTGTTGCACCGCGCGGGCGGCAAACCGCTGGTGGAACACGTGGTCTCCACCGCGCTTCGGCTCGCGCCCGCGGAGCGTATTTTCGTGGTGGTGGGACATCAAGCGGACGAAGTGCGCCGCGCGGTTTCGACGCGCGGCATCGGCTTCATTGAACAGGCCGAACAAAAAGGCACCGGCCACGCGGTGATGGCGGGCCGCGAGCGGCTGGCCTTGCTGGGCGGCTACCTGGTGGTGCTGTACGGGGATTGTCCGCTGCTGCGCGCCGCAACGCTCGAGCGCCTGATAGACGCCGAAGTTTCCGGCGGCGCCGCCGCCGTGCTGCTCACGGCGGAAATGGCCGACCCGACCGGCTATGGCCGGGTGATCCGCGATGGCCGTGGCCTTGTCTCTGAAATCGTCGAGCAGAAAGCCGCCAGCCCCGCGCAACTTGCCATTCGCGAAGCCAACATGGGGATCTACTGTTTCCGCGCCGATCTTTTCTGGCAGCACGTCGACCGGCTCCGCACCAACAATCCCGCCGGCGAATACTACCTCACCGATATGGCGGCCATCCTCAGGCGCGCCGGCCACGCCGTGGAAGCGCTCCGCATCGACGACGCGCGTGAAGCGCTGGGCATCAACACGCGCATCGAGCTGGCCGAGGTGGACGCGCTGCTGCGCGGGCGCAAGCTGCGCGAGCTCATGCTGGCCGGCGTAACGATTGAAAAGCCCGAGACAGTCTCGATCGACGCCGATGTCTCGATCGGCATCGACACGGTGGTGGAACCCTTCGCTCAGATCCTGGGCCACTCCAGCATCGGCGAGAACTGCCGCATCGGCGCCTGCTCGGTGGTGCGCAATTGCGAATTGGGGGAGGCGGTGGAGATCGCGCCCTTCACGCTGGTGGAAGACTCGCGCCTCGACCGCGGTGTGCACGCGGGCCCCTTCGCGCGCCTGCGCATGAACAACCACGTGGAAGAAGGCGCGCGCATCGGCAACTTCGTGGAGCTGAAGAAGACCCGCATGGGCGCCGGCGCCAAGGCCAACCACCTGGCTTACCTCGGCGATTCGCAGATCGGCGCGCGTTCCAACATCGGCGCCGGCACCATCACCTGCAATTACGACGGCGTCCGCAAGCACCCCACCACTATCGGCGAGGGCGCATTCGTGGGCAGCAACTCGACGCTGGTGGCGCCCATCGAAATCGGGGCGGGCTCTTATATCGGCGCCGGCTCCGTCATCACCAAGCCGGTGCCTCCCGACTCCCTGGCGGTCGGCCGGGCCCACCAGGTAGTCAAAGAGGGATGGGCCAAAAAGCGCCGCGAGCGAAATGCGAAACCAGGGCTTCGCCCTTGAAATCCCTTCGGGATTTGGAAGTCAGGAGCCGGAAGGAATGGCCAGCGAAGAATCTATATGAATAGGAGCGCTTTGCAGTTGATTGTCCTGGCCGCGGCGGTTGTCTCCGCGGCCGCGGCGGCGACCGTCGTGAAGCCGTCCATGCTCAAGGTGATCCCGCAGCCCGTGTCGGTCCAGATGCGGCCCGGTTCTTTCCACCTTCGTCCCGGCATGTCCATCGTGGTTACGGCCGGCAAAGCGGAGGCGCGACAGGTGGGCGGCTATCTGGCGCATGCCGTGGCCGCACCCACGGGCTGGAAGTGGAAGATTTCGGAAGCCGCCAAACCATCCGGGCGTGCCAACAGGATCGCACTGGAACTCACCAAGGGCGGCGGCATTCCGGGCGATGCCCATCACGAGGGCTACGACCTCACCATCACCTCGCACGGCGTCCGCATCCAGGCTTCCACCGCGGCAGGCCTCTTCCACGGCGTCCAGACGCTGCTCCAGTTACTGCCGCCGGAGATCGAGAGCTCGACGCTCCAGCACGCCGACTGGAGCGTGCCTTGCCTTCGCATCGCGGACTACCCGCGCTTCGCGTGGCGCGGCCTGATGCTCGACGTCAGCCGCCACTTCTTCCCTGCGGACTTCGTCAAGCGCTACATCGATCGCATGGCCCGCGCCAAGCTCAACCTGTTCCACTGGCACCTGGTGGACGACAACGGCTGGCGCATCGAAATCAAGTCGCTTCCGCTGCTGACCCAGGTCGGCGCGTGGCGCGCGCCGCGCCTGGGCCGCTGGGGCCAAAGCGAACCGGTCAAAGACGGTGAAGCGGCCACCGATGGCGGCTTCTACACGCAGGACGACATCCGCGAAGTGGTGGCGTACGCCAAGGAACGCTTCATCACCGTGCTCCCCGAGATCGAGATGCCGGGCCATTCGCTGGCTGCGCTGGCCTCTTACCCCGAGCTTTCCTGCACCGGCGGACCGTTCCACGTGGATCCCGGCACGAGCTTCTACAGCAAAGTCGACAACGCATTCTGTCCAGGCAATGAAAAGACCTTCGAGTTCATCGACCAGGTCTTCACCGAGGTCGCCAGACTCTTTCCTTCCGAATATGTCCACATCGGCGGCGACGAATGTTACAAGGGCTTCTGGAAGACCTGCGAGAAGTGCCAGCGCCGGATGGCCGAAGAGCACCTGGCCAATGAAGAGGAATTGCAGAGCTACCTGGTGCGCCGCGCCGAAAAGATTCTGGAGTCCAAGGGGAAGAAGCTGATCGGCTGGGACGAAATCCTGCAGGGGGGCCTGGCTCCCAACGCCGCCGTGATGTCCTGGCGCGGCATGGATGGCGGAATCGCCGCCGCCAAAATGAATCACCCGGTGGTCATGTCGCCCACCGGTTTCGCCTATCTGGACTACTACCAGGGCGACCCGGCGCTCGAACCGACCACCTTCGGCCGACTGCTGCTTAGCACGGTGTACAAATTCGAGCCCGTGCCCGAGGGCGTCGACCCCCAGTTCATTCTTGGCGGCCAAGCCAACCTCTGGACCGAGTCGGTGCCCAACGCGCGCCACGCCGAGTACATGACGTGGCCACGCGCGTTCGCCTTGGCGGAAACCTTGTGGTCTCCGAAGACCTCCCGCAACTGGGAGGATTTCATGCGCCGCACGGAAGCGCAGTTCGAGCGGCTGGACGACGGCCAGGTCAACTACGCCCGCTCGGTCTACGATGTGGCGATTGCTCCCGCGCGCGATAGCTCGGGCAAGCTGACTTTGCGCATGAGTTCCGAGATCGGCGGCGCAGACATCTATTACACAATCGACGGCACGAATCCGGATTCCTTCATGCTGAAGTACCGCGGCGCTCCCGTGGTGGTGCCCGAAGAAGTTTATGTCGTGAAGGCGGTGGCGTGGCGCAACGGAAAGCCTTCGGGGCGCGTGCTGTCGATATTGATGCGGGACCTGATCGCGCGACTGCCGCGGCCGCGGAGTTAGGGTAGTGCAGGGTGACAGTAGGTGGCCCGTCAGGTGCTATGCTTCCCACGATGCGCCTCGCCGCCCTCTGCCTGCTGAGCGTCTGCGCGGCGTGGCCGCAGTTTCGCAGCACCGTCCAGTTGGTAGTTGCGCCGGTCACCGTCACGGATTCCAAAGGCCAGTTCGTGGACGGGCTGGATGCCTCCGACCTGATCCTCTACGACAACAATGTGCCGCAACGCACACAGGTGGATAGCGAGATCTATCCGATTTCGCTGGTTGTCGCGGTCCAGACCAGCAAGAACGCGGGGCCCATTCTCGACAAGCTGGGATCGAGCGGAATTCTTTTTTCGCAGTTATTGGCGGCAGACCAGGGCGAGACGGCACTGCTCACCTTCAGCGACGAGGTTCACCGGCGTGTGGATTTTACCAAATCGCCCGACGACCTGATCCGCGTTCTGAAGAAGATGCGGACCGACGGCTACAATGCTGTGACGCTCGATGCCATCTCCACGGCGTTGGACATGCTGAGCCATCGGCCACCCGGGCGGCGGCCCATCATCTGCGTCATCGGAGAAACTCGCGACCGGTCGAGCAACGCCAAGCTGCCCGAGGTGATCCGCGAGATTGAACACCAGAACGTGGCGGTCTACTGGCTGACGTATTCCGCTTTTCTGGCGCCCTACACCGACCGCAAGAGGAAGACGTACGGCGACATTGAAGATGATAAGGAAAAAGGAAAGGACAAGAGCCACGACGCCACGCCGGTTCCGGATGACTCGATACCGTGGAACCTGCTGGCGGGCATCATGGAATTGGCGCGGCTTCCCAAACCGAACATCGCAAATATTTTTACGCGCACCACCGGCGCCAGCGCCATCAATTCCTTCAGCAAGAACCAACTGGAGAAGGCCATCCACGCCATTGGTGACGAGGTGCATCGCCAATACATTCTGAGCTTCCCGCCGCCGGTTTCGACGCCGGGGCTTTTTCACACCATCCGGGTGGTGGTGAAGGGGCGGCCGGATCTGCATGTCAAGACGCGCGAAGGATACTGGACCGTGCAATAGTTTCCGATCGGAGCCGCGCACGTAAGTAAGCGGTGTTCGTGCGGCGCATATTTCCAGGGCGACAGGGTACAGATTCATCGATTTTATAATTTCCCATTCACCTGCGCCATCACCCACTCGGTCTCGAGCGCGGTCTCCCCGCTCGAGCGCGGCGCGCGGCCTTGCAACACCGCGCAGGCAAAATCCTCGATGCACGGGTAATGCGGGTTGGCGGCCGCCGGCACTTCTTCGACGCCCCCGGGATACATCAGCGCGGGGGAGTTGAGCGGCGTCAGATCCATTTCGCCTTCGGTGCCTCGAATGCGGAACTCGTCGCGCGCCACGCGCGAGTGCCAGCGCACATCCACCAGGCTGCGCACACCCGACGCGTGCTCGGTCAGGACCGTGGCATTGTCTTCCACCGGGATGGGATGCACCAGCGTGGAACGGTATCCGGTGGCCCGCACCGGCCGGCCGAACAGATAATTCATGAGGTCGATGCGGTGGCAGGCGATATCATACAGCGGGCCGCCGCCGGCCTTGGCCGGGTCGAGCAGCCACTCCCGCGCCGCGCCCGCCGGATAGAACCAGTCGTGACACGTAGCCTCCGCAAAGACCGGACGCCCGATGGCGCCGGCCGCCAGCAGTTCGCGCGCCCGCTCCACTTTCGGATACATGCGGCGATAGTAAGAGATGCCGAGAGTGCGTCCGGTTTCCTCGGCGGCTTGCTGCATGGTGACGGCTTGCTGGTAGTCCATGGCCATGGGCTTTTCGCACAACACGTGCCGCCGGGCGCGCAGCGCGGCGATGGTTTGCGAGGCGTGCACAAAAACAGGCGTGGCGATGTAGACCGCTTCGGCCGGGCAGGCGGCCAGGGCAGTTTCCAAGCTCTCCCAACCGGGGACGCCATAGGGCTCGGCCTTAGCTGGGTCGCGAGTCACGATTCCCGCCAAACGGCTGTGCGGTTCCGCCAGGATGGCCGGAAGAACCCGCTTGGATGAGATATCGCCGATTCCTACTACCAGCCAAGTGAGCGCCATAGGTCCATCATATCTGTCCGCCGGGCGGCACTTGACATCTCTGCGGTGTCCAGGAAATGGATGGACAGCGGTTCCCAGTGCTGGCGCACTGGGCTATGCTCTTGCGTCCTTCGGACTCGGGCCGCGGAGGAATCGTCGCGGCCCGCGAAGAAAACAAAGCACAGTAGTACAGAGCGGCGGAGCCGCGCGGGAGAAGAAATCAGAGGGGTATAATACTTTGACCAGTCGTTCCAACGACAGTACACTAGCTTTTATGCCTATCCTGCAGGTCATCGTCCTTGGCGTGGTTCAGGGACTGACGGAGTTCCTACCCATCTCCAGCACGGCTCACCTCTATCTCACTTCCTGGCTGCTCGGCTGGAATACCGAAGGACTCAACTTCGATATCATGCTGCACCTGGGCACGCTGGTTGCGGTCCTGCTCTACTTTCTGCGCGACTGGCTGCAAATCATCGGCCAGGGCTTCGGATTGCAAGTCGGCCACGATAACGAACTCCGCCACAATCACATGCTGCTGTGGCTGCTGGCCATCGGCAGCATTCCCGTGGGCGTGGTCGGGTTTTTGTTCAACAAGCAGGCTGAGACCGCCTGGCGCGCACCCTCGGTGATGGGCTGGATGCTGATCGCGGTCGGCATCCTCATGTGGCTGGCTGAGAACGCCAGCCGCAAGCAACGCGACCTGGCTTCCTTGAACCTGGCCGATTCCGTGGTCATCGGTGTTGCGCAAGCGCTGGCAGTGGTGCCGGGCACATCGCGCTCCGGCATCAGTATCTCCGCCGGGCTGTTCCGCAACCTGACCAGCGAAGCGGCCGCGCGCTTTTCCTTCCTGCTCTCGGCTCCGGCCATCGGCGGCGCCGTCGCCAAGGCGCTCTGGGACATGCACAAGCAGCACCAGTTGCACTCGCTCGCCGAGCCCACGTTCCTGATCGGCGTGGTGGTCAGCGGCATCACCGGCTGCGCGGTCATCGCCTGGTTTCTGCATTATCTGCGTCACAATAGCTTGCGGCCGTTCGTGATTTATCGCCTGGTTTTTGGCATAATAGTGCTTGCTCTGGCTTTCATCCGCCGGCCAGCGTGATGAAGCTCTTATCTCCGACACAACACAAGAGGTGGAACGAAGTCACCGGGTTCCTCTTGCTTTCCTCCGGTCTGGTGATTTTGCTCAGCCTGGTGTCGTACCATGCCCAGGACCCCTCCTGGAATACCGCCGCCGGTTCGCGCCCTCTCAACCTGATTGGTTATCCCGGCTCTTACCTGGCCGATATCCTGTTGCAGGGTTTTGGCGCCACGGCGCTGCTCTTCCCTGTGCTCATTTTTCTGCTGGCGTGGCGGTGGATCCGCTCCGAACAGATTGAAGCCGGCGCGGTGAAAATGCTCGGCTCGGCTCTGCTGACGCTGGGCGTTTGCGCCGCGCTCTCCTTCCTTCCCTGGAGGATGTTGGGCGGTGGTGTCACGGTGGGCGGCGCCATCGGATTGGTGCTGGCCCGCTACCTGGTCGAGACTTTGAACCTGGCCGGCGCGCTGCTGGCCACCGTCACTACGGTGGTGGTTTCCATTTATCTGGTTTCCTCCTTTACTCTGGCGAAACTCCCGGAATGGTTCGCCTCGCCGATCGCCTGGTTCGAACGGCGCGGCGCGGCGTGGCAAGCCTGGCGAACCCGTATGCAGGCCCGCGCGGTGGAAAGAGCGCGCGAACGCGACCGGCGCCGGCGCGAGCAAAAAAAGGAACAGAGGGAACGGACGCGCACTCTGATTTCCCGCGAATCCGAACCTGCCGCCGCCGGAATCGATACGCCGCCGTGGGAAGCCGGCGAAAGCGCGACCAGGGGGTCGCGCGCAGACGAGGGCGTCTGCCCCACCGGGCAGCAGGTGGGCGCGGCGTACGCCCCCATCGAAGAGATTCCGATTTGCCCGGTGGAAGATTTGCCGCCGGTCGAGCCTCCCATACCGGTGGCCCTTTCGGCGGCGGCGCCCGAACCGGTTTTCCACGCCGTCTTCCATTTGCCGGCTACCGACCTGCTGAACGAAATCCCGGCCCGCAGCGCCTACGACGAGCAGGAGCTCAAGGATACCGCCGTCCGCATCAAGTCCAAGTTCGAAGAGTTCAATGTTCTCGGAAACGTGGTGCAGATCAACCCCGGCCCGGTGGTGACCACTTTCGAATTCAAACCCGAGGCCGGCATCAAATACAGCCGCATCATCAGCCTCAACGAAGATCTTTGCCTCGGCCTGCAGGCCGAAAGCATCCTGATCGAACGCATCCCCGGCAAGCCCACCGTGGGCATCGAGGTTCCCAACACGCGCCGCGAGGTGATTGCGTTGCGCCAGATGCTGGAATCCGACGAGTTCGCGCAATCCCACTCGCGGCTGACCATTCCGCTGGGCAAGGATATCAACGGCCGCATTCGCGTGGCCGCGCTCGACACCATGCCGCACCTGTTGATTGCGGGCTCGACCGGCTCCGGCAAGAGCGTCATGATCAACTCGATGATCATGTCGATCCTGTACAAGTCGACGCCCGACGAAGTGCGGATGATCATGGTCGACCCCAAGCGCCTCGAGCTGGGCCTTTATGAAGGCATCCCGCACCTGCTCACGCCGGTCATCACCGATCCGAAAAAGGCCACCAACGCGCTGCGCAACGCGGTACTGGAGATGGAGCGGCGCCTGCGGCTGCTGGCCGAATACGGCGTGCGCAACATCGATCAGTTCAACAAGAAAATTCGCAAACTGCAGGAGGAGCCGCGCAGCCTCTTCGCCGACCAGGACGAGACCGCCGACGATCTCCGTCCCCTGCCCTATATCCTGGTGCTGATCGACGAGTTGGCCGACCTGATGATGCTGGAAGGCCGCAACGTGGAAGAAAGCGTCACGCGCCTGGCCCAGATGGCGCGCGCCGTCGGCATGCACCTGGTGCTGGCCACGCAGCGTCCCTCGGTGGATGTGATCACCGGCCTCATCAAGGCGAACTTCCCCGCGCGCATCAGCTTCCGCGTGGCGACCCGCGTGGATTCCCGCACGATCCTCGACGTGATGGGCTCCGAGCATCTGCTGGGCAAAGGCGATATGCTGTTCCTCCCGCCGGGTTCTTCGCGCCTGACGCGCGTTCACGGCGCATTCGTCACCGAAACCGAGATCAACCGCGTGGTGGATTTCTGGAAGGAACAGGCCACCCCGGATTACGACCAGTCGTTCCTGATCGCTCCGCCCACCGATGACGACGAGGCCGCCCCCGAAGGAGACGCAGCCGCCATGGAGCAAGACCCCATGTACGAGGAAGCCGTGCGCCTGGTGCTGCAGATGGGCAAGGCCTCCACTTCCACGCTGCAGCGCCACCTGCGGCTGGGCTACGGCCGCGCCGCCCGCATCCTCGACCTGATGCAGCGGGACGGCATCATCGGTCCGCCGGACGGCAGCAAACCGCGCGAAGTGCTCAAACGGCCCGACTGGCTCAGCGAAGTGACGACCCAGTTGCGGTAGGCTTAGAGCATGCGCGGCTTCCGGCTGCTGCTGCTAATTCCGGCCTTCGGCGTGGCGCAACTGGCGCCGCCCGGCGTTACCGGTGTTCTGCTGGAACGCGACACGCCCGCGGCCTCCGGCCAGTTCAGCGTGCGCGCGGCCGATAATCAGGTTTTCCGTTTTCAGTTCGACGGCGACACTGGGGTGGAACGCTCCGGACAGCCGATCGACGTGCAACGGCTGAACCCGGGCGAAAAAATCGAGGTGGTTTCCGAGGCCGTGGACGGCTCACTGGTGCGCTCGGCCCGCTCCATCCGGGTGCTCCCGGTCGAACGGCCGCCGCGCGCCGCGCAGCCCGCCCAGCCGGCGCCGCCCGCCGGCCGCATTTTCTCGACCCCCGAACTCACGTTTTCCGGCGTGGTGTCGAAGTTCAGCCCGCAGCGCCTGGTGATCCACGCACGCGATGGCGACCATACCATCCTCATCCGCAAAGACACCCGCTACCTGGCCGATGGTGGCGCGGTGGAGGCGGAAGCGCTCCAGCCCAACATGCGCGTCTTCGTGTTCGCCGGCAAAGATCTGTACGAGCGGGTGGAGGCCTATCGCATCGTTTGGGGCAGCATCTTCGACCCCAATCGGTGAGCGATTCCCAACGCCGGTCTGCTAAACTCAAAAAGTACCCATGGCCACCGAAAAAGAAGAGAAGCATTCTCTGCCTCCCGTCGGCGCTTGGGCCCCCGCTCTGGCCCTCAGTTGGCTGGTTCCCGGCGGTGGCCACCTGTTGCTCAAACGAACCGGCCGCGGCCTGCTGCTGATGGCCTCCATCAGTTCAATGTTCGTTTGCGGCCTGATGATGCGCGGCGCGATGTTCACGCCGCAGTCGTCCGATCTCCTGACCACCCTGATCAACACCGGCGGCTTCATCGGCGACCTGGCTTCCGGCGTCCTCTATCTGCTGACCGTGTGGCTGGGATACAGCCAGCCCGATGTTGCCGGGGCCGTGCACGATTACGGCACGAAGTTCCTGGTGACCGCCGGACTACTGAACATCCTCGCCATGGTGGACGCGTTCGATATCGCCGTCGGGAGGAAGGACTGATGCCCAAGATGAACCTCTCCCACTTGGAGGCGGCCTTTCTGTTCTCGCTGTTCACTTCGGTGGTGCTGGGCGTAGTGACCAAGCGCACGGATCGCGACCGCCTGCATTACGGCATCTATACGTTCCTGTGCTTCTTCGTCGCGCTCTTCGGCCTGGGATGGCTGATGTATTTCGGCCACGGGTAGCGGGAGTCGATCGGTTTTTGTCGTCGGTCGCCCAAACTCCAGTGTCAGACGAAAGCGCCTGCCCCACGTAAACCCTAGCCCGCATTCTCACCAGCTTTCTGCTGCGGCGCGCGCCTTGTATCCACGGCCTTCTCCCGCGCCTCGCGACGGAACCTGGTGAGAAAAGCGGGCTAGTCGAGGGCTAGTCGCCTTCCGCCACGGCGCCCTCCTGGTAGATCACCTTTCCCCGTTTGATCGTCAAGTGCACCAGGTTGGTGCCGAGTTGTTCCGGCAGCTCGCGGTAATCGCCGGCATTGAGCATCAGAACGTCGGCCAGCTTGCCATACGCCAGCAGCCCGCGCTCGGCGCAGCCGATGGCATGCGCGCCATTGACCGTGGCGGCTGAGATGGCTTCCGCCGGAGACATCCCCATCGCCAGGCACGCCAGGGAAATCGCCGTCTGCATGTTCAACGATGGCGTATCGCACGGATTGAAATTCGTGGCGATGGCCACCGCCGCGCCGGCATCGATCAACGCCCGCGCCGGGGCGTACCGGCCGAGCCGCAAGGATGCGCCCGGCAGCAGCGTCGCCACCGTTTGCGAACGCGCCAGCGCCCCCACTTCGGCGAGGCCAATGTGCTCCAGATGGTCGACGCTCGCGGCCTGTTGTTCCACCGCCAGCCGCACTGCCGCCGCCGGCATGGCATCATCGGCGTGGACCTTGCACCCGAAACCCAGCTCCCGCGCCGTCATCAGAAAGCGCCTGAACAGCTCCTGCCGCCACGGCTCCGGATTCCATTCGAGATCCGCAAACCGCGCCAGCCGGCGCCGCCGGATTTTCGGCATCAGTTCGCCGCACATCCACTCCGCGGCTGCCCAATCGGCCTCCGGGGAGCCCTCACCAGCGCGCGAAAATCGGAACAGCAAGGTCGCCACCACGTCCAGCGGTTTGCCCTGCAAAGCCGCCAGCACCCGCAGCACCTTGGTCTCCGCGCTCTCGTGCGGACCGCACCCCGTCTTGCCCTCCACCGTGGTGGTGCCATGCCGGGCCATGGCTTCCAGGTATCCGCGCCCGCGCCGTTCGAGCCGATGTCCGGTCATGGTCAGCAGCACTTTGACCGCGCTCTCGTGCTCCCGCTGTGCCTCTCCGGAAGTGCACGGCGGCGGAAACATCAGATGCGTGTGGCTGTCCACAAAACCCGGCATCACCACCCGCCCCACGGCATTAATCTCCACGGCCCCGCGCGCCGCCGCCAGGTTCTCCACCCGCACCGCCGGACCGACTTCCTCGACGACGCCGTCCCGAATCAGCATGGCGCCGTGGGGAATCACTCCCAGTTCGTTCAGGTCCGGCCCACGCCGGGCGCCCTTGGGCCCGCGCAGCGTCAGCAACTGGCGGGCATTGCGAATCAGGATCGGTGGCGTGACGCTCCTCCTCCATAGGCCGGGCATGGCGATTTCCTCCTCACTGTAGCATCGGGCCTGTTACCATTCTGGATTGAGCCTGCCCATGGAGCGCCCCCGCAGCCCGCAATCGCCACGCCCGCTCAAGAGCCTCGAGCGCGTCTTCTCCAAAGCCGGTCTGGGCTCCCGCACCGACGCCCGAAGCTGGATTGGCGCCCGCCGCGTGCGCGTCAACGGCAAGATCGTCGAAAACCCCGATCATTGGGTCGACCTCGCCAAAGACACCGTGACCCTGGATGGCAAGCCGCTTCGCGCGCCCGGTAAAACCTACATCCTGCTTTACAAGCCGAAAGGTTACTTGACCACCTGGCGCGATCCCCAGGGCCGCCCCACCGTCTACGATCTGGCTTCCGAAGCCGGCACCTGGCTCTCACCCGTCGGCCGTCTGGACCTCGACACCAGCGGCCTGCTCATCCTCACCAACGACACCGATTTCGCCGAGCGCGTCACCAACCCCCACCACAAGCTGCCCAAGACGTATCTGGTGAAAGCGTCCACGCTGCTCAGCGAGGAACAACTCGACAGCCTGCGCCGTGGCCCCGTGTTGAATGACGGTCCCACGCGCCCGGCCATTGTGACACGCATCCGCGATTCGGCCAGATACACGTTTCTCGAAATCGTGATTACCGAGGGCCGCAACCGTCAGGTGCGGCGCATGGTCGAAGCCATTGGGAGCAAAGTATTGAAGCTGGTGCGCCTGGCGATTGGGCCGGTGCGCATCGGGGAATTGCAAATCGGCAAGTGGCGCCGCTTGTCCGGCGAAGAGATCCGCGCTCTCGGAGGCCCTACTCCGAATTCGAATACCAGCGCACGCCGACAAACGCCGAAGCCATCGTGCCCCGCAAGAAAAACGCGGCCACGGGCGACGTCTTGAAGTGGAACGCCTTGGCGCCCAACCGCAGTTCCACGTGCCCCAGCAAGCGCAGGTTCACGGTCGCATCCGTGTCCCAGATGGTCCAATGGTGCGGCACCGCGAAACCCGATCCGTTGACTTCAAATCGCACGTGCCGCGATGAATAGTAGTGCGCACCCAGCCCGAGCGTCGGCGAAATGATAGCCCGCGTGCCGGATCCGACCAGGCTGATCGGGTTGCCCGTGCTGGGGTCGATAAGCAGGTTGCCGTTGCTGTCGTAATAGTTCTTGGGCGCGTCGAAGGTTGACGAGATCGAGGTGTACTGCACCTGCCACAGCGTCTTCAGCCGGAATTTCTTGCTGCCCACCGGATAGGGCCAGGTCAGGTATTCGTAGGAAAGCTTGGCGTTAATAATCTTATAGTTCGTCGAGACGTAGGTGCCGGCGGCGTAGATCTGGCCCCATGCCACCAGAGCGGCCGGCGCTGTGAAGTCGCCCGCCGCGCTCATGGAATTGAAGGAAATCCGGAGGCTGTTGTGCAGCCCGGCCGCGATACCCACTTCTACATTTTCCGCGTACTTGGGCTTGCCCTGCATGGTCAAACGCGAATTGCCCGAGAAGGTGGAGGCGTCGCCGCGATCGAAGATTGGCTGCTCCGTGGGCATCCAGGCCGAAACCCCGATAAAGAAGCCGCTCTCGCCCGGTCTCCGCACATCCGGCACTTTGGGCGGCGGCGGAGGCGGTTCCGGAATCCGCCCATGCTGTTGCGGTTGCGTGCCTGCTTCGGGCGGCGGTTGCTGCTGGGCCGGCGCGGCTGGCGGGGTGGCCGGCGGCTGCGCTGGTGGCGCCTGCTGCTGGGCCGGCGGCGGTGGCGTCTGTTGCTGGGCCGGCGGAGCCGGCTGCTGCTGCGCATCCGTTTGCGGATCGGGTTTTGGCTCTTGCGCCCACCCCGGCAAACTCCACGCACACACCAACAGGCAGGTTCCTATCAGGCCACTTAACGATTTCTTCACTTACGCCTCATCGACTCAAATTTTCGCGGCTCACCCGGCTGCAAGGCAGACCTCTCTTGCACCCTTCAGTCCAAAAAGCCATTTATGGTTCGCTTCCCTTCTATTCTGCCTCAATCGAGTGGGTCGGCGCACGAAAGAATGGCGCCCCGGCTTGTCGCCACGGCGGCACAGGTGTGAACCGGCAGGCCCATTCCGGCCCGAGCGAGCGCAAACAAAAAAAGGGCCGGACGCGTGGCTGAAACGCGTCGCGGGTGGGACATCGGTTTTTGTCGTCGGTCGGGCTGCCGTTCTCTGGCCGAGGCACGACAGGCCACAGAAGGCGATGGCCTGTCCCAGTCGGCCGTAGTGTCTGCCGATGCTACCTCACCTCACGTACACCGATATGACCACACTAGTAGTCTGTCCTCCAGGCCCATAGGCGGTCAGTGTGTAGGTGTTGTTCTGCATCGGGTTGATGGTGATGCTTCCGTTCACCGGCAGCCCCTGCGTGACAAGGTCGGGACCTATGATGATCACCGACGTGGCGTTCAGAGTCTGCCACGCCAGCACCACCGGCGCCCCCTGAGCCGGCGAGAACGAAGGCGTCGCGGTAAACGAAAGGATTTGCACCTGACCCACGTTCACCGTCGTGTTGGCCTGAATCTGGCCGGTCGCGTTGGAGGCGGTCAGCGTATACGTGGTGGTCTGCTGTGGGCTGACCGTCGCGCAATCGTTCGCATTCAGATTGCTGCCGATGCCCGGAGCGATCGAAATCGATGTGGCCCCGATCACCTGCCAGCACAGTCTAGTGGACTGGCCCGTACTGATGGTTTGCGGGTTGGCTACGAACACCACGATTTGCGGAATGGTGCCCGGCGCGACCGTCACGGTCACGGGCGCGGTCACGGCGTGTCCGTCGGAGCTGGTAGCGGTCAAGGTGTAGGTGGTGGTCTGAGCCGGCGAAACCGTGGCGCTGCCGTTCAAAGGCTGGTTGCCCAAGACAGGGTTGATGGAAACCGTGGCGGCGCCAGTGGTCGTCCAGCTCAGCGTGGATTGCTGGCCCGGAGCGATCGTCACGGGGTTGGCTTCGAAGCGGATGATCTGCGGATTGCCCGCTGCCACCGTTCCCACCGTTACCGTCACGGTGGAATTCACCGTGCCGCCCGGTCCGGTCGCCGTCAGCGTATAGGTGGTCGTCGCCGCCGGAGTTACCGAACTCGTTCCAGAGCTCGCATTCACGCTTCCCAGCGTCGGCGTGATCGTTACCGAGGTGGCATTCTGCACCACCCAGTTCAGCGTGGAACTCTGGCCCGCAGTAATTGTTGCCGGCGCCGCCGAGAATTGCAGAATCTGCACCTGGCCCGGCGACAGCGTCGTCACCTGCGTCGTGGCCGATGCCTGCAATCCATCCGTGTTCTTCACCGTCAGCCGGAATGCGTAGCTCGCCCCAGCCACCGCGTTGAACGTAGTCTTGGGAGTGGTCGGGCTGCTGAGCGTCGCCGTCGGTCCGGAAATCTGCACCCAGTTGTAGGTCAGCGTCTCGCCCAGCGGATCGTACGATCCCGAACCGTCCAGCGTAATCGTTCCGGCGCTCACGTTGAGTTGGCTCGGACCGGCGTCCGCAATCGGCGGGCTCGATCCCACGCGCCGCGTGCCCAATTCGTACCGGATGCGCGGAATCTCCATGGGCACGGGCGACTTGATCTTCGCGAAATCCTGCGGGTTCACTAATCCGCCAAACGCCAGCCCAACCACCGCGCGGCCGCTGTTTTTCGCGTTCAGGTAAGTCTCGTTGTAGCCCAACTCGGCCGTAAATGCCACGTGCTCCGAAACCGGCTGAATCAGCTTCAAGGACCCACCCGGCTGGTCGCTCCGCGTGTGGCTCACGATCAATCCGATGTCGCCTTGCAGGTACGCCTTGCCCCACACACCGACCAGCGCGTCGATGCCGGCCTGGTCCGCAATCCGCGCGTAGGTTTGGAAGTACGCGCCCGGCGCCAGGGTCACGCTGTTCAGAACGGCGTAATTCTTGAAGCCCTTGGTCCCGAAGAACCCGACTTTCCCGCCGTCAAACAGATAGTCCACCATCACGGCCGCCTGGCCCAGCGCGCCGCCGTTCTGGTAATTGCTGAAATTCAGATATTTGAAACTGGCGAATCCACCGGCCTGGAAATTCCCCATGCGGTTCACCAGGCCGAGGTCGAACTGCCCTTCCTGCCGGCCCGGATAATACATGTACTCCGCCTGCGCCTGGACCGCGTACATGCGGTCGGCGCCGAACGGCGCGAATAACTGTCCGTTGGCCGACGCCGTAAAGCTGCCCGTCCGCCCGGCTCCATAGGCCGGTCCCACATTCACTCCTACATTCGAAAGAATCTTATTGCGCGACTTCTCCGCCTCTTCCACTTTGGCGGCGGCTTGCGAAGCCGCTTGCGAAGCGGTGTTCTGCGCGCTCGCATCCGCGATCTTCCGGGCTTGCGGCTCAGTCACCGCCTTCGGCATGCCATTGACCTGGTCCTTGAGGGCATTCTGCTGGTTCCGCAAATCGCCCAATTCGGTCTTCAGGCGCTCGTTTTCGCCCTGCAGGTTCTTCAGCGCCGCCAGAATATCGTCCAGCTTGTCCAGACGCTTCAGAATCTGGTCGCAGCAATCCTGCTGTTTTTTTGCCATGTCCTGCAGTGCCGTCATCACCGGCAGCACGTCGCTGATGCCGCCTTCCTTGATCAGTTTGCCCGTCCCGTCGGTCAGCGCCAGCACCACGCGCCGGTTCATGAAACGGCCCTCTTTGGTCTTGTTGTCGACTTCCGGAACACTCTTGCCGTTGCCCGCCGTCGTCAGTTGATCGGCTCGCGCCCCGTATTTCACCAGAAACGCCTTCACAGCCTCTGCCCGCGCCAGCGATAGCTTCTCGTTGTACGGCACCGAGCCCACCGAGTCCGTGTTCCCCGTCAACTTCACGTGATAGTCCCGATGCTGGGTCAGCAGGTCCGCCAGGCGTAGCAGGCTGGGATAACCGTCCGACAGAACCGAAGAATTGAACTCGAAATTGATCTCTTCCCAGGTCTCCTTGGTCTGGCCAACCGGGTTCAGTCCCTGCGCCATCAGGCCGGAGGCCAAGAATCCGAGCGCGCCTACCACGGCAATTCTCTTCATGGTGATGTAACTCCTCAACTGGCTGAGCATGTGCACGGAAAACCATAGGGGGCTGGCAATATAAAGCCCCCGTTTATCTAAAATTCAGAATACACCGGAATTTCGCGATATCTGCCACAATTTCCGGGCGTTAGTTCTCAGTGCACGATATTGTCTCGCACCTATTGCGGGCACCGCAATGCGACAATAGTTAGCAGGCTGCCGGATGGGTAGTCGCTCCTGGTCCGCCGGGAGAGGAAAGTCCGGTCTCCATAGGGCAGCGTGCCGGCTAACGGCCGGGCGGGCCATCTGGCTCGACGGAAAGTGCCACAGAAAATATACCGCCCGGTCTCAAAACCGGGTAAGGGTGAAATGGTGCGGTAAGAGCGCACCGCGGCGGAAGCAATTTCGCCGGCAGGGTAAACCCCACGTGGAGCAAGACCAAATAGGGGAGGAGGGGCGGCCCGCCCCGCTAGACTTCCGGGTAGGTTGCTAGAGCCGGTCAGCAATGGCCGGCCAAGAGGAATGACTACCGCCCGCAAGGGTACAGAAACCGGCTTATAGTCCGGCAGCCCAATTGAAGCTGTTAAAAAACACGGATCGCAGGCGGCGCCGCCTGCGCCACCAAAACCAATCCTGTGTGCAGTGGTGGGGCAGGCGGCGCCGCCTGCCGCAGCCCGTTGACGGGCGATTTCTTCACGGCTTCCATTCAATCGGCCGCAATTCGCTCCAAAATATCCGGGATTTCAAATACCGCCCGATTGTGTATCCGCCGCGTTGCCGCCCGGAATCGCTCCCACGCCGCCGGTTCCAGCAACTCCTCCACCGCCCGCCCAATTCCGCCAAAATTCGGCAACACAATCCCGATTCCCGATTCGCGGATCCATTCCGCGTTGTATCGCTCCTGCGGCAACGTCCACGCGTTGCGTTCCACAATCACCGGCAACTTCATTTCCGCCGCTTCGCTCAGACTTCCCGGTCCCGGCTTACCGATGAAATAATCGGCTAGCTGCATGTATCGAGGCACCTCTTTCGTGAAGCCCTCGACAAACATCGCGGCCCGATGGTCAAGCCCTTCCAGCTTCGCTCGCAGCTTCTGGTTGTGCCCGCAAATCAGGATCAATTGCCGCTCCGGCAGCCGCTCGGCGATCTGCCGCATCACCGCCGCACCCTGCCCGCCGAACAGCACCAGCCCCACCGGCTGCCCGGGGTCGAAGCCCAACGCCTCGCGCGCCTCCGCCCGCTCCACCTCGCGCAGCGGCTGGATGTCGTAGAACCGGGGATTCAGAATCATCCCCGAAACCCGATGCACCATTTCTTCCGCGTGGCCCATCGCCAAAGCCTGTTCCACCGCCTTGTCCGACCCGCAGATCCAGTGCTGCGCCTGCCGTTCCATCCAGAAGTGCGGCGGATAGTCCGCGATATCCGTCAGAATGGTTGCCATCGGCACGCCCGGCAGCGCCACCTGCAGGCTCTCGAACAACGCCCGGTTGAAATTCGGCACCAGGGAAACCACCATGTCCGGCCGGCTCTGCCGCCAGAACGCCGTCAGCATCCGCACCTGCTGGCCATGAAACAGCCGGATGACCAGGTGCATGCCCGCCGTAAGCTGCGCCGAGCCCAGCGTCCAGCCTTTCTTTAGGATCAGGTTGTAGCAGTCTTCCAGGCGCAGCCCCGTGACCTTGCGGAACACGTCCAGCCCGTCCAGCAGTTCCTGCAGGTTCACCATGCGGATCTCGAAGGGCCGTTCCTGCCGCTCGATCACCTGGCGCAAGGCGTTGGCCGCCGCGCGGTGGCCGCCGCCTGCGTCGAAATAGATGAAGTCCAGCTTCTTCATCAGTCCGATTGTGCCACGCTGCGGTGGTTCCGTCACAGAAAACAACTTCCGTAACGAATGTTTTTTGACGATGTCACGGATTTGTAGCCTTCCTGCGCGTACAAAGGGGTATGGTGGACGCCGGCGCCATGCTCGAATACATCGCGCACCGCGACCACACCCTCATGCGGCGCGTCAACCGCTGGCACGCGCCCCGCTGGATCCGCGCGTGGATGCTCTGGGCCACGCGCGGCGGCGATGGCTGGCTCTGGTACACCATGGGCGCGATCATTCTGCTGGCGGGCGGCCCACAACGTTTGCCGGCGGCGGCCGCCGCCGCGCTCGCCGCCGCGCTCGGCGTCACCCTGTTCCTCCGCCTCAAGAAGGTCGCCGCCCGCCGCCGCCCCTGCGCCTTCGAACCTCACTGCTGGTCCACCCTGCTGCCGCCCGACCAGTTCTCTTTTCCCTCCGGCCACACCATCACGGCTTTCGCCGTAGCCGTCTCGCTCAGCCGCTTCTATCCCGATCTCTCGCTCGGCCTGCTCTTCTGTGCCCTCAGCGTGGCCGCCTCGCGCATCCTGCTCGGCATGCACTTCCTGAGCGACGTCCTGGCCGGCGCGGCCATCGGCAGCGGCCTGGCGTGCGCGGCGGTGTGGCTGGTCAGACTGTAGGCGTCGTTCAGTACATCTATTCGGAAGTTCAGTTGCGTATTCCAGCGCCGACAGGCTGGCTTCGGCCGCCCCGTCGCCGGCTCAGCCAGCTTGGCTGAGTGCCGGAGCGTCCTCGGCGGTTGGGATTTTGCTGCTGGGCTGAGGTGGGACATCGGTTGGTGTCGCCTGTCAAGCGGCCGGGCCTAGCGAGACATGACAGACCACGAAAGACGATGGTCTGTGCCATTGGGGTCTTGACAATTCCGATATTTCCAGTATTATCGAAATATGAGCCGAGCCCCCGACGTCGCCCGCTACGCCGACATGTTCGGCGCCCTGGGCACCGAACCCCGCCTCCGCATCATCCGCCTCCTGCTGGCCGCTCATCCCGACGGCCTCAATGCAGGCGACATCCAGACCGAGCTCTAGATTCCCAACTCCACCCTCTCGCATCACCTCGACAAGCTGAAGAATGAAGACCTGGTCCAGGTGGCACGCGAAGGAACGTTTCTCCGCTACACCGCCAACACCGGCGCGCTACAGGAACTTTTGAGTTTCTTATACGAAGAATGCTGCACCCGCTCCAAAGCCATCCAGCCCAAAAAGCTGGTGCAAGTTTGCAAATAGGAGTCCTCATATGGAAATCAAAGAAGCCGTCAAAGAACGTTACGGCCAGGCCGCTTTGCGCGTGACCAGCGGCGGAAGCTCCTGCTGCGGAGCGGCTCCGGCCGGCCTAAATTGCTGCGACCCCATCACCAGCAACCTCTACGACGCCGAACAGACCGGCCAACTCCCCGAGACTGCCCTGCTGGCCTCTCTCGGCTGTGGCAACCCCACCGCGCTGGCCGAATTGAAGCCCGGCGAAACGGTCCTCGATCTCGGAAGCGGCGGCGGCATCGACGTCCTGCTCTCCGCGCGGCGCGTCGCGCCCGGCGGCAAAGCCTACGGCCTCGACATGACCGACGAAATGCTGGCCCTCGCCAACCAAAACAAACAGAAGTCCGGCGTGAACAACGTCGAGTTCCTCAAAGGCGAAATCGAAAACATTCCTCTGCCCGACAACTCAGTCGACGTGATCATTTCCAATTGCGTCATCAACCTCTCCGCGGACAAGGACCGCGTCATGGCCGAAGCCTTCCGCGTTCTCAAACCCGGCGGCCGCCTGGCCGTTTCCGACGTCGTCACCAAGGGCGAGATGCTGCCCGAAATCCGCCGCAGCGTCCTGCTGTGGGTCGGCTGCATTTCCGGCGCGCTCGAAGAAAACAACTATCGCGCCAAGCTGGCCGCCGCCGGCTTCGAACAGATCTCCGTCGAACCCACCCGTGTCTACCGCATCGAGGACGCCCGCGAGTTCCTCTCCCAATCGGGCATGGATGTGGACTCGATCGCGCCCGAAGTCGACGGAAAGTTCATGAGCGCCTTCATCCGCGCCGTGAAGCCCGCCGCCAAGTCCTGCTGCGGCCCAACCTGCTGCTCGTAATGGAAATCGCATGAGCCGCACCGCCGTCTTCACTTCGCCCCCGCCGGCCCCGCCGCGGTTAGCCTTCTTCGAAAGCTATTTGCCCCTCTGGGTGGCCCTTTGCATGGCCGTCGGCGTGGCGTTCGGCAAGGCGCTGCCGGCCGCCGTGCAGAGCTTGCGCGGCTTGGAGTTCGCCCGCGGCAGTCAAATCAACGTGCCCATCGCCATCCTCATCTGGCTGATGATCACTCCCATGATGATGAAGGTGGATTTCGGCGCCATCCGCAACGTGGGCCGCAAGCCCGCCGGCCTGCTGGTCACGCTCTTCGTGAATTGGGTGGTAAAACCATTCTCCATGGCTCTGCTGGCCTGGTTCTTTTTCCGGCTGGTCTTCGCGCACTTCATCGGCCGCGCCGAAGCCGATCAGTACATCGCCGGCTGCATCATCCTGGCCGCCGCGCCCTGCACCGCCATGGTTTTCGTCTGGAGCCACCTCACCGACGGCGACCCCGCCTACACGCTGGTCCAGGTATCGGTCAACGACCTCATCATGCTGGTGGCCTTCGTGCCATTGGTTCAGTTCCTGGTGACCGGCGCTTCCTCGCTCACCGTGCCTTTCCGCGTCCTGCTCTACTCGGTCATCGTGTTCATCGTCATTCCGTTGGCCGCGGGCACCCTGATTCGTGCTTGGCTCATCCGCGGCCGCGGAAAGCAGTGGTTCGAGCAGCAACTGCTGCCCCGCTTTGCGCCCGTCACTATCACCGCGCTACTCGCCACCCTGGTCTTCATCTTCGCTTTCCAGGCGGACAATATCACCGGCCGCTTCTTCCACGTCCTGTTGATTGCCGTCCCCATCACCCTCCAGGTCTACTTCAACGCCTCGCTGGCCTACGGATTGATGCGGCTCTTCAAGGTGGAGCATTCGGTGGCGGCGCCCGGAGCCCTCATCGGCGCCAGCAATTTCTTTGAGCTGGCCGTGGCCACGGCCATCGCTCTGTTCGGCCCGGATTCGGGCGCCGCTCTGGCCACGGTGGTTGGCGTCCTGGTGGAAGTGCCCGTCATGCTCTCCGTTTGTGCGGCCTGCAACCGCACCCGGCATTGGTTTTCCTTTCCGGCGCCACAGCAGGCCCAATCATGAAACCACGCGTTCTCATTCTCTGCACCGGCAATTCGGCCCGCTCTCAGATGGCCGAGGGCCTGCTGCGCCACGAGGCAGGCGACCGCTTCGAGGTCTTCTCCGCCGGAACCAGGCCTTCTCGCGTTCGGCCCGAAGCCATCGCCGTGATGGCCGAAATCGGCCTCGACATCTCCGGCCACCGCTCCAAATCCGTGGACGAATTCGTGGGGCAAGACCTCGATTTCGTGATCACCGTCTGCGACAACGCCAAGGAGACCTGCCCGATCTTTCCCGGCGGCGTCAAGCGCCTGCATTGGCCTTTTGAAGACCCCGCGGCGGTGGAAGGCTCCGAGGAAGTTCGCAAGGTCGCCTTCCGGCGCATCCGCGATCAAATCCACGGCCGGATTATGGTCTTCCTGGGGGCAAACCGGGTACAGCTATCCAATTCCAAAGGCGGGAATTGGTAGCAGTCCTTGGCCTCAAGTTCCTTCCGGCTGAAATGTCACGCAACGAGCGCTGGCTGGCGCGCTTTCACGGCGAGGTGCGGCTCGCCCGCCAGGTCTCCCACCCCAACGTCTGCCGCGTATACGATATCGGCGAATTCGAAGGCTCCACGTTCCTTTCCATGGAATACGTGGATGGCGAAGATCTCGGCTCGCTGCTGCGCCGCATCGGCCGCCTGCCCGGCGATAAAGCCACCGAAATTGCCCGCAAGCTCTGCGCCGGCCTGGCTGCCGCCCACGACAAGGGCGTGCTGCAGTGCTCTACGAAATGTTCACCGGCAAGCGGGCCTTCGACGACGCGCGCCGCACCACCCCCACCAGCGTCTCCACGCTGGTCAAGGACATCGATCCCGCGGCCGAACGCGTCATCCTGCGCTGCCTCGAAGAGGACCCACGCAACCGTCCGGCCACGGCGGTCGCGGTGGCCCGCGCCTTGCCCGGCGGCGATCCACTGGCTGCCGCCATCGCCGCCGGCGAAACGCCATCGCCCGAAATGGTCGCAGCCGCCGGTGAAACCGAAGGCTTCCCCATCCGCACACTGGGCCTTTTGGTGGCCTTCGCGGTGGTTGGCCTGGCAGCCTGCCTCTGGACACTCGGCGCCACCTGCGTGCCGCAGATGATCCCATTTGAAATGACCCCCGAGGCGCTGGCCCACCAGTCGCGCCAGCTCATCTCCAGTTTTGGCTATCCTGCCCCGCCGCTCGATCGCGCTTTTGGCTTCAGCCGTGACAGCGATTTTCAACGTTACGGCGAGCGCATCGAGAAACCCGCCGATTATGGCGCCCAACTCACCGCCGGACAGCCCGCTCTCATGTACTTCTGGTACCGCCAAGCCCGCGCTACCTCGAGCCGGTAAACGCGTATGGCAGCGTGGACCAATCCGATCCGCCCGCGGAGGTTTCCGGCATGGTACAGCTACGCCTCGATCCTCAGGGGCGCCTGCTCACTTTCCACGCCGTGCCGCCGCAAGTGGAACCACCGGCCGCGGCGCCAAGCACCGGCGGCAAGACGCCGGCGCTACCAGTTGGTCCTGGCGGAGCCTGAAAAACGGCTAGAAACTCCAGTGGCAGGCTGAAGCCGGCCCCACCTTTCAGGCCAGATCCGGGAGCAGGAACCTGGCGGGCTGGCCGGCGGCCTGGGCTACCCACTCGGCGGCCAGGTAGCCGCTGCGCACGGCGCCTTCCATGGTGGCCGGCCATCCGGTGCGCGTCCAATCGCCGGCCAGGTATAAGTTGGCGATCCCGGAATCGGTGGTGGGCCGCAGGCGCTCGGTATCGGGCGCGGCCGCGAAGGTGGCGCGCTGCTCCTTAATGACGTGGGCCTTCACCAGGTTGGCGTCGCGCACGCGCGGGAAGTAGAGGCGCAGATCGCCGATGGCGATATCGACGATCTCTTCGCGCGAGAGCGGCGTAAGATCGAGCGATGCGCTCACCACCAGCAGCAGGTACTTTCCGCCGTCTTTATTAAACATCCACTGCATGGTGCGATCGAGCAGGGTGGCATGCGGCAGCGTGGTGACTTCGCGGTCGAACCAGAGATGCACGCCGGTGATAGGCGAGTGGCCGAACCGGGGGGCCGGCAGGCCGAGGGATTCCAGGCGCTCGAAGGGCAACGCGCAAATGTAGTGGTCGGCCACGCGACGAACGCCAGCCACCACAAAGCCGCCGGCGTCCGCGCGCTCCACCGGAGAGCGGAAATGGAAGCGCACATTGGGCAGGCGGCTCCAGGTTTCGCCGGCGTAAAGCTGGGCCAGAGGAATGGAGGGCACGCCCATTTCGTAGGAATCGGCGCGCGCGAAGAAGCCCAGCCCGAAGACCTGGAAGCCGTGAATGGCGGCCATGGATTCGAGGTCTGCATTGACGGCGCTGACCAGGATCTGGCGCCAGAAGCGGCCGATGGCGTGAGGCGTCTGGCGTTTCTGCAACAGCCAGTCGAGCATGCTGATGCGGTCGAGGTCGCGGCGGCGGGTGCGTTCGCGGCGCATGGCCATCAGGGCCCGCGCCACGCTTAGCTTGTCGCGGCGTTCCAGGCAATGCATGCGCAGAAACGATCCGGTGAAATGAAACGGCGCGGGCAGGCGTCCGCGGCGCAGCACGGAAATGCGGCCGCCCGGTTCCACGAAATAGAATTCGCGATAAAAGCGGATGCGGTCGCGCACGCCCAGGCGCTGATAGAAATCCAGCAGGTTGACGCAGCAGCGCATCAGGACGTGCTGGCAGTTATCGATCATTTCGGGTTCGGCGCCGTCGAACGCCGGGAGCGGGTAAGAAGTAGCGCGGCCACCGAGGAACGGCCGCGACTCGAACACTTCGACCTCGAAGCCGGCGCCGCCCAGCGCGGCGGCAGCGGCGAGACCGGCGAGCCCGCCTCCAGCGATCAGGACCTTGGCCATTCCAATGTCAGTATGGCACGGACGTTTGGCGGGGCAATTGGTTAGGGAACCGGCGCAGGCTTTTGCGCGTAGGATGGATTGAGATGGGATCATCCTCAATTCGCCGCCTGCTATTGACGCTTGCCCTGGCAACGCTGTCTTCCGCTGCATGGGCACAGAATCTCGCTAACGTCATCTTCCTCGAACCGGTCGGCGCCGTGGATACACGCGGCGCCGAAATCCGCGCATCCATGCCGCTCTACCGCCGCGTGGCCGATCCCGCTAGGTACACGCCCTGGCTGGAAAACCAATCCGCCCGCTACGCCTTGCGCCTGTACCGCGCGGCCTACGAGATCGCCCATCCCAACGACGGCACCCCGGATTACTACGTCGCGCTGGTTCCCGGCGGCAACCACGCCGCTGTCGGTTTCCGCGTGCAGACGGGCGAAAGGATCGAAGAGCATCCCAAGCAGCCCTACATCCTGCTCGACGCCCAGCCCGACCGCTTCGAGACCACCCTGCTCCACGAGACCGCTCACGTCGCGATGGCCATGCTGGCCGGCGGGCGCCAGTTGGACGGCAAGAGCGTCTCCGCCATTCCCCACACCACGGCCGCGCTCTCCGATCGCGCCACCGCATTCAGCGAAGGCTACGCCATCCACTTCGAAACTCTGGCCGCGCACCTCTTCCACGACGACCCGACGCGCCAGCGCTTCCATCGCGAGCAAGTGCTCTTCGGCGACGGCTCGGAGTATTTCCACCAGTCGAGCGACCTCGCCAGCTTCTCCCAGAACGTCGCCCGCTACCTCGACGTCCGCGACAACAACTTTGCCTTCGAGCCCGCCTTCCAGGGCCCCGATTACCTTCGCGTGCAGATGGAGAAAGCCCGCGATTTCGCCTCCCTGCGCAGCGCCAACCAGCTCCTGCAATCCGAAGGCTTCTATGCCAGCTTCTTCTTCCTCTGGGTGGTGCGCGGCGCCGGCATCCCCACCGATGCCGTCATCGAAGAGCGCGAACGCCAGGTATTGCTGGCTATGCACGCCATGTTCGCCGAGGACAACTGGGATGCCTCAAGCCCCTGGCTGGTGCGCTTCGTATCGGCGTATATGAAGCAGTTTCCGGAACAGAAGGCGGCGATGGCGGACGCGCTGAACGACCTGAGCCACGGCGTCTTCGTGGACCCGGACGCGGCGCGGCTCTGGAAGGAACACTACCTGGCAACGCTCAGTCTGGACCAGAAGAACATGAACATCGCAGGCATCATGGCGGCGCGCAAGAAGTGGCACGACGCGGCGGTGGCCGATGCGCATGCGCTGTACTCGCAGTTGGGGCCGGAGATCGCCTGCAGGTTGCCAGGCACCAAAGTGCGCCTGGCGGCATTCGGAGAGGATTCGCCGGTGGTATTCGACCTCAACACCGCGCCGGCCGGCATTCTGCGGATCGTGCCCGGCATCAGCGAATCCGAAGTGGCCAGTTGGATCGAGCAGCGCGGCAAGCAACCATTTTTGAGCGTCGAAGATTTTAAAGCTCGCGCCGGCCTGCGCCCAGCCACGCTGGCGGCGCTGAAGTTCTAGGGGCAAGGGCTTCGCCCTTGAAATCCCTGCGGGATTTGGAAGTCAGGAGTCAGGAGTCAGGAGTCAGAAGTCAGGAGTCAGAAGTCAGGAGTCAGAAATCAGGAGTCAGAAGTCAGAAGTCAGAAGCACGCTCGCGGCCGATTGCACTTAAGTTGACCCCGAGGAGGCTTGTGAGGAGCTGGCCTTCCCACCAGCGCCTGCGCCCGGAGGGCGTAGAACCGGAAAAACAGGTCTGATATAGTCAGTTCAGCCATATGTTCCGTCGAGTTGTTCTCTTCGGCATTGGCGTGGCCCTGTCGCAGGCCGTGTCGGTCGCACAGGGGCCGGGCTGGTATAACGGCGACTGCCAGTCCGCCGGGATCGGTAGCTGGTCGAACTGGTATCTTTCAAGGCAACCCGCCGCTCTATCAGCAACACACCGATCGACACTACTGGGCGACCGTCATCGACCAGGGCGCGACCGTGTATTTCCAATACAACCTTTGCACGGAGGACCCCAACCAGGCTTCCGCGGACTTTTTCCAACAGTTGGATCAGATGATGGCGCAGACGAGCGTGCAGCGGGTGATCCTCGACATGCGCAATAACACCGGAGGCGACCCCTCGATTCTGGATCCCATGTCCAGGTGCCGGACAGCGCGCCAACCGGCGACACTGTGCCTGTGGTTGTACAACTCCCCGGTGCTTCCTCTAACACCGTTACCATCGCCGTCGAGTGAGCGCGCGCGGGTAGGATTCATCGCGACCAACCTGGAGACGGACAACCGTGCGGTGGCGCGGTTCTACGACAAGCGGGGAACGGCAGAGCAGTGGATCAAAGAAGGCAAGCAGGTTAAGACTCGTTCACGATGCCGTCGATGGTGGCCTGCGCGATGGGGTGGTATGTGGGGCGGGCTCGGGCGTAGATGGCGCGGGCGCGCGCCCGGCCTTCGGGGGTCTTCATCAATTCGGTGTAAATGGGTTTGAGGAATTTGCGGCGGCCCACCGAACAGAGGAACGGCTCGATCTTCGGCAAGGCTGGTTGATAATTTGCCTTCACGGCCATCAGCAGCCACTGGTGCAGGATTTCGGAATTGCCGGAACCGGTGAGGTGAAACTCGCGGTCGAGGCGCGGCATGTCGGGCGGGTCCTGAGTACGGAGGAAGTGCAGCCATTCGTGGGTAGACCAGGCGGTGGTATCGGCGGGCCAGCCGGATTCGATCCTGGTGAAGGCATCGGAGTGCGGATCGTCGGCGCCGGCGGGAATGCCGGGCTGGAAGATCCATTCGTCGAGCGGCACGGAGTTGGGGAGCTCGCGGCGGATGTACTCCAGGAAATCGGCGGTGGTAATGCTGCGGAAGGCGAAGTGCGAGAAGTAGGAACGGAGGAAGGCGTCGAAGCGGTCGCGGCCGACGGCGCGCTCGATGGTGCGCAGAAGCAGGGCGCCCTTTTCGTATGGCACGAGGGTGCAGCCGTCGTCGGGATCGCGGCCGGTAAGATCGATGTGGAGGGCGCGGTCGCTTTCGCGGAGGCCGGCCATTTCGCGATCGAGCTCGCGGCGGCCGAGCACAGCTTCCATATCGGCGCGCGCGGGGCCGTAGAGCTTTTCGAGGACGCGGCGCTCGACGTAAACGGTGAAGCCTTCGTTGAGCCAGAAGTCGCTCCAGGTGGCGTTGGTGACGAGGTTGCCGGACCAGGAATGCGCCAGCTCATGGGCCACCAGCGAGACCAGGCTGCGGTCGCCGGCCAGGACGGTGGGAGTGGCGAAGGTGAGGCGCGGGTTTTCCATTCCGCCCAAGGGGAAGCTGGGCGGGAGCACCAGCAGGTCGTAGCGGTCCCAGCGATAGGGGCCGTAGAGCTCCTCGACGGCGGCGATCATGGCCTCGGTATCGGCGAACTCATAGGCGGCGCGGTCGAGGACGGGGGGCTCGGCATAGACGCCGGAGCGCGGGCCGATCGCGCGGAAGGCGAGCGCGCCGGCGGCCAGAGCAATCAGATAAGAAGGGACGGGCTGATCCATCCGAAAGTGGTGGCCGTCCGGAGTTGCATCCAACGCGGCGCCCATGACGGCGCGGAGTCCCTTGGGCACGCGGACGTGGGCCCGGAAAGTGACGCGCACGCCGGGAGTGTCCTGGAGCGGGATCCAACTGCGCGCGTGGATGGCCTGCGACTGGGTATACAGGAAAGGATGGCGTTTGCCGGCGGTTTGCGGCGGATCGAGCCATTGCAGGCCGCTGGCTTCGGGCGCAGTGGCATAGTAAACGCGGACCCAGGAAGCGCCCGGTTCGAGGCGGATGGTGAGGGGCGCGCCCAGATTCGCATCGGCCGCGCCGAGCGAGAACCCGGCCGCGTTTTCGACGGAATGGATGGCTAGCGCGCGGGTATCGAGCACCAGCTCGTCGCCGGAGACGCGATCGAAATGGAGGGCGACGGAACCATCCAGAATCTTTCGGTCGAAGCGCACATCCAAATCCATGTCAAGGTGGCGGACGCGAATGCGGTCCGGGCGGGACCAGGAGTGAATGTCCATGCGTTCATGGTAGAATCGTTCCGTCCCATCCTCCTAATTTCAGATTTGGGTTTGAGCCAACAACACATTCCTATGCAAACGCAGGCACCTAAGAGAGTCCTGGCGGTGATGACCGATCTGTTCTTCTCGGTAAAGCTGGCGGAGGCCGCCAAACGTTGCGGTCTGGCGCTGGAGTTCGTGAAGGAGCCGAAGGAGCTTCTGGAGAAGGCCGCGAGCCGGCCGTCGCTGATCGTTTTCGATCTGAACTACGACGCCGCGGAGCCGATCAAGCTGATCGCCAAGCTGAAGCAGAAGACGGAGACCAAGGGGATCAGCCTGATCGGTTTCCTGTCGCATGTACAAGGGGAGCTGAAGCTGGCGGCGCAGGACGCGGGATGCGACATGGTGATGGCGAAGTCGGCGTTTTCGCAAAACCTCACGCAGATCTTCAAAAGACATTCGGGCATGGTGTAAGGGCGGATTCCCGCCGAGCCCGAAGAGCCGGCTAAAAGCCGGCTGCGGGCAGAATTGCCCGCCCCACTGAGCAGCAGAGCCGCGACCAATGTGAGATAACGCCAAGCGTCGACACGAGTGTCGACGCGGCACGCATGAGAGCGCAATGCCACTTAGTTTTCCCATAAGGCGGCTTCTTCGGGCTGAGAGAGATCCCTTGCACCCGGCCAGCGCCGGCTGAAAGCCGGCGGCAGCCAGGATTGGCTGCCCCACAATTTGTGCAGAGGTTCAGCATTGAGAGGGGGCAGTGAAATCTCGACCGCTCCTGGTCACGTGACCATATATGGTCGCTCGCCGGCCCCCCACTCCCTCGAAAACCAGGTGCGCAACCGGTCGGCGAGCGAATCGGCTCAACAAAGGATGATGTTGGCGCGACTCGTGCTGTCAGGAATACGTGGAGAAGCCCTGAACCTACGAAGGAGATTTCAATGTTGCTGACGCTGTTTGTCGTTTTGCTGGTAATGTGGCTGCTGGGATTTTTCGCGTTCCACGTTGCTGGCGGATTGATTCACATTCTGTTAATCATAGCGGTGATTTCTTTACTGTTTCACCTCTTCAGAGGTCGTAGCGCGGCTTGAAAGAGCTTCCGTCACGGACCGTAACAGACTTCCTCAGGCGATTCGCGCGAGCGTGTGCGCCGGGCGTATATCGACCTTACGAAGCTGGGGAGGACTGAGCTGGTAATGGCCGGCAGGAACGGCGGCGCGGAAAGCGGCATGGGCCAAACCGGCGAGGGCGGCACGCGGGATATGCCGCCAGGCGGCTTGGTGGGCGGAGACCCGGGCCGGCGCGAGGACTATCCGGAATATCGGCTGACTGGGGCGATGACTTGAGACAGCCTACTGCTTGTCGAAGGTATATTTCTGGTCCACGACTTTGCCGTTGGCGGCGTTCCGGCGGAACTTAGTGAGGGTTTTGCCGTCGGCGGAGAGCACCCAGGATTCCCTAACGGCTCCGAAGACTTTGGCAGTGTCCTTTCTGCTTTGCTTGTCGACGATCTCGATGATGAAGGTGGCGCCCTCCCAGTGGGTTTGGGTGTAGTGGTAGTGAGGGAAGCTTTTGTCGACCACCAATTTATTGTTGGCGTTGAAGGTGCCGTCGATGGGGGCGATGGCGGGAGCGGGAGTGGCCTTGGTCGAGACGGTGATGATGTCGCGCTTCTGGTGGATCTCGCAAATGTAGACGCGATCGGGCGTGGCGTCCTTGGTGCTCTTATCGTTGTTGAGTTTCCAGGTGCCGGAGAAATCGGGCCTGACGTCGGCAGCGCCGGCCAATGCGCACAGCAAGCCGGCCAGAACAATCCCTCTTAATAGTTTCAATTCGCGATCCTCAATCTTCCCGTTCGACGGTGAACTGCAATGTGTGATTTCATTTTAGCGCCGATGCTCGAGTGTGGTAGGGGCGACCGGGCTGGGCAGGCGGCGCCGCCTGCCCCACCAAGCGGGATTAAGCAACCAAGGAACCCACGGTCTGTGAGAGGAGTCTAAGCAGGGGTAGGACCTCCTATGCGAATCGTGCTGCTTTGGCTGTGCTGCGTCCCGGCTGCCGTCGCGCAGCAAAGCGTTGGTCCGGGTTGGAGCGACCTGGAAGCGAAGAACCCTCCGGGAATCGAGCTCTCGCTGCGATTGGTTGAACCACACAGCTACCACGAGAGCGAGTTGATCCGCGCCGAGATCCGGTTTCCGGGCCGGAGTCTTGCGCCGGCACAACAGCCGCCGCGGGAACAGTGGCAGTTCGCCGGCCTTCTGCTCGATCCCGCTGGAGATTGCGGTTCGCCAGCCCGGCCGTGTTTTGCTGCGATGATTCTGGGGTTCGACCAGAGCGAGCCCACGCTGCGCCTTGGGCAGACATCCGACTCACTGGCGGTTTCCTTGAACAATTACCTCCCTCGGTTGCGGCCGGGGCGCTACCGGGCAGCGGTGCAGGTACGTAAGCTGGTGATGACCTACCGGGGACCCGCGTCAACCAGCTATGGGTACGCGGATCCACCACAATATGCCGTCTCAAACACCGTGGAGATTGAGGTGACGGCCGCAACTGCAGCGTGGGTGAAGCAGACCATCGCAAGCAGCGTCGCAACTCTGAACGGCCTGGAGGCGAACAAGCCCGAGGCTTACGAAAAGCGGAGGGCTGCCGCGGAACAACTGCGGTTTCTTGATGTACCAGAGGCATGGAGCGCGGCCCTGGCGCTCTTGCCCACGGAGGAAAACATCCTGGTGCAAGGACTGGCAGCGACTCGCGAGCCGGCGCGGATTTGCGAGGTGATGCAAGCGGCGGTCCCAACGCCGACGCAGGCTGTCGGGTCCTACTATCTGCGCGCCATGGCCCAAACTTGTGCGCGCGCGAACCTGCCCGCCCCTCCGCCTTATACACCGCCGAAACCGGGTGAGAAGCCACCGGAACCCACCGCCGAACAAACGCAGTATTGGCGGCAACACCAGGAATATGAGCAAGGCATGATCGAAAAGGCCAACGCCGGCCTGGCCGCGAGCATTGTTCAAAAACAGGGTGAGGCGAAAGCCGTGGCGTTTCAAACGGTGATGGAACGGGTGCAACAGATTCGCGCGAACGAGAAGGGAAAACCATTGCCCGCATGGCTTCCGGCCGTGACAGAGGAATTCACAAAATCATACGCGAAGATCGAGGGCTTCCGGCAGCGCCAGTTGCTGGGACTATATGCGAGCACGTTACGGTCGCGGGACTTGATCCCGCTGCTGGAATCGGCGATGGATGCCTGGAAGCCGGGCGACTACTATGAGGCCTCGCACGAGGCGCTACAGAACCTGTCTGCCATCGACCCGGCGCGCGCGCAGGCGCGGATTGTGGCGGAGCTCGGGAAAGAACGGACGTGGTTGGATTCGCCGGAACTCGAAATGCTGCCAGTGGGCGTTGCGCGGTTCACGGACGAGGCGTTGATCGAGGCTCTGGCGGCGGCACAGCGACCGGGCGGTTGGAATGTGGGCCTGAGGATGACGGCGCTGGCGAAATATGCCAGTCCCAAATCGTTGCCGCGCATTAAGGCCATCTACGAATCGCAGAAGGACCAATGCCAGCCGGAACTGATGGCGTACTTCGTGCGCGTGGACCCGGCATACGCCGACGGAGTGTTTCACAGCCACCCGTGGGACATACGGGTAGCGCCGCCTGGCTGCACGGCGCAGTATTTCCAGCGCACGCCGCCAATCGCCATGGGGCCGGGGCTGGAGCGGTATATGACGGCGTACCTGATGCAAGGCAACGTGCCTCTGAAAAAGATCGCGGCGCAGCAATTGGGGCGGTACGGGTCGCCCGCCGCGGTTTGGGCGCTGTGGGATGCCTTCCGCTATTTCCACGACTACTGGAAAGGGAAACCGGCGGAGTTGACTCAGAATAGCGACGAAGAGGTTGGACTGCGGAACGCGATCGCGCGGGGAAGGCATTGGCTCGCCACGGAGACCGACCTGCGGACCATCGAGTCTCTGTGCATTTCGGAGCGGTGCGTGTACGAGACCGAGCAGGACCTTGAAGCCTGGCGACCGCCCCTGAAGATCGAGGTGAGTGGTTGGCCGGGGGTTGGAGCTCGAGGACAGGTGGCGCAATACCACATGATCGAATCGATCGAGGCGCTGGAGGAGAAGTTAGGCCAATTCCCGAAGGGGACTCAGTTCGTATTGATGGCTGATGGCGACGGAGTCGATGGGGCTACTACGGTCCGGCTGCGGAACTACGCCGCGGCCCACGGTCTGACGGTGGTTTCGCGGTAAGGCCTGGCTTGATGGGAAGGCGGGCCGCCGGCGATCAGGAGCGCGTCCAGGGGACCCACGCAGACCAGGGGTCTGCCCCACCTAATTCGCTTGCTTAATCCTCAGCGCGGTCACCTGCCGCACCCACCTGGCGGCTCGCTTCTCACCCGGCGCCACCAATTGCAATGGGCCGTCCTTGCCGGAGAGCGGCTTGCCGTCGCGCTTCGTCACGACGTATACGGATTTATCCATGAACCCGGGGTCCAGTTCCGCCCAGGCGTATACGGCACGGTAGCCGTCCCTGGCTTCCGCCAGCATGTAGTACGACGCGGCCGTGCTATGGAATTTCTCGCCTGTCGGCAGAGCAACCTTGGCCAGCACGTCCCCCAGCAGGACGCCCTCAAATGTGGCCAGGGTTTCGTGATCGGTGGTCTTCACCGTTTGTTGCGGCAGCTTGGAGAGGTCCGAAGCGGAAAGAGTGACACTCTTGCCGTCGACGCCCTGGACCACCAACGTTGCCGGAACTTGACACAGGGCCACGGATGCCAGAAGGGTGAAGACGCTGCTCAGCTTGATAAAGCTCATATCTACCGATTGTCCGATGCCTCGCGGTTGGGCGCAATGGGTCGGGTACTTACGGCTTCGCCACGTAAAGAGAAACTCCGCTGGGTGACTGGAAACCACCAACGGATGCTTGCACGGAAACGGCGCCAGCGGGGACGGAAGCCGGAAGCTGAATGGTCACCTGGTAGAGGCCGGCACAGCCGGTGGTCAGCACGGCGCTGATGACCGGCACAGACACGCCGGCTATCGATACGGTGGTTGCAGCCGATACGACCGGAGCGCCGCTCACCGCGATGCCCGCGGGGGTTGGCGGATTGGTTGCTCCAAAGCCGGTGCCCCAGAGCACTACAAGGTCTCCCGGCTTGGCCGCGACGGCTCCCGAGACGACGGCGGGGTCCGCGATGAGCGCGTAATCCGGCAAGCGCGAGGCTAACGCGTAGTTCGTGCCGGGGTCCTTGAAGAAGGCCGGCGAGACCGTTTGCAATTGCGCGGTGAAGGGCGCGCTGACAAAACCATGGTTGGTGACCACCACGTTCACCGGGCCGATGGCGGTGTCCGAGGGCGCTTGCACATTGATCTGCGTGGGGCCGATGTAATACACAAAGGCCGGCTTGCCGTCGATGGTGACGCTGACGCCATCGAGCGCGGTGGGAAGATTGCCATCGATCACTTCGCCGGTGCGCCAGGTGCGGCCGGGGTTGGTATTGGCCAGGTTGGCGCCGCGATGAGAATCGCCACTTTCGACGAACTACCGGCAAGACGACCGGCCAGGCGGCCGGTCCCGCTAATCTCATCAGAAGCTGTAGCTGACGCCGAACAGAGGAGTGAACTGCTCAAAGACTCCGCGTGCCGTATTGTGCGGAGCAGGAACGATCTGCTGCCTGGGGAAAGTGGTGAGATAATCCCGGAATTCCGCCCGCAGGAGCATGTGCGGGATCAGGCGGAACTTCACGCCGCCGCCGACGCTGAAGACGACTTTCCATACATCATTGGTAGTGAGGCTGGCGATTTGCGGAATGGGCTGTGGGAACGGCTCCGGACCGGCGATGATATATTCCTTGGCGCCGGAACCTCCGGCGAGAAACGGGCGCAAACGATGTTCGCGCGTCTTGAAATGGAACAGCAAGTCGCACGTCAGGGCGTCCGACTGGCCCTGGATATCGGATTTCACGCCGGGCGCCTGAAGGAAAGGGTGGCCGTCGTGATACAGGTAATGAAACTCGGCGGAGACGTAATTTGAAAACTCATCCCCTAGAATAATGCCGGCTGCGAAGCGGTTTCGAATGCCTGCCTGGGCTGTTCCGGAGTCGGAAAAGATGGTGCCGTCCCGGTAGAACCCATACCCGATGTTTGCCCCAATTTCGTACCGCTGCGCGAAAGCGGCGCCCGCAAAGAGAATAACGACTGCATACTTCATTCCGGTATTCTACTTCAGCCTTCATCATAGGCGCGGAGAAACCAGAATCCCGATGAGTGTTCCGCCGACTCAGCGGGCTCACCCGCAAGGTGACCCGTGTCTGAGGCGCCCGTGCGCTGCCTCCTTCTCCGCAGGGCAATCAGGGGGCGCGCGCAGGAGGACTTATCTGGTGGCTGCCGTTATTTGGTATTGGCGAATTAGTTTGACCGTAGGTCATTTTGCCGCCGCCGTTACCTGCTGTTTGTCTCATACCAAAGAGGTTAATCCACTCTGTCTTGACACTCGCCGCGAAACGTGCTGGCATATAGTTCGGATGTCATACTAAACCAACCTGGGAGTTGCCAGTGGCCCAATCCGTCGCCACCACCGCGTGGACCAAGCGTCCGCTCCGCCATTTCCTCGAGGACACGCAAACCTTCGTGACCATTGCCGAGATGGCAACCTCCCGCGGCCTGATTACCGATCTCAGCGGCAGTAAGATGCTGGAACTGGCGCGATCGCTGGCGGAGCATCCCGGCTTCCATGCCCTCAGCATCACCGACAATCCGGGCGGCCATGCCATGCTGAGCGCGGATACCATGGGGACCGACCTGCTGTACCGCGGCCAGGAGGTGATCATTCACCTGTCCTGTAAAGACTGGAACCGCAACGCCCTGGAGAGTCACTGCTGGAAGCTGGCCAGCGGGGGCTTTCGGAACGTCCTGGCGCTTTCGGGAGATTACCCCGTTACGGGCTTCCACGGCCAGGCATCTCCGGTTTTCGATATCGACTCGGTGGGACTGCTGAAGCTCCTCTCTGAGATTCAGGGCGGCAACTTTTTCCCGGGCGCCGTGGTGTCGAATTATAAGCGGCTGGAACGCGAGGTCATGCCGCAGTATTTCAAGCTCGCCAAAAAGATTCAAACCGGCGCCCGCTTCATCGTCAATCAGATCGGTTACGACGCCCGCAAAATGGACGAATTGCTCCGATACATGGCCTGGCACGGCCTGAACGTTCCAGTGATGGCCAATGTTTTCGTGCTCAGCGCAACCGCCGCGCGTTACTTCCACGCGGGAAAGATTCCGGGCGTCACGGTGACCGACGATCTGCTTCGCCTGGTGGAAAAGCATGCCGCCTCTCCCGACCGCGGCCGCGCTTTTCTGCTCGAGTTTGCCGCCAAGCAATGCGCGGTCGCGCGGGGACTCGGATATCGCGGCATGTACCTGGGAGGCCGCCTCCGTTTGGAAGACTACGAAAGAATCTTCCACATGCTGGATGCCTTCGGGCCCGACGATTGGCGGGAGTTCGCGCGCGAGATCCACTTTTCCCAACCCGGCGAGTTTTACTATTTCGAACCAGATCCCCGGACCGGCCTGTGTTCCACCCAAATCAACCGCGAATACCTGCGGCGGAAGCAGCAGCCTGCGGCGGCTCCCCTGGCGTATGCGGCCAACCGGCAGATCCATCGTCTGGCATTCGAAGAAGGCCGCGCCGGGTTCCGCGCGGGGCAGGCCCTTTATCAAATCGTCGAGCGCTCCCCCAAACTGGCGCGTATTTTCCATGGCGCCGAGCACGCTCTGAAGATGCTCTCGTTCGACTGCCGCGATTGCGGCGATTGTTCGCTGCCGGAAATCGCTTACTTGTGCCCCGAATCGCAGTGCGCCAAGAACCAGCGCAATGGGCCGTGCGGCGGTACCGAGCAGGGCCTCTGCGAAGTCGGCGGCAAGGAATGCATCTGGGCGCGTGCCTACGACCGCCTCAAAGCTTATGGAGAGGAGGAGCGCATGCTCGAAGGGCCGGTGGTCTACAAAAATGGCGCGCTCCAGGGAACCAGCGCCTGGGCGAACGCTTTTCTGGGCCGCGATCATCGCGGCAAGACTCCGAGTGCATCATGAATCCACAAGGTCTCAATCGGCCGTTCTACGTCATCGGTGAGAACATCCACACCACGCGCGCCGTCCTGCGCGAGGGGCGCCTGGTGGTGACATCCCCCAGTGGTCAGGAAGCCGTCCGCTACACGACCACCGCCGGAGAGACACGCTATCTCCCCATTCCCGAAGAATTCAAGCGCCGCCAGGACTACCAGGAAGGGAAGGTCAAGCACGTCATGATGGCGGTGCGCGCGGCCATGTGCGGTGTGGAGTCCGGCGCCGAGTCCGCTGCCGGCGAAGCCATGACCTATCTGCGAACCCTCGCCGAGAAACAGGTGAGAGCAGGCGCCGATTTCCTGGATCTCAACGTCGACGAACTGTCGTGGAACCGGGACGAGCAAAAGGCGGCGATGGACTGGCTGGTCCGCGCGCTGGAGCCCCTGTCACCAGTGCCGCTCTCGATCGACTCCTCCAACCAGGAGATTCTGTTGACCGGCATCCAGGCCTGCGAGGGGAGAGCGGGAAAGCCATTGCTCAACTCCGCCTCTCTGGAGCGCATTGACGCGCTGGATATCGCCAGGCATTATGAACTCCCCGTGGTGGTGACCTCGGCCGGCGCGAGCGGCATGCCGCGGAACGCCGAAGACCGCGTGAATCACGCTTCGCAGATGGTTGAGGCGGCGCTGGCCAAAGGCATCTCCCTGGAGCGCATGTACGTCGATGCGCTGGTGTTTCCCATCTCCGTGGACGGCCAGTTTGTGATTCAATGCCTGGACGCGTTCCGGCAACTGCGCGCGAAATATGGAGAGCGTATCCATCTGACGGGCGGCCTCAGCAACGTCTCTTTCGGTATGCCATGCCGGAAGTTGATCAACGAAGTCTTCATCAACCTGGTGGTTGAGGCGGGAGCCGACAGCGGGATTGTAGACCCGGTGGCAAGCGACCTGAACCGCATCTTCCTGGCCGACAAACAGTCCCGCCCGTACCAGCTTGCACTAGAGATGTTGTTGGGCCGCGACCCCGGTTGCGTGAACTATCTGGAGGCTTACCGCGAAGGGGAGCTGGAGTTGGCGGTAGTGTGAGAGGCACCCGCTCATGCGTCGCGGTGCACGTCGGCGCGCGAGAAGGCGGGAATACAGACGGTAACGTATTCGGCGCCGGCGGGTTCCGGGGTTGAGAAGCGGACCCACTCGCCGGGCTTGGTGTCGAGAGCCTGGCCGGGTAGCACGTCGAAGGCCCCGCCGGAGTGCTCGACGTGGAGCAGGCCGGCGAGCACCAGGCGATATTCGTGGTAGTCGGCGTATTGTCCGGGGCCCGCCCATCCCGGGGGCGACGGCACGCGGGTGATGGAGAGCCCGGCCTCGCCGGTATTGACCAGACCGACGAACTCTTCGGCGACCTTGGTGATGTTACCAACGCAGGGAATGATGGTGGGAGAGGCGATCAGTTTGGGCATGGCTTCTTCCTGCAAGACTGCTTTTGGCGCTTTTGGTTCGATACTGTTTTGGCCAGTATCGATTGTACACGGAACCGCGCATAGCGGTGTTGTTTTTTGACGATACGTCCTGCCGCGGCTGGAGGACCGCGCCATTCCCATGATGTGCATGTGCATGCATGTGATAATAGAAGCATGCGAACCACCATTGAGATGAAGCCTGAACATCGCGCGCGCATCCTCGAATTGGCCGCCAACCGAGGGGAGAAGGGGTTCTCGACCGTGGTAGCCGAAGCACTGGAACTCTACCTCGAAGCTCAAGGTGGCCGGACGAATGCGATCCGGACCGCTCTCGCGCTGAAGGGATCCATGAGAGAGACGGAAGCTGAGGGCCTAATGGCTCGGACCCGGAAAATCCGGGCGGACTGGCGATGACCATCGCCGATACGGATGTCCTGATCGATTACCTCGCGGGTAAGGGCGAAGCCGACGCAGTGGAGCGACTGCTTCACCGTGGCGCACTCAGGACAACGGTCATCAGCCGGTTTGAGCTCCTCTCGGGTGCGAAGAACGCGAAGCAACTTGCCCGCCTGGTTCAACTGCTCGGGGCAGTGCCGTCGCTAGGGCTGGACGATGCGGCTGCCGACGCCGCCAGTGAGATTCGCAGATCCCTGGAACGATCGGGCAATCCCATTGGGATGGCCGACAGTCTGATTGCCGGCATCGTGACCAGCAACGGCGGCACGCTGCTGACCCGAAACCGCCGTCACTTTGAGCGGGTTCCGGGCATAAGGCTCGCCTGAACCGCGGCAGCCTTTTCGGCTTCGGAAAAAAACAGATGCCGGGTCGAGGGTCGCCGCGGGAGCATGCGATCACTGCGCGCGCTTGTAGATCTCGCCACGAGGGCCAATCTCCGCAACGATGATATCAAGGTCTTTGACGTGAAAAAGGATTCGAAGGTCTCCGACTCTCGCAGATCTCTGGTCGTTCCGGCCCTTCAGCCGTTTCGAGTTCTGTGGGTCGAACGGATCGGCCTTCAGCTTTTCGAACTCCTGGCGCAACCGGTCACGGGCCGGCGCGTCGCACCGCTCGAAGTACTTTTCGGCTGTCCGGGACAGTGAAACACTGTAGCGGCTCACTCAACGGATCGAGTCCAGGGGAACAGTTTCGCCCCGCTGGTGCTCCTCCATCGCAGCGGCCATCAGGCCGTCAAGTTGCGGGTCCAGCATGGATTCCAGCGCCACCATGCAGTCCTTCACCTGCTCGTTGCAGGTTTCGAGCCAACCAAACGGCTCGGCAGTGTCCGGATCGTCGAAGTGACCTCGTTGCCTGGCAGCGGCCAGCATGTCGTCGGCCATGCGCTCCAGCGGGAGCAATTTGGAGTGGAGTGCCTGAACCAGTTCTACGTTGAACGTGGCCGATTGCACGATGCGATCCGCAATGTAAAGTGCCGCCGAATACGGCCCAAGCACGTCGAGGACGGCGCGTGGAAGCAACTGCCTTGCGCTCGCGCCAGCGCCGACGCCAGAGATGTTTTGGAGAGCGGCGCCAGCCAGCGCGGCTTGTTTGTCGATCTCTTCGCCAATGATTCCGGAAGTGGACATCGGTAACTGCCCTCTAGTCATCATGACACTTCGCAAAGCCCTTTTGTCGCCCGCCCGATTCGCGGTCCGATCGGGCAGGGCTCACCCCTTCCCCCCAATCGACAGGATCGCATTGAGCACCAGCGCCAGCAGCGTGCCGAGGGCGATGCCGGCGATGTTCACGCCATGCACCGTCAGCCCCGTTACACCCAGGCCGGTGGCGGCAATCAGCGAGGCGCCGGCTACCACCAGGTTGCGAGGTTCGGAGAAATCCACGTTGGCTTGCATCCAGATGCGCACACCCATGACCGCGATCAGCCCGTAGAGGATCAGGGTGACGCCGCCTAGAACCGGGTTGGGGATGGACTGGATGAGGGCGCCGAATTTGGGGCACAGACCGAGCAGAATGGCGATGGAGGCGGCCATCACGAAGTTGCTGGTGCTGAAGACGCGGGTGATGGCCATCACGCCCATATTTTCGGCGTAGGTGGTTTGCGGAGTGCCACCGCCGAGCGCGGAAACCATGGTGGCGACGGCGTCGCCGAGATAGGCGCGGCCGAGGTACGGGTTGAGATCGCGGCCCATGTAGCCGGAGATGGCGGCGATGTGGCCTTTGTTCTCGGCCACCAGGACAACGAAGATGGGGGCGATGGCCAGCAGCGCCTTTGCACTGAAGGCCGGCGTCTGGAATGGCGGCAGACCAAGCCACGCGGCACTCTGAATGTGCGCGATGGCGCTCGCGTCGACCACGCCGCAGAGCAGCGAAAGGACGTAGCCGGCGATGACGCCGGTCAGGATGGGCAGCAGGCGCAGGAAGCCCTTCAAGTGGATGGCTACCAGCGCAGCGGTGAGAAACGTGGCGGCGGCAATGGCCAGGCGTATGGCATCGGCGGACGTGGCGATGGTCATGTGCTGGTTGGTCGCGTTGGTGACGGCGGAGGATGCCAGGTTGAGACCGATCAGCGCCACCACGCTTCCGGTGACCACGGGCGGCATCAGGCGGTCAATCCAACGGGAGCCCCAGCGAATGGTGACCAGCGCGGCGACGCCGTACAGGGCAGCGGCGCCCAAGATGCCGCAAAGAGCGTAGGGGATTCTGGCGGCGTCTCCACCGGTGACGGCCAACACCGGGCCGATGAAGGCGAAGCTCGATCCGAGGTAACTGGGGACCTTGAAGCCGGTGATCAGGATAAAGATCAGCGTGCCGATGCCGGAGAAGAACAGCGCCACCTGGGGATTGAAGCCCATCAGGATGGGCGCCAACACGGTGGCGCCGAACATGGCGACCACGTGCTGCATGCCCAGCGGAACCAGGCGCACGAGCGGGATTCGGTCTTCCGGATAAAGGATCATGCCAGCGCAATCTTCTCGGCGGTCAGCGGCATAGAATGAAGCCGCACGCCGACGGCGTCCTCGATGGCGTTGGCCACCATGGCGGCCGCGGGAATCATGGTATGCTCACCCATGCCCCGCGCGCCAAAGGGGCCGTCCGGCTGGGCGGTTTCGATAATGATGGGGATCACCTCGCCGGGGATGTCGAGCGCAGTGGGGATTTTGTAGTCGGAGAAATTGGCGTTTAGCAGGCGGCCTTTCTCGTCGAAGCGCATATCCTCGTAGAGCGCGGTGGCGAGACCTTGCAGCAGGCCGCCGGTGATCTGCCCGTTGACGAGGTCGGGATTGATGGCCTTGCCGACATCCACGGCGAGGGCGGCTTTGAGGACGGTGGCCTTGCCGGTTTCCCGGTCGATTTCGAGGACGATGCCGCCGGCGCCGGTGGTGTAGTGCACGTTGGGGTGGCCGCCCTGGCCGGTTTCGGGGTCGCTTTCCGCCGAGGAGAACTCGGGCATGAACATGCCGCGGCCCATGATGGGGCCACCCTTGAAGGTGTGGTCCGGCACCTGGATTCCGGAGATCACGAAGTCGCGAAGCGGCAGTTCCCAGCCTGGGCGGAAACGGCTCTTGACCTTCTCGTCTTCGAGGTAGAGCGAGTCTCGATCGATGCCGCAGGCGCGCTCCACCAGGGCGAAGATCTGGTCACGTGCGTCCGTGGCGGCGTTCTTGACGGCGTTGCCGCAGCCCCATGTCACGTGCGAAGCGACGGTTTGCCACTCGTAGGGGTTGCGATCGGTATCGGGGGTTTCGACGCGGATCTTGGAAACGGGCACGGTGAGGATCTCGGAAGCGATCTGCGCCATGGCGGTGAGAAGCCCCTGGCCGATCTCCATTCCGGAGATCAGGATGTTGAGGCTGGCGTCTTCATTGAACTTCAGAAAGGCCGACGACGACGCGTTGGGCGGCATGGCGGGCGCCTTCCAGAAGAGCACCAGGCTTTTGCCGATGGCTTTGTGCGGATCTTCAGAGTGTTCGCGCGTGCCCCAATCGATGGCGGCGGCGGTGCGGCGGATGGCCTCTTCGAGACCGTTGGGATTCATGCGCGCGCCATAGGCCAGAGTGTCGCCTTCGCGGATGACGTTCTTGCGGCGGAAGGCCACCGGGTCCATGTTTACGGCCTGGGCAGCGCGAGTGATGTGCGATTCCAGCCCGAAGAAGAACTCGGAATACCCGAAGCCACGGTAGGGGCCGCCGGGCGGCAGGTTGGTGTAGCAGCAGACCGAATCGATGGAGACGTTATCGATGCGATACGGGCCGGTGGCGGAAAGGCCCACGGCGTTCACCACGTTGGCGCCGTATTCCACGTAAGCGCCGGCGTCCCAGTAGAGCTGGTGTTCGAGCGCGGTGATGGAGCCGTCGCGCTTGACGCCGAGCTTCACCTTGGCCACCACGCCCTGGCGCTGGTAGGTGTTGTAGAACTCCTGGGCGCGCGACCACATCACTTTGACGGGCTGGCCCTGGACGGCGGTGGCGAGAGCGGCGGCCAGGATTTCGCACGAGACGCCGGCTTTTCCTCCGAAGCCGCCGCCCACGTAGGGCGTCACCACGCGCACATCTTTGTGCGAGAGACCGAGCGGGGCCAGCGCCTGGGCGAACAGGTTGCGCTGGGTGAAGGGAGACTGCGACGCGGACCATACGGTGAGGCGGCCGGCGGCATCAAAGAGGCCGGTCATGGAGTGCGGTTCGATGGCGCAATGCGCGTAGCGCGGCACGCGGTAGGTGTCTTCGAGGATGAGGTCGGCCTCGCGGAACCCCTCGACAATCGAGCCTTTGCGGATCTTGCGCCAGTGCGCGATGTTGGTTGCGGCGCGCGGGAAGAACCAGGGGACATGCGGGTAAGCGCCGAGATCGGGGTGCAGGAGCGCGGCGTCCGGCTCGATGGCCTGGACGGGGTCGAGAACGATTGGCAGCGGCTCGTATTCCACCTGGACGAGCGAAGCGGCGCGAGCGGCGATCTTTGGGTCGCAGGCGATGACGGCGGCCACTTGTTCGCCGACGAAACGCACGCGGTCTTGCGCAAAGATGTGGCGATCCTGCATGTAGAGGCCGAAGCGGTAAGGGAAGTCCTTGCCGGTGACGACGCGGACCACGCCGGACACTTTTTCGGCGGCGCCGGTGTCGATACTCAGGATGCGGGCGTGAGCGTGCGGGCTTTCGACGATGCAGGCGTGGAGCAGGCCGGGGCCGAATTCGAGATCGTCGGCGAAACGCGCGGCGCCGGTGACTTTTTCCCAGCCGTCGATGCGTTGGGCGGAATGGCCGACCACTTTGGTGTCGCGGGATGCGTCGACCAGGGGTTCGAGCTCAATCATGGCCGCCTCCTTGTGGAAGCTTCGTTAAGACAACTGTCAGCACAAGAAGCCGCTTCGATGCCTTCGATGATGGGCGTGTAGCCGGTGCATCGGCAGAGGTTGCCGGCAATGGCCTCCTGGATCTCCTGGCGCGTGGGGTGCGGCTTCGAGCGAAGCAGTTCGGCAGCCGAAAGCACCACGCCGGGAGCGCAGAACCCGCACTGGAACGAATTGTGCCTGGCCAGTTCGTGCAGCAAGGGGCCGGGATCTCGAGAGATTCCTTCCAGGGTAACCACGTCGCAGCCGTCGGCTTCCGCGGCCAGTACCAGACAACTGCGCACTGTACGGTCATCCAGGAAGACGGTGCAGGCGCCGCAATCGCCGTGGTCGCAACCGGTCTTGGGGCTCTTGATGCCGAGCCCGTCGCGCAGGACTTCGAGCAGCGTATCGGCGGCCGCGACCTCCAGGTCGCGATCGACGCCGTTGAGCCGGAAGCGGATCGGAACCTTTTTCATATGACACTCTCCCCTAATGCGGGCCCGGCGCCAGCCATGCGCTCGATGGCGGCGCGGAGGCCGCGTTCGAGCATGATCTTAGCCATGTGGGTGCGATACTCCTTGGAGGCCCGGATGTCGGTGATGGGGCGGATCTCCTGCGAAACCAGATCCTGCGCCTGGTGGATCAGGTCCTCGGAAAGGTCGCGGCCGTTGAGCAGGCGTTCGATGGGCGTGGCGCGGGCCGGCGCGGGCGAAACGGCGCAGAACGCGATGCGGTACTCACGGTCCTCGAACGCCAGAACGCCGACGCCGACTTGCGCCAGGTCCTCGCCGCGGTAACGGCCGAGTTTGACGTAGCACGCGCCGTTTTTGCGATCGGGCAGGGGGATGCGCACGCCAGAGACGATTTCGCCGGCGCGGATGGCAGTCTGTCTGGCGCCCACGAACCAGCGCGCCACGGGAATCTGCCGCTGGGCCACGGGGCCTTCCACCACCACGCTGGCCTCATACGCCAACAGGGCGGGTGCGCTGTCGAGACACGGCACGGCAGAGCAGATGTTGCCCACCAGGGTGGCGCGGTTGCGCACTCCCACGGAAGCCACCGTGCGGGAGCACTCCCACAGCAACGGAAGCCGGCCGCGGACCACGGCGGACTCCAGCAGCTCGGTAAACGTAACGCAGGCGCCCACCAGCAGGCTGCCGTCGCTGGCTTCGAGGCTGTGCAGCTCGCGAATCCCCTTGACGTCCACCACCGCTGACGGCGCGCGCAAACCTTCCTTCATCCAGACCAGGAGGTCGGTGCCGCCCGCCAGCACCGACGCATTCTTCCCGTCGCGCTCGAGAATCTCGATGGCTTCGAGCAGCGATTTCGGCTTGTGGTACTCGAACTCGCAGGTAATCGGCATGAGGCCTCCTGGCTCCGTTCGGAGCCGCGCGCGTAAGCAAGCGGTTTCCCGCCAGCACTGAATCTCACGGTCACAGAGTTACTCCGGCTTCCAGGCGACAATGCGGCACATGGAAGATTCCAGTTCGATGCCTCTGAGGGGGAAGGCGCCGATCCAGCAACGCTGGTTGCCGAGCGCATCGATTTCGCCGCCCACGTTTTCGGCGTGCACGATCCGCTTGGGGAACAACTTGATGTGCATCACCTGGTAATAGGTTTCCTGGGGGAACATTTCGTCCCAGTGCCGGCCGGTGCGTTCGAAAAGCTTGCGGTCGGCCTCGGCAAAGAGCTTGGGATGCCAGTCGCGGATGATGGTGTTCATGGGATGGTCGGCGCTGCCGCAATCCAGGCCGATCCACTTGAACTTCATCTCTTCGCACCATTTGTGAAAGTCGGGACCGGGACCGGGGTGCTTGCAGAAGTAGCGCAGTTCGTCGCACGCGGGCTGGTCCCAGGCATAGCGGTGGAAGCCGGTATTGATGATGAGGATGTCGCCGGGGTGGATGTCGGCCTTGCGCATGAGCATCTCGGGCGAGTAGAGATCGTAGTCGTCGAGCGATCCGGAGAGGTCTACCACCACGCCGGGTCCGACCCATTCCTCGATGGGCACGTTGCCGATGGAGCGGCCGCAGGCGTGGAAGTGGATCTCGCCATCCATGTGTGTGCCCACGTGGTTGCTGGTCTGGATGATCTGGCCGTTGGCGCCCTGGCCCATGTGCGCGCCGGCGATGCGCTTGAAGTACTGCACCGAGAGCGGCATGTAGCTGGGCCACGGCGGGGTGTGCACGCTGAGGCGCTGGGTCAGATCGTAGAGGCGGACCTTGGACATGTAGTCCAGAAAGCCGGCGGTTTTGGAGTCGGTGGTCATAGGGTCTCCTGTGTCGAGTCAGGCTTTACAACGCGGGCCAGGCCGAGCATGGCGTCTTCGAAGGGCTTCAATGGGGCGGCGACGATTCCAGCGCCTACCTGGCCAATGCCGGCCTTTTTGTGCGCGACGCCGGTATCGATCACGGGCATGATGTTCCGCTCGATTACTTTGCGGACATCGATACCGGTGGGGGTGCCGCGGAAATCGAGAGCCGGAATCTGGTAGACGTTGTTCTCGGCGGCGGTAATCTCGTACATCCGACGTGTGTAGCGCAGGGCGTCGGAAGCTGCGCCCCCCACGAACTGCACGATGGCGGGCGAAGCGGCGATGGCGAATCCTCCCAATCCGTTGGTTTCGGTGATGGCACTGTCGCCGATGTCGGGGTTGGCGTCGTCCTTGGTGAACCCCGGAAAGTAGAGCGCATCGGGCACCGGCGCGGGGCCGGTGAACCAGGCATCGCCGGCGCCGGCGAGCTGGATTCCGAAGTCGGTTCCATTGCGCGCCATGGCCACCACGATGCTGCTGCCCGCGTTGCCGCGCGCGGCGTCCAGCGTGGCTTTGGATGCGGCCATGGAAAGATTGAGAAAGAAGTGATCGTTGCCGTTGAGGAATTCGAGGACCTGCGCCGCCTGCTCGGAATCGGGCTCGGCGCGGACCACGGCGGGGGCGAGTTGACGGAAGAGCAGCGAGGTGGCGGCGCGGTTGCGGTTGTGGACTTCGTCGCCCATGTGGAGCGCCTGGGCGATGATGTTCTTGAGATCGATGCGGCCGAGCTTTTGGATGGCGCGGGCGAGCGCCGGATAGAGCGTCTGCTCCATCCAGCGAAGCCGCGCGGTGATCTCCGGCCCGTAGGCCCCGTAGCGCAACACCTTGCCCAGGCCCTCGTTGATGGTGGCGTAGGCGTAGTTGCCGCGCTCCTGGTTGCAGACGATGAAGACCGGCATGGAGGACGAGATGATGCCGGCCATGGGACCGACGGCCTGGTGCTCGTGACACGGTGAAAAGCGAATGCCGCCCGACGCGGCCATGGCTTCGGCTTCCTGGGGAGTCGCGGCCATGCGTTCGTAGAGCAACGCGCCGATCACGCCGCCGCGCATGGGGCCGCACATTCGCTCCCAGGTGATGGGCGGGCCGGCGTGGAGGATGGTGTTGGGCGTCATCCCCGGCACGGCGTCGATCGCCTGGGCCATCCCGATCAGGACCGGCTTGCCGGCGAGGATCTTCTGAACCGCCTTTTCATTGGCGCGCTCGATCGAGCCGGCGGCAGCGGTGAGCGAGGCGAGAGCCTGCGCGTCCACTTCAACGGGCGGGCGCCAATCCACCTGGACGGCGCGCACTCCGCAGCGGTCGAGGCTTTGTTTGAACATGGGGAGGCCGATGTTGACCACACGCAGTTCGGCTTGAAACAGGTCTCGAATGGCCATCAGCGGCCTCCTGGTACTACTGTGTGGGGCAGCCAATCCCGGCTGCCGCCGGCTTTCAGCCGGCGATGGCCTGGTGCGACAATTCGCGCCTGGTCCGAAGAAGCCGCCGGAAAGGCGGCTGCGGGCAAGATTGCCCGCCCCACAGAGCGGCGAGGCCGCGACCAAACGACCGAAGAAAAGACTTCAACGCGGAGGCGCGGAGACGCGGAGAAAGGCACAGAACAAAAGCCCAAACAGAGAGTGAGAAGGAAGCAGCACTCGCGCCTTCCCGCGGCGGAGCGCGGAGGAAGCAGAGAACGCGGAGGACGCAGATAACCCGCATGGCTGGGAGCGCGATGAATTCGTAGCGAGGAAACAAGACACTGACGGTTAGTGCGGACTGAGCGAGAATCTTCGCAAGGGGAGAAGAATTCAAAGGGGTGTAGTACGGGGTGTCGACGCACCATCAGCGGCCTCCTAATGCGCCGGCGATTTGCGCCGCGAATTCGGCCGCGGCAGCGTTGCTGGGGAAGATGCGGACGCCCGCCGCGGCCAGGGCCGCCTCCACGCGCCGGCGGTCCTGCGGGTCCTGAGGCGTGCCCGTGATGGAGCAGACGAAGGTCACCCGTCCGGGCGCGGCGGCAATCACCGGCACGAGTTCACCCGCGGGATCGGGATTGGCGCCGTAGCCCAGAACCACATCGAGCAGGATCACGGCGGTCTCGGGATCGTTCGACTCCTCGGTGATGCGGCGGTTGCGCAGGGAGTAGTCGATCATGGGGTGCGGGCGGCCCACGGTGAACGCGTCGTCGCCGAGATCGATCAGGGTGTGCCCCCGGCTCTTCCACACGTCGGCCAGTGGCGCGAATGGCGCCAGGGGCACGTTGGAGTAGACGTTGCCGAGAGCGTGGGCGCGGAAGATGAGTTGGGCCTCCGCGCAAAACGTTCCGCCGCTGAACAGACCGCGGATATACTTCTGCGGGGCGGTGAACCTGCCGGCTTCGCGCGCGGCTGCATCGTGAATCTCCGACCGGCGGGCTTCCAGGAACTTGCGGGCGACTTCGGCGTGGCGGCACTTGGAGAGCGCGGCGGCCATGAGCGCGGCTTCTTCGAGGGTCGCGGCGGGAATCATTCCGTATTGCCGCAGGATGGCTTCATCGGCTCCCAAAAAGGCGGCGATGACCGGCTTCCCGATCCCGGCGACGGCCTCCCCGATGCGGCGCAGGACGGTTTCGTGGGGAGGCTTGGAGATGAGCACGACGACGCGCGTGGCGGGGTCGTCCCGCAGGGCGGCGAGAGCTTCCAGAAACATAATCCCGCCGACTTCCCGTTTGACGTCGCGGCCGCCTGTGCCGATGGCCTGGGAGACGCCCGCGCCTTCGTTGGAAAGGATCGTGCTGACTTCCTGCAGTCCGGTTCCGGCGGCGGCCACAATGCCGATATCGCCGCGGTTCACGGCGTTGGCGAACGCCAACGGGACGCCGTTGAGGATGGCGGTGCCGCAGTCCGGGCCCATCATCAACAGGCCTTTTTCGCGCGCCAGGCGCTTGAGCTCGATTTCAGCGGCGAGAGAGACGTTGTCGGAAAAGAGCATCACGTGCAGGCCGGCCTCGAGGGCTTGCCGCGCCTGCTCGGCGGCGTAGCGGCCGGCGATGGAGACGAGCGCCACGTTGGCGCCGGGAAGGGCCCGGAGGGCGGATTCGATGCTGGCGGGCAGGTGCTCGACGTCGGCCTCGCGGCGGGTGCGAGCCTGTTGTAGGCGGCCGGCTGCCGCTTCGAGCGCGGCCGCCGCGGCTTCGGCGGTTTCCGCTTTCACGGCGAGGATGAGGTCGGTATCGCCGGCGGCTTCGAATTGGCCGGTCCAGAGGCCGGCGGAGCGAAGAATGGCCTTATTCTGGCGCGTGGCCATGACGGCGGCGGCGTCGACGACGCGATCGAGCGAAAGCAGGTCGCGGCCCACCATCATGAGTGTGACCGAGTCGAAGTAGAGGCCGGTGCGAATTTCGCCTTGGACGGTCATGAGGCGGCTCCCGGGGAAGTTTGTGGGGCAGGTTGGCAAACTGCGGCGGGTTGGTACCCCGCCTGGCGACGTTTGCCAAGGGCCGCCCGGCGCCGGTTGCCAACCGGGGCGCAGGATAATATCATGCTGCCCCACAACGCCCGTCCCGTGTAATTGTGTACTGAGCGAGCCAGGAAGCTGTAGACTCCCGCGGCGAGATCGGCGCCGGAACTGGCGCCTACCGCCGACAACCGAGCGGTGTGGCGCGCCACTTCGGCTTCCGTGCCGGCGAAGAGGGCGTGAATCAAGGATTGCGCGGGCTCGATACAGCAGCCGTCGGCGGCGCAGCGCAGCAGGGACTCGGAAAAGGCATTGGAGCTTCGCGCGGCTTGGCGCACGCGGCGGCGCTCGAGCCAGGGCGCGCCGGCGGCGTACATTCCCAGCAGGAGGCCGGCCAGGAAATCGTCGCCGCTGGGTGTCAGCCCGAAACCCAGGCCGGCGATCGCGCGGGCGCCGGAATCGAGATCTCCGGCGAGCAGAAGGCCGACTCCGTCGCGGAATCGGCCGGCGAGCGCCGCTTCGAAGGCCGAGCCGGAGCCGGGCAAAAAGACAATGCTCCGGGCAGGCGCGGACTCGAGGAGCGCGGCTCTGAGCGCGTCGAGGTTCCGACGGATTCTGGCTGGATCGGAGCCGCCAATGTGCAGGCGGGAACGGTAACGTCGGCGAATCTCCATCGCGGCGCCGTCGAGGATCACGCGATCCGGACAGACCTCCAGCGAACCGATGGCGTTGAGGTCGCATCCGCGCACAACCAACTGGACGGGCCCGGCGCCCTGGCATTCCTCGACTACAACGGCGAGATCGGGACCTTCGTCCCGGACGAACGCAGTTGCTCCGCGGAAGCGTGAGAACACGTGGTAGCCCCCGATCTCGACTCGGTCACCGATATCCAGCAGTTCGATCACCGGCGTTACTCCTGCCGGCCGGTCACGCCAACGCCAGTGCCGGTTGTTCCTCTTCTTCCAGCGTTTCCGGCATGACCAGGGTCCGGTTGGCCCGCAGCAGTTCGGCTGAAACCGGCCGCACCAGGCGAGTCTGGATCTGTTCCTCGAGGTAGTTCTTCACCGTGGTGGCCCAATACTCGCGGGTCACATAGAAGACCTTGGCGCCGCCCAACTCGTGCTGGCGGTCGGGCCAGGGATAGGAAGGCTGCGCCATGCCGATGCCCCAGCGCTTCAGGCCGTTGTAACTCTCGTAGGTGGCCCAGAATTCCTTCTGCTTGAGGGTCTCGAAGCAGTACTCGCACTTGGCGTAGTACATGATGGCCCCGGCGCGCAGGCCTCTGCGGAAGGCCATGCTGTGCAGGCTGATATTGATATCCTGGTTCATCAACCGGCCATTGCAGAACGCCACGGCGTGGCCGTCAATGAGGCCGATGAGCTGATACGGGTCCTTGAGGCGATTGCGTACCCATCCCAGAACCTCGGCGTAGACGCGGGCGCCGACAATGTCGTAAAAGTCGTGGTCCACGTCCATCAGCTTCTTGATATAGGCGAGGAATGCGGGAGCCTCTTCCTTTTCGAGCGGGCGGATCAGCATCGTCTGGCCGTCTTTCACCTGAACCATGGCGGGTTCGAACGGGGGGATGAGCATCGAGGGTCCCGACAGCAGCGGCTCCAGTTCCTCCACATTGAAGCTCACAACCTGGCGAGTCACCTTTTCGGGCGGCGCTTTCTTCATGATTTCTACCTCTAACCTCGATGTAACACGATTGCAGCATCCGGTGAAAGGACATGCGGGTCTGAAATTATGGATTGCTGAGTCTCGCGGAATACGGTGACGGCTTCTGTCCGGCCGGCAATCGCTCCCTCACGGTCGTGCGACAAGTCGCGGCTCTGTTACTCCTCCCACCGAATCCAGGGCAGTTCATATGGTAAGAGAGCGTCTTCGTGGAACGGCACCACGCGGACCGCAAAGCCGCTGCTTCCGCTCTGCCCGCACTCGACCTCACCCTCGTAGAGGTGATCGGTTCCCCAGGATTGGCGTAGCGCCAGATCCACGTGCGAGCCCGTGCCGATCTGACCGTCGGCGGCCAGGACGCCGTAGTAGGCCTGCACGCGCACGTCGCCGGGAGAGAGGCGGCCCAACGAGACCCGCGCGGTGACCTTCACCTTCGAGCCCACCAGGAACTCGCGGCCGCCCCCGTTCACCTCCACTTGGGTGACGTGCACCTCGGATCCATGAACGTACAGCCGTTTCCGCCAGTCCATCAGGGACCGCACCCGGCTCGCGTCGCCGGCCAGGCGGATGAGCCGGCCGGCAGCCGGGAGATAGAAGCGCTCGGCGTATTCGGCCACCATCCGGTTGGTGCTGAAGACCGGCGAAAGCCGCTTCATGGACGCCTTCATCTTGGCCAGCCAGCCGCGCGGGATGCCGGCGGCGTCGCGATCGTAGAAGAGCGGCACCACATCGTTTTCCAGGAGGTGGTAGAGCGCCTCCGACTCCACCTGGTCCTGATATTCCGGGTTGTTGTACTCCTCGCCGTTGCCGATCGCCCAGCCTACTTGCCGGTCGTACGCTTCATCCCACCATCCGTCCAGAATCGACAGGTTCAGCCCGCCGTTGGCCAGCAGTTTCATGCCGCTGGTGCCGCTGGCCTCGTTGGGCCGCCGCGGCGTATTCAACCACACGTCCGCGCCCTGCACCAGGTACCGCGCCACCGCAATGTCGTAGTCTTCCAGGAACACGACACTGCGCCTGACCTGCGGGTCCCGGGCGAATCGGATGATTTGCCGGATCAGTTCCTTGCCTTCCGTATCATGGGGGTGCGCCTTGCCGGCGAGGAGGATCTGTACGGGCCGTTCCGAGCCGGTGAGGATGCGTTTCAGCCGATCCATGTCGCGGAGCAGCAGAGTGGCTCGCTTGTAGGTGGCGAAGCGGCGCGCGAACCCGATAGTGAGGGCGTCGGGGGAGAGGACGCCGCCGGCAACCGTGATCTCCGCGTCGGTGCCGCCTCTCTGCCTGACCTGGGAGGCCAGCCGCGAGCGCGCGTAGTGGACCAGGCGCTCCCGGCGGATCTCGTGTACCCGCCACAATTCCTGATCCGGAATGCGGTCTATGCGCTGCCAGAGAGCCGTATCGGCGGGTTTCTCGCCCCATTGCGGGCCAAGGTAGCGGTTGAGCAGCGCGCTCATCTCCATCGAGATCCAGGAACGCGTATGGATCCCGTTGGTAACCGAGCCAATCGGCACCTCGTCCAGAGGATAGCCGGCCCACATAGGTTGCGCCATCTGGCGCGTCACCACCCCGTGCAGCCTGGCGACTCCATTGGTGTATGAGCTGTGACGCGCTGCCAGGTACGCCATGTTGAACGGCTCGCCAAGATCCGAAGGAACCTGTCTTCCGTATGCCAAAAACTGCTCGATACCGAGGCCGAGGCTGCGCGAATATTCGCGCAGGTATTTGTCCACCAGAGCGGGATCGAAGCGGTCGAAGCCCGCCGCCACCGGCGTATGGGTGGTGAATATGCTACCCGCCGCAGCCACCTGGCGCGCCTCGTGGTAGGGGAAGCCAAACTCCTCCATGATCATCCTGGTTCGTTCCGGCCCTAGAAACGCCGAGTGTCCTTCGTTCATGTGGCACACGGTTGGCTTTATACCGAGCGCGCGAAGCGCCCGCATGCCACCGATCCCCAGTACGATCTCCTGCTGGATGCGAAGCTCGCGGTCGCCTCCGTACAGCGCTCCGGTCACCTGCCGGTCGTCGGCCGTGTTCTCCGCCACGTTGGTATCGAGCAGATACAGCGGCACTCTCCCCACCTGGACTTTCCAGATCTGCGCCGCCAGTCGCCGTCCGGGGAAATCGATGTGCACCGTGAGCGGCTTCCCCGGCCCATCCTCCACCGGTTGGATGGGCAGGTTATGGAAGTCGTTGATCGGATAGGTTTCCTGCTGCCATCCATCGGCATTGAGGTACTGATGGAAGTAGCCGCCCTGGTACAGCAGGCCGATGCCGGCCAGAGGCAGACCGAGGTCGCTGGCCGACTTGAGGTGATCCCCGGCCAGGATGCCCAGGCCGCCGGCGTAATTCGGAATGCACTCGGTCAGTCCGAACTCCGCCGAAAAATAGGCGATCCGGATTCCCATCGCTTCCGGGTGCGCCGCGGCAAACCAGCCGGCGCCGGCAACGTACTCGTCCAGATTGACGGAAGCCCGGTCCATCTGCGCGAGGAAAGCCTCATCGCCGCAGAGTTCGTCGATCCGCCTCTGGTCGATGCGGCCGAGAATCAGGCGCGGGTTGTGCCCGGTCTCTTCCCACAGGTCGGGATCCAGTGTGCGAAAGAGTTCGATGGTGGGGTGGTGCCAGGACCACCGCAGGTTGAGGGACAGCTTGTTCAGGCACTGCAGCCGGACCGGCAAACGAGGGATGACATGATAGGCGTGAACGCGGGGCATCGTGGGAACCTCTACTTTCCTCTCCAGCTTATCGGCTATTGGCATCAATTAGGTTATGCCAGTCCGATTTTAGCGAGCTGGATCTCGGTGCGGGCCCGCCCGCTCACTTCCCGTAAACTACCGCGACCGCGAAAGGACCCAGTTCAATCGCCGGCCCTCCTAACGCCGCCGTGCGCGGGGCCGCGGAGGAATCGACCACCGACACTTCCGCATCCTTCCATTCCTCCTTCAGCCGGACGGTGATTCTTCCATTGCGCTTGTTCACCACGAGCAGCGCGCGGCCCTTGGGCGTGACCAACGCCTGCGCCAGGATGTCGCCCGTCGCGCCACGCGTCTCGACGAGCCGGTCGCCCGGCGCGAAGTGGTCGTGGATCAGTTTGAGCACCCAGAAGCGCGCATTCGGACTTCCCGTCTTCCAATCCACCATGCTCACGCTCGGAAACTGCGTCGGGTACCCGACAAGCTGCGACTCGCCGACAATATCGATCCCCATGCGCATCGCGCCCAGATAGACGTACGCATAGAGCGCTCCCGAGGCGTTCCAGTAGATATCGGGGATGGTCTCCTGGCCCGCGGGATCGCCGGGGAGGATACTGCCGATCTCATCCAGGGTGGTGCGCGTTTCGGGCGACAGCCGCTTGCGGATCTGTTCGACGTAGCGCACCGTGTTGAGGAATCCGTCGGCCTGGTTGAAGAAAGTGTACTGCCAGTGCTCGGGCGTCTCGGCTGCCGCTGGGGTTGCGTAGAAGTGATACGAGATCACGTCGAGCGGTATACCGGGACGGTGGTTTTTGTGGTCGAGGAAGTACTCGAACATTTCCGGGTGCCCGCTGGGAGCCGCGAGCGCGAGCGAGACGAACTTCGTCTCGGGCGACACGGCATGGATCGCAGCCGCCACCGCGTCATAGCGCGCGGTATAGTCCTGCGGCGACATCCCATGCTCGAACTCGGGCTCGTTGAAGACCTCCCAATACGGAATCTTGAAATGGAAGTTGGAGGCGTGCGGCTTCCCCTGCCGGTCCGTGAAGCCGCCCTTGGCATACCAGCTCACGAGGCGCGCGAAGTAATCGGCGAGATCCTGCAAGCCGCCTTCGCGCAGGTCCTTGCCCTGGGTGTAATTCCACGTCGCCTCGTCGGCATCGGCGGGATAGGTCACCGGCTTATCGGTCTTGAAAAGCCACGCGGGAATGGTGCTGAAGTTAAGAATGGTGGCATGGCCTTCGGTCGAGTTGAAGAAATCGATGGTCATCGGGTCGATCAGCGACGTGTCCCACACGCCGGGCTCAAGCTCGGCAACCGCGAGTTTGGGGTACGGGAGCCAGGGGACGTAGCGGACATACTCCGCGCCCAGATCGTGCAGGGCCCGAAAGGCCGAATCGTGGATGGCGGATCCACGCCGCAGCAGCGGATTGACGACCACCTGCAGGGTAGGGGTGGTTTTCGAAACCTGGGAGACGGCGTCCCATCGGATGTCCAGAACCGGAGTGCTCTGCGCGTAGACCAGCGCCAGAGGCGAAGCGCAAAGCAGCAGAAGCGAGGCACAAACGCTAGCTGATCGCATGGCTAATTCATACGATAACATCAACATCTTAATCTTAAGCGCAGTGCCGAAAGGCTCCGCCACGATCCCGCCCGGGTAGCCCCGGCTTGAGTGAGGCGCAGCCTAAACCGTCCACGTCGCGGTGAGCGCACGCTCGAAATTCCCGCCGAGAATCAGTTCGATGTTCCGGCTGGAATAGTTCCGGCTCACCAGGCCTTCGGTCAGATCGTAGATTTTCTTCGCATAGTCGATTCCGTCAAGGTCGAATCTCCTTGTGGGATGAACCGGAGTATCCCGTCCGTCCAGATCGACGTCGCTGCCGATGCCGGCGTGCTCCACCCCGACCAGTCTGGTCAGATGGTCAAAGTGATCCAGCACATGCTGGATCGTGACTCGTCCCGCGGCCCGGACAAAGGTGCGGACCATGGTAATCCCCATGACGCCTCCCCTGGCCGCCATGTGCGTGATGGCTTCATCCGTTTTGCAGCGGGCACTGCCCGGAACCAGCGCGCGACAGTTGGAGTGCGTCACCAGGACAGGCTTTCGGGATGCTTCGATGGCATTCATGGTGGTCCGGTCGCCGCAATGCGAAATGTCCACGGCCATGCCAACTTCATTCATACGCTCCACGATCTCGACGCCGTATTTGCTGAGGCCAGGGTCTCGCGGGTCGGAAGATCCTCCGCCGATGCCGTTACCGCTATAAGTGAGCTGCGAGACCCGCTGGCCCAGATCATAGAAGCGGTTTACGTCCTCGACGGCGAGAAAATGCGCGGAGTTCTGCTGGCCAATCAGGATGCCGAGCTTGCCGAGCGCTTTGGCCTGTTTGAAATCGGCGACTCGTTGGATGCGCTGGAACTCGTCCCCGTGCGCCGCGATGAACGCGTTCCATCCAATAATGTCTCGCAATGACTCCGTGTAGATGTCCCCCGCGATGTACCCGACGGCGGGGTGGAACACGGTAATTCCCGAATCTCTCAACCGCATGAAATCGGCTTGCCGGAACCGGCCCGGATCGGTTTCCCAGACCGCCAGTTTCCGGTAGTTCAAAGTCAATAGGCCCAACATGTCGATCACCGTGGAGCGGCGAACCAAGTCCACGGTGCGAGCCGAATATTGCGTTTCACTCTGGGCAAAAAGGGAGAATCGGCCACGGTTGATCATCGGCGCACCCAGGGATAGCGCCGCGCCTTTCAGAACCTTCCGACGAGAGATCATAAACGGACTGGTCAGTCTATCACAGCCTGTGGGTATCCTCCCGCCGCATGATGTCTCCGCAGCCTGCCGGCGGTGCAAAGCCCAGGGTCGCATAGTAAACCCCGCCGTTCGCCGGTAAGCTCCGGGCGTTCGCCGAAAAGCGCGGGATTCGGGCGGAAAGCGCGCGTACGCTCAGAGCATGGAAAACAATAATCCTCGTCAAAACGGCGACCCGGACAGGCGGCGCATGATTGTGGGCATCCACATGGGAGCGTCGCACATCACCGGCGGCCTGATCCTGGTCGGGATCGGGGTGCTGTTCCTGCTGGGAAACCTGAACCTCGTGCACGCGAGCGAATGGATCTCGTACTGGCCGGTCATCCCGATCGTCATCGGATTGGTGCAACTGGTGGATTCCACTTCCTCCGGCGGGCGGATCGGCGGCGGAGTGATGCTGGTGGTGGGCGGGCTGTTCCTGGCCGACAACCTGGGGTATCTCAACTTTCCCATTTGGAATCTCTGGCCGCTGATTCTGATTGGCGTCGGACTGATGATGCTGTGGGACCGGGCCGGATTTGTCACGCGGGATGACGCCATCTCCCGGCTGGCCGGCCACCGCACCGGAGACAGAACATACAGGCACTGGCATTGGGCGGACACGAGCGCCGCTTTTAACAGCACGGGCGGCTTCGTGAACGAATTTGCCATCTTCGGAGGCTCAAAGCGGACTGTGGTGGCGCAGGATTTCCGCCGCGGCAAGGTTGCCGTAATCTTCGGCGGCGTAACGCTCGATCTAACTGGCGCCGCCATGGCGGAAGACGTCGCGGTGCTGCATGTGTCGGCGCTCTATGGCGGCGTGTCCATCAAGATTCCTCCCACCTGGAACGCAGAGGTGCACGGCGCCGGCATCTTCGGCGGATTCGGCGACCACTCCATCCATCCGCCCGCGGTCCCCGGAATGAAGCGGCTGATCATCAAAGGTGCGGCGATCTTCGGCGGCGTGGGGATCAAGAACTGAGGCGCCATGCATCCGATTCTGGAATCGCCGCGGCGCATTCTGCTTTACATGACCGCGTGGCTGCCCATCCTCGGCTTGCTGACGTACGTGATGTGGGCGTCGGGAAAGATGACGTGGACCGATGGCGCCGCGATCCTGACGCCGGCCTGCGCGGTCTACGCCTTCGCGTGTCTTTCGCCGTGGTACCTCTGCTCGACTCAGCCGCTGCGGTTTGCCAACTGGCAGGGTCTGCTGGCCACCTTCGGCGCCGCAGCCCTGGTATGCAGCCTGGTGCTGGTGGGCGGCGCCTGGATGACCGCGGCGGCGCTGGTGCAGTTGAAAGTGTTGCCCGGCCTGGAGCAACGGCTCGCAGGCCACCTGGGGCTGCTGCTGGGAATGGGTATGCTGCTCTATCTGATGTCCTCCGGGTTGCACTACGCCGCGCTGGCGATGATGGAATCGCGGGATGCGGAGCGGCGGGCCGCCGAAGCGCGCACCCTGGCGCGCGAAGCCGAACTGGCCTCGCTGCGTAGCCAGCTCAACCCGCACTTCCTGTTTAACAGCCTGCATTCCATCTCCACGCTGGCCACCCAGGACGGCGCCCGGGCGCGCGTGATGTGCATCCGGCTGGCCGATTTCCTGCGCACCAGCCTGGGACTGGGAAGCCGCGACAGCATCCCGCTGGGCGAAGAACTGGCGCTGGCGAAATTGTACCTGGAAGTGGAGCAGGTGCGCTTCGGCGAACGGCTGCGCGTGGTGGAAGAGATCGAAGCCGGATGCCGGGAGTGCGCGGTGCCGGCGCTGCTGTTGCAGCCTTTGGTGGAAAACGCCGTGAAGCACGGAATCGCCGGACTGGTGGAAGGCGGATCCATCCGCCTGGCGGTGGAGCGCTCGGGCGAAGCCGTCGCCATCACCGTGGAAAACGGCTTCGACGCGGAAATGCCCCCGCCGCGCAGCCTGGGGATGGGCCTCACCCACGTGCGGCGGCGCCTCGAAGTCCGCTACGGCGAAGCGGCCACCTTCGACGCGCGGGCCTACGGGGAACTCTACAGGGTGGTGTTGCGGTTTCCCTGCGAATCGCCCATGGCTTCGAGCAGCCTGGCGTAGCCCGAGCGGCCCTTGCGGTGTGATGGATTACGCCCCGGTCGTCCCCTGATTCTCCCGTCCCCTGGTTTCCCAAGAGTCCGGAACTTCCGACATTCTGATCACTAAGGCCATTGAATCGCACTGCCTGTAGATATCCAAAAGCAGTATTGCGTTGGCGCGGCGCCAGAGCCATAACTTCAATCATGTCACCACATGTGTGCTCACAAACCGCAGGGAGGCCGAGGTGATCTGCAGAGGGATCGCTGTCGCAATTCTCGTCGCTGGATCTCTATTGGCCCAGCAATCCCAGACAAGCCCAAAGCCCGTTCAGCAGAACGCGGCTGGCAATCCGCCGATAGCCTCAACGAGCCGAGGCACCACATCGCTCATACGGCCGACGGCCGCATCGGCCTTCGATGTGCCCGAGTCCACCCAACTGATCCTTCCAGGATGTGCGGCAAGCCTTACTGCGCGTGCGTCGCCGAATCGTGATTACTCTACGCCCTCCTCTCGCCTTGTGGGCAGATGGGCCGGTCGAGATTCTGAGTCCGCGGCCATCATGTGCCGCTACTTCGGTCCAATCGATAAGCAAAACGGAACCGGCGTGTTCGTTGTGTACCGGCTCGAAGCGTTAGACGAAAAGACGGGAGCGCGATCCCCGGTTCTCCCAGGCACTGGTCAGCCACCGCACAGAGTTACCTGGAATCGAATCGAGGAAAGCTACCGAATCATCAATGAAGATCCGGGCGGTGAGTCGGTAACCGTGGGTTTCCTCCCCACGAGCGGGAAGTCCGCGACCGAAACACACCAAATCGCGTGTGACGGTAAGTCGGATTCTCCTCGGGAACCGGTAGGGCAAATTGACCTATATGTGGACGACAAGAACCTTGGGTGCTCAGAAAGCAACGCGGGCTGGAAGGATGCTTTTTCTCGCTTTCTGGCGGCCCGTTCCCCGGCGGAGCCCGTGTACCCACGGACGGGGCGTGAGGTCCGATACCAGGTCGATGGCGTTGGTCGCGCATCGCTCACCTACCGCAACGCATCGGGTGGGACGGACCAAATGACGGTCAAACTGCCCTGGACTTTAGCGTTCACCGGTCAACCAAACAATTCGTGTATCTTTCGGCGCAGAACACTGAAGACTGGGGAAAAATCGAGAGCACTATATATCTTGATGATATTCCGGTGCAGAAAGCGGTCTCCGACTCCCCCTATGGCATCGCCTCAGTGAGCGGGACCATTCCGCCAGTCCGCTAGATCGTGTCCAAATTCCCTCGAAGGGAGTAAAGGGGACGCATGCATTTTTGATCTATTCCTCGCCGCAAAATGGGTTGGTTCTTTGTCCGAGTCTCTCAAAGGCAACAAATCACCTGACTCATACGGAACTGGTAAACTGGGACCATGCATATCGAGCGTTGGGTTAAAGCTGGCGTCATCGCCAGCTGTTTGTGCGTCATCCCAGCCTGGAAACCTTTCATCCAAGATTTATTCCCGCGCCAAACTTCCACCGATCCTAGAAAAGGAACCGGGGAGCTTATCCAACAAAAAGGCGGAGGCGAGACTGTGAAACACAGATTGGATATTTTATCCGTGATCGCTCCGCTACTAGCAAGCGGAATGTTGTTGATCGCTGTGCTGGTAGCCTTCAAGAGGGACCAAAGGCCGAAGACAGGCGCCGCATCGTCGTCTCCCTCATCGAAACTCCATATTCACTCAGCCACGTGGGGAGTCCGTCGCCTGGGGGAAGAGATGGATGCGACGAGGCCCCTGCAGGAGAGTCACCGGGACGCCTTGGCTATTTGCGTTAGTAGAGACGTTTTTGGTGAGCCAGCCCTAGGAAAGAAGAAGTGGCTTGACGTGGAATACTCGTACGGCAGTAGCATAATCAGGAAGGTTTCACGCGAAGAAGATTCTCTTTTGGTCTTGCCTGAAGATCCTGAACTTGAGAGCGCTAAGTCTCAGGTAGATCATTGGAAGGGCTGCTATGACACCGCAGAGAAAGAGCGTCAACGGTTGGAAAAGAATTTGGAGACTGCAAATAGCGAGCTCTCGACACTTAGGGCGAAGTTGAAACCGAAGCCGGTCCTTGAGTATGGACACGTCATAAATGGTGGCAACATGTGTTTTGAGGGGCGTATCGGCGTGTGTTCGCTTCAGGTGGCTACCATCCGAAACACCCGGCTCCCTATTCCAGCGCTGGCACGAAAAGTCAGTGCCAGTATAGAGTACATCCGCGACGAGAACACGGATCGCCTGTTCGTTGCATCGGCCACATGGAAGAATACGAATCCACCTAGCCACGACATGCCGGGAACGGTTCCTACTTCAACGATTGATTTGGAATCCAACGAAGAACAGGAGCTTGTTGTTTCGATGCAGGACAAGAATGGCAGAGTGATTGCGTCTCCAGAGGCAGGGCAGTCATACCAGGAGCTTTCTGTGGGGCACTGGACTGTCCTGGTGACCGTAACTTCTGACAGCGTGCCGCCGTTAAAACTACGAGGCGGACTGAAGGTTGATCGGAACGTGGTGGAGAATCGGATATTCGTGGAGTTTGACAGCCCAGCCTTTACCGTTTTGGAAGGGGAGGTGCTTTGACGACCTGCTTAAGTAGTTTCTCCTGCAAAGAGGGGCCAGACGCATTTTTTTAGAGGTCTCGAATTTCCATCGTGTACCCGATTCCCGCGAAGAGGGACGGGCAAAGGCGGCTAAAGCTGAATGACCTTCAGCCCGGGGATCAGTTGAAAGTGGCGGACGTTGGCGGTTCCTACCGCGTAACCAAGTTCCAGAGCGCTGGCCCCGATGAGCAGATCCGAAAGCGGAATGTGGACACCCTGCGCCTGACTCTGGCCATCGATCTGTCCGGCGCGAAGGGCGATCGGCACCGTCACCGGTTGGATGGGGACACCGGTCACAAGTTCGTCCAGAAAACGCTGCCGGCGGTCGCGGCGGTCGGTTGTGTCGGCGCGAGTTATGCCGTGGGCAAGCTCAAGCAGGGTCACGACCGAAACAGCGATTCCCTCGTCGCCAGTTTCCAACGCCACGGTTTCGAGAAGTTGGCGGGCGTTCTTACCCTGGCGTTCGGCCGCGACGGCGGCCGTTGAGTCCAGCATCAGTCCCAAGCGGGCGGCTCCAGCGGCTCCCGATGGGCGGAGATAGCCGCTTCCACATCCTTAGCGAAGTCGGGATCGATGGTCGCCGTGGAGCCGGCCGGCATCAGGGCGATGCACTCGGAGATTTTGCGGCGCACGGGTTCCGCGGGGCGGATCACAGCCACCGGCTGCGCGTCACGCTCGATGACGATCTCGGCTCCGGTCTCGACCCGTCGCAGGATTGACCGTACATCTTTGGCCAGGTCACCTTCGCTGATATGCAGCGGCTCCATACCTAAGATCATAGCGTTCCCCCCTCCTGGTTGCCTTCTGCAGACTCGGCGGCAAAGGCAATTGAGGGGCAAACCACCAAACTCCAATTGTAGCTGAGCGGCATCCGCCGCTGAGGGTCCCTTCACGGAATGCACTCGATCCCCGCCGCGGAGCTTGGGGATGGGCCTCACCCACGTGCGGCGGCGGTTGGAAGTCCGCTATGGCGAAGCGGCCACCTTCGACGCGCGGGCCTACGGGGAACTCTACAGGGTAGTGTTGCGGTTTCCCTGCGAATCGCCCATCGCTTCGAGCAGCCTGGCGTAGCCGGAGCGGCTGATGGGCAGGCGCGCGCCATCGGCCAGAATCGCGATGCGGCTCTCTTTGCCACACAGAAACCGGTAACGGACGGAACGTAAACCGTATGGGGCAGACGCCATGCGCATCTTCGGCATCCGCCATGGCTCCCAGCCCGACAGGTGACGACCATGGGGAATTCGTAGACTGTCCCTGAACCCCCACTCGGGCGAATCGTGGCATCATGAAACAGTGGAGAAGCGAGGCTGGAAATTTTCGGAAACGTTCCGTCTGGGCGCCAGCGGTTTCTCTGGCGGCGAAAAGTAGAGTGAGGATTTCATGTCCGACAAGCAGCAGGCGTACGCGTTGATCGACCAACTGGACCCCGGCCAGCTCGCCGCCGTGGTCCAACTTCTGGAAACGATGGTGTACGACGAAGAAGAAGAACTCACCGGAGCGGACCGTCAGGCCGTAGCCGCTTCGCGCGAGTACTTCCGGCAGAACCCCGAAGGCGGCATTCCCTTCGAGCGCGTGGTTGCCGATCTCGGTTTCACCATGGACCAGGTCCGCGGCCCTAAAGGCGATTGAAGCGGGCCAGGGAAGCTACTGTGAAGAAGATCCGGTTTGAGCCCAACGTTCCGGCGGAAGTTCGTGCAATCGAGCAGCGCGCCGCCCTAGGGATTCTGCGGGCGCTCGACCGTTACGCCGAGACCGGCAAGGGCCGAGTGAAGCCGCTGGCCGGCGAGTTCGAAGGATTGTTGCGTCTGCGCGTCGGCAACCACCGTGTGCTGTTCGACGAGACCAAAGATACCATTACCGTACATCGCATAGGTGACCGGAGACAGGCTTACCGGTGAGGAGGCGGGTAAAGCCACCCCGGCCGAGGGGTGCGAAGAGGAAAATCACCGCGTTCAGGTTGTCCCGTTTCTCCGCCCCGTTTCTCCGCGTGTAAAGCATCTGGAAGGCCCGTTGTGGGAGATGCGCATGAAGGGAAGAGACGGAGTTTCGCGGGCGATTTATGTCACTGCCAGAGGCCGACGCGTGGTGGTAGTAAGGGTGTTCATCAAGAAGACCCCGAAGACGCCGCGTCATGAGATTGATCTCGCGTTGGGACGAGCCATGGAGGTAGACCAATGACCCGAATTCGTGTTGACGATTTGCACAAGAAATGGATGAAGGACTCCAAGTACCGGCGCGAGTATGAAGCGCTGGAAGAGGAGTTCTCGCTTGTGGCGGCCCTGATCGAAGCGCGAACCCGCGCCGGCCTGACCCAGGAGCAGGTAGCGCATCGGAGAAACCGTCCGAGGATTGAAGCCCGCGGCGTCCTGCGCGCTTTATAGAGTGCTTTTGCGGTTTCCCTGCGAATCGCCCATCGCTTCGAGCAGCCTGGCGTAGCCGGAGCGGCTGATGGGCAGGCGCGCGCCATCGGAGAGAATCGCGATGCGGCTCTCCTTCCCATAGGGTTCGATGCGCGCCATCCGTTCCAGGTTGACGATGGCGGAGCGGTGGATGCGCACGAAGCGGGCCGGATCGAGCGACGCCTCGAGCGCCGCAATGGGCTGCTGCTTGAGATAGCTCTTGCCGCCGCTGTGGAGCGCCACATAGTCGTCCTGCGCTTCCACGTAATCCAGCTTTTCGATGGGGATGATGTGGACCCGCGGACCATCCTTCACCACGATGCGCTGCGGAAACTGGCCGGGGCTCCGCGCCGCCTGCGCCAGACCGGTGGGAAGGCGGTGTTCCCCCAGGCGCGACTTGGCCCGGCCGAGCGCCATCTCGAAGCGCTCCGCGCTGAAAGGCTTGAGCAGGTAGTCCACCGCGTGAGCGTCAAAGGCCCGCATGGCGTACTGGTCCCAGGCGGTCACAAAGATGACTGCCGGACCGGGTTCGATCAGCTCCAAGACCTCGAAACCATTCAACTTAGGCATCTGGACATCCAGCCAGAGAATGTCCGGGCGGGTTTCCCCGATGGCTTTGACCGCCTCGAAGCCGTTGGCGCATTCGGCCGCGATCTCCACTTCCGGGTGTGGACGGAGCATTTCCCGCAGGAACAGGCGCGCCAGCTCCTCGTCATCCACGATCACAGCTCGTAAAGTGCTTGCCATCAATGGATTAACCCTGTCTTCCCGGGTTTTGGCCGGCCTTCGATAGCCCTAAAGATTTGTCGCCGATATAATTAATGTACACCGGCCAGTAACATTAGCATCCTCCCAATCCGCCATTTGTGCGAGAATAAATAAACCTTAATATAAATCGAGCCACCCGCGGAGGGAGGCGGCAGGAAAGGCGTGTTTGTGAGCTATCAAGCCGAAACGCCGTTTGACAACATTGAGGGTTCGAACGAGTATGTAGCGTTGCTCGCCGAAGCCCTCGATGAAGCCCGGCGTGATATCGAGGCGGAAATTGCAGCAGCCGACCGCGACGGCGCCGACCGGCGCAAGGAAGCCCTGCTGCTGGTTGCCTTCAATCTCGCCAAACTCAACCTCCATATCACCTCCAGCCGGCGCATCCTCAACGATCTTCGCACTTTGAGGCGTTTGCTGCTGGCAGAGCGTAGTTTGCCAACACAGGATTTGCCATCGCAGGAAGAGAAACGGGTTGCCGCAGCCGGCGGCACAGCGTAGCCCGAGGGGTGTGAAAACTCGCGGACCGAGAGTGGCAAAACTGCCACCTACTTAAGGTGTACTATTGCCTGCCAAGCATTTGCAGGCATTTCTCTCCCAGTTGAAGAATTCAACGCCAAGTGTCCGCTTTTACAGCGGTTTTCTCTTGACAGAAATGCTCTACAGGCTTAATATTCTAGAGTTGTTGCGTTACCACGCAATAACACCTGAGCACGGTGGTTTGTGGGGGACCCCGGATGACTTTCCAGATCGGTGACAAAGTGGTCTATCCTAACCAGGGAGTCGGGACCATAGAGAATATCAGCAGCCGCATCTTCGGATCTGCCTTCGAAAGATTCTATCTTCTGCGTTTGGGGTGCAACAGCATGACTGTGCTGGTGCCTTTTTCCAACGCCGCCAATATCGGCCTAAGAAGGGTAACAAAGGATCGCGAGATTGCGCGGGTGCTTTCCTATCTTTCCAACGGCTGGTGCGAGATCAAGTCGGACTGGAAAGTGCGCTTCAAGGAGAATACCGAGCGCATGCAGAGCGGGGATTTGTTGCGGGCGGCCGAGGTATTGAAGGGCCTGCTGCAGCTTCATGTGGACAAGCCGCTCTCCTTTCGGGAGAAGAAGATGCTGGAGCGCGCCCGGCACATGCTGGTGTCGGAAATCTCGATCTCGCGGTCGGTTTCGGAGCTGCAAGCCATCGGCGTGCTCCAGCGTGCGCTGGCCAAAGCCGGACTGGCCTTACCCGACAATTTATAAACCACCTGCGAATTTGCAAAACCCCTATCGCAGCGAGGCGGGCAAGTGGTATCATTCCTCCCTGATGGCACGTGGGTGGCCCGGGTCAAAGAGAAAACGAACCTGGGCCGCGGAATCCGCGTATCCATCAACGAAAGGCCACCATGTTCTGCCACAATTGCGGTACGCAAGTCGCCGACGATGTCCAATTCTGCCCCAAATGCGGCCAGTCGGTTGCCGGGTCACCTCTAGCCGCGGGCGCGACGCCGTCCACGCCGTGGGTGCCTCGCGCGGGAATCAAGGCCGAAGGAGGCCGGTGGATCGGCGAGGGATTCGATCTGGTCAAGAAAGACCTGGGCAACTACATCCTGATCTCGCTGATTTTTTTCCTGCTCAACGGCGTGCCGCTGATTCAGGGCGCGCTGATTGCCGGCTTCCATATCTTCACCATGAAGAAGCTGATGGGGCGCAACGCGGAGTTTGGCGACCTGTTCAAAGGCTTCAACTTCTTCGTGCCGACGCTGGTGGCGTCGCTGCTAATCGGGATCTTCACCTTCGCGGGCACGCTGCTGTGCATTATCCCGGGGCTGGTGGTGGCGGCGATGTACAAGTTCACCTACCTGTTCATCGTGGATAAGCGGATGGATTTTTGGCCCGCCATGCAGGCCAGCCACGCCGTGGTGAAGAACGACTACTTCGGCTTCACCATGTTTCTGCTGCTGGCGTTCCTGGTGAACGTGCTGGGATTCATCCTCTGCATCGTGGGACTGCTGGTGACCATTCCGGTGACGTTCGCGGCCATCACGATCGCCTATAAGGAACTGGTCGGGTTCGAGCCGCGCACGGTGGACGCGCTGTAGCCGTGGCATCGCGCGCGTGGCTGCGCATCGCCGGCGCGGCGGCCGTGCTGGCCGTGCTCGTATGCGTCTCGGTACCGGCGGACCCGAAGTTCCGCCTGTGCCCGTTTTACTGGCTAACGGGTCGCCCCTGCCCGCTGTGCGGCCTCACGCGCGGCCTCTTCGCCCTCGCCAAGGGCCATTGGAGGGCAGCCATTCATTTCAATGCGCTCACGCCCCTGGCTTTGGTAATGCTCCTCTCTCTGTTCTGGAACCGCCCGTGGCGCGCGCGCCTGTGGGTGGTTGGCATCGCCGCCTTCGCGGTCTATGGCGTCTGCCGCGCGGCATTGGCGTAAGTGGGACATCCATGATAAGGGCTTGTCAAGGGAAAACACACCTTTCCCTGAACCTAACGGAAGATTTTTCCGAAGCGCGATAGTCGATAGGGTGACGGTTGCTCCGAATTGCCGAATTG
>JBEKDA010000028.1:0-75757 GCA_050014595.1 Bryobacteraceae bacterium
CAGGGTCTATACTTTTGGGTTAAGCAGGAGGCAGTATGAAATCGCAGGCCGCAGCTATTCGCGCTGGCATATTCGGCGCACACCAGTCGCGATTATCTCATGATCGTGATTCGAGTCGTGGCTTTCCGGGAAGAAGGGATTGCCGATGTCGGGGACGATCAATCCAAGCAGCGAGGTGCGGCCCAAGACCAGGCTGCGGGCTACGGCACTGGGTAAGTAGTCGAGTTCCTTGGCGGCGGTAAACACGCGCGCCTGGGTTTCCGGCCGCACTTTGCACGTGTCGTTGAGAACGTAGGAAACGGTGGCGACGGAAACGCCCGCCCGTTCCGCGACTTGCTTCATGGTAGCCATAGTGATCGTATGAATACCGCGGCGTGACGGAAATGCAGGTGGTCTGCGGGTGGCCAAGCTTGCATTCGATGTCCGTTCGAAAGCCCTGGCGGCCCGATCTGCTGTTTGTCCCCGTGCTGAGTGATAAGTTACTCCTCATTCCTTGCCGCGTTTGCAACAGGGTTTTGGAGGCTCACCCTTGCCGGCTTCTGAGCCGGATCCTTTTCCGGGCCCCGAATGGAGCTTCCCAGCGCGTTCCCTAGACTGCCAGAGCTGGGGTTGGGTGTCAAGCTGAAAGTGAAGCGATTAAATTGATTCATTCGCCCAACCTTGAAATATTTGTTAACTTGTTTATAATCATATTATTAAGTCCTCTCATAATTTCCTTGACAAGCTCAAGATAGCGACCTATAATCTGGGCATATTAAATCTGCGTTAAGTGTTCTCGCAGACCAGGCCTCTGGCTGCCACATGTCTTTCGGTCTAAGTCTGAAGTAGGGAGGTAGCAATGCTTCGTCGGGTCGACTCGGGCGTTTTCCGAAAATTCTCGGGGGCCGTTGCGGTAGTCGTATTCTCCGCCGCTGCCCTCGCACAAGTCACAACAACCGGGATCCACGGAGTTGTCCGGGATCCCTCCGGTGCCGTCGTGCCCAATGCCTCGGTCAAGGCGGCGGACACGGGCACTGGTATCGAGAGAGATACCACCTCCGCCCAGGATGGCGGTTTCGTGTTCCCGAACCTGCTGGCGGCGACGTATAAGATCACGGTGGCCGCTAGAGGATTTCAGACCGCAATTCTGGATTCGGTGGTGGTTGACACCGGCCGCGTGACCGACGTTCCGGTGACCCTGGTGGTAGGCGTCGCAACGGACACGGTCGAGGTTTCGGCCACGGCGGCGCAGCTCCAGACGACGTCGAATGAAGTCGGCACAACCATCAATAACAAGAACATTTTGAACCTGCCTTACAGCAGTCTCGATTCCCTGAATTTCGCCCTGTACTCGGCGGGCTCTCAGGCCGGGTCCGGCGGCAGCACGTTCAATAACCTTCCCAATGCGTCGATGGCCATCACGATCGATGGCATGGACAATAATTCCGAACGCTTCAAGAGCGGCGGCACGAGTTTCTACGCCTTCGCGCCCGAGCGCATCGGGTCGACCGAGGAAGTCACGGTTTCTACCACCGGCCTGGGCGCGGACGCCTCGGCCATGGGCGCGATGAGCATCCGCTTCACCACCAAGCGCGGCACCGATCAGTATCATTTCACCATCGGCGAACAGTTCATCAATGAAGATCTGAATGCCAATACCTTCTTCGCCAATTTGCGCGGGCAGCCCATCTCGAAGACGCGGCAGAATAATCCGTATGGCGGTATCGGAGGCCCGCTGATTCCCTTCAGTGATAAATGGAGGCACAAGCTTTTCTTCTACGCTTATTTCGAAGCCCAGCCGCAGCCCGGCACCACAACTCTGACGACCAACGTGCTCAATTCGGCGACCCAGCAGGGAATCTTCACCTATAACGGGACGGATGGCGTGCAGCACACCGTCAATATTCTACAAGCGGCCGGCGCCTTGGGTTTCACAAGCACCATCGATCCGACCATCGCAACCATGCTGAGCGCCATCAATAGCTCGGAATCCAAATCGAGCGGCTACCTCGCCATCGCCGGACAGCCGTATTGGCAAACCATGGAATGGACGCAGGGTACCGACACGCTATATTTGTTCCCTTCGGCCCGCGTGGACTACCAAATCACACCCAAGGTCGCCTGGCACGGGTCGTGGAACTTGAGATATGAAAACATCGCCGGCAGCGCCCCACCATACCCCGGCGAGGACCAATATGCGTTTTCGAACGGGTACAAGATCACGACCTATATCGCCACTACCGGGTTGGATTGGACCGTTACTCCACGAATGATCAATTCGGTGAACTTTGGCGTGCAGAGCAACGGCGAGTATTTCTACCACGGCGCCAATCCTCAACAATGGGCTCCCTACGGCAACCGCGCGCTTTATTCCTCGCTGATTAACGAAACCATACCCGACCCGGTCCGCGCCAACGTGCTGCCGTTCATTCGCAACAACCCGGTCTATCAGATCAAGGACGATCTGAACTGGAGCAGGGGGAAACACACGCTGCTCATCGGCGGCATCTTGAAAGCCACCAACTTTTGGGAGACGTCGTACGGTACCGCGGGCATTCCCACCTATACGCTCGGCATCGCTTCCGGCGACACCGTGGCCACGGCCCTGCAGAATGCTATGCCGGGTATTAACACCGGCAACGGCGACCTTACGAACGCGGAGAACCTGTTTGCGCTGCTTACGGGCCGGGTCAGCGGCATCAGCGGCAATGTGAACGTGGACGAGCATACACACCAATACGCTGAATATCAGCCCCAAACGCAGCGATGGGCTTACAAGACTGGTGGTCTTTACATTCAGGATAACTTCCGGATCACGCCGCATCTTACTCTGAACTATGGATTCCGCTGGGAGTTCGACGGAGCCATCCATACCACGAATGGCATTGACGGCCAGCCCGCGGGCGGGCTCTTCGGCCCGTCCAACGGGCTCTTCCAGCCTGGCGTGCTCAGCGGGAATCAGAACCCTCTTTACTCGGCTGTGAATGCGCCTTACAAATCCGACCTGGTGAATCCCGCGCCCAACATTGGTATCGCGTGGAATCCGGCCCCCGAGGGCGGCCTGATGGGAAAGATATTAGGCAACGGTAAGACCGTGATTCGCGGCGGTTACTCGATCGCGTACTACAACGAGGGCATGAACACCATCTCGAATACGGTTACGAACAATCCTGGCTCCACTCAATCCATATCGGCGAACCCGGGCAGTCCGGGGTTTACGTTGGGTGGTCTGAATCTGACCTCGCCGGCCCCGACGCTAAGTGTCTTCCCGGCCGCGTTTGGGTATCCCTTCCCGGAATCCGAGTTTGCCCTGGCGGGTGGCCAGACTCTGGGCTACGTCAATCCGAACCTGGTCACCCCCTATACGCAAAACTGGAATATGGGAATCCAGCGCGCGATTCCGGGCCACATAGTAGTTGAGGTGCGATATTTGGGCAACAAATCCACTCATATGTGGCACTATCAGAATCTGAACGAGGCCAATATCTTCGAAAACGGATTCCTGCCGCAATTTATTCAGGCCCAGCAAAACCTGACCGTCAACCAAGCCAACGGCAAAGGCAACACGTTCGCGAATAACGGCTTGCCTGGGCAGGCGGCCATGCCGATCTTCGCTGCGGCATTCGGCGCCAACGGCTCGTTCTCGGCCCTGTCCGCCAGCTCGGGGTACACCAACAGCACCTTCATTACTGATTTGCAGCAGGGCCTCGCGGGCACTATGGCCGGTTCACTCGCCAGCACCACCAGCACCAGCCCCGGATATTACTGCCGTCTGGTCGGCAGCAATTTTGCTCCCTGCGCCGCGGCGGGTTTCACCTCCGCCAGCAGCTACCCGCTCAATTTCTGGACCCCCAACCCATTCGCCAGCAACCTGGAGTACCAAGACGATAACGGCAACAACAATTACAACGGCATGCAGGTTGAAGTGCGGAAAGCCCTAGGCCACGGGCTGGCATTCACTGGAAACTTCGTCTGGAGCCACTCGATGGGTGATCTCTTAAACTCCAGCGACCAGACGGCCACTTACCAGTGGTTCACGCAGCGCAATGGCCATCTCAACTACGGCCCGTCGCCTTTCGATCACAGGTTGGCATGGAATTCCTTCTGGACGTACGACCTGCCGTTCGGCAAGGGAAAAGCGGTGAACATAACGAACCCGGTGCTGGACCGCATTGTGGGCGGCTGGACCCTGGGCGGAGTTGAACAGATTTCGACCGGCGCCCCAAGCATTATCAGCAGCGCCCGCGACACGTTGAACAATCGAGCGCAAAGCGGCGTAGTTTTTGGCAGTGGCTTCACCCCGGCCCAATTGCGCCAGGATTTGTTTACGATTCCGAATATGAATACCGTGGTGAGCGGCGATCTGGTCAGCAACGTTTCGGCCGTCGCCCAATCCAGCGGTATCGCGAACCCGGCGTACTATGGCCCGGCGATTACACCCGGCGTATTCAGCAACTTCGTATACCTCTACGCCAATACCGCATTCACGCTCAACATGAGCTTAAATAAGGCGGTTCGAATCAGGGACCGTCTGAACATCGGTTTTCGCTTGGAGGCGTCGAACTTCCTGAACCATCCGTTCTTTGCCTTGGGCAGCTCCAGCGTGACGGCGAACAGTTTCGGCCTGATCAGTTCAGCCTCCGGCAACCGCACGTGTCTGCTGCGTGCGTTCGTGAGCTTTTAGGTTCAGCCGTAACTAGGGCGGGCCGGTCCCGGTCCGCCCTTCGCATGAAGGTAAACAGGTTACTCCGGCTTCCGCGCCCCGCGTCTCACCGGCGGGCCTGACATACTGATTGCACCGCCCCACAGCGACCCGGCGCCACGGTTTATACTTCTTGGTTAAAGCAGCAGGAGGCACTATGAAATTGCATCTCGCACTCGCAACCGCCCGCGCTCTGGCGCTCGCGGCCCTCTTCGCCGGCGTCGCCCCGGCGCAGGGCACCCTCGCCGACTATGAACGCGCACAGGGGCTCCAGGCCAAAGCTCGCGGCCTGGTGGTCGATACGCCGTCCGCCGCCACATGGATCGGCGATTCCGGCCAGTTCTGGTACTCGCGAACGGTGAAGGGAGGCTCTGAATTCCTGATGGTGGACGCAACTACTGCCACCAAGAAGCCGGCCTTTGACCACGACAAGCTGGCCGCCGCGATCAACGTGGCCACCGGTGGTCACTACACCGGACTGACGTTGCCGTTTGCGCCTCCTCAGGGTGGCCGTGGCGGCGCTGGCGCTGGCCGCGGCGCGGCGGGTGCTCCGCCGCAGACCGCGCCGCTCCGCTTTATCGATGCACAGTCGATTGAGTTCGGCACGGGCGGCTCCATGTATACCTGCAAGCTCGCCGACTACACTTGCACCAAGGGCGGCGCTATACCGGCCAACGCCGGTGGCCGTGGCCGTGGCGGCGCGCCCGAAGATCTGGAAGATGCCGACCAGCCCATGCCCATGGAAGTTGGTGGCGACCCGGTCGATGGCCTCGAGTATCAACCGTTTCCCCAGCAGGGCGGCGGTGGCGGACGTGGCGGCGCCGCCAACGCGCAGCCTCCGTGCGCGCCCGCGCGCCAGGCGCAAGGGCAGGGCGGCGGACGTGGCGGCCGCGGAGGGCGCGGTGGCGTTACTACCACCACTACTACAGCCACCGTCGCTTCCCAGATTCTGGGACAGGTCGCCGGCGCTCCACCGGACACCTGCGCCTCTTTCGATGGCAAGTGGGAAGCCTTCATCGAAAACTACAACGTGTTTCTTCGGCCGGCGGCGGAACCGGCCGCCGCTTCAGTGGGCGAATCCTCTGTGCCACCCGCTGGCAGGGGCCGGGGCAACAACAACGCCCCCCAAGCCTTCCCGCTGAGCTATGACGGCTCGGAAGGGAATTACTATACGCTGCGCTCGGTCGCCTGGTCGCCCGACTCCAAACACCTCGTGGCGTACCACACGCGGCCGGGCTACGACCGCCAGGTTCATTACATCGAGTCGTCGCCCGCGGACCAGGTCCAGCCCAAATCCACCTCCATCCGTTACCAAAAGCCCGGTGACGCGCTGGATATCGCTTATCCAGCTCTTTTCGATGTGGAGAAGAAAACAGAGGTCGAGGTCGATCACGCGCTCTTCCCCAATCCCTACGACATCACTCAGCCGGTCTGGTGGAAAGACGGTCGTGGCTTCACCTTTGAGTACAACGCGCGCGGGCACCAGGTCTACCGCGTGATCGAAGTAGACGCCAATACCGGTAAAGCGCGCACGCTCATCGATGAGGTCAGCAAGACTTTCATCTATTACAACGAATTGGGTCCGGGCCTTTCCGGCGGCCGCCGCTACCGTCACGACCTCAACGACGGCAAGGAAATCATCTGGGCCTCCGAGCGCGACGGCTGGGAGCATCTCTACCTCTACGACGGCGTCACCGGCAAGGTGAAGAACCAGATCACCAGGGGCGACTGGCTAGTCCGCAACGTCGTCGAGGTGGACGACGCCAAGCGCCAGATCTGGTTCCAGGCCGGCGGCTCGATTCCCGGCCAGGATCCTTACTTCGTTCAGTATTACCGCATCAACTTCGACGGCGCCTCGCTCACGCGCCTCACCGACGCCGATGGCGACCACGCCGTGGTCTTCTCGCCCGACAAGAAGTATTACGTCGATACCTGGTCGCGCGTCGATCTGCCGCCGCAGTCGCAACTTCGCCGCACCGAAGACCTGAAAGTCGTCATGGACCTCGAAAAGGGCGACGCCTCCGCGCTTTTGGCCGCCGGCTTCCGCTTTCCCGAAGTCTTCGTCGCCAAGGGACGCGATGGCAAGACCGATATCTGGGGCATCATCACCCTTCCCATGAATTTCGAGCCCAGTAAGAAGTATCCCGTGATCGAAAACATCTATGCCGGACCGCAAGGCTCGTTCGTGCCCAAGACCTTCAGCGCCGTGCCGGGCGATCAGGCCATGGCGGAACTCGGCTTCATCGTGGTCCACATCGACGGCATGGGCACCAGCAACCGCTCCAAGGCCTTCCACGATGTAGCCTATAAGAACCTCGGCGACGCCGGCTTCCCCGACCGCATTCTCTGGCACCAGGCCGCCGCCGCCAAGTACCCCTCCTACGACATCTCCCGCGTCGGCATATTTGGAACCTCCGCCGGCGGCCAGAATGCCCTGGGCGGCATGCTATTCCATCCCGAGTTCTATAAAGTGGTCGTCACCAACAGCGGCTGCCACGATAACCGCATGGATAAGATCTGGTGGAATGAACAGTGGATGGGATGGCCGCTCGGTCCGCAGTACGCCGAATCGTCTAACGTCGATAACGCCGCCAAACTGCAAGGCCGCGCGCTGATCATCGTCGGCGAAATGGATACCAACGTCGATCCGGCCTCTTCGCTGCAAGTGGTCAACGCCTTGGTGAAGGCCCACAAGCATTTCGACATGCTGTATATTCCCGGGCAAAACCACGGCGTCGCCGTGCTGGGCAGTGAGCACTACCGCGACGATTACTTCGTCCGCTATCTGCTGGGTGTCGAGCCCCCCGATTGGAACAAAGTATCGCTCCCCGCTCCCGCTGAGCCGCCCACTGCCGGCGGCAACTGAGCACCCCAAAGTGGGGCGGACGCCCTCGTCCGCGCGCGACCCCCTGGTCGCGCTATCGACACGCGCCGGCCCTACTTGATCTGCACGGTCTCGCCCGCCGCCGCCAGCTTGCCTTCCAGGGCATCCCGCGCCACCGCGCGCACGGAGTAGCTTCCCGGAGGCGCTTCGAGCGTCATCACAACACTCAAACCGGTCTTCGCCAACCGCGTGAAAGTGGCCTGCGTGAAATTCAGCTCCAACTCGCTCCGCTTGCCCGTCACGAAGCCGCCACGGCTATCCAGCAGAACTCCCACCAACGTCAGTTTTTGTCCCCGCCGATCGTGCCTGGTCTCGAAATGCAAGCTGCCGATATCCAGGTGCGCGACCATCGTGACGCCCGGCGGCCCTGCCCTCTGCTCCCAGGCGAACCCGGCAGGCAAATCCGTGATGGTATCCGCGGCCATGACTTCACTGTCCAGTTTGGAGTGCGGAGGGCTTGGCGCGGCGGCATTCGCCGTGGGCGCCGCGTAGCCCAGCCGGGCCTGCAGCGAATAGTGTTTGCCTGTGGCGAGCCGGACTTTCAGGCTGTGAAAACGCCCATCGGCCACCACGTCCGAGGGCGCGAAACCGAGCACGTACATGGTCTCCGGCACCATGCCCAACTCCCGGAAGCCGCGCTCCAGATCGTTGCTGTTGTGGTAGAAGGTGCCGCCCGTGCCGGCGGCCAGAACCGCCATCCCGTCGTCCTTCGCCTGTGCCTGCTTGCTCGCGGTCTGCGCATCGACGGTATGCGGGTCGACGGTCTGCGCGCCTCGCTGAATACGGCCCACCGGTCGAGAGTCGGAAGCGTCGCCTCCCGGCAACACGGTGTAAAGCCCTTTGGCGTCCAGAGTGTTGATCACCACGGCCGCATTGAGCGCCTTGGCCATCAACAGATCTTCGTCGTATTCCAGGTTGCCCGTGAGGAATCCCGCGGAGGTCAGCAGAATCGTGCGCTCGCCGGGCAACTTCGCCATGCCGCCCACCAGGCCTTCAATCACGCGCAGGGTGTTCTTCGAGTTAAACAGCGCGTGCTCCCAGATCCCCTGGGCCATGGACGTTACCTGTTCCTGAGCGCGCGGGGTGCGTCCCGCGCAAGCTTGAAGTTCGGCCACCTTCGCCTGCAGCACATCGTTGTCCAGGTGATTGACGATCAGGTACGCCTCATAGGGCCGGATGCGGGGGCACTGCAGCGCCGAATCGTCGGAGAATCTCGGCTGGGCAGTCACCTTGGCGATCTGCTCGACCAGCTTTGGCACATCCCCGGTGAACTCGGAGTCCCGCGACTGTGCCGTAGTGACCACAGCCACGCGGTCGCCTGGCGCCAGGTTGGTTTTGACGAATCGTTCCGCCGCATCTTTGGCCGGCTTCAAAGCTGCCTGGTCGATGTTCAGATCGTCGAAGCAGAGCGTCACGAAGCGGGGCCGCGGTCCCGCGGCTTCGGCGGCCGCCGCCGGGACGGCGGCCGGCTTCGTGCCGCCAGCGGCGTCGCCCTGCGGTCTGAAACTTTGCACTGAGAAGGCGGTGATCGCCTGTTTCTTCCCGGCGTCGTAGATTTCGAAGTCGTCCCGCGTGAGACCGGCAACCGCGCGGTGCTGCCCGTCGCGGACCACCACCGGAACTTCCACCAGATCCACCTGGGTGCGCAACGTAATCAGCGACGGAGGCGCGTACGGAACGGTCCGCGCATGCATCTCGTCGGGAGCGATGGACTGGGCCGCCGCCAAACCGAGACAGGCAAGCGCGGCCGGCACTGCCCAATACCGGTTCTTGAAGCAGTTCACGTGGCTAAGCTGCGAGGATAGCACGTGGACGCCGGCCGCCGCCCCGCGCTATTTCTTCTTGCGGATGTACACCGCGCCGTTGAGCGTGCGGAAAGTAAGTTGCGCGCCGCCGCCGTTAATCGTGCCGTTGATATTGCGGTCGATGCGGATCACGAAGCGCATGTCCGAAGAGTCGCTCTTCTCCGTGATCGGATGCCTGGCGCCTAACGTAACGTCGAAATCGGAGTAGACCGGGCCGCGCATTGTCTTGACCGCCAGATCGGCTTTGAGGTCCGGCGGAAAAGTGACGTCGATCTGCCCGTTCAGCGAGGAGAAAGCCATGGGTTTGGCCGCATCCACCGCATCCATCTCGACGTGGATCGCGCCGTTGAGCGAATCGGCTGTCACCGTGCCGGAGACGTGATCCAGAGTGATGTGGCCGCGCAGCGTGTGGGCCGACACCTCGCCGTGCACGCCGTCCACATTCACGTTGCCATTCAGGCTCTTCAGGTGGAGCGAAGTGTCGGCGGGCACGGTGATGAGAAGGTTGCCGCGGCCGCCGAGCCGGTTGTGCACGGTAATCACGTTGTCGTCTTCCACCACTTCCAGGCCCCGCATCGGAACGTCTATGCGCTTCATGCCGTCGTGCGCGGCGGCGGTCGAGCCGGCGCGCGCGCCGGGTGGCTCTTCCACAATCACGTCGGTCCCGTCATGCGTCCTGATGGTGATGTTGCCATTCAGAACATTGCAGTTGATCACGCGGGAATGCGAGGTGTTGCGGGCAGGCACCACCACGCGATCGCCCGTCGTATCCTGTGCACCGGCCAGCGCGCCGAGAACCAGTAGGAGGCCGGTCGAGGCCAGAGTCGCTTTCATTTCCGTGTCCCTTTTCTTGAGTCCCTTAAGCTGCTTTCGAATGCAGGCGGATGGCGCCGTTCAAAGTGCGAAACGAAAGCGCCGGCCCGCCTTTGCCCGCGCGGACTTTCATATTGCCGCCGGTGCGGTAGATGAATCTCGTGCCGTTGTTCCCAGCCTTGATGACCGTGGGCACCGTGGTCACGTCGAAATCCGAATAAACGCCGCCGTGCAGAGTTTTGAAGGCGATGTCGGCGTCGAGCGAAGGTTGGAAGTAAATGTCGATCGGTCCGTTCAAGGTGTCGAAAGAAGATTCGGCTGTGGGATTACGGGTGAACGCGACCTTCACCGCGCCGTTCAGGCTCTTGACCGAACCCGCGCCCGCGATTCCCTGCAGGTCGATCTTGCCGTTGAGCGTGTGGACCTTGAAATTCCCGCTCGAGTTCTTCACTTCGATGGGGCCGTTCAGCTCCTTGAGCTCCAGTTGAGCCCCGCTCGGCGCCTCAATCTCGTAGTCGAACGCGACCGTGTAGCGGTAGCGGTCGCTGCTCCAGTTAACGCCTCCCCCGGGGCTGCGGAATGGGCCGTTTTCATAGAGCTTGACGGAATTGCCGTCCTGCGACATGTCGACGGTGACGTCATGCTTGGCCCGGTCCAGATCGCTTGGCGATTCGGCGCGGATGTGTTTCTCCACCTTCACCTGGATCTCGGAGCCGGCGCCGCCGGTCACATGGATGGAGCCGTTGACATTGTCCACCAGGAGCTTCGAGACGTTGTCCCCGGCCGCCACTTTGAAGGTGCGGTTGATGGTTTCGCGGTCCTCGACTGTCCAGTCGCTCTGACGATGCTGGGCGGCCAGAAGGGGAACGAAAGCGGCGGCGAGTGCGATGAGTTTCACTTGGATGCCTCCAGTCTTTGAATGCCGGCCAGGGCGCGCTGGCGGGCCGATTCGTCGGTTTGCGCGTCCTGTGCCAATTTGCGCATGGCAGGGATGGCGGCGAGATCGTTGTTCTGGACGAAAATATCCATCAGCGCGATTTCGACCAGCGGCGAATCCTGCAGCGGCAGAGCGTCCACCAGGGCGCGGCGAATTTCCGGATTGGACGCCAGCTTTTCGAGCGCGTCGGCGGCGGAGAGCCGCACATTGACGTTGGCGTCGTGATTCAAGGTGTAAAGCAGAGCCTGCTCCATTTCGCGATCCGGCCGGGCCACCTGGGCGCTGTAGCCGACGCCGCGAATCCGCGAGCTCGGCGATTGGTCCTGCAGCATCGAGAGAGCCACCATCTGCCGCAGGTTTTCCACCTGCCCCTGCAGTTGCGCCAGCTCCGGACCGGGTGCGGGCGGCCGGGTGAGTAAGTGCGCGCCCACGGCGCCGGCGGCCACCAGCGCGAGCGAGAAGGCAGCTTGCCACACCGCGCGGGCGGGCCACCATCCGGCCGCGAACCGGCGGCTGCGCACGGGCGCGGCGGGCGTTTCGCGGGACTGGTCCATGCCTGCCTGGTAAGCTTGCAGCACTTCGAGAAAACGCGAGCGCATCCCGGCTTCCGGCTCGGCCACGGGCAAGGATGCCAGGCCGCGCCACACGGCCCCCATCTCGGCCAGATCCGAACGGCAGCCCGCGCACGTATCCACGTGGGCAATCAGTTTTTCGCGCGCGGCCGGGTCCAGCCGGCCGGCCAGGCACTCGGGAATCTGCTCGCGGAATTTATCGCAATTCATGACGCACGTTCTCCACTCAGAGCGAAGAACCGGTCGCCCAGATCGCGCAGCGCCCGGTAGACGCGGACCTTCACCGTCCCCACTTCGCATTTAAGAACGGTGGCGATTTCTTCATACTTCAAATCGAGGAAACGGCTCATCACCAGCACTTCCCGCTTGTCGCGCGGCATCGCGGCCAGCGCGCGCCGCAGCAGCACGGCTTCCTGGCGGCTCTGCGCCTGCCGGTCGGGCGGCGCTTCGGGCCCGCGAAACTCCACAATCTCTTCTCCCAGCGAAACCTCCGCCGTGTGCCGCCCGGCGTGATCGCGGTGGACGTTGCGCGCCACCTGGTACATCCAGCTCCGGAACGAAGCCGCCGGTTGGTATGTGTGCCGGTATTTCAAAATCCGAAAAAAAACTTCCTGCACGAGATCCTCGGACATGGGCCGCTGCGCGGTGAGGTGGAGGAAAAACTGGAACAGCGGGCGGTGATACCGTTCGAAGAGCGTCTCCAGTTTCGAGACGTCCCCGGCCCGCACTTCCAGCATGATTTGTTCGTCTTCCACTTGAATCCGCTGATTGATCTTACGTATGAGGATACCGGCGAAACCGCAAAAGGTTACGAAAGCCGCCGCCAAACCGACCCAGATGTGGGTCGGTTTGGAAACTAACTCCTTTGTTTGCCTCCAAAAGTGACCCAGATGTGGGTCGGTTTCCGCGGTATCGTTAAAAGTATGGCGCGAGCGATCTGGATGGCATCGATGATTTTGATGGTGGCTGGTCTCCCGCAGATCGGCGCGGCGCAGCAGGCTGCTAAAAAGCCCTTCCAGGCGCAAGCCACCTCAACCATCGCGTACCGCGTGGACAAAGACGAAGAGATCGTCGAGACCACCAACGTCGCCTGGCAGGTGACCGGAACCGACATTCCGGGCCGGCCCAAGAATGAGCGCCTGGTGCTGCGCACCACCGCCAGGCAGACGCAGGTGCTCGGCGATATCGGCTCGGATGCGTCGGTCACCGTCGAGGCCTGGCCGATGGGCGCGGACCTTCACGCCAAGCCGCTGTACAGCGTGACGCAGACCGGCCTGGAGGCGCACACGCTGGAGAATGCGCTGGTGCAGTTTTCGCGTGGCACGGAGGAGGTGGAGTGGTGGTCGCTGCACCAGTTGGGAACCGGCCAGCATCTCTTCGATACTTACGTGCCGCCCGTGAATTTTTCGACTTCCCGCGAGTTCTTCATCTCGCGCTACGGCGCGCTGGATGTCCCGCCGGACGATGCCACCGACGCGCGGCTGAAGGAACCGCACGTTGTCGCCGTGGTGGTCTACGCCTCCACCGAGAAGGTGATCCGCGAGGCGCTCATCACCGCCGACGACGTCAATCGGGCCAAGGAGCTGCGATCGTACGCTGACACGCGGCGCACGCTCGCCCTACGGGAATCGCCATCGCTTCCTCCCGTGCTGCGCATCCGCTTCTTGTCCAACGACAAGGTGGAGAAAGAAACGCTGCTCGAAGTTCCCATCACCAAAGACGACCTGGATCTTGCCGCCGCCAAGATTCCCGCCGGCCTGCACGTAAAAGCCTGGAAGCGGTAAGTAGGACAGGCCATCGTTTTTCGTGGCCCGTCCGGCGGCCGCGAAGATGACAGATCACAAAAGACGATGGTCTGTCCGACCTAAGGGCCACCTAAGTGCACTGCGTTGGTTTACTGGCCTGTGGCCGTCGATGGCGTGATCGTGGCGGGGCTCCCGCTCTGTTTCAGTTCGCGCTCGCGTTCGAGCACCGTCACGCCGCGCGTCATCCAATCCTCCGCCGGCGCGCCTTTGAGGTAGTGATCGAACCAGGCGTTGATCCGCCGGTGGTAATCGATCTGGTTGGCCTTCTGCGCCACCGAGTGATTCTCGCCTTCATACACCAGCATCAGGCACGGCTTGCCGGCGCGGCGCGCGGCGTTGTAGAACTCGATGTCCTGATGCCAGTCGGAGGCGCCGTCGTGGTCGCCCACTTCCATCAGCAGCGGCGCGGCCAGCTTGTTGGCGACGAACGTCGAGGAATTGCGGATGTAGGCCGTCGGATCTTCGTAGAGCGGCACCTGCATGCGCTCCTGCCCCACTTCGACGTGATTGGTCTCCGGCCCGCCGCTGTTCCAATAGATCTCGCCCACGCTGGAGGAAAGATTGGTGAGCGCGCCGCCCACCGCGCCGGCCGCGAACAAATCCGAGTGCGTGACGATGAAAGTGGTCTCGTACCCGCCCCACGAATGGCCCGTCAGGCCGACATGCTTCGCGTCCACCATGCCCGATTCCAGCACCTTCTTGACCGCCGCCGTGACGCAATCGAGCGCGGAGACGCCCGGGTCGCGCGGCTTGAAGACAATGTCCGGCCGCAGGACAAAGTACCCGTGCTCGATCCACACCGCCGGGTTGTACGTGCTGCGCTCAGAGGGCGCCGTCCAGTTGTGAAGCTGGTTGCTTTCGATTTCGTAGATCTGCACGATCATCGGGTACTGCTTGCCCTTCTCGTAAGTCGCCGGGTAGTAGAGCGCGCCCTGCAGCCGGTCGCCGTGGGTGTTCCTGTAGTCCACTAACTCGGCGCGCCCCCAGGCGTATTGCGAAGCGAACGGGTTGGTGTCGCTGACTGGCTTGGCGTTCTTGAGGTCCGGACCGGCGGCGTAGAAGTTCGGCGAGGTATCCCATGCGCCCGACTGGTAGACGTAGGTGTCGGCGTCCTTGGCTTTTTCCAGACCGCGCACGCCTTTGTCCGCGAGCACGAGGCGGTCCACCTTGCCGTTTTGGAGCACGGCGTAACCGGTGTTCTTGGTCCAGCGGCCTTCCAGACTCAGGTAGACGGGCTTGGCGAGATCGATGGGTTCGTTGGCTCCGCCGCCGCCGCGGCCGCCGCGGCCGCCACCGCCCGCACCCGCACCCGAGACCCGCACATAACGGTGGCGAATTTCCTCCGTGCTGCCGTCCGTCAGGCGCCTGGGTTTGGAGCCATCGGGAAAGACCTCCCAGAGATCGTAAGCATCGTAGACGATCACGCTGCGGTCGTCCCTGGTCCAGCCGGCGACGCCGTAAGCCGGTTTCTGGCTGACCGGGTAATCATTCTCCTTGTTGGTGAAGCCGATTTTGGAATCCTTGGTGATGTTGCGCGCGGCGCCGGATTCGAGATCGTAAATCCAAAAATCGCCTTCGCGGAAGTTCATGGCGTACTTGCCGCCGGGGCTGAACTCGACCGGCGGGATGAGGTGGCTGGCCACCTGTGCGCGCTGGCCGGTATCCAGATCGACCTTGTAGACGTCGGTGAAATTGCGGCCGAACATGGCGTCGTTCTGGTAAGGCACGCCGTCGAGGGCCAGGGCTCGCGTGCCGGTTCGCGGCAGGCGGACGTCTTCCTTCAGATTGCCGGCGAGCGGCACCAGCTTGCCGGAGGCAATGTGCCAGGCGGCCGGCTCATTGCGGTCGCGGTCGCGGGCGGCGGTGAGTTTCTGTTCGCTGATGACGTTGACGTCCTGCCAGTGCCAGACTTCCACCGTGGAGGGATCGTCATCGGACTTCTTGACTTCGAGCTTGGTGGGCCAGTCGGCGATGCCGACGTAAACGATGGATCCATCCTCCGACCATTGAGGCGCGCGCGCGGCGACGATGCGCTTGGGTGCGTCGATTTTGACTGTGCGCTTGTCGCCCAGGCTCTTCCAGGCGAGGACGGTGTAGCTCTCGCCTTCGTAGCCGTCCTGCTTCATCGAACGCAGCGCGGCCAGGTCGCTCGATTCCTTGCGCCACGTGAGCGCGGTGAAGACTGCGGGGCCATTGTCGAGGACTTTGAGGGAGCCCGAGGCCGGATCGAAGATCTGGATGGCGTTGCCGGTACGGCCCTCGACCCCAATGGCGATGGCCAGGTTGCTGCCCTTATCCTGCCAGGCGTAGCCGGTGACATTGCCGAAGGTTGTATCAACGCCGTTGCCGAGGTTGCGGACGATCAGTGTGTAACCCGTGGGGTCGTGTTCGGTATCTGAGGCTGCGCCTGCGCCGCCACGTCCGCCACGACCACCGCCCGAGGCGGGAGCGGCTGCCGCACCACCGCGCGCCGCGCCTGCCGCGGCCGCATTGTACTTGCGGAAGGCGAGGTAAGGGCCATCGCCCGAGAAGGCCAGGGCTTGCACATCGTCGACCGCGGTGATGGCGCCGCTCGTGAGATCGAGCAGGTTCAACTTGTTCTGCAAGGTTCGGGTGGCCTTGCGGGCGCGCTCCTGCTCGGCTTCCGAAACGCCGGCTTCGCAGCCGAGCCAGCGGGAATCGGACGAGAAGGCGGCGCCGGTGCAATTGGCCAGGACGTGCGTCTTCCCCGCGCCCGAGGTGGAAGCCACGCGCAGTTCGTTATCGCCATTGGTGCGGCGGATCTCGTGGGCCAGCCATTTGCCATCCGGCGAGAGCGTGCCTGTGCCGAGGGTTTCCCACTTGCCGTAATCGGCGGGTGTGAGAGTGGGCTTGGGTTGGGCGGAAGCACAGGGGACCAGGCTCACTGCGAGGGCGAGCAGCGTCAGGGTGCGGGACATCATAGTGCCGATGATTCTACCGCAACGTGCGGGCATTTTCTTGCATGGCGCGCGTATAATATCAGGCGCGGTGTGCGCCGCGGAGACGGTTGGGAAGGGAGGCGCCAAGGATGGCAGACGAAAAATGGGAGGAACAATACGGCATGTACTTTACGGGCATGTCGACGCTGGGCGGGAATTACAAGGCATCCCCGCTCTACGGCAACCAGCAATTCAAGGACATTTTTTTCCACTTCGGGTGCCTGGGTGAGGCGTTGAAGTTATCGGTCACACAGGCGTACCTGGTCCCCGCGCTGCAAAAAGCTTTGCCTCACGACATGCTGGTGCTGGGCTTCGAGATGTCCAAACAGTTCAGCATCCAGTTCGCCATCATCGGCGCCGGCGCAGCTATCGGCGCGACCATCGGTGGACTGGCCGGAACGTGCACCATACCTCTGGTTGGTACCATCGCGGGCGCAGGCTCCGGTGCTGCGCTGGGAGCCAGTGTGGCGTCCTGGCTGCTCTTGGGCGTCGGTCTCGCGGAGTTGGCCGGTCAGGGCCCGTACATTTTCGCGGCGGGCAAAGATGAGATGGATCGCGGCATGGCATGGGCCATGAAGGGCGATAGCCAGAAAGCCGCCACGGAGTTCGCGGATTTCTTCGCGCAAATGCTGGCGGTGGTCCTCCCCATGCTCCTGGTCGCCATTTTCGCGAAAGGGTGCAAGGGGATTGGCGGCTTCCTGGTCCGCAATCCCGCCATGGTGCAATACCTCGAAAAGAACCTATTCACTCCAGGAATGTACGGGAGGGCCGGCCGGATTCTGGGATACACGGAAGAGGAGATCCGGGCCTACGTGCAAATCAGCCGCGGCAAAATCCTGGTCGCGCGCGGATGCAACCCGAAGCGGCTGGAGTACATCAGGGAAAACTACCATGCCAAGCCCGTCGCCGTTCACGCTCCGTGGAATACCGCCAAGAGCGGCCCGTATGTGGGACAAGTAGTGTGCGATGTCTCGAAGGCGGGCGAGGCCCTGGCGGAGTACGATCTGAAAGCCGTAGCGGGAACGCCCGGCAAGTTTCAACTCGTCCCGAAGAAGAATTACAACGCTTTGCTCGAAGGCCACTACGTGGAAGAGTACGTAGACAACGGTGTGCCCAGATACAGACTGATACACCGCGACGGCAAGCCCTTCATCGGCGATATCGACCGTGTGCTCTATGCGGAGTTCACCGCAGGCGGCAACCTGAGGGTGGGCACGCATTGGAAAAACGACGACCCGCGCGAGGTGGCCTGGATGAACCAACAGATCCGCAGCCGGGTGAAGAACCCGGTCAGCTTTAATGTCTTCCAACACGGCCACGCGTGGGAGAACCTGGAGCGCGACGCGGCATCGGGAAAGATGATGCCAGGCTGGCCGCACCGGACTGCCAACGGAAGCTGGAACTTCAGCGACGAACCCTTGATGGTTGCGGTGAACGGCCACCTTTATATTCTGAATTGGCCGCAGTTCACCGCGTTCTGCAACGCATTTGAAAAGGTAGGGCTGCTGTTCCCGTGGAAGTGAACGGGCTGGAGCGCGCGGCCCCATAACTGCTTGGCTGCCCCACTCCGCAGGCGCCCTGCTTTTTCGACCCTGTCATGCCTCACTAAAGACAGCAGTCCGACAGACGACAAAAACCGATCGCCTGTCCCACCGTGATAGCCTATCCTTTCTTATGAAAGTTGCTGCTGTTTTCCTGCTGGCCCCGTTTTGCCTTGCGCTGGCCCAGGCGCCTACGCCTGAATCCGTGCTCGGGCACAAACCCGGCGACGATTTTTATCTCGCCACTTATGACGACGCGCTGGGCTACTTCCAGAAGCTGGCGCACTCGACCGACAAGCTGAAGCTGGTGCGCGTCGGCAAGACCACCCAGGGGCGCGAGTGGGATATCGCCATCATCTCTTCCGCCAAGAACCTGGCCGATCTGGACAAGTATAAGGATACGGCGCGAAAGCTGGCGCTGGTGAAGTCGCTCACCGAGGAGCAGGCGCGCGCGCTGGCCCACACCGGCAAGGTGATCGTACACATCGACGGCGGACTCCATTCCACCGAAGTGGCGCCGGCGCAGATGACCATCCAGCTTGCCTACAACCTGGTAGCGGCCACCGATCCGGAGACCGCGACGATCCTCGACAACGTCATCCTGCTGCTCTGGTTCTCCATCAATCCCGACGGCCAGAACATGGTGGGCAACTGGTATCGAAGCAACCTTGGCACGCCGTATGAGGTAAGTCCCATGCCGGGGCTGTTCCAGGAATACATCGGGCACGATAACAACCGCGACGGCTACATGAACAATATGGTTGAGTCACAGGTGATTACGAAGACCGAGCTCGAGTATTACCCCAACGTGTTTTACAACCACCACCAGACGGCGCCGTTTCCGGCGCGCATCTGGATTCCGCCGTTCGGAGACCCGGTCTCGCTGAATCCTCACCCGCTCATGTACCGGTGGGTGAACCTCTTCGGCACGGCCATGGCGGCCTGGTTGGACGAGCACGACATGCCCGGCGCCATGCACCGCGGACGGTTCGACGATTGGTATCCCGGCTTCGTCGACCACGTGAATAATTTCCGCAACACGGTCTCCTTTCTGACCGAAACCGCGCTTTATCAATACGCCACGCCGCACTTTTATACCACCGACGAGTTTCCGCGCGACAAGCAGGAGCTGCGCACCGAGGTCTATTATTCGAGCCCGTGGCACGGCGGCTGGTGGCGGCTGGGCGATGCGGTGCGGTACACGCTGGGCGCGTCGATGGCGGTGCTCGATACCGCTTCGAAGAACCGCGAGGAATTGCTCTACGACCGGTACCGGGCGGGCCACGACGTGATCGATCGCTTCAGCAAGGACCCGCCCTTCGCTTACATCATTCCGCGCGAGCAGCGCGACACGCCCACGGCCGAGACGCTGGTGGAGAAACTGTTGATCGACGGCATCGAAGTGCATCAGGCCACTAAGGAATTCACGGCCAACGGATCGACTTATAAAGCAGGCGACTTCGTGGTTCTGATGGACCAGCCGTTTGCGGCGCTGGTGAAAGAGCTGTTCGACATCCAGAGGTATCCGGACATGCCGCGGGCCGCGGCGGTGACTGCGACGGCCGCACCGGCGGCCGCGGCTGGTGCGGGTCGCGGCGGTGCTGCCGCGGCGGCTCCGGCGACTCCGCCGGCTCCGCCGGCTCCGCCGACTGCGGCGGCTGGCGGTGGTGGCGGACGTGGTGGTGGCGGCGGTGGTCGCGGCGCGGCTGCGCCTGCCCCGGCGGCAGCGGGCGCGGCTCCGGCCGCTGCCGCGCCGGCTGCGGGTGGGCAGGCTGCGCCCGCCCAGACTCCTTACGATGTCACCGGCTGGACGCTGCCCGTTCAGATGGGTGTCGAAGTAGTGTCCGTGGCGCAGCCCGTTACCGAGGCTACGCGGCGTTTGCTGCGGAAAATCGAAAAAGTGGAACCGCTGGCGGGGAAGGTGGAAGGCGCCGGCCCGGTGTTCGCCTTCTCGCACAACAGCAATGCGGCGCTGCGCGCGGTGAATGAGATCCTGGATGCCGGCGGAACCATCAGCTTCGCCAAGACGGAAAGCACCATTTACGCCAGCGGCAATGCGGAGGCGATTCTGAAAAAGAACGGCGTCAATGCCACCTCGCTCAAGGAAGCCCCCGAGGCGTGGGCGGTGAAGAAGCCGCGCATCGGCATCTACGAGCCCTGGAGTGGCAACATCGATGCGGGCTGGACGCGATGGATTCTGGAGCAGTTTCACTTCCCGTTCATCGTGCTGCACAACCCCGATGTGCTGAACGGCCACCTGCGCGATCGATTCGACACCATCGTGATTGCCGAGATGGCAACCCGCCAGATCATGGACGGAATGCGCCCCGGGACCGTGCCGGGGCAATATGCGGGCGGCATCGGCGAACCGGGCGCGGAGGAGCTGCGCGCTTTTGTGACGGCCGGCGGGACGCTGGTGGCGCTGGGAAACGCGGCGGCTTTTGCCATCGAGCAATTCAACCTGCCGATCACCAACGTTTTGGCGGGGATCGGCCAGACCCAGTTTTTCTGCTCCGGCGCGCTGTTGCGCGTGGAAATCAAAGAGCCCAATCATCCCGTGGTGGCGGGCTTGCCGGCGGCGCCGGCGGTGATGTTCGAGCGCAACCAGGTCTTCGATACGCGGCCCACTTTCCGTGGCAAAGTGCTGGCCGCATATATTAAGGACCGCAGCCCGCTGGTGAGCGGTTTTCTCCTGGGTGCGCCGCTGATCGAAGGCAAGGCGGCGGCGCTCGACGCCAACTATGGCGGCGGCCACGTCATCCTGCTGGGCTTCCGGCCCCAGTGGCGCGGCCAATCGCACGGCACCTACAAGTTCCTGTTCAATGCGCTGTATTTCAACTCGTCGATGGCGCCGGAAGCTGCGGGCGGCGGAGGCCGCGGTGGGCGCGGCGGCGCCGGCGGCAATCCGCAGCAGGCGGCATGGAGAAGGGAAGCCGACGCGGTGAAGACCGAGTTGACCCGGCTGCTGGATCTCAACCGCGCCTATTTCACGGCGCGCGGGCCGTTGGCGGCTGAGCCGGGCAAGCAGTTGGAAGCGGCTCTCGACGTGTTCCAGCGCGACCGTATTCCGCTGCTCGACGATCTGCGCGCGCAGGTGGAAGATGCGGCCATGGTTCGGGCGGAAGCTACGTGGTCGGCGCAGCTCAAGCGGCTGGCGGTGGACCTGCGGACCAAGGACTTCAGCGCATCCAGGGTCGACGACCTGTTGGAGCAATACAGACTGGTGGTGGTGCCGTGAGAAGCAGGAGTCAGAAGACAGAACGCAGGAGACAGAATGGAAGGCTGCCGGCCTTCGGCCGGCGGCTTTTGGTATTTCTGTTGCTCGCGGCTGGCGCTGTTGCGCAGGCGCCGACTCCGGAATCCGTGCTCGGCCACAAACCCGGCGACGATTTTTACCTGGCCACTTATGAGGACGCGCTGGGTTATTTCCGCAAACTGGCGGCCGCGTCAGACCGCATCAAGCTGGTGAATGTGGGCAAGACCACGCAAGGGCGCGACTGGTTCATGGCCTTCATTTCGGATGCGCCCAACCTGGCGCAGCTCGACCACTATAAGGATGTGGCCCGGCGCCTGGCGGTGGCGCGCGGCATCGGCGAAGAGCAGGCGCGCGCGCTGGCGCGCGACACCAAGCCGATCATCCATATCGACGGCGGCCTGCACGCCGATGAAGTCGCCAACCACCAGCACACCATCCAACTGGGTTACGACCTGGTGTCGGGCGAGACGCCCGAGATCAAGGCGATTCGCCAGAACCTGATTGTGGAGTTGTGGTTTTCGATCAATCCCGACGGGCAGACGGCGGTGGCCAACTGGTATCGCCAGAACCTGGGAACGCCCTATGAAGTGAGCTCGCTGCCGTTTCTCTACCAGGAGTACGTGGGGCACGACAACAACCGCGACGGCTACATGCTGAACATGCTGGAATCGCGCGTGGTGACCAAGGCCACGCTCGACACCCAGCCGCTGGTTTTCTACACGCAGCACCAGACCGCGCCGTTTCCGGGACGGATCTATCTGCCGCCGTTCGCCGATCCGATTTCGGGGAACATGCACCCGCTGATGCTGCGGTGGCTGAGCTTGATCGGGATGTCGATCGCGCAGCACCTGGACGACCACGGCCTGGCGGGTTCGATGCACCAGGAAAGCTTCGACGTCTGGTATCCGGGCTATCTCGACAACATCGGCAATTTCCGGCACACCATTTCCTTTTTCACGGAGACGGCGCTCTACCGCTACGCCACGCCGCATTTTTATACGGTGGACGAGTTTCCCGCGGCGCGGCAAGGGTTAGGCGCCGAGATGCTGTATTCGAGCCCGTGGCGCGGCGGCTGGTGGCGCCTGGCGGACGCCTGCCGTTACATGCTGGAGGCCGATATGGCGGTGTTGAATCTTAGCTCGAAGTATCACGCGCAGATGACTTACAACAAGTACCGGGCGGCGCGCGATACCATCGAGCGGTTCACCAAGGAGCCGCCCTTCGCCTACGAGATTCCGCGCGAGCAGCACGACGCTCCGGAGGCGGCGGTGCTGCTCGAGAAACTGATGCTGCAAGCGATCGAGGTGTATCAATCCCCGAACCCGGATGCGTGGGTGATCCCGATGGATCAGCCGTTCGCCGGACTGGTGAAGGAATTGTTCGAGCCGCAGGTGTACCCCACCCTCTCGCAGCGGCCGTACGACGTGACTGGCTGGACCCTGCCTTACCAGATGGGCGTGGAAGTTCACGCGATGACCACGCCGCTTAGCAAAGAATTCCGCGATTCGCTCCGTCCGGTGAAAGAGATCACCGGCCTCGAGGCGCCGTTCCAGCTTTCGGCGAACGCGAGCTACCGCGCCATCAACCAGATCGTGGCGGCGAAGGGCAAGGTGACGGCGGCGGGAGACGACCTGGCGGCGACGGACATCGACAAGGGCAAGCTGGATGCGATTCTGAGTGAGAACCGGTTGCGCGCAGGACCGGCCAAGGAAGGCGCCAAGCCCCTGAAGCCGCTGCGCATCGGCCTCTACCGGCCGTGGGTGGCGTCCATCGACGAAGGTTGGACGCGCTGGATTCTGGAGCAGTACCAGTTCCCGTTCACCAGCTTGTATAACGCGGATGTGCGCGCCGGGCACCTGCGCGAACACTACGACACGATCGTGATTCCGGATATGAACGAGCGGTCGATACTGGAAGGCCACCGCCCGGGCACCATTCCGGAACGGTACGCCGGCGGAATCGGCGAGGAAGGCGCGCAGGAGCTGCGCGACTTCGTAAACGAAGGCGGGACCCTGGTGGCCTTCAACAACGCGTCGCTGTTCGCCATCAACCAGTTCAATCTGCCGGTGACGAATGCGCTGGCGGGCGGGCAGGCCGGGCAGTTTTTCTGTTCCGGGTGCCTGCTGACGGTGCACATCGAAGACACCAAGGAACGGCTGACGGCCGGCCTTTCGGCCGACACGATCGTGATGTTCGAACGCGGGCCGGCCTTCGACACCAGGGCCGATTTCAAAGGCAAGGTGCTGGCGCGCTATCCGCGCGAGCGGTCGCCGCTCGAGAGCGGCTACCTGGCGGGACCGGAGGCCATCGAAGGCAAAGCCGCGGCACTCGAGGCGGAGTACGGCAAGGGCCACGTGATCCTGCTGGGCTTCAAGCCGCAGTGGCGCGGCCAATCGCACGCCGCGTACAAGTTTTTCTTTAATGCGTTTTACTTTTGACGGAGCAGGGCGGCCAGACTGACAGACGACAAAAGGCGATCGTCCCACGGGTCGGTTAGTCGTGCAGAACGATATTGAGCAATGAACTGTGGATTTTCAGGCCACCGTTATAGTCGATGAATCCGAGCTTGCGGAATCGGTTCATGAAGAAGCTGACTCTGGGGCGTGTGGTGCCGACGATTTCGGCCAGCGTTTCCTGACTGATCTTTGGAATGACCGTTTGCGGTGTGCCTTCCCTCCCGAAATTAGCCAGCAAGAGAAGCACTCGTGCCAGCCGTTTCTCGCTGGAATTGAACAGTTGGTCCACCAGGTCCTCTTCAATCCGAACGTTGCGAGAGAGCAAATGAGCGACAAACACTTCCGAGAAGCTCGGCTCTTCGTGGAGCGCACGGATCACCTCCGCCTTCTCCAGCTTTGTGATTGAGCACAGGGACATCGAGACGGCAGTTCCCATGCGTACTGGCTGTCCTGCCAAGCACCCCTCGCCAAAGAAATCGCCAGCTCCCAAAATGGCGATGACCGCTTCCTTCCCTTGCTTGGAGAGCACGGTGAGCTTGACCTTGCCTTCGTTGATATAGAAAACAGCGTCTGCCGTATCACCCTGGACAAAAATGCGGCTGTTGGTGCGGTACTCAGCACCCGTTCTTCCACACCTGGCATTAGCCAGAAAGACCTTCAGATCGAAAGGCGGTTTGGGTTTTCTTTTCGGTTTCATGTTCCACCTTGTACCTCGCATTTCATAGAAAATACCCCAATCGAGCGGCTGTTGCAAGTGGTTGTATCGGCTGTATCGGCAACAATTTCCAGGGTGCTGGCTGGTTAGGCGTGGGTCACGCCTTTGTGTTGGGAGTCAGCGGCGCAGCAGAAGGCATAACGGCATGACGCCAAAGCAAAGTAAAGGCGTGATCCCCATCCGGCCGGACCGACGGCGGATCCAAACGATTGGCCCTGGTCGAGCGCGCGGATGGCATGCGAAAGCGCCCACCCCACGTGCCCGGCTAGACACCGATGTCTTCATTCCATAGCCGGGGATTCGCCTGGATGAAGTCCGTCATCAACTGAATGCATTCCTCGTCCTGCACTACCTCCACCGGAACGCCATTGGCGCGCAGGTATTCTTCGGCGCCGAGGAAGGTGCGGTTTTCGCCTGCGACCACGCGAGCTATCCTGTAAAGCAGGATGGCGCCGCTGCACATGGGGCACGGAGAGAGGGTGGTGTATAGGGTGCAGTCCCGATAGACCCTGGCAGGCAGACGCCCGGCATTGCGGAGGCAATTCATTTCGCCATGGTCGATGGGACTGCCGGTCTGCACGCGGCAGTTGTGGCCCCGGCCGATGATGCGCCCTTCATGCACCAGAACGGAGCCGATGGGGATGCCACCTTCCGCGGCGCTCGCGCGGGCCTGCTCGATGGCGGCTTGCAAAAAGGGGTCTCGCGGCACGGAGGTGGTCTACTGGCCTCCGCCGCCTGGGCCACCGCTTGCCGAGGGTGGACGCTGCGGCTGCGGCGGGTTCGCGTCGATGAGGCGCGTGGGGGCCATTTCGTAGGCGGAGACCAGGCTTGGATTGCCGTCCTTGTCGATGGCGCGCACGCCGATCACGATATCGTCAATCGAAAGATCGGGGATGGCGTACTCCGTCACGTTGCCGACGTAAGTTTCTTTTTGCCAGACCGGCGAGGTGGTGTCGCGGATCAGGATGGAGTAGCCGGCGAGATCGGGCTCGGGGTTGGGCATGGCCCAGCGCATGACGGCGTCGTAGCCGTTGCCGCGGCTGAGGCCGGGTCCACGTCCGCCGCGGCCCCCGCGGCCGGCGCCGGCTGGGGCTCCCGCGGCTGGGGGATTGGCGCCGCCCGCCGCTGAGGCTGCGGCGGTGTCGGTCGCGCCTGCGCGGCCGCCTGCGCCGGCTGCGGCATCGCCACGCGCGCCACCGCGCGCTCCAGCACCGCCAGCGCCGCCTGCGCCGGCCGGCCGCGGATTCGCCACCACGGGAGGCTTGGGAGCGAGCGCGAGGGTCGCCAGGACGGCGGCATTCATCCTGGCCACGCGCGTGGTGTAGGGCACGGAGGCATTGGCGAAGGTGTCGGTGGCGGTGTGCTGGTTGGCGAAGTTTTCACTCGGGGTGGTGAGCCGCACGGCGGTGAAGCCTTGGGCCACAAACGAAGAGTGGTCGCCGCCACGGCCGAAGCGGTCGTGGCGGAAGATCAGGTCGACGGTCATGGAGGGCATGTAGCGCTCGGCGATTTCCTTGGTATAGCGGGCCAGCGACCGGCTGGAAGAATCGTCGGGCCCCTCGGAGAAAACACGCAGGTGGTTATTGGCGGAGCGGCCGTTGCCCGAGATGTCGCTGCCGATGATGTCGTTGTTGAGCACGGCTTCGATCTGCATCTTGTCTTCCTTGGCCTTGGCGGCGTAGGCGCGGCTGCCGTTGAGTCCGATCTCTTCGGCGGCGAAGGTGACGAAGACGATGCTCTTATCGAACTGATACTGGCTCATGACGCGCGCCAGTTCCATGGTGGCGGCGGTGCCGGAGCCGTCGTCGGCGACGCCGGGAGCGAGCGGGTCGGCATCGGCGGGCGAAGCCGGGCCGGCATCGTCGGTGCGCACGGCCTGGTTGGGCGCGCGGCGCAGGGCGATGGAATCGTAGTGGCCGGAGATGATGACGTAGCGGTCCTTATCGATGGTTCCCGGCAGCACGGCCACGATGTTATTGAGCTCGGTCTCAGTGGGGATGCGCTGGCTCTTGGGCACGGTGAACTTCTGCAGGCTGACTTCCAGGCGCGGGCTGTAGCTCTTGAACTCGCTCAAGATCCAGTTCTGGGCGCCGCCAATGCCGTGCGCCGGGTTGTCCTTCTCGGAGCCCACGTAGCGGGTGCCGAAGCTTTCGAGCTTCTTCATGATGGCGCCGATGCGCTCCTCGGAGACCTCGTCGACAATCTTCTTGACGGTGGGGTTGAGCTGTGCGGCGGGAGGCTGCGCGAGCCCTTCGACACCGCAATAAAGAATCGCGAGGGACATCAGGCGTAGGCCGGTACGAGACATTGAGATCACTTCCTCTTCGAGAAATTGTACGTTCAGTGTATCACCGGGAATGCGGGGGCCTGCACACGAGCGGACTCGCCGGCGTGTCCGTGGGGTCAGGCTGAAAGCTTGGCCCCACAACGGGGGCGGCGGGGATACGATGCGTTACCATTACGAGTTGCGGAGGCGCAATGAAGATCACGTTTTGGGGTGCGGCGGGCGAGGTCACGGGCTCCATGCACCTGGTGGAAGCGGGCGGGCGGCGGCTGCTGCTCGATTGCGGGCTCAACCAAGGGCGGCGCAAGGCGGCCGAAGCCAAGAACCGCTACCTGCCGTTTGCGGGCTCTTCGATCGACGCGGTGGTGCTCTCGCACGCGCACATTGACCATAGCGGCAATTTGCCGACGCTGGTCAAGAGCGGGTTCGGCGGCCCGATCTACACGACGCCGGCGACCGTCGACCTGTGCAACTGGATGTTGCGCGACTCGGCGCACATCCATGAGAAGGACGCGGAGTTCCTGAATAAGCGGCACGAGCACCGCAAGAATCTCGGGCTGGCGGACGGGCCCGTGGTGCCGCTCTACACGACCGAGGATGCCGAGCGGACGCTGCCGCTGTTTCAAGGGGTGGGATACCACTCCCCGCAGAATCTGGCGCCGGGAGTGATCTACGTACCGTACGACGCCGGCCACATTCTGGGTTCTTCCTGCGTGGTGCTGCACGAACAACAAAACGGTGGGCAGGTGCGGCTGGCGTTCTCAGGCGACGTGGGGCGTCCCCACCTGCCGATCATCCGCGACCCGGAGACCATGCCGCCGGCCGAATACCTGATCATGGAGAGCACCTACGGCGGCCGCCTCCATAAGAGCACCAGCCACGTCATCAACAAGCTGCGCGAGGTGGTGATCCGCACGGCGAAGCGCGGCGGCCGGATCATCGTGCCGGCCTTCGCGGTGGGCCGCACGCAGCAACTGGTGCTGCTGCTGCACGAACTGGCGAACGCGCAGGAGATTCCGAACATCCCGATCTTCGTGGACAGCCCGCTGGCGCTGAACGTCACGCAGGTGCACCGCGACCACCCGGAGTGCTTCGACGACGAGACGCGCGACTTCCTGAACCACGGCGAGGACCCCTTCGGATTCGGGCGTTTGCGGTACGTCCGCGAGGCCGAGGATTCGAAAAAGCTGAACGACCTGCACGGGCCATTCGTGGTGATCTCGGCATCGGGGATGTGCGAGCAGGGACGGATTCTCCACCACTTGCGCAACAATATTGAAGATCCGCGGAATACGGTGCTGATCACGGGGTTTCAGGCGCAGGACACGCTGGGACGGAAATTAGTGGAAAAATGGCCGGAAGTCGCGATCTTTGGCGAACCGCTGCGGGTGCGCGCGGAAATTTCGAGCCTGGACGAGTTGAGCGGCCACGCCGACCAACACGAATTGTTGCAGTGGATCGAGCCGCTGGCGCCCTCCTTGCGGAAAGTGTTTCTGGTGCACGGCGAGCCGCAACAAGCCGAGGTTTTGGCGAAGCTGCTCCACTCCACTTACGAGCTGGAGGTGGTGGTTCCGTCACCCGGACAGAGCTTTGAGTTGAAATAGGCGAAGCCAAAACTGCCCGGCTTTCCATCTATACTGAAGAGTACAAGGAGTATAGTTACGTGAGCCCCACACATTACGAAAAAGACCGCTCGGGCCTGATGACGGCGCTGGTGGCCGGCGCGATTATCGCCCTGCTAGCCGCGGTGATCTATTTGTTCGTGCAGATCGATCACCTGCAGACGAACCTGGCCAAAGTGCAAGACAAGATGACGACCGAGATCACGAACCAGAAGGACGCGGCCTCGCAAGGACTGTCATCCCAACAGAAGCGCATCGATGCGCTGAAGGCAGATCTGGAAGCGACGCGCGAGCAGAACGCGTCGCAGGCCAAGAACCTGTCGGCGCAGGCGCAAAAGGCAGCCACCGCGCACGCGGATGCGCTGGCGAGGCAGATTGCGGAAGAAGAAGCCAAAATGGGGGCGCAGGTGGCGGCGCAGCAATCCCAGCTCGGCGATGTGCAGCAGGCGGCTACCGCGGCCAACGCGAAGATTGCCGATGTGACCACCGATGTCGGCGGCGTGAAGACGCATTTGACGGCTACCGATGCCGAGTTGCAGAAGACCATCGCCGACCTGAAAAGCGCGCGCGGCGATCTGGGTGTGCAGAGCGGCTTGATCGCCACCAACGCCACTGAGCTGGCGGCGCTGAGGCTGAAGGGCGAGCGCAACTACGTGGACATCAAGCTCAACAAGAAGGACAAGACGAAGAAGTTCGCCGACATTTCCCTGTCGCTGGAGAACGCCGACCCCAAGAAGAACAAGTACACGGTGAAAGTGATGGCGGATGACAAGCTCTCCGAAAGGAAAGACAGGAGCATCAACGAGCCCGTGCAGTTCTATACCGCCGGCGGCAAGGCGCTGTACGAACTGGTGATCAACCAGGTAGGGAAAGACCAGATCGTCGGCTATCTTTCGACGCCTAAAGGCATGGCAAACCGATAACACTGGGTTCCGGGCGCGGGTCCCCCGGCCGGGATTCCGCGTCGATCTTTTCGACCAACTTCTCTACGTGCATGCAATAGATCGCCGGTTTGCCGTCGCGGTCGCTCTGGAAATAGATGCGCTGGGCGTCGGGTGAAAAGCGCGGCGCGGTGGTTTCCGGGTGGCTGGCCTTGTGTTCGCAGAGCGTCAATTCCCGCTGCGTGATGCGCAGCAGGAGGAGGATGGTCGGCGAGGCGGCGCTGCGGCTGGCGCCCACGAACACCGAAGTATCGCGATTGAATCCGAAGTTCGCGAACTGGCTGGTCTTGGCCACGAGCTTGTCGGAAGCGGCGTCGGGGGCGCACTCGCGGATGGCGGTCAACTGTTTGGGATCCTCGGGAAAATTCAGATAGAGGACGGTCTTGCCGTCGGGCGCCCAGTCGGCCCGACCCACGCGGCCGGCGGCGAGTTTGAGCGAGTGTTTCTGCGTGCCGTCGGAATTCACCAGCCAGAGGGCGTCGCCGCCTTGCCGGAAGAGGATCTGGGCGCGCATGGGCCGCGCGATGGGGTGGCTGATGGCGAAGGGCGCCTCCACCACGGTGCGGGCGGCGGCCTGCGCCAGCGAGACCGCGCGCAGGCGCGAGCCATCGCCCTGGCGTTCGGCGAAGGTGGCGTGCGTGCCGTCGGGGCCGACGCTCAGGCCCGCAGTGCGTTCCCAACCCTCGGGGATCCTGTAGAGTTCGCGCGGCCGTCCGCCCAAGGCCGAGAGGAACAGAGAGCGGCCGGCGAAAAAGCAGAAGGAGCGGTTGTCGGGAGTCAGGGTGAGGGAGCCGCCGTCGAGGTCCTCGACCGTGGTGAGCTCTCTGGTCTCGCCCGACTTGAGATCGAGGCGGAAGGCCTGCGGCGAGCCATTGCGGTCGCAACTGAAGAGTATCGACGCGTTGTTGTGCGCGATGGCGCGGTTGTAAGCGGCGGGCAGCGTGCTGGAATAGGAGGGATCGGTGAGGCGGTAGACATCCAGCTCGGTGGTGGGGTCGGAATACCGTTTGACGGCGGAGGGAAAGCCGGCGCCCAGCCTTTCTTGGGCGGGTTTTTCCTGGGCGAGCAAACCAGCCGCAAAGCCCGAAAACAGGAACCCTCTGCGCGAAAAGCCGCGCGCCAGACCAGCCATATTAGGATGGTATCAAGGGCGGCGGCAGGTGCGCGGGGCGGGTATCGCATTGGCACTGGCGGCTTGGGGCGCGCAGGCGCCGTGCGAAGGGCATCCATCAAGCCCGGCGATCCGAACGTCCAAGGCTACAGCATGCACGGGTTATACTGTAAGGAAAGGAAATGAACCAGAAACAGTTCGCAGAACTGCACGCGCAGTGTTGGGAAACGCTTAAGCACTATGTGCACGAGGCCGACAGGATGTGCGAGTTGTTTGGCCAATGCCTCCCCGAACCTTCATCTATGCAGTTTCGCTCAGACATAGTGGAGCAACGCGTTCGCGAAAACAATGCTTACGCCAGTTACGCCGAGATTCGCCGGCAACTTTTAGAGGCGGTTCGGATCGGCTACGATCCGTCAAACTGAACCGCTGCTCGACAATCGGCTCACCGGCGGGCCGAAGGGATTTGGCGCGGACGGATGCGACATTTTCGCCAGGCTGCCGGAGGGGGCGGAGCGCGATCAGCTTCCGCAAATACTGCAAGGCGCTGCTGGTGGACCGGTTCAAGTTGACGTTTCACCATGAAATCCGGAGGCTGCCGAGCGGCCCGTGGAGCTTTTCGTGATCGACCAGGTGGAGAAGCCGGCGGAGAATTAGCCGTTAAGCCACGGCGGCCCAGTCCGTCTTCTTTACATACAAGCTAAAATAGAAGTCGCGGGCCTCCCACCGTACCGAGACCATTCATGATTGTCGACACCATCCTGGCGAAAGTCTTCGGCACCAAAACCGAGCGCGAGATCAAAGAGATGCAGCCCACCGTGGCGGCGATCAACGATTTCGAGCCGGCCATGCGCCAATTGTCGGATGTCGACCTCGCCGCCAAGACCATCGAGTTCAAAGAAAAGCTGGCGCAGGGCGCGCCGCTGGACGATTTGTTGTTTGAGTCCTTCGCGGTTGTGCGCGAAGCCGGGCGGCGCGTGCTGAACATGCGGCACTTCGATGTGCAGTTGATCGGCGGCATGGTGCTGCACAGGGGCAAGATCGCCGAAATGAAGACCGGCGAAGGCAAGACGCTGGTGGCCACGCTGCCTTGCTATTTGAACGCGCTCGAAGGCAAGGGCGTGCACGTGGTGACGGTGAACGATTACCTGGCCAAGCGCGACTCGGAATGGATGGGCCGGCTTCACAAGTTTCTGGGCCTGCACGTGGGCGTGATCGTGCACGACCTGGACGACGCGGAGCGCACGGCGGCCTACGGCGCAGACATCACCTACGGGACGAATAATGAATTCGGTTTCGACTACTTGCGCGACAACATGAAGTTCCGGATCACGGACTGCGTGCAGCGCGACTATCACTACGCCATCGTGGACGAAGTGGATTCGATCCTGATCGACGAAGCGCGGACGCCGCTGATCATTTCGGGTCCGAGCGAGGAATCCACGGACAAATATTACAAGATCAACCGCATCATTCCGAAGCTGATCCGCGGCGAAGTGATCGAAGGCAAGGAGCCGGGCGAGAAGTACACCACGGGCGATTACACCATCGACGAAAAGCACAAGACGGCGGCGCTCACCGAAGAAGGCGTCTTCAAGGTGGAAAAGCTGCTGGGGGTGGGGAACCTATACGACCCGCACAACATCGAAATCAACCACCACGTGCAGCAGGCGCTGCGCGCGCACGTGCTCTATGTGCGCGATCGGGAATACGTGGTGAAGGACGGCGACGAAGGTCCGGAAGTGGTGATCGTGGACGAGTTCACGGGGCGCCTGATGCCGGGACGGCGCTGGTCCGACGGGCTGCACCAGGCGGTGGAGGCCAAGGAAGGCGTGAAGATCCAGCGGGAAAACCAGACGCTGGCGACCATCACCTTCCAGAATTATTTCCGCATGTACAAGAAGCTGGCGGGGATGACCGGCACGGCGGAGACGGAAGCGGCGGAATTTCAGAAGACCTACAACATCGACGTCACGGTGATTCCCACCAACATGCCGATGATCCGCAAGGAGAACCAGGACGTGGTTTACCGGACGGAGGAAGAGAAGTTCCGCAACGCGGCGAAGGAGATCAAGGAACTCAACGCCAAGGGACAGCCGGTGCTGGTGGGCACCATCTCGGTGGAGAAATCCGAGAAGCTCTCGGGCATTCTGAAGAAGATGGGCGTGCGGCACGAAGTGCTGAACGCCAAGAACCACGAGCGCGAAGCCAGCATCGTGGCGCAGGCCGGGCGCAAGGGCACGGTGACGGTTTCCACCAACATGGCCGGCCGCGGCACGGATATCCTGCTGGGCGGCAATGCGGAGTTCATGACCAAGGATGCCTGCCTGAAAGAGAAGGTGGCGGAGCGGCTGTCGGAGAGCGAAGCGCAGTACGTGGCCGACGAGCATTTTTTCTACTTCACGCACCTCGACCAGTTCTACCGCGTGCGGCGCGACAAGTGGGACGAGATTTTTGCGCGCTACAAGCAGCAAACCGACCGCGAGCACGACGAAGTGGTGGGGTTGGGCGGGCTGCACATTGTGGCCACCGAGCGGCACGAATCGCGGCGCATCGACAACCAGCTTCGCGGGCGCGCCGGCCGCCAGGGCGACCCCGGCAGCTCGAAGTTTTTCCTCTCTCTACAGGACGACCTGCTGCGGATTTTCGGCGGCGAGCGGATGCAGAACCTGATGCTGCGCCTGGGCATGGAAGAGGACGTGCCGATCGAGAGCAAGCTCATCACCAAGCGCATCGCCAAAGCCCAGGAAGCCGTCGAAATGCAGAATTTCGAGGCACGCAAACACCTGCTGGAATACGACGATGTGATGAACAAGCAGCGCAAGGCAGTCTACGGAATGCGGCGCCAGTTGCTGGAAGGCATCGACCAGAAGGAGCGGGTGATGGAGATGGTGCAGGGCATCGTCGACCAATTGGTCGACATGCGCTGCCCCGACGACAAGCACCCCGACACCTGGGACCTGGCCACGCTGCGCAACGACATCCTGAGCGCGTTCGGAGCGAAAGTCGACCTGGCGGAGCTGGGCGACAAGACGCGGACCGAGATGTCGGACGCGGTGCTGGAACGGCTGAAGCAGAAGTACCAGGAAAAAGAAGACATGGTGGGCGCCGATGTGATGCGGCAGACCGAGCGCATCGTGATGCTGCAGGTGATCGACAACCAGTGGAAGGACCACCTGCTCACGATGGACGAGCTGAAGCAGGGCATCGGCAACCGCGCGTACGGGCAGAAGGACCCGCTGGTGGAGTACAAGAAGGAATCCTTCGAGCTGTTCACGGCGATGATGGACCGGATCGAAGACGAGACGGTGCGATACCTCTACTTCCTGCAGGTGTCGACCAGTTCCGGGCCGATTCTGCCATTCCCGGAGGAAGGCGAAGAGGAAGGCGACGGATCGGGCAACGGCGGGCCCTCCGGATCGGGCGGCGGGGATTCGCGCGGCGCGGCGGCGGAAACCGTGGACGAAGAACGGCGGCGCGCGGCCAAGGCGCAGATGGAAGACTTCACGCGCAACATCGAGCGCAAGAAGGATAAGGAACTGGCGGCGTTGCAATTGGGCGGCGACGATTCCGGCGGGCCGCGAACCGTGGCCGTGGGGCAGAAGGTGGGACGCAACGATCCCTGCCCGTGCGGCAGCGGGAAGAAGTATAAGAAATGCCACGGGGCGGGGTAAGGCCAAGCGTCGGAGGGACAGGGTGAGTTCCGCAGGGATCAGGCTGGTGGCCGGTATGGCGGCCGCTGCGCTGGCGGCAGGGGCCGCGGCCGGGCAGACGGCCCCGCCGCCGGCATTCGAAGTGGCGTCGGTGAAGGCGGCCGAACCGCTCGACCCGGCCAAACTAATGGCGGGCCAGCAGCGCATCGGCGTGACCATCGACGCGGCGCGCGTGGACATGACAGGCCTGACGCTGGCCGACTTGATCCGCGCCGCTTACAAAGTGAAGTCGTACCAAATCTCCGGCCCCGAGTGGATCGACACGCAGCGGTATGACATTGTCGCCAAGCTGCCCGAGGGCGCGCCGCGCAGCCAGATTCCCGAGATGCTGCAAAGCCTGCTTGTGGAGCGCTTCCGGTTGACGCTGCATCGCTCAACCAAAGAAGAGCCGGCATACGCGCTGGCGGTGGCGAAGGGTGGACCGAAGCTGAAGGCATCGCCGCCGGACCCCAGTGCGCGCGGCGGCGATGCCGCTCCCGACAGCGGCAGCGGCACTTTGCGTTACAACGCCGCCGCCGATAGCAAAGGCGTAGTCACCACCAGCGGGCCCAGCGGAAACGTGAAGCAGACCACCGGCCCCAATGGCATGCACCTGGACATCCAGAAGATGACCATGCCGGTGCTGGCGGAATACCTGGCGCGCTTCACGGAGCGTCCAGTGGTGGACACGACGGAGTTGAAGGGCAACTACGATTTCGTGCTGGACCTTTCGCGCGAGGAGTTGCTCAACGTGGCGAGAGCGGCCGGCATGGCGGTTCCCGGACCTGGCGCGGGAGAAGCGGGTCGCGCGCCAGTGGATGCGGCCGCGGATCCGAGCGCGGTCTCGCTCGCGAACTCCATCGAATTGCTCGGGCTCAAACTGGAACCGCGCAAGCTCCCCGTGGAGGTGCTGGTGATCGACCACCTGGAGAAAGTCCCGGTCGCGAACTAGCCGGGCCGCCGCAACGCCGCCCGTGTCAAAATGGACGGTAGGGGCACTGCCCAAAGCAGATTGCCCGGGATGGATGGTTGATATCCGTGGGGACAGGATTCCTGATTGGCGTGTGCGCGGCAGTGGCGTTGGCGGAGGCTCAGACCGCGCCGCCCCAGAAGGCCGCGGCGCCGCTGGCCTTCGAAGTGGCGTCGATCAAGCCGGCGGAGCCGCTCAGCGCGGAGCGAATGATGGCCGGCCAGCAGCACATCAACGTCAACGTGGACGCCGCGCGCGTGGATTTCTCGGACCTCTCGCTGGCCGAGCTGATTCGCGCCGCCTACCGCGTGAAGCTCTACCAGATCTCCGGGCCGGACTGGATGACTACTTCGAGGTTCGACGTGGTGGCCAAGCTGCCCGAAGGCGCCAAAACCGACCAGGTGCCCGAGATGCTGCGGACGCTGCTCGGGGAACGATTCCACCTGGTGCTGCACAACTCCAGCAAGGAGATGCCGGTGTACGCGCTGGTGGTGGGCAAGGAGGGATCGAAGCTGAAAGAGTCGACGCCGGATGACGCCACGGATGGAGCGGGCGCGGCGGCTGGCGGTTCCGCCGCTGGCGGCGCCGGCGGCCGGCGCGGGGAAGGCGCCAGTCCGATGACCAGCAGTGGCAGTGGTCCGAACGGGTCGTACACCATGTCCGCGGGATCGAACGGGCTGCACATGGATCTGAAAAACGTGACGATCGGCACTATGATCGACTGGCTATCGCGATTCACCGACAAGCCGGTGGTGGACCAGACGGGCCTCGCCGGACGGTACGACCTGTCGCTGGACGCCTCGCGCGACGAGATGCTCAACGCGGCGCGCGCCGCCGGCATGGTGGTGGACGCGGTAAGGCGCGCGCCGGAAGCGGCTACGGAGCCCGGCGGCGATTCGGTCTTCGCGTCGGTACAGAAGGTCGGTCTCAAGCTGGTGCCTCGCCGGCTGCCGCTACCGCTGCTGGTGGTGGACCACCTGGATAAGACGCCGACCGAGAATTAACCAAGGGCTGCACCTTTGAAATCCCTGCGGGATTTTGGGAGTCAGAAGTCAGGAGTCAGGAGTGCAAACGGCGGCGCGGGGGCGCGCGCTCCCGGGGTTTTTACTGCAACGCTTCGGCGCGCCGCGCGAGCAGCAGTCGCAGAGCCAACCGCATTTGCGTGGAAGCCAGGAACTGCACCACGCCGGTGGCCGGCCTCAGAATCCACGGTATGCGGTGGCCCCAGATCATCGAGAGCGGGCGCGCGACGCTGTCGCTCGAGCGGTAGAAGACGCGGTCGGTCCATCGCTCGCGGCCGGGATACTCGGGATACGGGCGGAGAATGTCCCAGGCGGCTTCGAGCACGCGGAGGGGCATGGGTTCGCGGTAGTGCGGCATGAAGAGAACGGAGCTGTGGCCCGCGCGGACTTCCGCGACGAACTCGGCGAAGGACCGCGCATTGGTGAGGTTGAGACAGGCGGCGGGCTCGCCGGCGTGGCGGTCGCCACCGGAGACGACGGGCCGCGAGTAGGCGCGGGCCAGTTCGACCACGGCCGCGTTTTCATGCCAGCGGCGCGTGCCGTTCAGTTCGAAGGCGTGCAGCCAGGGGAGGCATTCGCGCAAGACGCGATCGAGCGCCTGGGCGTGATCGGCTTCTTCGACGCCCTCCTCCAGCCAGTACGGATGGTTGAGAACGATGAGGACTTCAGGGAGGGCCGCGAGCGCGCCGAGGATTTCCGGCAGCGAGCTTTGGTTGGGCGCCGCGGTGTAAGCGGCCATGGTGGAGAGCCAGGTTCGGGCCGCGCCGGGCGGCAGGTTGTGTATCCCCAGATGCAGGATGGAGCGACGGTACGGAACCGTCCATTCAACCGATACCGGAACTTCGCGGCAGCGCTCGGTCACCTGGAGCGCCATGCCGGCTTCGATGTTGTCGTGGTCGGTGAGAGAGACCAGCGGACGCAAACCCAGCCCGGCGATTTGACCGCGTTCGAGGCGGAGCGCGGAGGAAGGCGTGAGGGGCGGCGTCCACCAGGCGCGCGCAAAATCCACCGGCCGCGGGCCGCGCTGATAGCGGCTGACGATCTGCGAGATTCCGGGAACCAAATGCAGGTAGCGAGGCAGGAACGACAGGCACTCTTCGGAGTACATGGTGTGGCCGTGCAGGCAGACGCCGGTGGAGAACGGCAGCGCCGCCCGCGGATTTTGCCAGAAGAACGATGGGTACCTCTTCACGTGTCCCTCCGCCTCCAGCATGGCCGGGAGACGGTTACAATTCGTTCGCAAATTGGTAGTCTTTTGAAAAACATTTTCAACCCGGCTTGTTTTAATTCACGTGGCACTACACTAAGAGAATGGATTCGATCAAAGACAAGGTCGCAATTGTGACAGGCGGTACACGCGGCATCGGGCGGGCTATCGCCGAACGGCTGCTGAGCGAAGGCGCGGCGGTGGCCCTCTGCGGGCGCAGCCAGGACTCGGTGGATCGCGCCGTCGTCGGCATGAAGCCGCTGGGGCGGGTCTTCGGACAGGCCACGGACGTCACCCAGGCAGCGCAGGTCAGCCGGTTCTTCCAGGCGGTGGAACGCGAATTCGGCGGTCTGGACATCCTGGTGAACAATGCCGGCGAAGGGGTGTTCCGCAAGGTGGGCGAGATGACGCCGGAGGAGTGGCGCCGCAACATCGACCTCAACCTGAACGGCGCGTTCTACTGCTCGCGGGAAGCGCTCCAGCAGTTCGCGCGGCGCGGCGGCGGGTTCATCGTCAACATCTCGAGCCTGGCCGGGAAGAACCCCTTCAGCGGCGGCGCGGGGTACAACGCCTCGAAGTTCGGGCTCAACGGTTTCAGCGAAGCGATGATGCTGGACCATCGCTATGAACATGTACGAGTCAGCTCTATCATGCCGGGGAGCGTAGACACGGAATTCGGCGGACAGGCGGGCAAACGCGCGGGCGACACCAGTTGGATGATCGCGCCGGAGGACGTGGCGGAGGTGGTAACCCTGGTGCTGCGCATGCCGGCGCGCACCATGGTCAGCCGCGTGGAGATGCGGCCTTCCGAGCCGCGCAAGCAAGGGTAGTGTTTTACACTAATTTACGCGTGGTGGCCGTACTCCAAGCGCTCCCCCCGACATCTAAAAAAGTGAGAAGGCCGGAGGCTATATGGAGCTGATCAACCGGATGTTGGACCCGACGCGAACCGGAAGCGAAGCCGAGAAGTTTGAGGCGGACCTGCGGAAGCGGGTGGTGGGGCAGGATGAAGCGATCCGCCAAATCATCGATGTGTACCAAACTTTCATGGCGGGGATGTCCAGCGCCGGGCGGCCGATCGGGAACCTTCTGTTTCTGGGACCGACGGGCTCCGGCAAGACGCGCATGGTGGAAGCGGTGGCGGAGAGCCTGGTGGGCGACGCGCGCGCCGTGGTCAAGATCGATTGCGCGGAGTTCCAGCACAGTCACGAAATCGCCAAGCTGATCGGCTCGCCTCCCGGATACCTGGGCCATCGCGAGACGCATCCGCTGCTCAGCCAGGAAGCGCTCGACCAATACCAGACCGACCAGGTGAAGCTCAGCTTCGTGCTGTTCGACGAAATCGAGAAGGCCAGCGACTCCCTGTGGAACCTGCTGCTGGGCGTGCTGGACAAGGCGACGCTGACGTTGGGGGACAACCGGCGCGTGGATTTTTCGCGAACGTTGATCTTCATGACCAGCAACCTGGGCGCCGCGGAGATGCAAGCGCTGCTGCGGCCCAACCTGGGATTTGCGGCCGGCGATGCCGAGCGGCGCCAGGCCGGAGGCATGCTAGATGCCGAGTTGACCGGCAAGATGGCCTCGGCCGGCATGGAAGCCGCGCGCCGCAAATTCACGCCGGAGTTCCTGAACCGTATCGACAGGGTGGTGGTTTTCCAGCCGCTGGGCACGGCGGAACTGCGCAAGGTTCTGGGGATGGAACTGAACCTGGTGCAGCAGCGCATCTTCAGCACCGCCGCCAGCGCGCCGTTCGTGTTCGCCGCCACCGAAGCGGCCAAGGATTATCTGCTGCGCGAAGGCACCGACCTGAAGTATGGCGCGCGGCACCTGAAGCGCGCCGTCGACCGCAACCTGGTCCACCCGCTGTCGAACCTGATGGCCACCGAGCAGGTGCGCGGCGGCGACCTGATTCGCGTGGACTGCGCCGCGTCCGGCTCGCACCTGACCTTTATGAAGGAAGCCGAGGATGTCGCCATGCAGGCGATGCTTCAGATGGTGGATGGGTCGGTCGCGCCGCCCCCGGTGATCGCGGCCGCCAGCGCGGTGGTGGAGCCGAAGATGGTTGCCCACGCGAAGGGATCGCGGCGGTAGGGCGGTATCCAAGAAATACATGGACAGTCAGACAGCAAGAGAGAGCCGCCGGAAGGCGGCTGCGGCCAGGATTGGCCGCCCCACTCGGCCGGCGCCCTGCTTTTTCGACCCTGTCAAGCAGCCGGGGCTTAGCGAGGCATGACAGACCACCAAACCCGATGGTCTGCCCCACCGGCTGGACGCAGCCATGCGGCTGCGTCCAGCGGCGCAATCCCGAGCACCACGGGGCTCACTTCGTCGCTCGAACTGAAGACCGGATGCTGCTTCCATCCGTTGGCCTCGGCTTCCCTGGCCACCTGCGCCGTGACCCATGGATAGATCTTGTCGAGCGGCGCGTCCTTCTGTTGTTTGAGGCCTTGCAGGAGATAGTAAGTGAAGAGGCCGTGGGAATACTTCGCTAACTCGTAGGAACTTTCTTCCGTGCGGCTGGCCGCCAGAATCACGCGGCCGGTGCCTTCCTTGATGCGATCCAGCGTCTGCGGAGATAGCGACTGCGGAACGGTCACGGTCTGCGCCAGCGCGCCCTGGCTGTGGCAGGTGTCCAGGATCACAGCCACTTTCAACGCTTTGATCCGTGTGCGCACGACGGTGGTGATCTCTACCATCGGAATGGCGGTGGAATAGAGGCCGTCCTCCGTGTTGACGTCGGTGTCGTAGGCCACCACGTAGCTGGCGCCGGCGGCATCCTGCTCCCGCGCCGTGCCGTGAGTGGCGATGTAGATCACCGCCATGTCGTCCTCGGTCGCGCTGCGCACCAGCCAGTTGAGGCCGGCGCGGATGTTGACCGCGGTGGCTTCCGAATCGGCAATCAGGCGCACGTGGTCGGCGCGGAACCGGCCGTAAGTGGGATCGCGCAGCAACTCGGCGATCGATTGGGCATCGTTGCGCGTGTATTTCAGATTGAGGCGCGGGTTATGGAATTGGCCGACGCCCACGACCAGCGCCCATTTGTGCGAGACGGCGGGCTGATGGATGTCGCGGGTGGTGTGCGAAGCGGCGCCGGGCGCCGGGTTGTCATGCGCCACAACCGCAACGCCGCGCGCCGGAGTGGAGAGCGTGAAGGGGTCTTCGGCGCTCCTGAGGGCCGGGGCATTGCGCTCCCGCGCCTTGCCGAGGGAGTATTGCGGATTGCCCGCGCCGAGCTTGCGCTCGAACAGCGACCGGTAATACCAGGCATCGCCATTCTCGTCGCAGGCCTCTTCCGCCTGCTTGAGCAGCAGCAGGCCATTCGAGAGATCGTCCCGTGCGGGCGAGGCGGAGACCAGTTCCAGCGCGCGGACCACCAGGTCCTTGGAAACGGCGCAACCCTGCTGCGCGTGGCCGGCGGCTGCCAGAGCCAACATAACAGCCCACAGTCTCAATTGCTTTTCCCCTTCTTCGGCGGCGTCTGGGCGGCGGGAGCGCCCGGTGGGACGGACAGTTGCTTGTAGTGCTCCAGCGCGATTTCGATGCGGTTTACCGGCTCGATGAAGTACTTCTCCTGGGGGTTGGCTTCGCCTGCCTTGCGGTATTGCATGACGGCCTGCTCGAAGTAACGTTTGGCGCTGGCCGGGCTCTCCGCTTTGTAACCGAGGGCTTCGTCTCCGACGCCGATGTTATAAAGGCGGTAAGCATCGTCATCCATGTGCGGGAGCGGCGGCATGGTTTCCAAGTCCTCGACGAACTTGGTCCATTGGCCGGCTTCGGCATAGCGGTTGTTTTGATCGAGCGCGCCGCGCGCCAGAGAGATTGTGACGCGTTCGTTGGTATTCACCAGACGGGCCGCCACGTGCTGCGCCGCGCGGTCGACCATAATCCCGATGATGTCCTCCCGCGTGTGCGGTTCGTCTTCGCCCTCGTCATCCTTGTGTTTGGCGCCCGGGTGAGGGATCTTGCCGAGGATCCTCTTGGTTTCGGAAATCGCACCGGTCACCTGGTTGAACTCGTGGTTGTATTTAACGTCGATGGGCTCGGCATCCACAAACCTGCCTCCGCGAGTCCTGGCCTGATAGGTCACCTGCAAGTGCCCGTTCACCTTCACGCCGGAGAGTTGCTCCGGCCCCCTTTTCTTACCGCCAGGCAGCGTGTCGTGCACCGGCGTAGCCACCGCGCTGCAAATCAGCACCTTGAGCGAGATCAGCGTATCCGGCTTGTCGGGACTGAGCTCGAGTTGGCTGTTGAAGCGGATGAGGCTGGTCTCGACCATGGACTGCAATTTGTCGGCAGCCAGCTTCTGACACTGATCCTGCGGCTTTTCCGCCGTGGCTTTGACGTCGAATGCGTTGCCCGGCAGTTTTACCGCAGCGGGCAGCTTGCGTTCCAGAACGATGGTTTTCTTCAGCGTTCCGAAGCCTTGGCCGGGCAGTAAAGCCGGGCACAAAACGACGAAGCTGAGGAGCAGCAACTTGCACATTCCCCGAGGCCTCGATACGGGGTAATCATACCATGCTCGAACTCCGGGCCATAGCGCCTGAACCGGGGCGTGTGAGCCTTTGGTACAATTCGGCTGCGAGTGAAACTTCCGGCGGAGAAACAGGACCTGCGGCTGATGCGACGGATGTTTTCGACCGTCGCGCCCCGCTATGACTTCATCACGCGCGTCTTCTCCTATGGGATGGACGGGCGTTGGAAAAAGATGGGCGTGGAGCGGGCGCGGCTGCCGCAGAGACCGGTGGTCCTGGACCTGGCATCGGGCACCGGCGATTTCTCGGCGCTGGTCGAGGCGCAGTACCCGGGCGCGCTGGCGGTGGCTACCGATCTCACCGAGCGCATGCTGCAGCTCGCCCGCGAACGCGGCGTGGAGCACGCCGTTTGCGCCGACGCCGGCCGCCTTCCTTTTGCGGACGGCGCCTTCGACTGCGTGTTCGTGGGCTACGGCCTGCGCAATTTTCCGGACCTCGGACTGGCGGTGCGGGAGATTGAGCGGGTGACGCGGCGCGGCGGGCGGCTGGTGAGCCTGGACTTTTTCCTGCCCGCCAACGCGCTGTTCCGGCGGCTGTACCTGAACTATCTTTTTGCGCAAGGCGTATTCTGGGGCCTGTTGCTGCACGGCCGGCCGCGCGTCTATACTTACATCCCCGATTCGCTGCGCAGCTTCGTGTCGATCGACGAGTTTTCGTCGCTGCTGCGGCGCACGGGCTACGGCCAGGTAGCGGCGCGCCGCTACATACTGGGCGGTATCGGGCTGCATTGGGCGGCCAAGGAGTAGAAGCATGAAGGAACGGCTGGGCGTTTCGGACTATCGCTTCATCGCCATTTGCGTGGCGCTGCTGGCGGGGACCACGTGGTATTCCGCGCGCAATTTCTACCGCGCGTTTCCGGAAGCTTCCATCGATTTTCGGGTGAATCGCGAAGACGGCCGGCAACTGGCCGAACGCTTCCTGGCGGAGCAGGGGTATCGCACCGGGGGCTATCGCGAAGCCTCCAGTTTCACGTTCGACGACGACGCCAAGACGTTCCTGGAACGCGAAGCCGGGCTGGAACAAGCCAACCAGTTGATGGGCACGCGGCTGCAGATGTGGCGCTGGTCGTACCGATGGTTCCGGCCGCAGCAGAAAGAGGAGTTCCGCGCCGACATCACGGCGGACGGCGCCTTCGCCGGCTTCGACCACGCGTTGGCGGAAGATGCCGCGCGCCCCGATGCGACCGACGCCGAGGCGCGCTTGCTGGCGGAGAACTTTCTGCGCACGCGCGCGAAGACGGATCCGGCGTCGCTCGATTTCGTGGAGAGCTCGAGCGTGAAGCGGCCCAAGCGGACGGACCGGGTATTCACGTGGAAGGAGCGCGATTTCAACCTGCACGATTCGAGCCTGCGGCGCGAGGTGACGGTGGAGGGCAACGAGGTCGGCGGATATCGCAAGTACCTCAAAATTCCCGAGCAGTGGACGCGTGACTACGAGCGGCTGCGCTCCAAGAACGACATGGCGCAGACCATCGATACGGCGGTGATGGTGGCGTTGATGCTGGGCCTGGTGGCGGTGATCGTGATGCGGGTGCGGCGCCAGGACGTGCGCTGGCGTAGCGCGGCGCTGATTGGCGTGACGGGAATGGCGCTTTCGTTCCTGTCGGCCCTGAACGAATTCCCGCTGAACGAATTCGGCTACCCCACCACGGATGCGTATGGCAGCTTCGTCACCACGCAGTTGCTGCAAGCGCTGATGATCGCGCTGGCGGTGGGCGGATTGCTGTTCGTGATCGCGGCGGGCGCGGAGACGGTTTATCGCCAGGCGTATCCGCAACAGATTTCGCTGGGCAACCTGTTCCGGCCGCGCGGCCTCGGCACCAAGCGCTTCTTCCTGGGCGCGATTCTGGGCATCACGCTCACCGGAATCTTTATCGCGTACCAAACGGTGTTCTACATCACGGCGTCGAAGCACGGCGCGTGGGCGCCGGCGGACGTGCCTTACAGCGATCTGCTCAATACGAAGTTTCCGTGGCTGTTTGTGCTGTTCGGGGGCTTTTTCCCCGCCATCTCCGAAGAGTTCGTCTTTCGCATGTTCGCGATTCCGTTCCTGCGCAAGCTGACGCGGTGGCTGCCGGCGGCGATCGTGCTGGCGGGCTTCATCTGGGGGTTTGGGCACACCGGTTATCCCAACCAGCCGTTCTTCATCCGCGGGCTGGAGGTGGGAATCGGCGGCGTGGCGCTGGGCCTCATCATGCTGCGCTGGGGGATTCTGCCGACGCTGGTCTGGCATTACTCGGTGGACGCGATGTATAGCGCCATGCTGCTGCTGCGGTCGCACAGCCTGTATTTCCGCTTGTCGGGAGCGGCCAGCGCGGGGATCATCGTGCTGCCGGTAGCGGTCGCGCTGGTGGCGTACTGGATGCGGGGAGGGTTCGAGCCGGCGACGGGGTTGCGGAACGCGGATGAGCCGGTGGCCGTGGAGCCGCCGGAAGCGGCGCCCGCGGAGGTGGAAGAGAAAGCGGCGTACCAACCGCTAAGCGGCCGGCTGCGCGTGTGGGCGGCGGTCCTGTTGGTGGTGGGGGTGGCGGCGCTGTTCATCCCCTCCGGCCACTTCGGCGAATCCCCGCGATTCAAACTTACCCCGAACCAGGCGGAAGCCTACGCTACCGCGTTTGTGCGCGCGCAGGGACTTGAGCCGGGAGCATACCGCCACGTCACGTTCCCGACCGCGCACTGGGGCGGCGAGGACAGCCTGGCCGGGAAATATTTTCTGGAGCGGCTGCCGGTGGCTGCGGCCGCCAGGCTTTTCGAGCAATACCGCCCGGTGCAAGCTTGGGCCACGCGCTATTTCAAGTCGCTCGACAAGGAGGAATTCCTGGTTACGGTGCATCCCGAGACCGGCAAGGTGATGCTCTACCACCACGAGATTCCGGAAGATCGCCCGGGGGCCGACGTCTCCGACGAAGCGGCCCGCGGGATCGCCGCCGCGTTCGCCGCGGCGCAGGGGCTGGACGTATCGGCCATGGAGTTGAAAGAGAACACTTCCGAAAAGCGCAAAGCGCGGCGCGATCACACGCTGGCGTGGGAAGCGCGGCCCGGCGACCCGCGCAACGTCGGCGAAGTGCACTATCGCGTGTCGGTCGAAGTGGATGGGGACCGCGTGGCCTTGCTAATGGCGCACTGGAAGATTCCGGAAAGTTTCGAGCGCAGCCGCGAGCAGCAGAATTTTATTTCCATCGCGGTGCTGGCGCTCAAGATCGGCGTCATCGCGGGCGCGATCGTGTTTGGCCTGTGGATGTTGATCCGGAATGTCCGCCTGGGTCTGGTGGCCTGGCGGCGGGTGCTCTGGCTGGCCATCCTTCCGACGGTGGGGATCGCCGTGGCGGCGGCACTCGCGCTTCCGATCGGCATGAGCCGGCAATACCAGACCAGCATGCCGTTTGAAACCTGGCAGGCCATGATGATGGCGGGCCTGGCGATGACGCTGGCGTTCGCCTACGTGATGTATGGCGCGGCGGGAGCGCTGGTGACATCCTTCTATCCGGAATGCGTGGAGGCCTTCCGCGCGGCGCAGCGGCGCCTGTTGGGTGTGGATGCGTTGGTGGCGCTGGCGGCCGCGGCCGGGCTGTGGGGCATCAGCCGCGGCGTGGTCACCGCGCTAACCGGCCACTTCCACGCGCAGGCCATACTGGCGGTGGGCTCGCCACCAAACCTCATCGGCGATCCGGCGCCGGCGCTGGCGGCCGTGGCGGCGGGCATCGGGCCGCTGTTCATCAATGCCGCGATCGTCGTGATCGCGGCGGCGCTGGTGGGAATGCTGCGGAAGCGGTGGATGGTTGCCGCGCTGATGGCGGTGGCGGCCGCGGCGGTTCTTTCGAGCGAGATCCGCACGCCCGGCGAACTGGCGCTGCAATATGGACCGGCCTTGCTGACGGTGGCGTGCGCGGCGGTGTTCTGCCGCTGGTTCGGGCGCCGGAACTACCTGGCTTACGCCCTGGTGTTTTTTGTGATGGCGTTGCGGTCCCCTCTGGTGGAACTGTTCGGCAGCGGAAACGCGGGCTTGCGGACACAGGGATGGATGGTGGCGGCGGTGGCCGCGCTCGGTATAGTTTGGGCGATGCTGCCGGCGTGGCGGAAAGCCGGATGAGCCGTTTGGCGCAAGATCTGCGGTACGCCCTTCGCATCCTGGTCAAGAGCCCGGGCTTTCTGGCGGTGGCGATTTTCACGCTGGCGGTGGGGATTGGCGCGACCACCGCGATCTTCAGCGTGGCCAACGCGCTGTTGCTGCGGCCCCTGCCTTTCGCCGATCCCGGCCGCCTGGCGCTGATATCCGCGGGCCGCAAAGCCGACCGCGCCGAACGCGGGCCGCTCTCCTGGCCGCGCTACACCATGATCGACGCGAACCAGCGTTCCTTCCGCGCGGTGGCGGCATTCACCAAAGAGACGTTCAACCTGACGGGCAGTGGCGATCCGGCGCAGGTTGAAGCGGCGCGGGTGTCGTGGAACTTCTTCGACGTGTTGGGCGTCCGGCCGGCGGCGGGCCGCTGGTTTCGCGCGGAAGAAGACCGGCCGGCAGGCGACCCGGTGATCGTGATCAGCCATGGCCTGTGGATGCGGCGGTTCGCGGGCTCGCCCGGCGTCATCGGCCGGCACGTGACGCTCGATTCGCAGGATTACACCATCGTCGGCGTGACGCCGCCCGCATTCCGTTTCGCTCTGCTGGGCGCGGACACCGAGATCTTTGCGCCGCGGGTGATCGATCTGAACCTGATTACGCCGGCGCAGGCGCAGGCCGGCACGGGTTTTCTCACCTTGGTCGCGCGCCTCCGCGGCGGCGTCGGGATCCGGCGGGCGCAGGCCGAGATGGACACGCTGGCGGCGCAATACCGCGCCGAGCATGCGAGGTTTCCGGATGCCGATCCCCACCTCGTCGTGCGTGTGGCGAACCTGCGGGACGAGATGGTCTCCGGCCTGCGCGTGGCGGTGCTGATTCTTTTCGGCGCGGTGGGGCTGGTGCTACTGATCGCGTGCGCCAACGTGTCGAGCTTGTTGCTATCGCGCGCGGTGGGGCGGCAGCGGGAAATCGCCGTGCGGTTGGCCGTCGGCGCCTCGCGCGGCGCGTTGGTACGCCAGCTTTGTACGGAGAGCTTGCTGCTGGCGCTGGCGGGCGGCGCGCTGGGCGCCTGCCTCAGTTTGTGGGGCACGCGCGCGCTGGGCGGCATGGCGCAGGAGAGCCTGGCGCGGGCCGGCGAAATTCGCGCCGATGCCACGGTTCTGGCGTTTACGGCGGCCGTCTCCGTGCTGGCGGGGCTGGTATTCGGCCTGGCGCCGGCGCTGGCGGTCTCGCGTCCCGATTTGAATGCGGTGTTGCGGTCGGAAGGGCGCGGGTCCACGGCAGGACGGCGCCGCAACCGCTTCCGGAGCCTGCTGGTGGTTTCGCAGGTGGCGCTCTCGACGGTGCTGCTGATCGGCGCCGGGTTGCTGGTGCGGAGCTTTCTCGAACTGCGCGGCGCGAGCGCCGGTTTCGACACCAGCCACTTGCTCACCATGAACATTACTCTGCCGCCGGCACGCTATGGCAAAGGCGCGCCGATGATCGCGTTCTATGACCAGTTGCTGCGGCAGGTTCGCAGCGTGCCCGGTGTGCGCGCGGTCACGGTCTCCTCGGCGCTGCCACTGAACCCCACCCGGCTCTCGCCGGCGCTGCCGGAAGGCCAGCCGATGGCGCCGCTGGCGGAGCGGCCGCTGTTCAACATTCAGACCTTCGAACCGGGGTACGTGGAGACGATGCGCGTGCCGCTGCTCGCGGGCCGCGAATTCAGCGAGCGCGACGACGCCCAGGCGCCCAAGGTAGTGATGGTGAATCAGACCCTGGCGCAGCGGTTCTGGCCGCAAGAAAACCCTATCGGCAAACACATCCTGCTGGGCCGGGGGACAACGCCATCCGAGGTGGCCGGAGTGCTGGGCGACGTGCGCAACGCCAGCCTGGCGGCGGATGTGAGCCCCGAAATCTACCTGCCCTTTCCGCAACTGCCGTGGGCCTCCATGAACCTGGTGGTGCGGACGGCGGGCGACCCGCACGGGTTCGTCGCCGCGGTGCGCGGGCGGGTTCTGGCGGTGGACAAGGACCAGCCGGTGACGGCGGTCGCGACCATGGAGGAAGTGATGGAACAAGCCGCCGCGCCGCCGCGCTTCACGGCCTGGCTGCTGAGCGCGCTGGCGGCGATGGCGCTGGTGCTGGCGGTGGTGGGCATCTACGGCGCGATCGCATACTCGGTGGCGGAGCGGACCGAGGAAATGGGAGTCCGCCTGGCGCTGGGCGCCGGCCGTGCGGACATCGTGCGGCTGGTGCTGCGGCAGGGGCTGCTGCTGGCCTTGGGCGGGACCGGGGTAGGCCTCGTGGCGTCGTTAGGGTTGACACGGCTGCTCGAAAGCCAGATCTATCGCGTGAGCGTCACCGATCCCATTACGTTCGCGGGGTGCGCGGCGGTGTTCACGGCGGTGGCGGCGCTGGCGAGTTACCTGCCGGCGCGCCGGGCCATGCGCGTGGATCCGATGGCGGCGCTGCGCTGGGAGTGAACCCGATTCGGAGCCGCGAACGTCGGAGAGCGGTGGCCGGCACAAGATCAGACGGCCGACGAAGCCGACTGGTAAATCACGGAGCGACCCCAATTCACCGCTCTCTTACGTTCGCGGCTCTGCCGGTGCTCAGGTGACATCATGCTATGCTGGTGAATATGGAACAATTCACCTTGCGAGTGGACGATCAGGGGAGAGTGCTATTACCCTCCTTCTGGCGCAAGCGGCAGCAGGTCAAGGCGTCGGCCGAGCTGTGCGTCACTGTCAATGAGGACGGCGGCCTGCTGATCGAAACGCGCGAGCAAGGCCTGCGCCGCGCGCGGGCGCTGGTGCGGCAGTATATCCCGGAAGGAGTCCGGCTTTCCGAGGAAATCGTCGCGGACCACCGGGCGGAGGCAGCCCGTGAGCGGCAAGGGTAGGCCGGTATTCGACGCATCCGCGGTTCTGGCCTTGATGCAGAACGAGACCGGCGCCGGCCGGCTGGATCGCGTGCGCAGCGATGCGATGGTGAGCGCAGTCACGGTGGCGGAGGTCCTGGCGAAGCTGATCGGCAAAGGCATGCCGCAGAAGGCGGCGGCAGCGGCTCTCGAAGCCCTTCATTTGGAAGTGGCGGCCTTCGAGCCGCCGGAGGCAGCGCTCTCGGCGGCGTACCTCGCCAAGGACGTGTCGCTGGGCGACCGCTGTTTCCTTTCGTGTGCCCACAGGAATGGCACGGGCTGGACGGCGGATCACGAGCTGGCCCGGATCGGGAGCAGCCTGCTGCCGCCTCTCAAGATGTTCAGATAGGGTCGATTCGCGTGGCAGTGGACAGACCGTCCGGCGGTTTGGTACACTACTTGCTGTCCCTTAGAAAACGCTCAGTGGGAGGTTCGTTTGCCTTTTTTGGGACGGACCGCTTGCACCAATGAGGAAACATGGCACGCAATCCAGGTAAACAATATCAAGCCGCGCGGAAACAGGTTGAGGCCAAAGAGTATCTGTTGGAAGAGGCCGTTCCGCTCCTTAAGAGAATCAAGTATGCCAAGTTCGACGAAACCGTCGAAATCCATATGCGTCTCGGCGTCGATCCCAAGCACGCCGACCAGATGGTGCGCGGAACCGTCGTGATGCCCAACGGGCTCGGCAAATCCAAAAAAGTCCTGGTCATCGCCAGCGGCGACAAGCAGCGCGAGGCGACCGAAGCCGGCGCCGATCTGGTGGGCGGCGAGGACATGGTCAACAAGATCCAGTCGGAAAGCTGGACCGATTTTGACGCGGTGATCGCAACTCCCGACATGATGCGCTCGGTCGGCAAACTGGGCAAGGTGCTCGGCCCTCGCGGCCTGATGCCCAACCCCAAGACCGGTACCGTAACGGTAGATGTCGCCAAGGCGATCAAGGAAATCAAAGCCGGCAAAGTGGAATTCCGCGTCGACAAGACCGGCATCATCCACGCTCCGGTGGGCAAGGTCAGTTTTGACGCCGGCAAGCTGGTGGAGAATGCCGCCAGCCTGATCAGCGCCGTGATTAAGGCTAAACCGGCGGTTGCCAAGGGCAAGTACGTGAGGAGCACGACCCTTTGCTCTACCATGAGCCCCGGGCTGGCCATCGACACGGCGCCGTTCAGCACAAAGGCGGCGGTTTAGCGCCAAACAGGTGTTTCCATGAAAAAGAAGGCAGACAAGAAAAAAGATATCGAGGCTCTGCGCCACGACCTGGAGCAGTCCCGTAACTTGTTCGTCACCGGCTACGAGAAGCTCAAGGTCGGACAGGATTTCGAGCTGCGTAAGGTGGTGCGCGGCGCCGGCGGCAAATACCGGGTGGTGAAGAACACCCTGGCCGAAGTGGCCTCCGCCGGAACGCCCGCCGGGCAAGTGCTCAAGGATCTGCGTGGGATGACCTCGGTGGCCTACACTGCGAGCGACCCCGTGGCCCTGGCCAAGGCTCTCACGGCGTACGCCAAAGCCAACCCGACATTTACGTTTAAGGCCGGCCTGGTGGAAGGCCGCGTCATCGACATCAAGTCGATCAACGACCTGGCGGCTATGCCGTCGAAGGAAGAAATCTTTGCCAAGCTGTTGTACGTGATCAACGCTCCGGCGCAGCGGCTGGCAACGGTCATCGGGACCGTCGGACGCAACCTGGCGGTGGTGATCGATCAGGGCGTCAAAGAGAACAAGTTCGAGGCTTAGCCGGGCCCTGGGGTTTCCCCGGCGCGGTGGCTCTGGAAAAGTAGAACCGAAAAGCAAAACGATTTTTTGATTAGCAAGGAGTAGAAATGGCGGACATTAACGCGATTGCGGAACAGATTCAAGGTTTGACCCTCCTGGAGGCATCCCAACTGGTCAAGCTGCTTGAGGAGAAACTGGGCGTTTCGGCGGCGGCTGCGGCTCCCGTCATGGTAGCGGGTGGCGGAGCGGCTGCGGCGGCTCCGGCGACCGAAGAGAAGACCGAATTCACCGTGGTCCTGGTGGCGGCCGGCGCCAACAAGATCAACGTCATCAAGGCGGTTCGCGAAGTAACCAGCCTGGGCCTGAAAGAAGCCAAGGACCTGGTGGATGGCGCTCCCAAGCCGGTGAAGGAAGGTATCACCAAGGACGAGGCCGAGACCATCAAGAAGAAGTTCGTCGACGCCGGCGCCACCGTCGAAGTGAAGTAGACGGGATTGGGAAGTCAGGAGTCAGGAGGCAGAAGGCGGAATTCCGGCCCGGCCCATTCTGGCTTCCACCTCCCGACTTTGGATTTCTTTTGGCCATTTGACGCAGGCCATAAGTCCTGTTAATATTAGTAGTTGGGCCTTCGAATCAGCGGACTCGATCCCAATTGGTGACTGTGATTCCAGAATTCTGGCACTGCAATTGCAGTTCGGGCGAAACTGCAGAGAGGGAAGCTCTGCGCGTTTGTCTGCCCATATGCACTCGACAGGATTCGTGCGTCCGTACCTCCACCGGCCCCGTCATCGCGCGCGTTTCTTCCATACCGGTTCGATTCCCGCCTCTGTTCGATCATTCGGCGTCCGGAGAGTCTTCTCCGCCCAGGGCGCTGTTGGCTTTGTACTGTTAACCGCAGTTTCTTTGCTGTGGCTGTTCGGCCGTCAGGAGTCTAAAGAATGGATATTCAACATAACGGCGCTGCCCCCGAGAGAGTTGATTTTTCTAAAATCAAAACATCCATCCCGATCCCCAATCTGATCGAGGTGCAGAAAAAGTCGTACGAGCGGTTCCTGCAGATGGACTTGCTGCCCAACGAGCGCGAGGACATCGGCCTGCAGACCGTTTTCAACTCGGTCTTCCCCATTTCGGATTTCCGCGGCGTCAGCGATCTCGAATTCGTCGACTATTCCATCGGCAACTGGGAGTGCAAGTGCGGCAACCTCAAAGGCCTGCACCACCTCCGTTCGACCTGCCGCAACTGCGGCGCCACCATCCGCACCGACCCGTTCCACGCCGGCGATATCCTCTGCCACCACTGCGGCACTTTCAACAAGAACGTCGTCACCTTCTGCAATAAGTGCGGGGACCCCGTCGGCCTGCAGCTCAAGTACGACATGCTGGAGTGCCAGGAGCGCGGCATGACCTACGCCGCTCCCCTCAAGGTCACCATCCGCCTGACGGTTTATTCCAAGGATCCCGAGACGCAGAAGAAAAGCGTTCGCGATATCAAGGAACAGGAAGTCTTCTTCGGCGAGATTCCGCTGATGACCGATAACGGCACCTTCATCATCAACGGCACCGAGCGCGTCATCGTTTCCCAGTTGCACCGCTCTCCGGGCGTCTTCTTCGAACGCGTTCCGGCTCAGGGCTACTTCCTCGGCAAGATCATTCCCTATCGCGGTAGCTGGGTCGAATTTGAGTACGACACGAAAAACATCCTGTACGTCCGCATCGACCGCAAGCGCAAATTCTACGGCTCGGTCTTCCTGAGAGCCCTCGGCCTCAAGACCGACGAAGCCATCCTGCGCGCTTTCTACCGCGTCAGCAAGATCGCCATCAAGGACAAGAAGCTCTTCTGGAACGTCGACGAAGGCCTCACGGGCCTCAAGCTTTCCTACGCCATCTCCACCAGGGGTGGTGAAACGGTCGTCGGGCAGGGCAAGAAAATCACGCCCTCGCTCTTTAAGGAAATCCAGAAGTCCAAAATTCAGCAGGTGGAAGTCGCTTCGAACGATCTCGAAGGCGCCTACGTGGTGGGCGACGTGGTCGATATGTCGACCGGGGAAGTCCTCATCGACGCCAATAGCGAACTCACCACCACGGCCCTCGCCAAGCTCATGGAGGCCGGCATCTCCGACTTCGAGATCTTCTTCCCCGAGCGCGACGACGTAGGCACAGTGATCTCCGCCACCATTAGGAAGGATCCGGTCAAGGCGCAGAACGAAGCGCTGATCGAAATCTACCGCAAGCTCCGTCCCGGCGATCCTCCCACGCTGGACACCGCCACGCAGCTCTTCCAGGGGATGTTCTTCGACCCGCGCAAGTACGACTTCTCGCGCGTGGGCCGCATGAAGTTCAACATCAAGCTGCACGATAAGTCGGAAGCCACCAGCCTGGACAAGCGTACCCTCGATTCCGAGGACTTCCGCGCCACCATCAAATACCTGCTGAAGCTTCGCAAGTTCGCCACCATACCAGGCTCCAATTACAACGTCGACGATATCGATCACCTCGGCAACCGCCGCGTACGCGCGGTCGGCGAGCTGCTGGAAAACCAGTTCCGCATCGGCCTGGTGCGCATGGAGCGCGCCATCAAAGAAAAGATGTCGGTCTACCAGGAAATGTCGACCGCCATGCCCCACGACCTGGTCAACGCCAAGCCGGTGATGGCGGCCATCCGCGAGTTCTTCGGCTCCAGCCAGCTCTCGCAGTTTATGGACCAGACCAACCCGCTTTCCGAAATCACCCACAAGCGCCGGCTTTCGGCACTGGGACCGGGCGGTCTCAGCCGCGAGCGCGCCGGATTCGAGGTTCGCGACGTCCACCCCACGCACTACGGCCGCATCTGCCCCATCGAGACGCCGGAAGGCCCGAACATCGGCCTGATTTCGTCGCTCTCCTGTTTCGCGCGCATCAACGAATACGGCTTCATCGAAAGTCCGTATCGCAAAGTCCAGAAAGGCGTGGTCATTGACGAAGTTCGTATCCTCAATCCCGGCGACGCGGATTATAAAGTCGGCGACATCGTGCGCCGCGCGGAAGCCGAGGAAACCAACCGCAAGCTCGGCTCCAAGAAGCAGCCAGCCGAATTCGAATCCCATTGCGAGTACCTCTCGGCGTGGGAAGAAGACAAGTGGACGGTCGCCCAGGCCAACGTCGAGCTCGATGAAAAGGGCCGTATCGTCCCCGATCTTTCCAACGCCCGCCAGGCCGGCAACTTCGTCCTGAAATCCCGCGACGAAATCGAATACATCGACGTCAGCCCCAAGCAGCTCGTCTCGGTGGCCGCCAGCCTCATTCCGTTTCTTGAGAACGATGACGCCAACCGCGCCTTGATGGGTTCCAACATGCAACGCCAGGCAGTGCCCCTGCTGCGCGCCGACGCCCCTTACGTGGGCACCGGCATGGAGTACGTCACCGCCCGCGATTCCGGCGCCGTGGTCCTCTGCAAACGCTCCGGGGTGGTCGATTCGGTCGATTCCGAGCGCATTATCGTTCGCGTGGAAGGCGCGGCCCACGAAGGCCAGCTTTCCCGCGAGGTGGGCGCCGACATCTACCAGCTCACCAAGTTCAAGCGCTCCAACCAGAACACCTGCATCAATCAAAAGCCCATCGTGCGCGTCGGGCAGCGCGTGCAGAAGACCGCTGTCCTGGCCGACGGCCCCTGCACCGATTTCGGCGAACTGGCCCTCGGACGCAACGTTTTGGTCGCCTTCATGCCCTGGCGCGGCTACAACTTTGAAGACGCCATCCTGGTCAGTGAAAAGCTGGTCAAGGAAGACTACTACACTTCGATCCACATCGAAGAGTTCGAAATTGAAGCCCGCGACACCAAGCTCGGTCCCGAAGAAATCACCCGCGATATCCCCAACATCGCCGATTCCTTCCTCCGCAACCTGGATGAAAGCGGCATCATCCGCATCGGCGCCACGGTCAAGCCCGGCGACATCCTGGTGGGCAAAGTAACCCCCAAGGGCGAAACCCAGCTCACCCCCGAAGAAAAGCTGCTGCGCGCCATCTTCGGCGAAAAAGCCGGCGACGTCAAGGATGCTTCGCTCTACTGCCCGCCGGGAATCGAAGGCACCATCGTCGATTGCAAGATTTTCTCGCGCAAGGGCCAGGAAAAGGACGAGCGCTCCAAAGCCATCGAGGAATCGCAGATCCAGCGCCTGCAGCGCAACCTGCAGGATGAAATCCGCATCCTCACCGACGAGCGCGCCAAGCGCCTCACCGGCCTGCTGGAAGGCAAGAAGCTGCTCGCGGACCTGCACGACGAAAAGACCAACAAGCGCCTGCTCTCCAAAGACACCGATCTCAATCGCGAAATCATCGAGAAGATGAAATCGCGCGACCTCAAGCGCATGCGCCTGGCCAACAAGGACCCGCGGCTCAACGAACAAATCGACGAAATCGAAGAGATGACGTCGCGCCAGATCGCGGTTCTCGAAAAAATCACCGACGAAAAGGTCGCCAAGCTCCGCAAGGGCGACGAACTTCCTCCGGGCGTCATCAAGCTGGTCAAAGTCTATATCGCCATGAAGCGCAAGCTTTCGGTCGGCGACAAGATGGCCGGCCGCCACGGCAACAAGGGCGTCATCGCCCGCATTCTTCCCGACGAAGACATGCCCTATCTGCCCGACGGCACCCCCGTCGAAATCGTGCTCAACCCCCTCGGCGTGCCTTCCCGTATGAACGTGGGGCAGATTCTCGAAACCCACCTCGGCTGGGCCGCCAAGGCCTTGGGTGTGCAGTTCGCCACCCCCGTCTTCGACGGCGCCACCGAGCGCGAAATCAAGAAGGCTCTGAGCGACGCCAAGCTGCCCAGCTCCGGCAAGACCACTTTGTACGACGGCATGACCGGCACGCAGTTCGAGCAGCCCGTCACCGTGGGCTACATTTACATGATGAAGCTCTCGCACCTGGTGGACGACAAGATCCACGCCCGTTCCATCGGCCCGTACTCGTTGATCACGCAACAGCCCCTGGGCGGCAAGGCCCAGTTCGGCGGACAGCGTTTCGGCGAAATGGAAGTCTGGGCGCTGGAAGCCTACGGCGCCGCCTATATTCTGCAGGAACTGCTTACGGCCAAGTCCGACGACGTGTATGGCCGCGCCAAGATTTACGAAGCGATTGTCAAAGGCGAAGCCGCTATCGAACCGGGTGTCCCCGAATCGTTCAACGTGCTCATCCGCGAGTTGCAGTCGCTGTGTCTGGATGTGGAGCTGATGAAGAAGCCGCGCGAAGTGCTGGATACGGCGCTGGCGGCGGATTAAGCAGGAATTCACCGCAGAGGCGCGGAGGCGCTGAGAAAACATTTGTTCTTCTCTGCGTCTCAGCGTCTCGGCGGTGAGCATTCTTCGAACTGGAGGGTTACTTTGAGATCTTCACCCTATGATCGAGCGAATTTGATCGCGGATTTCGATTCCATCCGCATTTCTCTGGCGTCTCCGGAAAAAATCCGGAGCTGGTCCCATGGTGAAGTCACCAAGCCGGAGACCATCAACTACCGCACCTTCAAGCCGGAACGCGACGGCTTGTTCTGCGCGCGCATTTTTGGTCCCACCCAGGATTGGGAGTGCTTGTGCGGCAAGTACAAGCGCATGAAACACCGCGGCGTGATCTGCGATAAGTGCGGCGTCGAAGTCACGCTCGCGCGGGTTCGCCGCGAACGCCTGGGCCACATCGAACTGGCCAGCCCCTGCTCGCATGTCTGGTTCTTCAAGGGCCTGCCCAGCCGCATCGGCCACCTTCTCGACATCACGCTGCGCGAGCTCGAACGCGTGCTCTACTTCGAAGCCTACGTGGTCGTCGAGCCAGGTGAAGTGGAGGGCCTCAGCTCCGGCGAGGTCATCACCGACGAGAAGAAGCGCCAGCTCGACCAGGAATACCCCGGCAAGTTCGTCGCCATGATGGGCGCCGAAGGCATCAAGGAACTGCTCAAGAAGGTCGACGTCGAGTTTCTCAGCACGGACATCCGCGAAAAGATGAAGACCGAGATGTCGGTCCAGAAGAAACTCAAGTTCGCCAAGCGGCTACGTGTCGTCGAATCCTTCCGCAAGTCCGGCAACAAGCCGGAATGGATGATTCTCGACGTCATCCCGGTGATTCCGCCGGAACTCCGCCCGCTGGTGCCGCTGGATGGCGGCCGTTTCGCCACGTCCGATCTCAACGATCTCTATCGCCGCGTAATCAACCGCAACAACCGCCTCAAGAAGCTGATCGAGCTGCACGCTCCCGATGTCATCGTGCGCAACGAAAAGCGCATGCTCCAGGAAGCCGTCGACGCCCTGTTCGACAACGGACGCCGCGGCCGCGTGTTGCGCGGCGCCAACAACCGCCCGCTCAAGTCCCTCTCCGATACCCTTAAGGGCAAGCAGGGCCGATTCCGCCAAAACCTCCTCGGCAAGCGCGTCGATTACTCCGGCCGCTCCGTCATCGTGGTCGGGCCCGAGTTGCGCCTGCACCAGTGCGGCCTTCCCAAGAAGATGGCGCTCGAGCTCTTCAAGCCCTTCATCTATCACCGCCTCGAGCAGCGCGGCCACTGCACCACCATCAAGCAGGCCAAGGAACTGGTCGAGCAGCAGGATCCGGTGGTGTGGGACATTCTCGAAGAGGTCATCAAAGACCACCCCATACTGTTGAACCGCGCTCCCACGCTGCACCGGCTCGGCATCCAGGCCTTTGAGCCGGTGCTGGTGGAGGGCAAGGCCATCAAGATTCACCCGCTGGTCTGCACCGCCTTCAATGCCGATTTCGACGGCGACCAGATGGCCGTCCATATTCCGCTTTCGCCCGAAGCCCAGATCGAAGCATCCACGCTGATGCTCTCGTCGAACAACATCCTTTCGCCGGCCCACGGCGGCCCGATTGCCGTTCCCACCCAGGACATGGTGCTGGGCTGCTATTACCTCACCAAGGCCCGCCCCGGCGCCAAGGGCGAAGGCCGCACCTTTGCCTCCACCGATGACGTCCTCATCGCGCTCGAAATGGGCGAGGTGGAAACGCTCACGCCCATCAAGCTGCGCTATACCGGCCGGGTCATCGACCTGGTGCACGCCTTCGATAATCAGAATATCCTCCACACCGAGCCGATCGAGTTCATCAAGCAGTATATGGAAACCACCGTCGGCCGCGTCATCCTGAATGACAACCTGCCGCAGGATATGCCCTTCATCAACGGCCTGTTGAAGAAGAAGGGCCTCAGCCAACTGGTGCAATACTGCTACCTGAAGGCGGGCCTGCAGGTTACGGTTGGAATGCTCGATGAGATCAAGGCGCTGGGCTTCCTGTACGCTACCCGCGCCGGCATTTCGATCGGCATCGACGACATGGTCGTCCCCGGCGAAAAGGCCGGCCTGGTGAAGGCGGCTGAAAAGGAAGTCGTCAACGTCGAAAGCCAGTATCAGGACGGCGCCATCACCCACGGCGAACGCTACAATAAGATCATCGAAATCTGGTCCAAGGTCACGGAACGCGTCTCCGACGAAATGTTCCAGGCCATGGAAGAGGACGACCGCACCGGCCGCTACCTCAACCCCATTTACATCATGGCGGACTCCGGAGCGCGCGGTTCCAAACAGCAGATCCGCCAGCTTTCCGGCATGCGCGGCCTGATGGCCAAGCCCTCCGGTGAAATCATCGAGACCCCCATCACGGCTAACTTCCGCGAGGGCCTCAACGTGTTGCAGTACTTCATCTCCACGCACGGCGCCCGCAAAGGTCTGGCCGACACGGCTCTGAAGACGGCCGATTCCGGTTACCTCACGCGCCGCCTGGTGGACGTCGCGCAGGACGTGATCATCAGCGAGAACGACTGCGGCACGGTGGAAGGCATCTACGTCGAACCCATCATCGAATCCGGCGAAATCATCGAGCCCCTGCGCGACCGCATCGTGGGCCGCGTGGCGCTCGAAGATCAGAAGGATTACGAGGGCAACGTGATCGTCGGCGTCAACCAGGAGATCACCGAAGATCTGGCCGCCGCCATTCAGGCCGCCGGCATTGAGCGCGTCAAGATTCGCTCCGTGCTCACGTGCGAATCCAAGCGGGGCGTTTGCGTCGCCTGCTACGGCCGCAACCTGGCCACTGGCCGCCTGGTGGAGCGCGGCGAAGCGGTGGGCGTCATCGCCGCCCAGTCCATCGGCGAACCCGGCACCCAGTTGACCATGCGGACCTTCCACATTGGTGGAACCGCGACTCGGATCAGCGAGCAGTCCACGCAGGACGCCAAGTCCGATGGTTTCGCCCGCTATATCGGCATCCAGACCGTCAAGAGCAAGACGGGCGAACGCATCGCCATGAACCGCAACGGCATTATGGCGGTGGTCGACGACAAGGGACGCGAAAAAGAACGCTATCCCGTGGTCTATGGCGCCCGCTGTCTGGTGGAAGCCGGCGATTCCGTCAAGATCAACCAGATCCTGCTCGAGTGGGATCCTTACACCTTCTCCATTCTTACGGAAGTCTCCGGTGTGGTGCACTTCAAAGACCTCATGGATGGCCTCACTCTGCAGGAGCAGGTGGATGAAGTCACCGGCATGTCGCAGCTCGTCGTCACCGATTCCCCCGACGAAAAGCGGCAGCCGCAGGTGATCGTCCGGCCGGAAGGCGCCGGCGGTTCGCGGTCCGAAGCCAAGAAGTACCTCATGCCCACGCACGCTCACCTTATGGTGCACGACGGCGAGGAAGTTCACGCCGGCGACGTGCTGGCCAAGATCCCGCGCGAAACCACCAAGACCAAGGACATTACGGGCGGGCTGCCGCGCGTGGTGGAACTGTTCGAAGCCCGCAAGCCGCGTGAGACCGCCATCATCGCCGAGATCAACGGCGTGGTGAAGTACGGCGAAGTTTCCAAGGGCCAGCGCAAGATTTTCGTCGAAGGCGACGACGGCGAAAAGCGCGAGTACTCGCTGCCCCGCGGCGTCCACATCAACGTCCAGGAAGGCGAGCGGGTCAAGGCCGGCGAGCCCCTCATGGACGGCCCCCGCAACCCGCACGACATTCTCGATGTGCTCGGCGAAAAGGAACTGCAGAAGTACCTGGTCAACGAAATCCAGGAAGTCTACCGCCTGCAGGGCGTCAATATCAACGATAAGCACCTGGAAGTCATCTCCCGGCAGATGATGCGCTGGGTGAAAGTGGAAGATATCGGCGACACCGAATTCCTGCCCGAAGAGGTGGTCGACAAGTTCAAGTTCCGCGCCGAAAACATGAAGGTAATGGAAGCCGGCCAGCGTCCCGCCCAGGGCAAAGCCATGCTGCTGGGCATCACCAAAGCCTCGCTCTCCACCGATTCGTTCATCTCCGCGGCCAGCTTCCAGGAGACCACCCGGGTCCTCACCGAAGCGGCCATCAACGGCAAGGTGGACTACCTGCGCGGCCTGAAGGAAAACGTAATCATGGGCCGTCTGGTCCCGGCCGGCACCGGCATGGAGTATTACCGCCAGGTGAAGATCGCCGGCGAAGACGTGGTGGAAGAACCACCCGCCGACCAGGCCGCCGATGTGATTCCCGGTTACGACGAAGAGACCCGCCTGCAATACGCCGGCGGATTGCCCGAAGATACCGGCGAAGAGTCATTGGCGGAGTAAGAGTGGACAAACCAACCGGCGGCGCGCCCCATGTGCGCCGCCGCGCTCTTCCGAGATCGAGCATGAACGAGATTATCTTTGTTGTGAGCGAACCGCCCGAGGGCGGTTACGCCGCGGAAGCTCTGGGGCAATCGATTTTCACTGTCGCCGACACCCTGGAAGAACTCAACGAGATGGTTCGGGACGCCGTCATTTGCCACTTTGAAGAGGAGTCCCGGCCCAAGATCATCCGACTGCACTTTGTCCGGGAAGAACTTATCGCCGTATGAGAGTGCCCCGGCAACTCTCAGGTGAAGACCTCAGAAAAGCTCTCGCCATATTGGGCTACGAGAAGACGCGGCAAACGGGCAGTCATGTGCGGGTAACGACCCATACCCGCGGCGAGCATCACGTCACAGTGCCGGACCACAAAGTGCTTCCTCTCGGAACGCTCAAGGCGATTCTGAGAGATGTTGCGCGTTACTTCGAATGCACTGCCGAAGAAATCGTTTCGCGCCTGTTCGGGTGATGAGTGTGGCGCCGGCATGGAGTATTACCACCAGGTGAAGACCGCGGCGAGGGGTCTTTGGCGGTGTAACTGACTTAGTAACTATTCGGCTAAGTGACTTACAAAGGGAGCCGGTTTTCGATTTGCTCCCAACGCTTTTGTCTTACCTCACCGACGCCGCCCGGCGCCTTTCATTTCCGGCTGCCGGCTGCTATCCTGAGTCCGCGACAAACTGGAGACGTGACATGTATTGCCCGCAATGCGGAGTGGAGTATCGCGACGGATTCACCCAATGTGCCGATTGCCACGTAGCACTTGTCCCGGTACTGGCGCCGGCAGCTCCGGAACCCCAAGTCGAGCCGGTGATGGTCTTCGAATCCAGCGACAGGTTCGCCATTTCGCTCGCCAAAGGATCGCTCGAAGAATCCGGCATCCCGTTCTGGATGCAGGGCGGGGAGAACTACACAGAGCTGGTGAGCATGATCCCGATCATGTTTCCGTCGTGCCGGTTCCTGGTGCCCAAAGAGCACGAGGCGGAAGCCCGCGAGTTGCTGGCGCTGCTGGAATCGCCGATTGAGGATCAAGGCGCCGAGTAGCTTGGGACCTTCGGGTTCCACTCGCCCATACTTGTTTCCACTCTCCCTCCCGATGCTATCCTCGAAGTTTGCGCAAGCCTGAACCTCCCGCGAAAAGACCGCCCCGTTGGTTGATTCCCGCTCTGCTCATTCTCACCGCGCTCTTCCTCATCGGCCTCTTCTCCACCGAGATCTCCGACCCCGATTTCTGGTGGCACCTCAAGACTGGCCAGTACATCGTCATCCAGCACCGCCTTCCCACGCCCGATCCCTTCGCCTACACCACCGCGTCAACCCCTCCCGCGTCCCCCGGCGAAGCCGCCACCCGCCGCTTTAACCTGACCCACGAATGGCTCGCCCAGGCCGTCTGGTACCTGGTCTACGCCGCCGGCGGCTTCCCCGCCGTGGTCCTCTGGAAAGCCTTCCTGCTCGCCGTCCTCTGCGGCCTCACCGGCTTCGTCGCGCGTCGGCGCACCGGCTCCTGGTTTTGGGGTGTTGCCGCGGCGCTGGCCGCCGCCTCGCTCTCGATCGAGTTCGCCAAAGACCGCCCCAGCATCCTCTCCTACGTTTTCACCGCCGGCTTCATCGCCATCTTCGAAAGCCGCCGCCGTCTCTGGCTCCTGCCCGTGCTGTCCATCCTTTGGGCCAACTGTCACGGCGGATTCTTCCTCGGCTGGGTGGTTTGCGGCGCTTACTGCGCCGAAGCGCTGTTGCGCCGCTCCGCCGATACTCGCCGCGTCCTCCTGATCAGTGGCCTCGCAATCCTGCTTTCCGGCCTCAACCCCAACGGCTTCGCCACACTTGCCACCGTCTTGCGCTACCGCCAAAGCCCGCTGCAATCCACTCTCATCGAATGGTCGCCTGCCGATCTCTGGGGTTCCCCTTACGCCTTCGACCTGCTGCTCTACGCCGCCGCCATCGCGCTCCTGCTCTCCTGGAAACGCGTTCGTCCCGCCGATTGGTTGCTCTTCGCCGCATTCGGCGCCGCCGCGCTCACCGCCTTCCGCAACGAAATGTTGATCGGCCTTCTGGCGCCGATCCTCATCGCCGCCTATTTCCCCTGGAAGCGTCGATTGCCCGCCGCGGCTCACTTCGCGGCCCTTCTGGTCCTGGCATCCGCCACCGCCTGGGGCGCCGCCCGCGGATCTTTCTTCCAGCTCCGGGCCGCCGAATGGCGCTATCCCGCGGGCGCCGCCGCTTTTCTGCAAGCCCACAAGATTTCCGCCCCGCTTTTCAACACCTACGAATATGGCGGCTATCTCATCTGGAAGGATCTGCCCGTTTTCATTGACGGCCGCGCCCTCAGCGAGTCCGTCTTCCAGGATTACCGCGCCGTCCTGGGCGCTCCCGCCGCAGACCCCGCGCGGTTCCCGCTCCTCGCCCGCTACAACGTGGGTGCCATCCTCGTCAACGCCTTCGAGTACCACGCCGGCACTCTCTATCCCCTGATCGTCTCGCTCGCCCGGCCCCGCGCCGAAGCCTGGAAGCTGGTTTATGAGGATCCTCAGTCGCTCCTTTTCCTCCGTGAGGTGCCGTCCGGCCTCTCCACCCTGGAGCCGCCCCGCATCCTCGATCACCTCGACGCCGAATGCCGCCTCCACATTTCTCACGATCCCGATCTCTCCCTGTGCGCCCGCGCCGCGGGCGATTTCTTCCTCCGTGCCGGCGACCCGCGACGCGCCCGCCGCTCTCTCGAGCTCTACCTCCAGCATCCGTATCCCGGCGATACCGACGCCCGCCGCGCCTATCTCGAACTCCTACGGCACTAGCGCATTGACTGCAAAGTTTCGTGCTACGGGCCCTCCGCTCCCTTCCGGTCGCGGCTCGGTGCGGAAGCGTGAGCGAGTACCACCCCCTCGGAGTCCTAACCGCCGCCGCGGTATCATGAAACTCGCATGTCCTCGGGTACTTCCGGCCGCCCTGGCCGCAGAGCATATTTGCTGATCTCTTTATTCGCCCTCGCCCTGGTCCTGTTCCCGTTCCTTTTCTGGTACTACACCTGGTTCGGCCGCAAGCTCTCCGATTCCGATATCGATCAATACTTCGCCGACACCTCCAAGCCCCGCCACGCCCAACACGCCCTCGTGCAACTCGGCGAACGCCTCTCCCGCCATCAAGATGTCACGCGCTGGTACGCCAACGTCGTTCAGCAGGCTGCCAGCACCAGCCTCGAGCTCCGCCAGACGGCCGCGTGGATCATGGGGCAGGACTCTCACCACGCCCCCTTTCACGCCGCTCTCCTGGGCCTCCTGCACGATTCGCAGCCTGGGGTCCGCCGCAATGCCGCGCTCAGCCTGGCCGCCTTCGGCGATCCCGCCGCGCGGTCCGAATTGACCGCCATGCTGCGTCCCTTCACCATCAACGCTCCCACTGCCGGCACACTCAAGTACCGGCTGAAGCTCGGCGATTATGTGAATCCCGGCACCCTCATCGGCCGCATCGGCGATTTCGAAGTTCGCTCCCCCGTGCCGGGCGAAATTCGCGAGCTCGACTCCCGCGATGGCAATTCCGTCAAACCCGGTGATCCACTCGCCGATCTTTCCGCCGATCCCCATCACGTCTGGGAAGCCCTCCGCGCCCTCTACCTCATCGGCCAGACCGCCGATCTCGAAGACGTTCAGCGCTACACTCGCCCGGTTCCCGGCATGCCCGAGTCGGTCGCGCGGCAGGCCGCCCTCACCGCCGAGGCCATCCAATCCCGCCATTAGCCCACCGCTAAACCGGCGGCGGGATTTCGACCTAAATCGTGGCCCTGAATTCGGCTCTGTTTGTGGCAAAACCGGCCCAATTAATGCGATAGTAATACTTAAAGCTTGAGGCAAGTCCCCCGAGAGGTTTTTTGAAGAAGCTGTTTCTGGTTGGCGCAATCCTTGTGCTCATTCTCCAAGCCCGTGCCGCGCCGCTGGCCTTCATCGTTTTGAACACGGCCGGATGGGATCCCGGACGTTTGCCCTCCGATTGGCAGGTCAAGGTCAACCACGGGCGCCCCGAGTTCTCCGTCTGTTCCGACGACCTCGGACCCTGCCTCCACCTCAAGAGCATCAAGGCTTCCTTCGGCCTCGAGCGTCGCGTCGCTATCGACGCCGCCGAAATGCCATACCTGACATGGCGCTGGAAAGTGACCCAGCTTCCCGCGGGCGGCGATTTCCGCCACCCCGCCTCCGACGATCAGGCCGCCCAGGTGCTGGTCGCCTTCGCCGACCGCCGCGTCCTCACCTACATCTGGGATACCTCCGCTCCGAAAGGTACTGCCCAAAGCGCCAGCGCCATCCCCCTGGTCCACATCTTCGCCGTAGTCTGTGAATCGGGCGCGGCCGAAACCGGCCAATGGGTATCGGAAAGCCGCAATCTCGCCGCCGATTATCAGCGAGCCTTCGGTAAGCCGGCCCCGCGCGTCAACGGGCTCCGCATCCAGATCAACTCTCAACACACCGGCACCGTCGCGGAAAGCTACTTCGGCGAGGTTGCCTTCCGCAGTACTCCCCGATGATCCTCGTCACTGGCGGCACCGGTTTCGTGGGAAGCCATCTTCTCGATTCGCTCTCCGCGCGCGGTGAACCGGCCCGTTGCCTGCTCCGTCCTACTCCCGTTGCGCGCCGCCTCCCGCCCGGTATTGAAGCCGCCCCCGGCGATCTCATCACCGGCCAGGGACTCGATGGCGCGCTCGATGGCGTCGATACCGTCATCCACCTCGCCGGCGTCACCAAGGCTCTTTCCCCCGCCGCCTACTACCAGGGCAACACCCACGCCACCCGGACTCTCGCCAGAGCCCTTCAGGGGCGTTCTGTTCGCTTTGTGCACGTCAGCAGCCTTGGAGCCATAGGGCCCAGCCTGGATGGCGCTCCGGTCTCCGAAGACGCTATCCCGCACCCCCTCACCAATTACGGCCGTTCCAAGCTCGAAGGTGAGCGGATCGCCAGGGCGCTAGTTCCGGATTGCGTGGTTGTGCGTCCTCCCGTGGTCTACGGCCCCCGCGATAAAGATCTGTTCCAGATTTTCAAATCCATCGCCCGCGGGATGGTCCTCGAAATCTCCGGCGGCGAGCGCTTCTTCTCCGCCATTTACGTCCACGACCTGGTCGACGGCCTGCTCCACGCCGCCCGCCACCCGAACGCCCCGGGCCGCGACTATTTCCTGTCCTTTGCCACGCCATTTGCCTGGTCTGAATTGAGCGCCGCCGCGGCCCGCATCATGGGCTGCCGGCCCCGCCTGGTTCGCGTTCCCGTTCCCATCGCCCGCGCCATTGGTTTTGGCGCGGAACTGTGGTCGCATCTGGCTCGTAATCCTGGTATCATCTCGCGTGAGAAGGTGTCGGAAGCCAGTTGCCGGGCTTGGATTTGCGACACCCGGCGCGCCGCCGCCGAACTCGGTTTCATCGCGCCGACGCCGCTCGAAGCCGGCTTGGCCCAGACGCTCGCATGGTACAAGGAGGCCGGTTGGCTGAAATTCTGACGGTGGCGCCCGGGCGCATGACCACCACCCGTTTCTGTCCCGTGGACAACCTGATCCTCGGCTATTTCGTCCTCACGGGCCTGGTCATCCTCGGCTGGTGGTCTACCCTCCCGCAAGCCCCCGGCCTGCTGCTCTGGCACATCCTCGGCCCCGCCCTCATCGTTTACCAGGTCAAGCGCCCCAACCGAACCACCTGGATCTTCCGCAACTGGTACCCCCTCCCGTACGTTGGCTATTTTTACAGGGAAATGGCCCTGCTCATTCCGGCCGTGCGGCACAGCGACATCTCGCGGCAGCTTTCCGACCGCTGGCTGGCCAACCTCGATTTCAGTTTCTGGCACGCCAACCCCTGCGTCTGGCTGGAACGCATCCAGACACCCGCCCTCACCGAGGTCGAACAAATTGTGTACTCGCTCTTCATTCCGGCGGTCATCCTGGTGGCCGTCTTGCTCTGGCACAAGGGCCGTTTCCAAGAGTTCCAATATTATGCTTTTTTAATCGCTTGCGGATACCTGGTTTCGTACATCGGCTACATCCTGGTTCCGGCCCGCGGGCCGCGCTACTTGCTGAAAGACTTACAGCACATACCTTTACAGGGACTGTGGCTCACCAAGTACTTGCAGGATGGGCTCGATAAGCTCGAATCCTACCACTACGATTGCTTCCCCAGCGGCCATACCGAACTCACCATCCTCGCGTGGTGGGGCAGTCGTCTGGTAGCAAAACGGTGGTTCGCCATCTATTTCGCTTACACTCCGTTCCTCATTTTTGCTACAGTTTATCTTCGATACCACTACACGGTCGATCTGCTGGCGGGTGCCACTGCGGCACTCGTGTTGATTCTGGCTACTCCGCGAGTGTACCGGAAGTGGTCTAAAGGGGCTTGAGATTTGGAAGGCATTGAAGTGGTTGCGGTTGACAGCAGGAAAGCGTTGAAGCAGTTCGTAGAACTGCCGTTCTCGCTTCACCGCGACGACCCCCATTGGGTGGCGCCCTTGCGCATCGCGGTTAAGGAATTGCTCGACCGCAAGAAGCATCCGTTCTACCTCGACGCCGAGGCCGAGTTTTTCCTGGCCCGCCGGGGCGAAAATGTCGTGGGAAGGGTGGCGGCCGTCGTCGATAAGGCGCATAATCGTTTTCACGGGGAAAATGCCGGGTTCTTTGGTTTTTTCGAGTGTGTCAACGACCCCGTCGTCGCCGGCGCCCTCCTCAGTCGGGCGCGCCAATGGGTTTCCGGGCGCGGCGCCCAGTTTCTGCGGGGCCCCGTGAATCCATCCACGAACTATGAATGCGCCTTGCTGGTTGACGGTTTCGATTCCGACCCCATGGTCATGATGACGTACAATCCGCCCTACTACCCGGCCCTGATGGACCAGGTGGGACTGCGCAAGGCCAGGGACCTTTTCGCCTACAGCCACGACGCCCGCAATATCGATTCCCCCAAAATCAACCGCATCGCCGATCGCGTGGTACGGACCAACGGCGTTACCATTCGTCCCATCGACATGAAGAATTTCGAGGCCGAGGTCGCCCGCGTCTGGGAGGTTTACGGCGCCGCCACTGGCGCCTGGGCCCACAACTGGGGATTCGTTCCCATGTCCAAAGCGGAATTCGCCGCGATGGGCAAGGAAATGAAGATGATCGTCAAGCCCGAGCTCGTCCTCATAGGCGAAGTGGCGGGCAAAGTGGTGGGCTTCGCGCTGGCTTTACCCGACGTGAATCAGGCTCTCAAACACGCCCGCGGAAACCTGCTCCCCACGGGCCTCCTCAAAATCTTGTATTATCAACGTTTGATCAAAAGTGTACGTGTACTAGCGCTCGGCGTGGTGGAGGAGTACCGTGCCTCCGGTCTGGCGGCGGGGTTTTATGCCACGCTCGTCCGCAATGCCAGGAAGCTGGGCTACGAAGCATGCGAAATGTCCTGGGTTTTGGAAGATAATGTACTGATGAATCGCTCCCTTGAGGTGATGGGGGCAAAGCGGTACAAGACTTACCGAATTTATGAATGGAACTGAGCACTATGCGCTTATCGACTAGCGACATCACCGGCAAAAAGAAGGGCAGCGCATCGAACGACATTTTCGAGAAATGCCGCAATTTCACTCGTCCGAGTGATCTGCAACGTGCTGGACTGTACATGTATTTCGAGGTGTTCGGCGATCGCGAAGGCTGCGGCGCCGGCGAAGTCCGCATCGGCAAGCGCAAGGTCCTCATGTTCGGGTCGAACGACTACCTCGACCTCATTACCCACCCTAAAGTCAAAGAATCCGCCGCCCAGGCCATCAAGAAATACGGCTCCGGCTGCTCCGGCTCGCGCCTCCTCAACGGCACCCTGGATATCCACGTCAAACTCGAAGCGGAACTCGCCGCTTTCGTTCATAAAGAAGCTGCCATCATTTTCGGAACCGGTTTCCAGGCCAACTACGGCACCCTTTCGGCTCTTACCGAAAAGGGCGACGTGATGATTTGCGATCATAACCTCCACGCTTCGCTGGTCGAAGGCGCTCTGCGTTCACCGGCCCGGACGGTCCGCTTCCGCCACAACGACCTCGACCACTTCGAACGCTGCCTGGAGAATTGCCCGCCCGAAGAAAAGATCTTCATCGTCTCGGAAGGCGTCTTCAGCATGGAAGGCGATATCGCCGACCTGCGCGGCATCCTCAAGCTTGCCAAGCCTTACGGCGCCCGGACCTACGTCGACGAAGCCCACGGCATCGGCGTGCTCGGACCCACCGGCGCCGGCGCGGCCGAGCACCTGGGGGTTCTCGACGAAATCGATATCGTCATGGGCACGTTTTCGAAATCCCTGGCCTCCGTCGGCGGTTTCATCGCCTCCGAGCGCACCGTGGTGGATTACCTGAAGCACACCGCTCGCCCGTTCGTTTTCTCCGCCAGCCTGCCTGCCGCTTCCACCGCCGCCGTGGGCGCAGCGCTGCAAATCATGAAGAAAGAGCCGGAGCGCCGCCAGCGCCTGCTGCGCATCGCCGGCCTCCTCCGCGAGGAACTCCGCGCGCGGGGCTTTGCCGTTCTCCCCGGTGAGACCCCCATCGTTCCGGTGGTCATCGATCAGGAACTGGATCTCTGCCGCCTTTGCAAGAAGCTGCTCGAAGAAGGCATCTATATCAACCCGGTGCTGCGTCCCGCGGCCGCGCAAAACTTGTTACGCATTTCCTGCACAGCCGCTCACACCGAGGCCCACGTCGAGCGGCTCATGGCCACTCTGGTACGGATCTCCGACTCGCTCGGCATCGAAAGGTAACGCCGGCAAACTGAGTGCAGGCGATCGGCCTGCGGGCCGTCCCATCCGGGGCGCAGGGCTTCTGCGCCGGAGGCGCCCCGCCGCCCTGCTAAGGCCTCCGGCGAATATCGCAATGAAGCCCGCCGATCATTCCGCACCCTTCTTAGGCTTCCGTTTCTTCTTGGCGGCGCCGATCTGCCTGGCCTGGTCAATGGCATTCTCGAAATCCATATCTACGGGCCGCGGCTTGGCGTTTTCGATTGCCCGGAACTTGTCGAACTCGGATTCCGCCTTGGCCAGCGCAGCGTCGTGGGAGATGGTCCCGGCGTGTGTCAGCAGTTCGCGGTCGCTCAGCCTCAGGAAACTGTCCAGCTTGACGATCCATTCGCGCATCGTCATGGGCTTGCGGCTGCGCGCCTGGAGTTCCGCGAAATCGAGGTAGGCTCCGCTCTGAGGAACGAATATCCCGGATGCGGGCGAGCAGTTCGTCGAAGTAGTTGCCGCCGCCGGCCTGCTTCAGGCGTTCGTCGTCCATTGCGAAACCCTTGACCAGGTACTGTTCCAACTGGGCCGTCGCCCATTGGCGGAACTGCGTACCGCGCGCCGACTTCACGCGGTAGCCGACGGCCAGGATCACCTCCAGGCGGTAGAATTCAATTTCCCGCGTTACGGACCGGCCGCCCTCGGTCTGAACTGTTGCAATTTTTGCAACAGTTCGCGCCGGGTCGATCTCGCGGGACTCGAAGATGTTCTTGATGTGCTTGGAAATGACCGACTTATCGCGCTGAAATAGGTCGGCGATCTGGTTGAGCGCCAGCCACACGGATTCCTGGATCAGCCTGACTTGGATGCGGGTTCGCCCGTCATCCGTCCGGTAGAGCACCAGTTGGCCGGTCCCCTCCGGCGGCACGGACGCGGGGAGGCGGCTTTCGTCGCTCACTTGGAGGCCTGATCCATTCTGGTCGCGATTCGGAAGAGCGGCCCGTCTTTGTGCTTCAAGGGCTCCGGCACCGCCTTGGCCGATGCTCTCGGATAAAGCCAGAGCGGGAATGCCATCATACCGCACTGCCCTGGCCGTCATTGGCCTCGACGAAGCTTTCGCCCTCTCACCTCTCAAAGAGCCCGCATGCCGCCGAACAACTCCGCGTTGCCGCGCATGATTCGCTCCGCCGCCGGGTCGATGTCCGTGTTCTCCACTCCCCGCTCAAACGTGCTGCCCGGCACAATGCCGTCCAGCCCGGGACAACGCCGCAACCGTGCGGGCAAAGGAGGCGGGAGACTTCGGCAACCGTCAGGCTGCCAGCGCTGGCAGAAGAGCGAGGCGGCGACCGCAAATGCAGGTTCTGCCACGGAAAGTGCAGGTTTTGCTTGCGGCCTCCCGCCAGACTACACGTCGGCCGCTGTTCTCCAGCACTTCGGCGGCGCGCCGACGGCCTTACGCCGCCCGCTTGCGCGATTGCCGCCCGCACTAAGATTAGGCCAAGAGCGCTCAGTGGCGCTTCCGAGCGGCACCAACCCTCGTTCCCGGACGCGGGCGGCCAAGCCAGTCTTGCTTGCGCCAGAAGCTGAAGCCAGCGCTGTCAGAGGCTGACCGGGAATTTTCGCCACGCCACGATGCCCAGCAGACAACCGAGGCTCACCAGTTCTGAGGACCCCGGCTCGGGGGTGCTGCCGGCGCCGCCGGGGGCGCCGCCGGGAACGCCGCCGCCGACGCAGCCGTTTACGTTCGTTTGGCCGGCCAAGGTGTTCGCAGTCTCCGAGAACACACAGCCATTGATCGTGCCCGCAAGATCCCCGCTTCCTCCCGCTATGGCGGACATGGTGAAGCTCGTTCCCGCTAGAATGCTTCCGTCAAAGGTCTGAGGCGTGGAGCCATCGACGCTGATCGTGGCGGCGTCTTTAACGATCCAGAAGATGTTGTTCGCCTGTGCTCCGTTGATCAAATCGAATTGCAAAGCACCGTTCACGGTGAAGGCCCCGTCAACTTGGATAACGAAGACTTCATTGGGGTTATTTTGGGCGTCGAATGTCAAAACAGTGCCTGTGGTCGTCGAGATGTCGCTCGTAAACGTGTACACATTGTTGCCGGTGAACGTTTGGGTCAACGGGAGGCTACTTAATAGCGGCTGCGTGTTGCCCAAGCCAATGGTCGTGTTGTACGCGCTTTCGAAGTCGCTGTATGCCGTCATAGCGGTCGAGTTACCAGCCGGATAAATGGTACCGTGTACGGTCCAGGCGCCGTTTTGCGTAATCGTGGTCGTGGCTCCAACATTGCCGAAGATAGTGGAGTCTCCGGTTTCCGTAATCGTGCTGCCGAGGAGCGCGAAAGAGCTGGCACTGTTCAGATTCACGGAGACGATCGTGCCTCCAAAAGCAGGCACAACAGCCGCCACAGCCATCACCCACCAAATCAATCTGTGTCGCATTTTTCCTCCGTTCGCCCGCGGGTTTCCGCCGCGAAAAACCGCAATGGTTCCGCGGATCTCTAAAATGTGTTTGTCATTGTGGCGTCTCTCCTCAAAGTTCTGCTAGCCCCACAACGACATTTGCCTCGCCGCGCACACGGTGAAGCGAGGCCAAAACTAAACGCCTGCTGGCGACATTATACTACATACTACATTCGCAGGCTACGCCTAAACAAGCATAGCCTGCATGGCAAGTACAGGGCCATTTTCACTCAACTCCGTTCGCAGCTGCGTTCCGGTAAGGCAGCGGCCGCAGCAGCACGGCATTGGTCGCGCTGAAAACCGCCGTGCTGGCGCCGATCCCCAGAGCCAGGGTTACGGCAGCGGTGGTGGCGAATACCGGACTCTTTCGCAAAATCCGTACGGCGTAGGCGAAGTCCCTGATCAGATTCTCAATTCTGTTCGTGCGATACATATCCCGGCCACACCACGCGTTATATTCGACTTATGCACCTCTCGTCAAGCTGGTTATTGACTCTGAGCGCCTGCGGTTCCGCGCTGTTCGCCCAACCATCCGCCAGCGATGTCCTCAAGGCCGCGCGAGAGGCGCTGGGCGGCAGCAAGCTCGCCGCAGTCGAGAGCCTGACGGTTTCGGGCGAATCGGCCAACGGACCCCTGCTCACCGACCTGACGCTGAGCATCCAGCTTCCCGACAAGTTTCTTCGCGAACAGACCCTCACCATGATGAGCGGCGCGGTGCCCGGGATGCAGAACATGAACCCGGAGGCCATGGCGGCCATCGGACGGCCCACGGCGGTGGATGGGCTCAACGGCGAGGAGCAATGGTCGGCGCTGCGCATGTCGCCCGATTCCCAGGTGGACATCGCGTCTCTGGGGCGCGGCGTGCAATCGCAGCTCGAAGCGCGGCAGAAGGATTTCAAACGCACGTTCACGCGCTTTCTGCTGGCGCTTTTGCTGGTTGACCGGCCCGATTTCCGCGTCGAGTTTACTTACTTTGGCGAAATGCCGGAGCCCGAAGGCGGCGTGGCCGACGCGCTGGATGGAGCCGGTCCGGGTGACTTCAGGATCCGCCTGTTCATCGACCAGAAAACCCACCTGCCGCGCATGATGGCCTATCCCGCCGGCAACAACATCATGCAGCTCTGGATTTCGAAATACAAGGATGAGAGCGGCGTATTGATGCCGCACCTGCTGAGCTGGATGCTGAATGGGAGTGAGACGGAGCGATTCGACATCAAAAAGGTCCGGCTCAATCCGAAGTTCGCGGTCAACAAGTTCAGCAAACAATAGCCGGCCGGCGCTAACGCTCCCGGTGCGGCGGCGCCGACATCAGTTCGACGAACATCCTGGTGAAGCGGGCAAGATCCAGGTCCACCTGCGCGTGCACCAGTTGCGGGTCGCTCGAGGGCTTCGCCCTTTCGTCCCAGGTGAGCGTGTCGCCATAGCCGGGGCCGCGGCTGAGATCGACATCCATGTAGAGCGCGCGCTCCCTGGTGATGATGGCCGGGTCCAGCCACGCGCAGGCCGCCAGCTCGTCCCAGAGGTAGCCGCGCTCCGTCGCGTACCTGGCCACGTATTGCGCTGGCGGATGGTTCGAACGTGCAATGGCGTCGAGCATCGGCTGGGTGAAGCTGGCTTTGATGGAGACATCCACGGTGGTTACGTCGATGCGCGGCCAATGCGCGTGCAGCACGATGTGGGCGGCTTCCGGATCGAACCAGAAGTTGAACTCGTGCCGCGGACTGGCGGCGAATTCGGGATCCTCCGTCTGCGGGTTCAGGCTGCCGCCCATGAGGACGATGCCGCGTGTGAGCTCGGCGAAATGCGGTTCGATGGCGATGGCCAGCGCGATGTTGGTGAGTGGGCCGGCCGCGTAGATGGTGACTTCGCGCGGGTGGGCGCGCACCTGGCCGATCAGGAAGTGGGCGGCGTCCTGGTCGAGCGCTTTGATGTGGGGCGCGCCTTCGGAAAGCGGCGGCACCTCCCAAGGGCCATGGGAATTCGGTCCCCAGGCGCCCAGGTAGGTCACCTGTCCGATGAGCTGCGCGGCGAGCGCGGTTTCCCGTTGTGTACGAACCAGCGGAAAGACCGCGCCGGGAATTACCGGGACATCGCCATGCCCGGTCAGCTCCAGCATGCGAAGCGTGTGCTGGACGCCTTCATCGCGCCACACATCGCCGGTGACCATGGTGATACCGAGCACCCTGGCCTGGGGCGATTCGAGAAGCGCCATCATCGACATCTGGTCGGAGCCGCCGGGACCGGCGCCGTCCTGGTCGATCAGAACCAGGCGCGGGCCCGCGGGCTGCGCGTGGCCAAGAAGCGCCGCGAGCCAGGCGGCCATCATCCAACGCGGAATGCATTTCACCAGGGGAATCTCCTCTTCTATTTTGATACCAGCAGCTTGATACAAGTATCTTGATACAAGGCGGCCGGCCCCGGTGGATGATTCGGAGCATGCTACTTTGTGAACAGAGGAGATCCCCATGACCGTTCCGGCGAATGCCATGAGGACGTGGACCGCGTACGGCAGCAAACAGGAGCTGTACCGCGACCTGCGCAGTCAACTGGCCGCGTTGCTCGAAGGCGAGAGCGACCAGGTTGCCAATGCCGCCAACACCTCGGCGCTGCTCTATCATGCGCTGCCGGACGTGAACTGGGTGGGCTTCTATTTCCTGAAGGAAGGAGAACTCGTTCTGGGGCCGTTCCAGGGACAGCCCGCCTGTGTGCGGATTGCCGTCGGCAAGGGAGTCTGCGGCATGGCGGCAAAGAGCTTGCAAGCGGTGGTGGTGCCCGATGTTCACGCCTTCCCCGGGCATATTGCGTGCGATACGGCGTCGCGGGCGGAATTGGTGCTGCCGCTGGTGAAGAACGGCGTCCTGGTGGGCGTGCTGGACCTCGATAGCCCGTCGGTGGGCCGCTTCGACGAAGCCGACCGCGCCGGCTGTGAGTCGCTCGCCGCCGTCTTCCTGGACCGGTGAGGCCGGCGCCAGGCATGGACCACCTGCTCGAGCGCGGCATTTCGCTCTTCAACCACGGCGAATTCTTCGCGTGCCACGAGGTGCTGGAGGAAGCCTGGACGCCGGAGCGCGGTCCGCGGCGGCTGTTCCTCCAATCGCTGATTCACATGGCCGTGGGCTTCTATCACCACAGCCGCGGCAATCCCGCGGGCGCCTCGCGTCAACTCCGCAAGGGCTTGCGCAAGCTGGCCGGGTACCTGCCCGTTCACGAGGCCATCGATACGGCCCGTCTGGAGCGGGAGGCGCGCGAGGCTCTGGCCCGGATTGAATCCGGCCAACCGATTCCGGTCTATCCCTTGATTCACCTGGGTTGACGGGCTGGTAGACTGAATCCGGGAGCGTATCTCATCCGGTGGTGGGCATGGTCTTCAAAACCACTGAGCGGCCGAAAAGCCGCTGATCGGTTCGACTCCGATCCGTTCCCGCCACTTGCCCACGGAACCGCGACTTGCCGCACGACTTGCCGCACGGCCGTGAGGGAGCGGAGGGCCGAAATTCGCGACCTTCCGACCAGATGTACTAAGGAAAACAGCGGAACACTCCCTAATTGCAGGTTTTAAAGGACCCAGCACTTCGGGTATATTACGTCTGAATTCCGAGGAATTCATAGAGGCACCCTATGAGGTATTTCCGGCTCATTGCATTGGCGGCTCTGGCAGGCGGGTTGATTTGGGGCGAGGATCAACCCAAACGCGCGGCGGATGGCGACGGCAGTCGCCAGACGAACGCGAGCGCGAGCGTCACCCTGCCGCCGGTGCTGCGTCCCACCGAACCTGGTGACGATGTGGTCGTCACGCTGCCAGGTTCGCCCGCCAAGGTGACGGCCGTGGTTGCCCCTGTGCCGGCGCCCGCCACCATCGTGCGCAAGACTCCTCCGCCGGCCGATCCGGATCGGCCCATCTTGCGGCGGCCCAAACGGACGTACCCCGATGGCTTCGAAAAAGACGCCGCCGAGTACCTGCACCAGCGGTTGGGCGTCATGACCGAGGCAGACGCGAAGGAACTGCTGGGTGAAGCGTTGAATTCCCGGCCGGCCTACGATGACGACAAAGCCGTCAGCGGCCGCATCTGCGCCTATGCCGACCCCACCGGCCACTTTAAGCAGCTCGAACTGGATTTCGACAAGAAATCCGGCCAATTGCGGACGGTGTTCGTGTATCCTCTGCAGATGACCTGGATCGAGTGCCGGAAGACGTTTGGCGCCAACGTGCGGGCCACGCCGGCGAATAAAGGGCGAATGTTCTATTCGTATCTGAACCGCCGCATGGACGTCCTGGTGGACCCCCGCGGTAAGGTCATCAGCCTGGGGATGTACTAAGCTCCGATCCGAGCTGGGAATCGGTTGGCAGGCGAAAACGCCTGCCCCACAAAAACGCAAGCCCTTGTGAACCAATGTGGGACATCCATGATAAGGGCTTGTCAAGGGAAAACACACCTTTCCCTGAACCTAACGGAAGATTTTTCCGAAGCGCGATAGTCGATAGGGTGACGGTTGCTCCGAATTGCCGAA
>JBEKDA010000029.1:0-70627 GCA_050014595.1 Bryobacteraceae bacterium
GCTACAAGAACCTGCGCTACCTATTGCTGAAGGCGCAACGCATGGCAGCCACCAGGACCGAATTTGTGGTCTTCCAGAAAGCAGCCTAAAATGCGGGTCCCGTCGAATTCCTGCGCAGAGCCAATTATACGTACGTGGTGCGCTCGGATCCAGTGTTGTTCCGATCGGCGGTTGACGAGGTAAGGCGTCGTTTCCCCCATTCCAACACCGCCGCGCAGGCGCAATACCTTTTTGCAACTGCTCAAGATCGTCCTGCCGACCAAATCGACGCTCTCAGGAAGCTAATCGCTGAATATAGCATCGGCGAGTACAAGGCCGCCGCCGACGCCGCAACCCGGTTGTTCGTGCTGGAGGATGAATCCGACCCGGATGCAGCCCGCGCATTGGCCCATACGTGTCTCGGGAGAATGGGCAAAGATGAGGATTGGAAGGCAGCCGCCGTCTATGCAGATGCGATGGCGAATGCCGGGCGTCAACTGGCTGCGGGCAGAGCCGTGGAAGCGCTGGCGACGCTCAACGCAATCAAGACGGACGAGCTTCCCGCTGGTGCCGCCCGGCTGGAAGCTCTTCGGGCGCGGGCCCTCGAAGCTTCTGGAGATGCCGCGGCAGCGTACCGCTTGCTGGAACAAACCTTCGTGACGACGCCCAGCGACATCGGCGCCACCTCGCTGTATGAGATCGGCCAGAGGCTGGGGAGGTCCAGTGCGGAAGTCGACAAAGAGGTCGAAACCCTGCGAGCGGGCCGGGCGAAACCGGCAAAGCAATTCTCACTCCCGGCGTTCACCGGCGGGACAATTTCACTGGGGGATTACAAAGGAAGCGTAGTTGTGCTCGACTTCTGGTTTCCTAACTGCGGGCCGTGCCGTGCTTCGTTTCCCTATGTGCGAAAGCTTATCGACAAGTACAAGGACAACAACGACGTCGCGTTTCTTGCGATCAATGCGATCGCTGGCCAGGAGCCATTTGTAATGCCGCTCTTGCGGAGCGAACAGATCAACTGGCTCCCGCTCAAGGGCGACATTGAATGGTGCACCGGCGTCTACGGTGTAAGCGCTTTTCCAACGACCTTCCTCATCGGGCGCGACGGTAAGATCTACTTCAAGCCCCACGTCAGAAACTCGGATGGCGAACGCAGTACCGAGCTGGCGATCGATGCGCTACTAGCGATGCGTTGACTGCGTTTCGCGCGGGCAGGGTTTCCCCGCTTACGTAAGGGTCACGCACCGAAAGTGAGGCGGTTGAAGGCGGACGGGCAGGCGCCACCGCCTGCCCCACCTGCAAAACATGCGGAAGTACTTCTGAAATCGTGTACTAAGTTAAGCCCAGTCCCGGAGTCCCCTCTACAGCCGCCTCAGGAACATCACCTCGCACCCGACCCGCACAGACTCAGATAGGAAGCCGTCGTCGCCGGATTCTTTCACGGTCAACCACGACAACGGATCCAGGTAATTCTGCGTGCGCAACCGACATCAGGACACGGCGTACACAATCCCGGCTTTCGGCTTCGCTGTAGTTCCCGCCGCGCAGTAGGATCAGCCCCGGTCCGGTCGAACCCAACCCGGCCAGAAGTCTCGGGAAGTCCTGGTCTGCCGTGATGACGACGCGCCCGCCGCGGGTTGCAGATTGAAGAACCTCTGAGTCCGGACTCCGGTTCATGGAGAGTTCACTTGCATGGACGGCGTCATGGCCTTCGGCTCGCAGCCACTGCGCCAAGTCCGGCGACAGCGGCATATCGACCAAAAACTTCACCGACTCAGCTCAACCGTCTCGTCTTCCGAAAGGCAGGCCGCATAATGTAAGGCCTCGTCGATATCCGCCTCCTCCAGGTAGGGATAGGCGCTCAAAATCGACTCCCTGGTCTCCCGAGCCGCCAGCAGACCGAGTAGCCGCGATACCGGGAAGCGCAGATTGCGTATGCAAGGCTTGCCAGTAGCCACGACGGGGTCAACCGTGATTCGCGCGAACCGCATGGAAGGTGTCCTCTCTGATGATACCAGCGTGATGACTCCCGTGAACTGAGCCCCGACAGGGGCGGCAGAAACTAGCCCAGTGCGTCAGCACTGGGAAGATGTCGTCATATCGTCCAGCCCCGGAACGGGGCGAAAGAGAAGGCGCCGAGACACGTTCCGTAAGGCAGGATGCCCTCTTTCGCCCCGTTCCGGGGCTGGCACCTTTCGCTCTGTTCCCACGGCTCACGCCAGCGGCTCACGCCATGGGCTAGCATCTTTCGCCCTGACGGGCTGATGCGCTACCAGCCCTCGGCTTTAACTTCTCTGTCCCGCACCCGCTTCCTACTGCAACAGCGTCAGCCCGTTCGCGCCCGGAATGGTGCGCACCCAGGAATTCATCTCTTCTTCGTTCTGCAACAGATCGCGCAGTGTGGCTTTAGCCAGCACCTGGTCCACGGCCACCTGCACGGCGCGCCATAGCGACCGCACCGAGCAATCCACCGAGCGCGTACAGATGGACGCCTGACCGGTATGGCTGTCGCAGAAATCGGTCTCGAACAAGCGGCCGCCCAACACGCCGATGACGTCGCTGATGGCGATCTCTTCGGCCGGCCGCGCCAGCGTATAGCCGCCCTCTTTGCCGCGGGCCGCTTTCACGAAGCCGCCCTTGCGCAATACGCGCAGCAGCTTGGCGGCATAGGCCGTGGATACGCCTTCCGCCGCGCTGATTTCCGGGATGGTCAGACCTTGCCCCGCGAAGCCCGCATAAGCCAGCCGCACCAGGCAGCGCACGCCATATTCTTCGTTGGAGCTCAGTTTCATCTTCTTTGCAGCCTCGCGATGGGAATGAGGTCCTCCAGGCCGAGCGCCAGCTTGGCCGCTTCCGACATGCGATCCTTGGTCCACGGCGGGTCGAACGTCAGTTCCAGTTTCACGCCGGTCACGCCGGGTACCGCGCGCGCCGCCCGTTCCACGTCGGCCGGCAGCGTTCCAGCCACCGGACAATTGGGCGCGGTCAGCGTCATGCGGAGCGCCACCTGGCCGGCTTGGTCCACCGCGCAATCGTAAATCAGGCCCAGCTCGTAGATGTTGACAGGCATCTCCGGGTCGTAGACCTTCTTCAGCGCGGCGATGACCTGCTCTTGGAGATTCATTCGGTGGTGACCGTCTCGGGCGTTCCGTCGAGCGCCGTTTTCAGCGTGTGCCAGGCCAGCGTGGCGCATTTCACGCGCGCCGGGTAATCGCGCACGCCGCAAAATACCACCAGCTTGCCCAGGTCCTTGCTGACCGGGGTATCGGTGGTCAGCAAATCGTGGAACTTTTCGAGCAGTTTGAAGGCTTCCTCGCGGGTCTTGCCCTTCAGGCTCTCGGTCATCAGCGATGCCGAAGCCGTCGAAATGGCGCAGCCCGAGCCCACGAAGCTCGCGTCCTTCACCATGTCGCCCTCGATCTTGATGAACAGTTTCAGCTTGTCGCCGCAGAGAGGGTTGTAGCCCTCGGCGCTGCGGGTGGCATCCGCCATCGCATGACAATTGCGGGGATGCTTGGTGTGGTCCAGAATGATTTCCTGGTAAAGATCGTCAACCATCAGGAGAAAATCTCCTTCACTTTCTTGAGGCCGGCCGCCAGCGCGTCGATTTCCGCCGTGCTGTTGTAAAACGCCAGCGAGGCGCGGGTGGTGGCCGGCACGTGGAACCAGTCCATCACCGGCTGTGCGCAATGGTGGCCTGTCCGGACCGCGATTCCCTGCCGGTCCAGCACCGTGCCGATATCATGCGGATGAATCCCCTCGATCACGAAGGAAAGCACGGCGGCCTTTTCCCGCGCCGTGCCGATGATCCGCAGCCCCGGAATTTGCGAAAGCGCTTCCGTGCCGTACAGCAGCAACTCGTGCTCGTAAGCCGCGATCTGGTCGAGCCCCAGGTGGTTCACGTAATCGAACGACGCGCCCAGCCCGATTCCGCCGGCGATGTTGGGCGTGCCCGCTTCGAACTTGTAAGGCAGGTCGGCATAGGTGCTCTTCTCGAACGTGACCGTCTTAATCATGTCGCCGCCGCCCTGGTAGGGAGGCATGGCGTTCAGCAGCTTGGTCTTGCCGTACAGAATTCCGATGCCCGTCGGCCCCACTACTTTGTGGCCGGAGAAGGCATAGAAGTCCGCGTCGAGCGCCTGCACGTCCACCTTCATGTGCGGCGCCGCCTGCGCGCCGTCGATCAGCGCCAGCGCCCCGGCCTGGTGCGCCATCTCGATGATCTGCCGCACCGGGTTGATGGTGCCCAGCGCGTTCGACACGTGCGTCACCGCCACCATGCGGGTGCGCGGGTTGAGCAGCTTTTCGCACTCTTCCAGGATCAGCTCGCCGCGGTCGTTCATGGGGATGACCCGCAGCCTGGCGCCCTGTTCTTCGCACAGCATCTGCCAGGGCACGATGTTGGAGTGATGCTCCATCGCGGAGATCATGATCTCGTCGCCGGCTTTGACGTTGTGGCGGCCCCAGGAGCTCGCCACCAGGTTGATGCCCTCGGTGGTGCCGCGCACGAAGATCAGCTCGTTCTTGAAGCGCGCGTTCAAAAAACGCCGCGCCTTCGATCGCGTCTCTTCGTAGGCCGCTGTCGAGCGCTGGCTCAGCTCGTGCACGCCGCGGTGGATGTTGGCGCAATCCACTTCGTGGAATTTGCGGATGGCGTCGATCACCGCGAACGGCTTCTGTGCCGTGGCCGCGCTATCCAGGTACACCAGCGGCATGCCGTGGATGGTCTGCTTCAGGACAGGGAAATCTTCCCGGACCTTCTGCACATCGAAACCGGCCGCTATTTCACTTCTCACTGTGCTCATGGAATTTCTCGAAAAGGATCCGCTCCAGCGAGTCTCTCAGCGCCGGTACCTTGATGCGCTCCACGATGTCCTGCGCGAACGCGTACGTCAGCAGGCTGCGCGCCTGCTGCTTGCCGATGCCGCGCGATTGCAGGTAGAACAGCGACTCCGCGTCCAATTGCCCGATGGTGGCCCCGTGCGTGCACCGCACGTCGTCGGCCCAGATCTGCAGCTCCGGCTTGGTGTCAATCACCGCGTCGTCCGACAACACCAGGTTCTTGTTGGTCTGCTTGGAGTCGGTCTTCTGGGCGTCCTGCCGGACGATGATGCGCCCGTTGAAAACCGCCCTGGCCTGGTCGTCCAGGATGCCCTTGTACAATTCGTGGCTGGTGCCGTGCGGCTTGACGTGGTCGATCGACGTGTGATTGTCGATGTGCTGGGCGCCGTTGACGATGTAAAGGCCGTTGATGGTGGCCTCGGTGCCTTCGGAAAGCACCACGTTGACGTCATTGCGCACCAGCGCGCCGCCGAGCGCAATCGAATGCGAGACGAAATTCGCGCTGCGCCCCAATTGCGCGGCGAGCGTGGCCACGTGGAACGCCTCAAGCGACTCGCGCTGAATCTTGTAGTGGTCCACCACCGCGCGGTCGCCGGCCACGATTTCCGTCACGGCGTTGGTGAAGTAGCTGCCAGTGCCGGTATAGGTTTCCACAATGGTGCAGTGCGAATCCGCGCCGGCCAGAATCAGCGTCCGCGGATGAACCGCCATTGAGGGCCCGAAGTCCTGGACGTCGTACTTGATCTCAATCGGCGTTCTGATCACGGCGCCCGCCGGAATCCGGATGGCGACCCAATTCTCTTCCCGCAGGAAGGCCGTATTCAGCGCCGCGAAGGCGCTGCGTTCGAAAGCCGCATAATGCGCCAGGTGCTGACGTGCTTCCTCGGCGCTTAAGACTTCAACTGGACCCGGACGGTTGCACCAATAGTCGCCAACGCCGCCTTGAAAGTTCGCGCGGGCGATGGGTGCGACGTTCGTGAATCGCCACTCCTCGTCATGGGTGGTAGGGAAGCCCAGTTTGGCGAAACCCTGGAACGCCGCTTCGCGCAATTCCTGGACCCACGGCGTTGCCGCCGGAAGCTGCGTGAATTCCGCCAGCCACGCGCCGGTTTGTTCCGCCACCGCTGTCATGCCGCTTCCTCGTCGTGGATTCCCAGCCCGGCGTAGCCGCTCTCTTCGAGCTGCAGCGCCAGTTCCTTGCCGCCCGATTTCACGATCCTGCCTTCCGACAGCACGTGCACAAAGTCCGGCACGATGTGGTTGAGCAGCCGCTGGTAGTGCGTCACCACGATCATCGCCCGCTCCGGGCTGCGCATCGCATTCACGCCGGCGGAGACCAGCTTGAGCGCGTCGATGTCCAGGCCCGAATCGGTTTCGTCCAGCACGGCCAGCCTGGGCTCCAGCACGGCCATCTGGAAAATCTCGTTGCGCTTCTTTTCGCCGCCGGAGAAGCCGGCGTTGACCGGGCGGTTGAGCAGCGTCTGGTCCATCTCCATCAGCTTCATTTTTTCCCGCACCAGGTCGAGGAAGTCCATGGCGTCCAGTTCTTCCTCGCCGCGGCTCTGGCGGATGGTGTTCAGCGCCGCCTTCAGAAAATACAGGTTGCTGACGCCCGGAATCTCCACCGGGTATTGGAACGCCAGGAAGATGCCGCTACGCGCGCGGTCTTCGGGCGACATCGCCAGCAGATCCTGGCCGTCGTAAATCACTTCGCCGCCCGTCACGACGTACAGTTCGCGCCCCGCCAGGACCTGCGCCAGCGTGCTCTTGCCGGAGCCGTTCGGTCCCATGATGGCGTGCACTTCGCCCGCCTCGACCGTCAAATCGATGCCCTTTAGAATTTCACGCCCGCCTACCTGCGCGTGCAGATCTTTGATTTCCAGTAATGCCATTTGTCCTCTATCCAACGCTTCCTTCGAGACTCACTCCCAGCAGCTTCTGGGCCTCCACGGCGAACTCCATGGGGAGTTCGCGGAAGACTTCCTTGCAGAATCCGTGCACGATCATGGAAACCGCGTCTTCGCTGGAAATGCCGCGCTGCCGGCAGTAGAAAATCTGGTCTTCCCCAATCTTCGATGTGGAGGCTTCGTGTTCCACCTGCGACGAGGTATTCTTCACTTCCAGGTACGGGAACGTGTGCGCGCCGCACTTATCGCCCAGCAGCAGGGAATCGCACTGCGAGTAGTTGCGCGCGCCGGCGGCCGATTTTAGAATCTTCACGCCGCCGCGATAGGTGTTCTGCCCGTGGCCGGCGGAGATGCCTTTCGACACGATCGTGGAAGTGGTGTTCTTCCCGATGTGAATCATCTTGGTGCCGGTATCGGCCTGCTGGTAATTGTTGGTCAGCGCCACCGAGTAGAACTCGCCCACCGAGTTGTCGCCTTGCAGGATGCAGCTCGGATACTTCCAGGTGATGGCCGAGCCGGTCTCCACCTGGGTCCAGGAAATTTTGGAATTGACGCCGCGGCAGGCGCCGCGCTTGGTGACGAAGTTGTAGATGCCGCCCTTGCCTTCCTTGTCGCCGGGATACCAGTTCTGCACGGTGGAATACTTGATCTGCGCGTTGTCCAGCGCCACCAGTTCCACCACCGCCGCGTGCAACTGGTTGGTGTCGCGCATCGGGGCGGTGCAGCCTTCCAGGTAGCTGACGTACGCGCCTTCATCGGCGACAATCAGGGTGCGCTCGAACTGCCCGGTGTCCTTGGCGTTGATGCGGAAGTAGGTCGAAAGCTCCATCGGGCAGCGCACGCCCTTGGGCACGTAGCAGAACGACCCATCGCTGAACACCGCGGAGTTCAGCGCCGCAAAGAAATTGTCGGAGGTGGGAACCACCGAACCCAGGTATTTCCGCACCAGGTCGGGATGCTGCTGGACGGCTTCGGAAAACGAGCCGAAGATGATCCCCAGGTCGTTCAGCCTGGCTTTGAAGGTGGTGGCCACCGACACGCTGTCGAAAACCGCGTCCACCGCTACGCCCGCCAGGATGGCCTGCTCCTGCAACGGAATCCCGAGCTTGGCGTAGGTTTTCAGCAGCTCCGGGTCCACGTCATCCAGGCTCTTGGGACCGTCTTTCTTGGCCTTGGGCGACGAATAGTAAATGATGTCCTGGTAGTCGATCTTGGGGTAATGTACGTTTGCCCAGGTGGGCTCTTTCATGGTGAGCCAGTGCCGGTAGGCTTTCAGGCGCCATTCGAGCAGCCACTCCGGCTCGTTCTTCTTGGCGGAAATCAGCCGGACGACGTCTTCGCTCAGACCGCGGGGAATCGAATCGGCTTCGATATCCGTGACGAAGCCCCACTTATATTCCTGATTCGCAAAGGTCTCGATGGTATTGGTGGATTCACTCACCGGATTGGACTCCTAAACTATTGCCCTGATTCCACATTAGCTAATCCATACTTTTTAGTCAAGATTACGCATTTAATGGATGCGGGGAGAGGGCGAATGGGTGCAGGCGAGCGGCGAATGAGGGAGACAAGGCTTGTGCACGGGCGTGATAAAGATTGACAAAGTTCGTTATTCCAGCTAGGGTGAAGACAGAAATATGGGGTATCGTTATGAATGTCTCTCTCACGCCTGAGTTGGAAAACTTCGTCAGCGTCAAGGTCGGTTCGGGCCGCTACAATTCAGCCAGCGAAGTCGTCAGGGAAGCCCTGCGACTTCTCGAAGAGCACGACCGGGCCCGCGCCAGCCAGCTCGCGGAATTCAATCAGGAGCTTGGGCGGCGGCTGGCTTCGTTGGACCGCGGCGAAAAGGTCGATCCCGCAGAATCGCGCGCGAAGCTTCAGCGAAAATCGCAAGACCGCCGGAAGCTATGTCCGTGACGGGCTATGTTCTCAGCGTTGATGCCGATCTCGACCTTGAGGAAATCTGGGAATACATCGCCGCCGACAACATCGATGCTGCCGATCGCTGGATAGTCAAACTGTTTGATGCGTTCGAAGCCCTTGGAAGCGCGCCTGGCATGGGCCATAGGCGCGAAGACCTCACTGGCTTGCCGGTACTGTTCTGGCCGGTCGGCTCCTACGTGATCATCTATCGTGCCGAATATCGGCCCATTGAAATTGTAGCGGTCACACAGGGTTCGCGCGATATCCCCGCCTTCCTGCGCCGCCGTCTGCACTGATATGTGAATAGCTGGTAATGGCTGCCAAGCGGAGGAGGGGGCGGAGACGAATGAGGGACCAATCAGGGCCGCCGATCAACGCAGATGGTGGCATGGCCGGAATTGTGAAAGACGCCTGCCCATGTGAACAATGATCATGTCACTTGTGACATAATTATGTCATGGCAGTGCGAACCACGGTGGACATCCCGGAACCCCTCCACGACAGGCTGCGGGAGCGAGCGGAGAAGTCCGGGACTTCCATCCGGGCGCTGATCGTCCGCGCAATCGAGCAAACCTACACGGCTGAAGTAAAGGGCGACCGCGTTATGGGGCCGCTGGTGAAGGGACCGGGGAAACTGGGTCCGCGTTTCCCGGAGGACGAGAACCCGCATGACCTCGTTCTTTCCTGACCTCAACGTATGGCTGGCGCTCTCGGTTGCTGGTCACCGGCACAACGGGGAAGCCTGGACCTGGCTCGGACTGTTGCCGGAGCGGTCGCGGCTGGCTTTCTCGTGGTACACGCAGCTCGGATTGTTGCGGCTCTTGACGAACCCGGCTGTGATGGAGGAACACACGCTGACGCTTGGGAAAGCCTGGGGTGTGTATGACAGGTGGCTGAAGGATCCGCGCGTGGTTTTTTACCCGGAGCCCCGGAATCTGGAGAAGGCGTTCCGCGAAGTAACGGCGCCGTTCGCCGGAAAGGCGGCCAGCAAGTGGGTGGGAGACTGTTACCTGCTGGCGTGGGCTGTGCAGAGCGATGCGGCCCTGGTGACGTTCGACCGGGGGCTGTACGAACTGGCGCGGAAGAGGCCTTGGACGGCGGTGATTCCGGGATAGCGGCCAGTGGCATCTGACTGAGCGCTGGTTTCTTCTCGCTTTATTGTCATCAGTTTTTTCTTGCCCTGCCCGCCGTTTCGTTGGACACTGAAGGTTTAGACCTGACCTAAAGGAGCGGAACAAGAATTGGAAAGAAACGGCCGCAAGGGCTCGCTGGTCATGGAGCCGACGGAACGCTGGACACCGCAACGCGCCAGCGACCTCTATGATGTCGCCAGTTGGGGCAAGGGGTATTTCTCGGTTGGCGACAACGGCCACATCCGCGTGCACCCGGAAAAGGACCCCGCGCGCTCGATCGACCTCAAGGAACTGGTCGATACCCTCGTGCTGCGCGGCATCGGCCTCCCTATCCTTGTCCGCTTTGCCGATATTCTGAAGCACCGCCTCGGCGAACTGCACAGCGCATTTGGAACCGCCATTGCAGAACATAAATACCAGGGCGGCTACTGCTGTGTGTACCCCATCAAGGTGAACCAGCAGCGGCAGGTGGTGGAAGAAGTCCTGGAATTCGGCAAGCCCTTCCATTTTGGGCTGGAGGCCGGCTCCAAACCCGAGTTGATGGCCGTCATGGCCCTGGCCGACAACGACACTCCCATCATCTGCAACGGCTTCAAGGACGACGAATACATCGAGATGGCCATGCTCGCCCAGAAGCTGGGGCGCACCATCGTCCCGGTGGTCGAAAAGTACACCGAGTTGCGCCTGATCCTCAAGTACAGCCAGCGGGTGGGTGTGCGACCGCGCATGGGGCTGCGCGTGAAGCTGGCCAGCCGCGGTTCCGGCAAGTGGAAATCGTCGGGCGGTTACCGCTCCAAGTTCGGTTTGTCGGCCACGGAAGCCATGCGCGCACTGCAGGAGCTGAAGGACGCCGGCATGGCCGATTGCCTCAACCTGCTGCACTTCCACCTGGGCAGCCAGATCACCAACATCCGCCAGATCAAAGGCGCGGTGAACGAAGCCGTGCGCGTCTACGTCGATCTCGCCCGGGCCGGCGCCGGCCTGCAGTTCCTCGATGTCGGCGGTGGCCTGGGCATCGATTACGACGGCTCCCAGACGGATTTCGAATCCAGCGTCAACTACACTCTGCAGGAATACGCCAACGACATCATCTACCACGTCCAGAACGTCTGCGACGAGGTCAACGTGGCGCACCCCACCATCATCACCGAGAGTGGCCGCGCCATTGCCGCGTATCACAGCGCGCTGGTCTTCAACGTCCTCGGAGTCGCCGGCATGGGCGATACCGATTCCGGTGTCGCGCCCGAAACGCCCCCCGACGCCGAGCAGCCCCTCATCGACCTGCAGGAGACGCACCGCGGCCTCTCCGCCAAGAACCTGCTCGAAAGCTATCACGACGCGCAGCAGGCCCTCGACCAGGCCCTCAACCTGTTCAGCCTCGGCTATCTTTCGCTCGAACAGCGCTGCGTCGCCGAGAATCTCTACTGGGCGATCTCGCGCAAAATCCAGAGCCAGGCGCGGCAACTCGACTATTTCCCCGAAGAGTTGGAAGGCATTGACGCCATGCTCTCCGACACCTACTTCTGCAACTTTTCGCTCTTCCAGAGCATGCCCGATAGCTGGGCCATCAAGCAGCTCTTTCCCATCATGCCCATCCACCGGCTGGAAGAGGAACCCACGCGCCCGGCCGTGCTCGGCGACATCACCTGCGATTCCGACGGCAAGGTGGACGCCTTCATCGACCGGCGCGACGTCAAGCGCACCCTGCTGCTCCACACGTTCAACGGCGGCGATTATTACCTCGGCGCTTTTCTGTTGGGCGCGTACCAGGAAATCCTGGGCGATCTGCACAACCTGTTCGGCGATACCAACGCGGTGCACGTCCGTTTGGGACCCGCCGGCGACGTGATCCTCGATTCCGTGATCAAGGGCGATACCGTCCGCGAGGTCTTGAACTACGTGCAGTTCTCAGCCGACAGCCTGGTGCAAACCCTGCGCAAGGACGTCGAAACCTCGCTTCGCGAAGGGCGCCTGACCTATGAAGAGAGCGGCGCGCTGCTGAAGTTTTACGAAGAGGGGCTGCACGGCTACACGTACCTCGAAGACGTGCACGAGCAGTAGGGCACGGGCTTCCTACGCAAGCCCGAATTCTTCGGGGCGGCGTTGGAAGGGATCCACGACGGTGATATCGCCGAATCGCTGGCCGGCCTGAAAGTCCTCACTCAACAGATAAGTGCAGTCGGCGGCTTCGGTCGATGCGAGGATGAGGCTGTCCCAATAAGGTAAGCCGGCCTTGTCCATCCAGTGCCAGGCTCGTTCAATGACACCAAGCCCAAACCCGACTGGTTCCCACAGCGCCAGCGATCGCGCTTCGGCCCGTAAACCCGCGGGCTCCCGGTGCAATTTCCGAGTTGCGTTGGAGTAGAACTCGTTTACGACCTGCCAACTGATCCGGCCGGCTTGGTTGTGCCAAAGAAGCTTCATCCAGTGGCTGGCCCTTCGCTGTTTTGCCGGATCTGCCGGGTCCAGCGAGTAGAGCAGGACGTTTGTGTCAACGAAGAATCGCTTACCTCCGCCGCTCATTGGCTTCTTCCCGGGTCATTCGGTGCGCCGCGTCGATTCCCGGAATCGGCTTGATCTTCTTCCACTTCTCGAACGCAAGCCAGTATGCATCCGTTCTCCGCATTTGATCCTCAAGCATGCGCCCGACCAGCTTGGAGACGGAGGTGTCCTCGTCGGCCGCTTTCTTTCGAGCCCAGCGCGCGGCTTCTTCGCTGACTGTGATGGTAATGTTTCTCAACACAAAATCAGTGTAACACGAATTTTGTGTGATTGCCGTTTCACCGCACATCCTCGAACATCGGCTTCTCCTCCCGGTACGGCGTCAGCCGCACCGGCATCGCGTCCGGCTCCAGCAACCACGCCCTCCGGTCAGGATAATAGGCCCGCAGTTTCTCGTTTTCCGTTCCCAGGTCCAGCGCCATCACCACCGGCGCGCTATCGATATCGGCCGCATTGTGAATCCATTCGTGATACCGGTGCAGTTCGCCATAGCGCACGAAGACCAGCTTTTTCCCGGGCAGCTCCGCGAGCCGGTGTTCGATGCCCGCGCGGCCTTCGGGATCGCCCAAGTTCACGAAATCCCAGGTCTCGTACGGCCGCATGGCCAGGAAGATGTCCTTGTCTGCCAGGGCGTGCAATCCGTACCAGAATAGAAAATGCGCTCCCGCCAGCAACACCACCAGTCGTCCCGCTTCCGGACTGATCCGGCTCAATCGTTCCAGTCCGGTCACCGCCATCAGGATGAACAGACACGCCACGCCCGCCACGTACTGCGGGAAAAAGTAGGGGTAAAAGTTGGTGCCCAGGCTGAACAGGAGAACCGTCCCAGCCGCCCACGCGAATCGGAATTCCCGCAACGCCGGCAGGAAGAACGCCAACGCCAGGTAGAGCGGGGCCACAACAAAGAAACGGTAGAAGCGCACGCGCGTGCCCCAGCGCTCCAGGTATCGGCCCACCGTTTCCGGATCGTCGCCGTGCTCCGCCGCCTGGCCTTCGGCGGTCAGTCTCTGTTGCGTGGTCAACTCGCGATGCGGCACGGCGTTCGACTGCCACGTGAACGTGGTCGGCACGCCGTATTGATAGCGGCTCTGGGCGTAGGGAATGGTGGTCCAGCTTCCGGTCACGGCTTTCGCCTGCAGCAGGGTAAACGCCATGGCCGGGAGCATCGTCAGCGCCGCCACCGGCGCAATCCGCGCGAGCCCGTGCCACGCCGCGGGACGCACCAGGAAGACCGCCGCGCTGAGGCACAGGAAAATCGATTCGTAAGGCCGTGTGAGCAGGTGCATCCCCAGCCCTGCGCCCAGCAGGATCGCGTCCCGCCGCCGTGGCTCCTTCTTCAATCGCGGCAGCGCGCCGAACACCAGGCAGCCCGCCGCCGCCGTCACCGCGCCGCCCCAGTAAATATTCATCCACTCGTTGAGCGGCCCGAATTCGCATACCGCCAGCAGCCCACCCACCAGCGCCCAGCCCGGCGTGGTCCACCCGCGCAGCATCCAATAACACAGTGCGCAGAATGCCCCCGCGCCCAGCAGCACGCCAGCCCACGGATGGCCGAACACCATCCATCCCAGCGCCAGCACCAGCCCCTGTCCGGCGGGATAGATGGAACTGTATTTGGGCTCCTGCAGCACGAACACCGTCTCGAAAAACCGGTGCATCGGATGCATCGGATTGGCCAGGCGGAAGTGCCGCAGCGTATCGGCCAGCAGCAGGTACCCATAGTCGTCGGCCCCGCCCGGGACCGGCGCCGGGAACTTCGGCAGCAGCGCCAACCGCAGCGCGAGCGGCGTCACGAAGAGCAGCAGCATGACCCAACCGGTCTTCTCCGCGAACCGCGCCGCCGCCGGCCCCAGTCCGGCGCGCGCCACCATCAGCAGGATCAGCAGGCACACCAGCGCCAGTTCCAGGAAGTCGCTCGCCCCGAACCCGAGCGGGTTGTGCATCGGCAGGAACGAGCGAAACCAGTCGAAAAGGAACATGCCAGACTCCATTGTCACAGACACTTCGCAACAGCAGGCGTGCCACCGGCGGCTGTGCGCGTGTACAATACCGCTTTGCGGACCTCAACCAGCTCCTATGTCACCCGGATCGGCCTGTTTGGCATCGGACTCCGGGCATATTGGCAGCAGTTCCCCGGCCTGGAGGAACGCCTCCAAGGCTACCTGCGCCAAGTGGCCGAACGGCTCGGCGCCATGCACGTCGAGGTGGTCGACCTCGGCTTGATCGACACTCCCGAAAAGGCCCTCGAAGCCGGCCACCGCTTCCGCCAGGCCGATGTCGATCTCATCTTTCTCTACGTCACCACCTATGCGCTCTCTTCCACGGTCCTGCCGGTGGTGCGCCGCGCGCGCGTGCCGGTCATCGTCCTCAGCCTGGCGCCCGCCGCCGCCATCGATTACGCCGCTTTCAATAGCATGGGCGACCGCACCCGCATGACCGGCGAGTTTCTGGCCTGGTGCCAGGCCTGTTCCGTCCCGGAAATCGCCAACGTCTTTCAGCGCTGCCGCATCCCCTTCCGCCAGGTCACCGGCATGCTCGAAGACGACCCCGCCGCCTGGACCGAGATCGCCGGCTGGGTCTCCGCCGCGCGCGTCTCGACCGTCATGGAGCACAACCGCCTCGGCGTCATGGGCCATTATTACGGTGGCATGCTCGATATCTATACCGACCTCACGCTCGAATGCGCCACCTTCGGCGGCCACATCGAGATGATCGAAGTCGAAGAACTGGCGGCTTTGCGCGCCGCAGCCAGCGACTCCGCAATCGAGCGGCGGCTCGCCGAATTCGCCGAGACCTTCGATATACAGCCGGACTGCCCGCCTGAAGACCTGGCGCAAGCCGCACGAACTTCCGTGGCCCTCGATCGCCTGGTGGAAGCCCACGGCCTCACGGCGCTGGCTTATTTCTACAGCGGTGCCGGCAATCCCGCCAACCAGGACGCCATCAGCTCCATCATCCTCGGCAACAGCCTGCTCACCGCCCGCGGCATCGCCGTCGCCGGCGAGCTGGAGATCAAGAACGTGCAGGCCATGAAGATTATGGACGCCTTCGGCGCGGGCGGCTCGTTCACCGAATTCTACGCCATGGATTTCCGTGACGACCTGGTGCTCATGGGCCACGACGGCCCGGGCCATGTCTTGATCGCCCAGGGAAAAACCAAAGTCCGCCCGCTTTCCGTCTACCACGGCAAGGTGGGCCGCGGCCTTTCCGTCGAGATGTCCGTGAAGCACGGACCGGTGACGCTGCTCTCGGTGACGGAGTCCGCTCACGGCAAGTTGAAGCTGCTCGCCGCCGAAGGTGAATCGGTCCCCGGACCCATTCTGGAGATCGGCAACACCAACAGCCGCTATCGGTTCCCCATCGGAGCGCGCCGCTTCGTCACCGAATGGGCCGCCCATGGCCCTGCCCACCACTGCGCGGCGGGCGTCGGACACATCGCCGCCAAGATCGAGAAGCTGGCCAGCCTCCTGGAGATGGAATTCTCGCGGGTCTGCTGAAGGGAATGAGAAGACAGGAGTCAGGAGTCAGGAGTCAGAATGACAACCGCTCCGGCTTGCGCTTTGGGCTCAAGGAATCTTGGCGCACGACTTAGCACGTCCCGTTGGTCATCGCCTTCTCGCACCGCGAATATTTTCATTCTGACTCCTGACTCCTGACTTCTGACTACTGCCACTTCACGCGGCTGGTTCCAGACTGATCGAACTCCACCGAGACGCTTCCATCGGCGGCCTTCACCAGCCCCAGTTTCCGATCGTTGAGCGTAAGGCTTGTTGGCCCGCCGAATCGCCAGCGCAGAATCACCCGCGCGCCCTGCCCGGTCAGCACCAGGCTGCCCGGTTCGGCGCCCGGCGCGAGCTGGCGGCCTTCGAAATCCGTCAGCGCGCGCAGCGGAGCGCCGGGATAGATTTCATACACGCGGCGATCGTCCAGCGATTTCACCTTCTGGTCTTTGTATTCTTTCTGCGGCACCAGGGTCATCACGTCGTCCGGGATCTTCGGCAGAATCGCGCCCGCCCGCACGTACAGCGGAATGCGGTCGAGCGGCGCGTCGGCCACCACCGTCCGCCGGCCGGCGAGCGGCTGGCCGGTCCAATAGTCGATCCAATTGCCCTCCGGCAGATAGACCGCCCGCTGCGTCACCGGGCTCAGCACCGGCGCCACCAGCAGGTCCGGACCCAGATAATATTCCGTCTCGGCGTCGCGCGCCTCGGCGTCGTCCTGGTGCATCAGAGCCAGCGCGCGCATCGTCGGCAGACCATTGCGCGCGCTCTCCTGCGCCGCCGCGTAGCGGTAGGGGAACAGGCTCATGTGCAGCACCGAATACTGGCGGAAGATGCCGAGCGCCGCGTCGCCGTAATCCCACGGCCCCAGGTTCATCCCGCTCATCACTTCCATGCCGGGCGAGAGCGCCGAGTATTCGGTCCAGCGGGCGAAGAGCACGTCGTCTCCTTCGTAGCGCGATCGCTTGTTGTAGCCGCCCAGGTCGCTCACCCACAGGGAAATACCGCTCATGCCCGCATTCAGCCCGGCCGTCACTACCGTGGGCAGGCCGTTTTCGGTGGAAAACGTGGCGTCGTTATCGCCGCTCCAGAAGAGCGGCAGCCCGTTCGATCCGGCTGTGCCGCTGCGCTGCAACAGCACCCAGTCTTTACCCTTGCGCCCGGCCAGCGCTTCCGCCACCGCGTGGTTGTAGTCCACGGCATATTGCGTGCGCATCAGCCTCTGGTCTTCACCGTTCGCGAATTTCACGTCGCCCAGAAAATTGCCTTCGGCGTCGTCATCTTTGAATCCGTCCGCGCCCATCGCGATGACCTTGCCCAGTTGCCCCTGCCACCACTTCTTAGCCGCCGGGTTGGTGAAATCGATCAGCCCGCCGGTTCCCTTCCACCAATCGGCGATATAGGTGGAACCATCCGGCCGGTGCAGAAAATAGCCGTTGCGCTCCGCCTCGGCGAAGTTGCTCGACTCCGTCAACGGGATCTTATCCGCGAATCCCTGCTCGCCCGGCCGGTTGGTTTTTTGGTCGATCCACGGCGTGTGCCAGAGAATCAACTTATAACCCTCGTCGTGGATATGCGCGATCATCTTCGGCACGTCGTCGAACTGCTTGGGGTTGAACTCGTAGCTGTTGTAGTTGGTGGCCCACGGGCTGTCGATCAGGACGATTGACGCCGGCAGCCCCAGCGTCCGATACCGGTCGACGTCTTCTTCCACTTCCTGCCGGTTGCGGTGGTAATCGCGCGCCTTCCAGGGCGCGAAGGCCCAGTAAGGCGGCAATTCCTGCCGCCCCACCAGCGCCGTGAACCGATCCAGGATCAGCGGGAACCGCGGGCCTTCGATCAGCACCAACCGCAGGTTGCGGCCATATGCCTTGATGCGCACGCGGTAGCGCTCCGTCAGGTTGAAATCGAAGGTGGCTTCGCTGGTGGTGTCCACCCACAGCCCATACCCGCGCAGGCTCATGAAGAAGGGCACCGGCTGATACGTATTGGTGCCCTTGGCATTGCCGGCGTCGCGCGAGCCGTTCCTCACAACCGTATGCGCATGGTTCAGCCGGTCGAACCGCTCGCCCAGTCCGAAGTAGCTGCTGTCATCGCCCAGGTCGAACTCCCACTCGCCCACGGATTGCGCATCGATCGAAACCTCGCTCACGCCGGCCGCCAGTTGCCGCGTGCGCGCCGCGTTGGTGGCAGGCGTGAACGGCTGGCCATTGAAAAGGAAGTGGTCGAGCGCGATGTGCTGCGTGCTGCCATTGGTCGCCGGAAAGCTGAACTCGAACTGCGCCGCCGTGGCCGACGTTACGGAGCGGACCTGGGCGCACGCCATCCCGGCGAACGCGAGCAGGATGGGCCCCATTCGGGAAAAGCGGCTTCTGTTCTTCATAAACCTCTATTCTGTGCGCAGGCCATGCAAATCACAAGCAACAGCGCATGCCGGCGGCGGCGTCTAGGGAAACCCCAGGGTGGCGGAAGGCCGAAGAAGGATAGATGGGATGGACACCTTTTATTCGCCCCATCGGTAAGACTCCATCCACCCATTTGACAATCCAATTCATCTATCCTATACTTGATGGCATGGGGAATGAACTGATATCGATCGAGACCCTGGAACAGGGGCTCAAGAATGCGGAACGGGAACTCGCAAGAGCAGCCACAGATCGGATGCGTGCCACAGAGGTTGAGGCCGAATGGCAGACCGAGGTCACAAGCCTGAAGAACCTCATCCAGGTACGCAAGCAACGCATGAACCTGAAAATCGTGAAAGAAAGTCCTGTCGAAGAATCGGGCGAACCGCGCGAGGACTACTCCGGAGGCACCTTGTCCATGGCGGACAACGGAACTGCCTCGGAAGCCCTCAACAAGGTGGAGTGGATAGACGGCTTAATTGCTGCAAGCGGCACAATGGGAATCGCGCCTCCAGAAATTATGAAGGCGGCGGAAAAGGATCAGATTAAGATGCATCCCAACTATCCATATGTCGTTCTCCGGAAGCTTGTAGAGAAGGAGCGGGCGGTAAAACGAAGAGGACGCTACTACAAGAAGGGGATCTAAAAAAGCAAAAGGGCCGTTCCACCGGCCCCAAGCTTTGTCTCTAGAATCGAGCGAACGCTACGAAACAGACGCTCTACAAGGATTCTAACCCGACTCGAGGGCCACCGCAAGCAAAATGTGTCCAAGTTGATCACTTGGAAGGCTTGCGGGGCCGCATTCCTGTGGCCCCGCCTATGGCCGAGGCGCTAATCTCGGATGGTCCTGGGACGGGAGCCTGCAACTCCCGAGCGACGGGTCCGACTCCCACTTCGGCCTCTTCAATTCTATCCAGTAAAATCGCTGAAAGTAAAGCTCAAATAGTTGGAGAGATGCACTTCGCCTACTACAACCTCTGCTGGACTCAGAAGGCGCTGGGCGTCACGCCTGCGATGGAAGTGGGGATCACTACCAAAGTATGGAGTTTAGGGGGAGCTTTTGGCGTAGGATAAGGTATCCACATCAGCAGGATATCGTATGATTTGGACACTTTCGTACCACAGGTACCATCAGATATCATAAAAAGGCTTGACCTAACCACGGATCAAATGATACCATTCTTACAGCTAGATTCGCTGTCCGCGATTGCGGCAGCGAAAAAGGCCATCGAAGAATATGGCCGATTCTGGCTAGGCAACGAGAAGGTTGAAGCTGAATTCTACTACCTTGACATTCTGACTGAAAGGGAGCGTCTTATGGCTGTGGATATCGCGCTTCAGGAGATTTTGCCTGCCTGCCGATTGGGTCCCCAACCTCCCGACGATGTTTCTTCACACCCGCCGTTCAAAGGACGCCATCTCTATGCATTTTGTTGGCACTCCGAGGAGTTCAAAAAGGACCTGTACTTTAAGTTTGCCTTGGTTTCTGGCTCTGGCTCAACCAGATTAGCCGTGTATTCCTTTCACGAAGCCGCCGATAAGTATAAGGGAGACATTAAGCCGCGATGATCTGCTTTAAGTGCGGTAACGACACTCTTCTGCCTGGGGAGGTTCATCTGACCAGTTCTCGTCAAGGTGAATCGTTCACTGTCAAGATGCACGGGCTGCGATGCGAGCTGTGTGGATTTCAGACCGTTGACAGCGCGCAGAGTGCGGAGTTTACCAAGCTCGTTTCTGACGCATATCGCGAAAGCCGCGGGCTGCTGACAGGCGCCGAGATTCGTGCCCGACGTGCCCAATTGAGCATGACACAACAGCGATTCTCGGAATACCTCGGAACAGGGGTTGCGAGCGTAAAGAGATGGGAATCTGGGCAAATCCAAGATAAGGCCATGGATGAGTTGATCCGTTTGAAGACAGATCCCGAAGCGGCCCGAAGAAATCTGAAATCTCTGGAACAGCAAGTGCCGGAGTCCATTGTTGTATTTGAGGGGCATGATATCGTCTTCGCCCTCACCTCTCCGCACACCCAGTACATGCCGTCGAAGGCGACGACGATGGACAGCGAATCGGTTGCCGGGCAAGAAGCTTTGCTCACGGATAACTGCATCGCAGCCTAGAAAATGCAGCTCTCCCAGACTAAAGACCAAATACGGGCGCTTGCCGCGCTTCAGGAGAAGTGCGAAATCCAAGATGTGAAGTTGCTATCAAGCTCGGCAACCAAGGCGAAGGCGGCAACCAAATTCAGGGAGCCCTTTGCGGTAAAGCCGATGATCAGCAATATTTCTCCATCGCGCTACGAAGATTCCCTTATTGTTGAAGTATCCTTCGAGTATTCTGCGTGGGACTCGTCAGAACCCCCAGAGCGCCTGTTTATGGTGAATTGCACCTTCGAGGTGAGCTACCTGCTCCACCAGGATTACAACCCCTCCACGGAGGAAGTCTCTTCATTTAGTAGGGGAACGGCGGTTTTCAATTGCTGGCCTTACGCTCGCGAATTCCTCCGCGACATCACGGCAAGAATGGGACATCAGACGCCCGCGCTGCCACTCCTTCGAATAGTCCCCAAGAAGGCGGAACCGACCCGCCAGCAGACTATCGAGTGCGTGGCCACCAAAGCCGAACTGCCTGAATCAGAGTTTGAAGCAGAAGAAGAATAGATCAAAACCGGGACGCCCCATGAAATGTTAACGCAAGATTTCAGACACCGCCGTGCAGCCGGCCTCTTCGGAATTTCGCATATAATTGAAACGTACGTGATTTTGGGTCACACTCCCTTCAGAAGGATTCCCGATCGATGTCAACTTTAGAAGTGTCCCCGGTGGAATCTCAGCCGGGCCAACCGGGCAAACCTGTTGTCAACGACTTCAGTATTCAGATAGCCACCGTCAACGGGTCGGGCAGCCAGACAGCCAACAGCGTTCTGATGCGCTCCCTGTTCCAGATGGGCATTCCGGTTTCGGGGAAGAACATGTTCCCCTCGAACATCGCCGGCCTGCCGACCTGGTTCACCATCCGCGCCAGCAAATATGGCTACATCGGCCGCCGCAAGGAAATCGACATCCTGGTGGCCATGAATCCCGAAACCGCGCGCGAAGACGTCATGAAGCTGGACGGCGGCTCGGCTGTGATCTATGACGAGCCCCTCAAGCTCGACGAACTGCGCAGCGACCTGCACTTCTTCCCCATCCCGTTCGACAAACTGGTTGCCCCGGTCTGTCCCAACGCCAAGCTGCGCAAGCTGGTCCGCAATATGATCTACGACGGCGTGGTCGCGCGGCTGCTGTCGATCGATATGGAAGAGGTCTACAAGGCGCTCAGGAAACAGTTCGGCGAGCGCAAGGCCAAGGCCGTCGATCTCAACTGGGGCGCCGCGAAAGCCGGCTTCGAATTCGCCACGAGCACGTTCGCCGATGGCGTTCCTTACCGGGCGGAGCGCATGAACGCGACTGCCGGCAAGATCATCATTGACGGCAATGCGGCCTGCGCCCTGGGCGCGATGTTCGCCGGCGTCACCGTAGTGACCTGGTATCCCATCACGCCGTCGTCATCGCTGGTCGAATCGCTGATCGGCTACGCCCGGCGCTTCCGCCACGATCCCGATACCGGCAAGGCCACCTACGCCATCGTTCAGGCCGAAGATGAGCTGGCTTCCATCGGCATGGCGCTCGGCGCCGGCTGGGCGGGCGCCCGTTCCATGACCGCTACATCCGGGCCGGGCATCTCCCTGATGTCGGAGTTTATCGGGCTTGGCTATTACGCCGAAGTCCCCACCGTGGTTTACGACGTGGAACGTGTCGGCCCATCCACCGGGCTGCCCACGCGCACCCAGCAAGGCGATCTCATTACCACCGCGCTGCTCTCCCACGGCGACACCAAGCACCCCCTGTTCTTCCCGTGTTCGCCGGAAGAGTGCTTTTCGATGAGCCTTGAGGCTTTCGATTTCGCCGAGAAGTTCCAGACGCCGGTCTTCGTCATGACCGATCTCGACCTCGGCATGAATAACTGGATGGCCGACCCGTTCCCCTACCCCGAAAAGCCCATCCACCGCGGCAAGGTCCTCACCGCCGAAGACCTCGACCGGTTGGGCGGCTTCGCCCGCTACAAAGATGTGGATGGCGATGGCGTTGGCTGGCGCACCCTTCCCGGCACCCATCATCCCAACGCTGCCTGCTTCACGCGCGGCAGCGGCCACAACGAAAAAGCACAATACACCGAGCGCGAGGACGACTACATCAACAACATGGACCGGCTGGCCCACAAGTTCGAAGTCATGCGCCAGCACGTTCCCGAACCGGTGGTTTCGATGGCCGAAAAGGCCCGCATCGGCTTCGTGGCCTGGGGCACTTCGGATTACGCCGTGCGCGAAAGCTGCGATCAGTTGAAGGCCGAATACGGCATCGAAGCCAGCTATCTGCGGCTCCGGGCGTACCCCTTCACCGGGCATCTGCTGGACTTCATTCGCCGCCACGACCGCGTCTACGTCGTGGATCAGAATCGCGACGGCCAGTTGCTGGGCCTGATGCGCCTGGAACTGGATGTCGAGCTGATCGCCAAGCTGCGCAGCTTGCGATATTACGGCGGCTTGCCGCTGGATGCGCGCACCGTTACCGACCACATCATCGCACAGGAGGGCAATTAGATGAGCGCCACCGTTACTCCCCCGCCCAGGAAGGTCAACCACATTGGCCTCGAAGTGTTGCAGTATAAGGGCGGCAAGACCACCTTGTGCGCCGGTTGCGGCCACAATTCCATCTCCGAGCGCGTCATAGAAAGTTTCTACGAGCTCGGGATCGACCCCTATACCGTCGCCAAGTTCTCCGGCATCGGTTGCTCATCCAAATCACCGGCTTATTTCCTCGGCCTGTCGCACGGCTTCAACGCGGTCCATGGGCGCATGCCGGCTATTGCCACCGGCGCCCTGTTGGCCAACCACACGCTAATGGGCATCGGCCTCAGCGGCGACGGCGACACCGCCTCCATCGGGCTCGGCCAGTTCATGCACCTCATCCGCCGCAACATGCCGATGATTTACGTGATTGAAGACAACGGCGTATATGGGCTCACCAAGGGCCAGTTCTCCGCCACCGCGGATTTGGGCTCGACTTTGAAATCCGGAACTCCCAACAACCTTCCGCCTTTTGATTGCTGCGCGCTGGCTATGAAATGGGGCGCCACCTTTGTCGCCCGCTCCTTCAGCGGCGATAAGAGACAGCTCAATGCCATCCTCAAGACCGCCATCGCCCATCGCGGCCTTTCGGTCATCGACGTCATCTCGCCGTGCGTCACTTTCAACGATCACGAGGGTTCCACCAAGAGTTACGCCTACGTGAAGGAGCACGAAGAGATATTGCAGGAACTGGACTTTGTCCCTTCGTTTGAGGATATTACAGTGGATATACCGGAAGGCGAAACGATGGAAGTCCGGATGCACGATGGCTCCCATCTGCGCATCCGCAAGCTGCACCGGGATTTCGATCCCACCGACCGCTTCAAGGCGCTGATGGCGCTGGAAGAAGCCGAAGCCAAGGGAGAGATCCTGACGGGTGTTCTATATCTCAACACCGCCAAACCAACCTTCCTAGAACTACTGGATCTAACCGATGAGCCGGTGGCTACCCTCCCGGAATCCAGAGTTCGGCCGTCCCGTACTGTCCTGGACCAGGTTATGGACGAGTTACGTTAACCTTTACCCCCAAAAACCGTTACAATACCGTCGCTTCTGCATTGCTTTCAAGGCCTGCGTGATGCTAGAATCTACACCGGTCTGTCATCCTCCGAGACAGATTGCAGTAGAACTTCATGCCCCACGCCACCCTAGGCGCGGGGCTTTTTTTGGCTAATTCGCCGGCTGATGGCGCGTCCAGTAAATGGATGAGCCTGGTAGGATGAAAGCGCTAATGGCTGCTCAGCAAGAACCGGCCCAACTTTCCGCTGCCGATCTGGAGCGGGCCTTTCGGGAGCACCACGCTCTGGTGTTTCGCGCCGCTTACCGGGTCGCCGGCAATGCCGGCGACGCCGAAGACGTGCTGCAGACCGTGTTCCTGCGGCTCCTCAAACGCGACCCAGCAGCGGAACCGGTCGGCAACATGGCCAGCTTTCTGCACCGCGCGGCGGTGAACGCGGCGCTCGACCTGGTGAGGTCCCGGCAGAATATCCGCAACGTGCCGCTGGACGAAATGGAACCGGTGCTGGCTGAGTCAGTCCACCGGAACCCCGACCGCGTGCACCATTCGGGCGAAATCCGCGAGTGGCTGCGCGGCGCCCTGGCCCGGCTCAATCCTAGGATCGCCGAAATGTTTATGCTCCGTTTCTTTGAAGGCAAGGACAATCCCGAGATTGCGCGTCTGCTGTCGACCACACCCGGGACCGTGGCGGTGACCTTATCGCGCACGCGGGACCGCCTGGAAAAGGAATACCGAGCTTATGTGGGAGGAGTGGCATGACCCCCGAATTCAAATCCATGGCCCCGGCCCTGGAGCAGGCCGTCGTGGAAATCCGCGATGAGCATATCGATCCGGCGGTCGTCGAAGCCGCCGCCGGCCGCGTCTGGGCGAAGATCGCGCCCGCCGGCCACATCCGCGGCTGCGCCGATTTCCAGTCGCTGATCCCGGACTACCGCGCCGGCCGGCTGGCGGAAGCGCGCGCGCTGCTGCTCAAGGACCATCTCAACCAGTGCGTGGCCTGCCGCCACGTGTTTGAAGGCCGCGTGCTTGACGGCAAGGTCGTGCCGATGATCGCCCCGAGGGTCGCGCCGCGCCCTGCCCTCCGTTCCATGCCCTCCATGCGGTGGGCCGCGGCCGCGGCGGTGCTGGCGGCGGCGGGTGTGTCGGTATGGCTGTTGGTCAACCCTTCCGGCGGCCACAGCGGCCGGGCCATCGTGCAGACCGTCAATGGGACGCTCTTCGTAGTTTCCGCCAACGGCATCCAGCCGTTGATCAAGGGCCAGGACCTGCCCGGCGGCGTTGAACTGCGCACCGCTAAGGATTCCGACGCCATGCTGGAGTTGCGTGACGGGTCGGTGGTCGAAATGCGGGAACGCTCCAGCCTGTATGCCACGGTTTCGGGCGGCGATGTGACGGTCCACCTGGGGCGCGGCAGCGTAATTGTTCAGGCCGCGCACCGCCGCAGCGGCCATCTCTATCTCGAAACCGCCGATTGCCGCGTGGCCGTGACCGGCACGCTGTTCGGCGTTACGGCGGGCCTCAAGGGTTCGCGCGTTTCGGTGGTCGAAGGCGAAGTCCACGTCACCGAGGACAACCGGGAGACGATCCTGCATGCGGGCGACCAGGCCGTCACCGGCGTTTCGGTGGAACCGGAAGCCATCAGCGATGAAATCTCCTGGAGCCGCAACCGCGACAAGCTACTGAAACAGTTGACCGACCTTCGCAACCGCCTGGGCCAGTTACGGATGCCGGCGCTACGCTATTCCAGCACGCTGCTGGGGCGGCTGCCGGCCGGGACGGTGCTGTACGTCAGCATTCCGAACCTTTCGCAATACCTGGCCGATGCGCAATCGGAGGTGGGGAAGAAGCTGGCGTCGAGCCCCGAGTTGCAGGCATGGTGGGCCGGGCACGGCGACCGTCTGGGCGCGGTGATCGAAACCCTGCGTGCGGGCAGTGAATACTTGGGCGACGAAATTGACATCGTGAGTGTGGCGGGCGTGCCGGCGCCGGTGGTGCTGGCGGAGCCGCGGCGCGAGGGCCTCGCGGAATTCCTGCGGAAGAAGGGCCTGCCGCTCGAGGTCGAATCGCGCCAGGGCCTGCTGTTGGTTGGGGAACCCGGCGTGGTGGCGGCCATCGCCGCCCAGATCGATTCGGGCTTTGCCTCCACGCCCCTCTATGGGCACATCGCGGAATCCTACCGCCAGGGCGCGGGCCTGTTGGTGTGCGCCGATCTTTCGCGGATGCACACCCCGTTTAAGGGAGCGCGCTATTTTCTGGCCGAGGAGAAGCAGGCCGCCGGCCACATGGTGGCCAGCGCGACGCTGGGCTTCGATGGCCCGCGCACCGGGATGGCCGCCCTCCTGGCCGAGCCTTCCCCGATGGGCTCGCTGGACTATGTGTCGCCGGACGCCACGGTGGTGCTGGGCTTCGTAATGAAAAGCCCCGAGGCCATCGTGGATGCCGTATTGGCGGCGCGGCAGGGATCGCTCGCCACCGCTCAGAAGTCGCTTGACGATGAAGGCCGCGAGGCCGGCTTCGATGTCCGCAAAGAACTTTCCGCCAGCCTGGGCGGCGAGTTTGCGCTGGCCGTCGACGGTTCGGTGATGCCGGTGCCCTCGTGGAAGCTGGTGGCCGAAGTCTACGACCCGCAGCGCTTCCAGGCCACTCTGCGGAAGCTCGTCGAGACGCATAACAGTGAAGCCGCCAAGGATGGTGGGCAACCGTTGCGCACCGCCCAGGAGACCTTCGAGGGCCGCTCTTACTACATGATCGCGGCTCCAAATCCCAGCCCGCTGCTGGAAGCGCACTACACGTTCGATCAGGGTTACCTGATCGCCGGTCCGACGCGCGCATTGGTGGCGCATGCCCTGCAAGTGAAGACGGCCGGCACTTCCATCAAGCATTCGGCGCGGTTCCTGGAATTGACTCCGCGCGACCAGCACGTGAATTTCTCGGTGGTGATTTACCAGAACCTGGGCACTACGCTGGCGCCGTTTGCGGCGCTGGCCGGGGCCTTCATGCGCCCGGGAGCCGCCGGCCGCGGGAATCCGCTGCAAGGTTTGGACGACGTCAAACCCGCGCTTTACGCGGTTTACGGCGAGCCCGACCGCATCACCATGACGGCCAACGGGGACGTGCTCGGCAACACTCTGGCGAACCTGATGAGCGGCAACCTGCTCGGCTTGGCCGGACTGCCCATCAACCAAATGTTCGGAACACGCGCGCCGAAGATACCGTATCCTTCAAAGTGATGGATCCGGTAATCGAACTCGACGGCCTGGAGGTGCGCTTCGGGGATCGCGTCATCCTCAAGAAGCTGAACGCAGCGCTCACCGGAAGGTCGGTGGGGTTGCTGGGGCCGAACGGGGCGGGAAAGTCGACGCTCATCAACACGCTGCTGGGCTTCCACAAGCCTTCCGCCGGTACGGCGCGCATTCTGGGCCACGACGTCCGCACGCAGGCGCGGGCGGTGCGCTCACTCATCGGCTACATGCCGGAAAACGACTCTTTCGTGGCGGGCATGAGCGGCGTGCACTTCGTAAGGCTGATGGCGGAGCTCGCCGGGCTGCCGGCCGCGCATGCGCTCGAACGGGCCCATGAGGCCTTCTTTTACGTCGGCCTGGGCGAGGTGCGGTACCGCGCCGTGGGCACCTATTCGCTGGGGATGAAGCAGGCGGCCAAGCTGGCCCAGGCCATCGCGCACGGCCCTAAGTTGCTCTTTCTGGACGAGCCGACCAACGGCCTGGACCCGCCGGCGCGCGCCCGCATGATCCAGCTCATCCAGGAAATCCGCGACCGCGGCGATCTCCACCTGCTGCTCTCTTCGCACCTGTTGCGCGACGTGGAAGACTGCTGCGACCAGGTCCTGATTCTCAAGGACGGCAACGTGGCGGCGTTCTGCAACCTGGAGGAAGAGCGCCGGGCTAACCGCCGGTTCCTGGAATTGGAGACGCGCGGCGAAAACAATGGCAGCTTCCTGGAGGCGGTGGAGAAGCTGGGCTGCGAGACCGCGCCGGGAGCGCAGGGCCGCGTGAAGTTGATCCTGCCGGATGGCCTGGAAGTGCGGCGGCTCTATGAGATCGCAGCCGATCGGAACGTGCAGATCCGCCGGCTCAACCGCAAGCGCGATTCGCTCGAAGACATTTTCCTCAAAGCCATGGAAGTGGGACAGGCTTCAGCCTGTCAACCAGAGGCCTCCGATGGCCGTCTATAAGAAACCTCCTCTGTACTACTATGCTTCGCTTTCTTTGCAGGCCGCGACGACTCTTCCGCGTCCCAAGTCCGAAGGACGCAAGAGAATAGCCCGGTGCACCAGCACTGGGAACCGTGCGCAGGACGGGTTAGCCCCGGAACGGGGCGTAAGAATTCGCGCCCGGCCGCATCTTCCGCCCCGTTCCGGGGCTGGTCAATCACCACCGATCCCCACGGCTCTGCGCCGTGGGCTAATCTCTTTCGCCCTCCGGGCTTCGCGATCAACACGCCGTTTGCGGCTTGCCGCAATGTGGGGCAGCCAATCCTGGCTGCCGCCGGCTTTCAGCCGGCGCTGCCGCTCGGTACCCGCCTCTACCCCACTGGAGGCCCCCGATGGCCGTCTATAAGAAAACTCCGCAGCCTCGTGGCGCACGCACTCGTGCGTGCCGCGTCGACACTCGTGTCGACGCTCGGCGAGCGTCGTCGACCGCCTCTACCCCACCGGAGGCCCCCGATGGCCGTCTATAAAAAAACCTACCGCCCGTACCAGGGCGAGCTGACGTCTTCCTGGTTGCGGTTCCTGGTGATTCCGCGGTACGCCCTCGCGGAGCTGCACCGTTCGCGGTTCCTGTCCACCTTTTTCATCGCCAGCTTCATCTACCCGGTGATCTGCGCGCTCATCATTTACGTGCAGCACAATGCCAGCGCGCTGGGGTTGCTGGGCGTCGAGGGCGCGCGAGGCCTGATCTCCATCAACGTGACGTTCTTCATGAACCTGCTCGGCTGGCAGAGCATGCTGGCGCTGTTCCTGGCGGCGTTCGTGGGGCCCGGGCAGATCTCGCCGGACCTGGCCAACAACGCTCTCTCGCTCTACCTGGCGCGGCCCTTTTCGCGCGTCGAGTACGTGCTCGGCAAGATGTCGGTGCTGGCGGTGCTGATGTCGCTGATGACCTGGGTGCCGGGCCTGCTGTGCTTCGCCCTGCAGGGCTATCTGGAAGGCTGGCAGTGGATGCGGGACAATGCGCGCCTGGCCTTCGGCACATTCTTCGGCGCCTGGATCTGGATTCTGATTCTGGCGCTGCTGGCGCTGGCGCTCTCCGCCTGGGTGAAGTGGAAGCCGGCGGCGGGCGGCCTGATGTTCGGGGTCTTCTTCGTGGCGGCGGCCTTCGGCGCCGTGATCAACGGCGTGCAGCGCACCAGGTGGGGCCACCTGTTCAACATCAGCCACCTCATCGGCTGGGTCTGGGTGCAGCTCTTTGAGGGCTCCAATAAGACCACCAACGGCGCGGTCTTCTTCCGCGTACCGGCAGGCGAGGAGCTTCCGCTATGGTGCTGCTGGATCGCGCTCGGCGTGCTCTGCCTGATCTGCCTCTACATGCTGGCCCGTAAGATCCGTGGAGCGGAGGTGGTGCGATGAGCCAGACGCAAATCACCTTCGCCAACGTATCCCGCTTCTACGGTGAAGTGCTCGGGATCAACAACGTCAGCCTGTCCATTCCGCCAGGCATCACCAGCCTGGTGGGCCCCAATGGATCGGGCAAGACCACCCTGATGAATCTCATGACCGGGCTGATCCGGCCGACCCAAGGCGAGATCAGCGTGCTGGGCGTCGCGCCTCGCCATCCCGAGCGGCTCTGCCGCATGGTCGGTTACTGCGCGCAATTCGACGCTTTTCCCAAGGGCCTCACCGGACACCAGTTTATCTATTGGTTCCTGCGCATGCACGGGATGAGCCACGCCGAGTGCGAAGAAAAAACCGCCGCGGCGCTGGAGCGCGTGAGCATGACGCCGGCGGCGCAGCGCCCGGTGGGAGCCTATAGCAAAGGCATGCGGCAACGCATCAAACTGGCGCAGGCCATCGCGCACGACCCGCCAGTGCTGGTGCTCGACGAGCCGCTCAACGGCCTGGACCCCATGGCGCGCGCCGAAACCATCGCGCTGTTCCGCGAGTGGGGCGCAAAGGGGCGGTACGTCATCGTATCCAGCCACATCCTGCACGAAGTGGACCAGATTTCCGACCAGGTGATCCTGCTGAGCCAGGGCTACGTGGTGGCGGAAGGGCAGATCCAGGGCGTCCGCAGCGAGGTGAAGGAGCAGCCCATGCAGATTCTGGTGCGCTGCGACAACCCGGGCGGCCTGGCGGCGCGCCTGTTCCAGGATCGCCACATGGTGGAAGCCAAGATCAGTAACGACCGCAAGGGCCTGCTGCTGCGCACCACCGATGCCGACAGCTTTTATTTGCTGCTCAACCGCGTGGTGCTCGAGTCCGGCCTGGAAGTGGAATCGGTGGCGCCAGCCGACGACGACGTGAACTCGGTGTACCAGTACCTGATCGGCGCCGAAGGAGGCACGGTATGAGCCCTCTATGGCTGCGGCAGATCGGCGCGGTCCTGCGGCTGGAACTGAAGAAGACTTTCTTCTCCAAGCGCGGCTGGTGGATCTACTGCCTGGCCATCGGGCCGGTGGTGATCACCCTGCTGCACTGGTTGTTCGAACTCCGCCGCGCGGGCGAACGTCACCACACGCTGGGCGAAGACAGCATGATCTTTGCGGCCTTGTTCCTGTTTTTCTACCTGCGCGCCACCATCTTTTTCGGATGCATGGGAATTTTCTCCAACCTGTTCCGCGGGGAGATGCTGGAGAAGACCCTGCACTATTACTTCCTGACGCCCATGCGGCGGGAGCTGCTGGTGGCCGGCAAATATCTGGCGGGCCTGGCGGTGGCCCTGACGCTGTTTGTGGGCAGCACGGCGGCGGCATTCCTGACGTTGAGCCGGCACTTCGGCCCGGCCTGGAGCGACTATTTGTACCACGGCCCGGGCCTGAGCCAGCTCGGCAGCTACCTGCTGGTGGCGGCGCTCGGCTGCGTCGGCTACGGCGCGGTATTCGTGATGTGCGGGTTGATGTTTCGCAACCCCCTGATTCCGGCGGCGGTGGTTTTTGTGTGGGAGAACCTGAACCCGTTCCTGCCGGACCTGCTGAAGAAGATCAGCATCATTTTCTACCTGAAGAGCCTGTGCCCGGTGGAAGTCCCGGTGCCCCCGCCATTCTCGGTGATGGTGGTGGAGTCCGACCCGACGCCCATGTGGATCGCCGTCCCCGGACTGCTGGCGGTTGCGGCGATCCTTCTGATCTACTCCGCGATCTCGGCGCGGCAAACGGAAATCAACTACGGGGAGTAGCCATGTGGGACCGGCCTCCCGGCCGGTCGAGCGTCGGCCCCCGTGTCACTTATTTCTGAGCGAAGATCTGGCCCAGGGTCTCACCGGCGGCGAAAAGATTCGCCAGCCACATTTCGACATACTCGCGCGCCAGCACTACGCCGTCGGCTCCCGCGTCGAATGCGGCGTGCAGGGAGCGGCTGACGTCGTCGGGCTTGGTGCGCTTGTCGGTGGCACGGGTGGGGACGTCGATATCGATGCCGGGGTAGATTTTGGCTTGTCCGGCGACGCCGGTGAGCGCGCGCTTGGTTTCGCGGGTGACGTAATCGGCGGAAAGCCCCGCGGTGTGCAAATCCTCGTAGGCGCCTTCCTGGTAGTTCATGATCTTGTAGTAGAACGGCAGGAAGTCTTTCGGGGCGGCGTCGTGGAAGAGCGTGGCGCTCAGACGGTCGAGGTACGCGGCCATGCGCGGCCCGCCGGCGTTGTTGTACGTGGCGATCTTCAGGTAGTCGGCGTAGTCTTTGGTGCGCGAGTATTCCTCCTCGGCGCGGTAGAACGGGCTGAAGGTCATGTTTTGCATGATGTGAAAGCCGAAAGGTTTGGCCGGCGCGATCGATTTGGCGACGCCGTATAACTCCGCGCGGACTTCGTGGTAGCTGTCGGTCCAGAGCTTTTCCCAGCCGAGGATTTCAGGATAGTCGAGCAGCAAGCGCCAGAATGATACGAAGTAGCCGTCGACGGGCCGCTGATCTTGCGAAGCGGCGCGGAACAATTGGGTGAGCAGGCGGTATCCGGTCTGCGCACGATCGGCGGAGACGCCGCGCTCGCGCGCTTTGGCGCGGCAGTGCTCGCAGAAGCAGGAGATTCGCTCGCTGGTCCAGGAACCCCCGATCGCATTCTGGAAAGGGCCTTGGCGCTCGCAGCCCCACGCGATGCCGTCCACTTGGGCCGGGTAGCCGCTCAGGTAGCTTTCGATTTTTCCCGTGAGGTGGGCGCGGTACTCGGGGTGGTTGAAGCAGGGGATGATGGTGCGCCGGCCTTCCATATCGATTTCCGTCACCTGGGCGGCGCCGGGCAGGTTTTGGATCATGCGGCGGTTTTCGTTGTTGTAATCCCAGCAGAAGAAATCCATGCCGCGGGCCTTCACTTTCGGGGCGACGTCGGCGATGACGTTGAACTTGCCGAAATCGGGCGAGCGGAAATCGTTAAGCAGGGCGCCGCGGAAATACTTGGGATCGTAATCGTAGAACGCGCCCCCGCTGAAGCGGGGGTCGCCGTACTTGCCATGGTCGGGCAGCGGAATGCCACTCGAAGGAGTGTTGCGCGGGCCCATTTCCCAATCGTAGGTATAGGCCCAGACGGTGTTGACGCTGGCCTTCTGCAGATTGTCGAGCACCGCCTCGACGCCTTCGTCGAGCCAGGCGTGCGCCTTGACCTGTATGGCGGCGAAATTCTTGCGGTTGCGGTCGGCGCGCCGGTTGGGCTGCGGCGCGGCTTGGGCTGGCGGGGCCGCGCGGCCGGCCAGGAAGGCCGCCCCCGCGGAGCACAACCGGAAAAAAGTTCGGCGCGGCAAATATCGGGTCATACGGTACCAGCAATAGCACGGCGGCGCCGGGCGCAGGTAGCGTGACGGCAACGTCCGAACGGTCACTATCAATCGTTAGGATCGCGCTATCCTTCGCCAATCTTGTTCTGTGAAAGCCGGCGTTGTAGTTTCAAACCAGGCGCAAAACGTCTCCTGTGAAAGTTCGGCGTAGGTTGTAAGCCTGCGGCAGCCCGTACGCCGGAACAGACCGCGCCTCACGCGTCGAGGCGCGACATTCGGGAACCCGGGTCGGCAAAGTCGCAGACGCCGATCCGGGTGCCCGGGTGGGCCGGGCGGCTCCTATTTGCCTTGGTTTAGTGCGCCGTTTCGCGAATACATTTTCGTATTCCACGGCAATCGCTCGCTTACGGTCGCGGCTCTGATCAGAGCTGTTTACCCGCGTCTACACACGGCGGTCAGGAATCGCCCGTCCGCGCTCCGATGTTCCTCTAACATTTCCAGACCGCCATGCTCGGTGAGCAGCCAGCGAAAGGCTTCGGGTGTGTAGGTGTACTGGAAATTGAGGCCGATGTGTTCCCCGCGCTGGAGCGGAATCTCCTGGCCGGCGACGGTGGCGGAAAGATCGCGCGCGGCGCGGAACGAGCGCGTGATGAGGTGCAGGCCGCTGTGCCGGCCGTCCCGCTTCAACTGGAAGCGGACTTCGCCGTCGTTGTCGCGTATGCCCACGCCGTTGAGCAGCGTGAAAAGCAACTGGCGGGCGGCGGGGTTGTCGCGGCGGGCCATGGAAAGTTGCTCGTGGTGAATTTCGCCGTCGATAATCAGACGGTCCTCGGGCTTCATGCACTGGGCGACATAGCGGATTTCGGCCAGCGGATCGAAGGAGCCCATGGTATTGCCGCTGAGGATGAACAGGCGGGGCGGTTCGGCGGCATCGGCGGCATAGACCAGGTGAATGGGGCTGGAGATATCGGCTTTAATGCCCACGGTTTCGATATCTTCGTCGTCGGCGCCGGCGCAGGCCAGTTCGAGCATGGCCTGGCTGGCATCCACGGGGAAATAGAGACACTCGCAGCCCGCATTCTTGAGAGCGGTCATCACCATGCGGTCGCGGGCGCCGTCGCCCGCGCCGAAGCTGATCACCGGAACCCGCCGGCGGAAGTGCTTGGCCAGTGCGCCCGCATTGGCCGCCAGTTCCTTCCAGGTCTCCCACAGTCCGCCGTAGAGTTCGGCGTGTCCCGTCAGCGCGGCCCATTCGGCGGCCGAGCGCGGGAACCAGAAGAAGAACTTTTCGGGCAGATCGCGCGCCTCGATGGCTTCGGCGAATTCCTGGGCGATATCCGCCTCGGTGAGAACCACTTCAACCTTCATAGGAACAACCATTATCGCAGGGCGGGGTAAGATGACACAAAGAGGTTCGCAAATGCCATATTCGTCAAATCATCGAATTCCCCTGCTCATGCCGCTTCTGGCGGCGCTTTGCGGCAGCGCCTTGGCGGCCGGCCAACCACCCAAGTTGCGGCTCTCGGAAGCACAGGACGTGGCGCCTGCCCGCTACCGCGTGGAGCTGACGCTCGATCCCGCGAAGGACAACTTCAGCGGCGTGATCTCGATCGAAGTGAACTTGAAACAGCCGGCGCAGACCATCTGGCTCAACGCCAACCAGATCGCGGTGCAGGAGGCCTCGGCAGCCTCCGGCGGCAAGACCTGGCAGGCGCAGCCCGTCCCGGGAGGAAGCGACTTTGTGGGGCTGCAGTTCCCCTCCGCGCTCCCCGTGGGGCCGGCCGAAATCAAGATCCGCTACCAGGGCAGCGTGCGGCAGGGAGACACTTCGGGGATTTTTCGCGCCAGAGACGGGGACAGCGACTACATCTTCACGCAGTTCGAGTCCACCGACGCGCGCGACGCGTTCCCGTGCTTCGACGAGCCGTCCTACAAAACGCCCTGGCAACTCACGCTCCACGTTCCCGCGCCGGACGCGGCCGTCAGCAACACGCCGGTAGCCTCGGAGAAAAGCGAAAACGGCGTGAAGACCTATGTTTTCCGGGAAACCAAACCGCTTCCCAGCTATCTGGTGGCGTTGGCCGTCGGGCCCTTCGAATTCGTGGATGCCGGTTTTGCGGGAAAGAATCGAGTCCCGGTTCGCATCGTCACGCCCAAAGGCCGGGCCGGCGAAGCGAAATATGCCGCCGAGGTAACCGCGACCATCCTGACGCGCCTGGAACAGTACTTCGGCATTCCGTACCCGTACGAGAAGGCGGACCAGGTGTCGGTTCCCGTCACCGTGGGCTTCGGCGCGATGGAGAACGCGGGGATGGTGACGTACGGTCAAAACACCCTTCTGGCGAAACCCGCCAGCGACACCATCCGGCGGCAGCGCGGGTATGCCATTACGGCGGCGCACGAGCTTTCGCACCAGTGGTTCGGCGACCTGGTGACCACGGCGTGGTGGGACGACATCTGGCTGAATGAAGCCTTCGCCACGTGGATGGAATCGAAACTCATCGCCGAGTGGAAACCGGAGTGGAAGACGCGCGTCGAGGATGTAAATTCGAAACTGGGCGCGGAAGATGAGGACAGCCTGGTTACGGCGCGCAAGATCCGCCAGGAGATCCAAACCAAGGGCGACATCAGCAACGCTTTCGACGGCATCACTTATCAGAAGGGCGCGGCGGTGATCGGCATGTTCGAAAGCTGGATGGGCGCGGAGGAGTTTCGCCGAGGGGTCCAGAGCTATCTCAGCCGCTACGCATTCAAGAACTCCACAGCCGCCGACTTCCTGGATTCCCTCAGTTCGGCCAGCAAGAAAGATGTCGCCAAGGCCTTCTCGACGTTTCTGAACCAGGCGGGAACGCCGGTGGTTTCGGTGGCGCTCGATTGCGCGCAGAAACCTCCCGCGCTGCATCTGGAGCAGTCGCGATTCCTTCCGACCGGCTCGAAGGGGGCGTCCAGTCAGGTCTGGAGCATCCCGATGTGCATCCGGTATGGCGCCGCAAATAGCCCGGGCGAATGTGCGGTGATGACGGACGCCAAGTTCGACTGGCCGCTCAAGGGCGCGCGAAGCTGCCCGGCATGGGTGGAAGCTAACGCCAACGCCAAGGGCTATTACCTGGTGGATTACCGCGGCGGGTTGCTGGCCGCGCTGACCGCCGGAGCCGCGGCCGATCTTCAGCCTCCGGAACGGGTCGATCTGATCGGCAACGTGGAGGCCATGTCCGGCGCGGGCAAGGTTTCGGCCGCCGACGCTCTTGGTCTGGTCCAGGTGTTTCACAACGATTCCGAACGCCTGGTGCTGCAACGAGCGCTTGGGGTGGCGCTCTCGGTCCGCCAGGACCTGGTGCCGGAAAGCCTGGTAGCCAACTATCAGCGGTTCCTGTCGCAGAACTTCCAGGCCCGCGCCCGGGAGCTCGGCTGGAATCCCCGGGCCGGTGAAACCGATGATGCCCGGCTCCTGCGGCCGAGCCTGGTGAGCGCCGTGGCCCTCTATGGCGGCGATCGCGATCTGGCGGCGGAAGCCAAGACTCTGGCGGAGAAGTTGTTGCAGGACCACGCCGCGGTTCCCCCGGAGACCGCCGGGGCGGTGCTCAATATAGCCGCGGCGTATGGCGATGTTTCGCTCTTCAACCGGTACCTGGCCGCGTTCCAGAAGACGCAAGACCGGCAGGAAAAACAGCGCCTCATCGGCGCCATGAGTTCTTTCCACGATCCCGCCGCCATCAACGCCGGCATGCAGGCCGTGCTGTCGAAAACCATCCCCCTGGTGGACGGTTTTGCGCTGCTGCTGTCCGCGGGTCAGAGCTACCCGGACACGCGCAAAATGCCCTTCCAGTTCATCAAGGAGCACTTCGACGAGATCATGAAAGACCATCCCAGCGTCTTCGGGAACGATGTGGGCGCATTCCTGCCCTTCGCCGGCGGGTCGTTCTGCGACGCCGAATCCAGACGGGAATTGCAGTCGTTTTTCGGGCCGCGGGTGGACCAGTACGCCGGCGCACCGCGTAATCTGGCGCAAGCGCTGGAGGGCATCGACCTATGTATCGCCAGGAAGACCGCGCAGCAAGACAGCGTCAAGGCCTTCCTGGAGAAATACCAGTAGCGGAAGCCAGGTTCCTTCACGCCACATGCAGGGCCGGAGGGTTGTTTCTGTTACGGTGCGGCCTTACGACAATCTCGACATCCTGATTCAGCGCCACGAGGAAGCGGAGAAGACGTTCGACGGAAAATTGACGGAATTCGACGCGCACGATCTTCGATATATCGGGCTGGCTTTCGGCGGTCCTGCCCGGCCGATTTCGGCACTGCCGCTGCCAAAGGCGGCGCCCCAGCTAGCTAACTAACGCGTCGCCGACATGCGATGATGGTGCCGTAGAATATTACAGGAGGAGACCGATGATGACGTTTTCGCGCCGTGACCTGGCGGCATTGCTTCCCGCGCTGGCCGTCCGCGCCGCCGCCCAACAGACTCCGGCGCCCGCCGTGCTGCCGGGCAGGATTTACCATTCCGCGCAGATCCCTTACACCGGCGCCGATGAGAAGAAGGGCCGCCGGTTCTTCCTGGGAACCACTCACACCGGCTTCAACATAGAGACGCACGAGACGATCCTTGGCGCCGGCATGGACACGCATGCTCCGCACCAACACGAGCACGAAGAAATGCTGATCATTGTGTCGGGTTCGCTCGAAATGCACGTGGATGGCAAATCGGAAACGGCCGAAGCCGGTTCGATCGTCTATCTCGCCTCCAACATACTTCACAACGCCCACAATCCCGGCACGACGCCTTGCCGCTACTACGTGATCGAGCTGAGAGGCGCAGCAGCGTAGGGGATTGGGAAAATGGAGGCGAGTGGTGGGCGGTCGCGGGCTCGAACCGCGGACCTTCTGGGTGTAAACCAGACGCTCTAACCGACTGAGCTAACCGCCCTAAAAGCCCGGTGACTTACGAAAACGAAGAGGCTATCAGAGCCTCTGCGCAACAGTTCATCCAGGCACGGAAACACCTTACCAATGTATCACCGGGGGCAAAACGGGTACAGCTATCCAATTCCAAAGGCGGGAATTGGATAGCTGTCCCCGTTTTGCGGTGACGCGTGCTCACGAGGTTATTTTCGAGAGAGGCGCGAATCGATCCTCAAGCCGGGCGACCGGTCTGACCACTGCGTTCATTCCATCCCCGATTTTCAGGCGCAATAAGGAAATCCGATGCCGCCTATAGAAAGTTCCATCTTGGGGACTGGGGCGGCAGTGTTAGACAATGGGCCAAACAGCCCAATGACAACCTCATAAGGGTTACGATCCTACCTCTCCCGTCTGCTCCCACCTGGTTGTGGGAGCAGACCACGAAGATTCAGGCGGAGCAGCGGCGTTGGTGCCGGGGATCGGGACAGGGCCGGGAGACTCCATGAAGAAAATTGAAGCCATTATTCAACCGTTCAAGCTGGATGAAGTGAAAACTGCGCTGGAGGCCCTGGGCGTGGATGGGATGACGATCACGGAAGTGCGCGGGCACGGCCGGCAGAAGGGACACAAGGAAGTGTACCGGGGACAAGAGTACAACGTGGATCTGCTGCCGAAGATCAAGATTGAAATGGTGGTGCCTGCGGGGTTGGCGGATGAAGTGATTCGGGGGGTGGCGGCGGCCGCTCGTACGGGGAAGATCGGGGACGGGAAGATCTTCGTGTATGAGGTGGAGGGAGCGGTGCGGATCCGCAACGACGACCGGGGGGACGCGGCGCTGTAGCGACGGGACGGGGGGATGATGGGTACCGCTGAGCGAGTCTGGCTGGAGGATGCGTTGATCTCGCTGGCGGAGCGGGCGGGCCGGGTGGACCATGCGGTCACGGAGACGGCGGAGGGGCTTCTGTTTCGGGCGATCCCGGCGGGGCTGGCGCTTGTGGCGGTAGGGGGATACGGCCGGCGCCAGCTCTTTCCGTATTCGGACGTGGACCTGCTGCTGTTGTGCGCGGGCGATCGGGTGGGCGCGGAGCAGCAACAGGCGATCTCGGAGTTTCTGCAACGCCTATGGGACGGCGGAATGCGGGTGAGCCAGCAGGTGCGGACGCCGGAGGAATGTCTGGAAGTCCACGACGGCAACGCGGCGCTGAATATCAGCCTGCTGGATCAGCGGTTCCTGACGGGGGACCGGGCGCTGTATGCGGAGTTGGGGCAGAAGTTTCCGCGGTTCGTGCACCATCACCGCGACGAGCTGATGCGGAACCTGGCGCGGCTGACGCGCGAGCGGCATGCCAAGTACGCCGGGACTTTCTACCATCTGGAGCCAAACGTCAAAGAAACGCCAGGCGGATTGCGGGACTATCAATTCGTCCGCTGGATGGAGCAACTGCGGGAAGCCGACGGGGCGCGGGTGGCGCAGCCGGAGGCGCCGGCGGAGTTGCAGCAGGCCTTCCGGTTTATGGCGCGGCTGCGGTGGTTTCTGCATCAGCAAGCGGGGCGGGACAACAACCGGCTGACGTTCGAGGCGCAGGACGCCATGGGCGAGAGCGACGCGGCGGCGTGGATGCGGGAGTACTACCGGCAGGCGCGGGCGGTTTACCGGGCAGCGGCGGGGAGGCTGGAGAATGCGGAAGCGCAATCGAGCGGGCTGTTGGCGCAATTCCGCGACTGGCGGTCGCGGCTTTCGAACGGGGATTTCGCGGTGCATCGGGAGCGAGTATATTTCCGGTCGCAGCACGAGATGGAGCAGCGGCCGGAACTGGTGCTCGAAATGTTCGAGTTCGCGGGGCGGCACGAGCTGAAGCCTTCGGCGGAAGCGGCGCAGCAGATGGAAGCGCGCCTGACCTTGCTGCGCGAATATTTTGAGGAGCCGCGGGCGCTCTGGGAAGCGTTGAAGCGGATCTTTTCGACCGAGCACGCGCCGGCGGCGGTGCGGTGGATGCACGAGACGGGCGTGTTGACGGCGCTGTTTCCGGAGCTGGAGGGGATGGAGTGCCTGGTGGTGCGGGACTTCTACCATCGCTACACGGTGGATGAGCATACGCTGGTGGCGCTCGCGAATCTGTGGAAGGCCGATGGAGGTTACGGGGACCTGCTGCGGGAAGTGGAGCAGCCGGCGCTGCTGCTATTGGCGCTGCTGTTCCACGATGCGGGCAAGGGGCGGCCGGGCGGCGCGGAAGCGGAAGAGGGCCACGTGGCGTGGTCCTTGCGCCTGGCGGACGCGGCGATGCGGCGGGTGAAGATGCCGGAGGCAGACCGGGAGACGGTGCGGTTCCTGATCGGCCACCACCTGGAGCTTTCGGCGGCGATGCGGGGGCGGGATCTGGCAGACCCGCGATCGATGGCAGAAGTGGCGCACCAGGTGGGAACGCTGGAACGGCTGAAGGCGCTGACATTGGTGACTTATGCGGACATCAGCGCGGTGAACCCGGCGGCGATGACAGCCTGGCGGGCGGAGCAATTGTGGCGGCTGTACCTCAAGGTGCACCACGAGCTGACCCGCGAGCTGGAGACGGAGCGGATTGCGGGGGCGCCGGTGGAACTGCTGGAAGGCTTCCCGGTGCGGTACTTGCGGACGCACACGGAGGCGGAGATTGCGGAGCACGTGGCGCTGGAAGGGCGGAGCCGTGGGCGCGGGATGGCGGTGAAGATCCGGCGGCGGGAATCGGCGTGGCAGTTGACGGCGATCGCGCAGGACCGGATGGGGCTGTTCGCATTGCTGGCGGGGACGCTGGCGGGATTCGGCATGAACATTCTGCGCGCGGAGGCTTTTTCCAACCGGCGGGGACTGGTGCTGGACACGTTGGTGTTTGAGGATCCGAACCGGACGCTGGAGTTGAATCCGACCGAAGTGGACCGGCTGCGGGCGACGGCGGAGCGGGCGCTGGCGGGGAAACTGGACGTGCGGGATCTGCTGCGGAACCGGCCGAAGCCGAAGCCGCCGAGCCGCAAGCAGCGGGTGACGACGCGGGTGCGGTTCGACGGGGAAGTGGGGAGCACGGCGACGCTGGTGGAGATTGTGGCGGCGGACCGGCCGGGGCTGCTGTACGATCTGGCGTCGGCAATTTCGGCGCAGGGCGGGAATATCGAAGTGATGCTGACGGACACGCGGGCGCACCAGGCGATCGACGTGTTCTACGTGACGGTTGGGGGAAGGAAGCTGACGGGGGAGCAGGAAGCAGCCATGGGTGAGGCGTTGCGGCGGGCGTGCGGGGAGTAGCAGGGCCGCACGCCACGCCACGCACCACGGGGTTACTGGAACTTGCCGAAGCTGAAGCGAGAGCCGGCACCGGCCATGAGGGTGGGTGGAGTCCGGTGGGCGCGAACCGAAGCCGCCGGACGCTGCTCGGCGGGTTGGGCGATGGTCCGGAATTCGTGCTGTGTCATCTGAATAGCGGCGCACGTGCCGGAGGTGCGCATGATGCGGCCGGAAACCATCAGTTGGAGGGGGGCGATGTTGTGCAGCAGCACCGGCCAGGCGATGGAGAGTTCGACGTTGAGGCCGGGCGGCAGGGGGCGGCCGGCATCGAAGAGGATGCCACCGCTCGACAGATCGACGCTGGTGCCGGATCCACTGTCGAGAAGGCGCTGGCGGCGGATCAGTTTCCAGCGCAGCTCCAACTTCAGATCATAGCGGCGATCGACGCGACGATCGCCCGCGATTCCTTCCATTGCTTTGAGTTGTTCGTCCCAGCCGTTGGTCGATTCCATTCGGTCTCCTTGTTTCTCTAAAGAAAGTCCATTATGGAAGAGAGGCACACACAAGGCCAGTCATGCCGGTACCTTAGGAGTACTTGCGGTGCTAAGGGAACGCCTGAAGGGCCATCCCGGTGGTGGCTAAAGAGATAGGTCCTGCTATTCTCTATAGAAGTGGAGGAGTGCGGAAAAACCGTGAGAGTGACTGGTTTGGGCGTCCTGTTGTGTTTGGGAGCTGCGTGGCTTCCGGCGCAGAATCTGAGTGAATTCGAAAAGCAGGTGACTGAGTTCACGCTGCCGAACGGACTGCACTTCATTCTGGTGGAGCGCCACGATGCGGCGGTGATCGCGTTTCACACGTATGTGAAAGCGGGGCCGGTGGACGATCCGGCGGGGCAGACTGGATTGGCGAACCTGGTCGCGCGCATGATGGTGAAGGGCACCGAGACGCTGGGGACGCGAGGATGGGAAGGGGAAAAGAGGGCACTAGAGGCAGCGGAACAGGCATACGGGCGGTTGCAGGCGGAGCGCAATAAGGGTTTGATGGCGGACGCCGGCAAGGCCGGAGTGCTGGACACGCAATGGCGGATGGCGCTCCAAGCGGCGCAATCGTGGGCGGACCCGAATGCGTATACGCGAGCGATTCAGGACAACGGAGGGACGGATCTGAGCCTGAAGGCGCTGCCGGACGCGACGGAGTACAGCTACACGCTGCCCTCGAACAAGGCGGAGTTGTGGTTTCTGCTGGAATCGCAGCGGCTGGTGCACCCGGTCTTCCGGGAATTCTATAAAGAGCGCGGCCTGGTATTGGAAGGGCACCGGGCGAATGTGGAAGGGAAGGCGCTGCCGCGGGTGGAAGCGGCGCTATTGGCGACGGCATTCGAGGCGCATCCGTATCGCAATCCGCCAGATGGATGGCCGAGCGACGTGGCGAACCTGGGAGTGGCGGAGGCGCAGGCTTTCTTCGCGAAATACTATGTGCCGGCGAACATGGTAATCGCGATTGTCGGCGATATGTATCCGTCGGGCGCGAGGCTGCTGGCGGACAAGTACTTTGGCGAGATTCCGGCTCGGCCGGCGCCGCCGAGGCTGCACACGGAGGAACCGCCGCAGTTCGGAACGAAATCGGCGGTGGTGGGGGCATTGCCGCAAGGGCTGATGGCGATCGGCTACAAGAGGCCGGGTGAGCGCAGCCGGGACGACGCGGTTTTGGACGTGATTCAAAGGCTGCTGTCGGGGCGGACGGGGATTCTGCAAGGGGAGTTGGTGGAGAAGGGAATCGCGCAGTTCGCGACGGCGCAGGCGACTTTTCCGGCTGGGCGTGACCCCAACCTGTTCCTGTTCCTGCTGTCACCCGCGCCGGGGCACACGCTCGACGATGTGCAGAATGTGTTGAACGGAGTGCTGGGGCAGTTGCAAAACAGGCAGGTGAATGGGGAGCTGTTGGCGCGGGCGAAGGCGCAAATCCGGGTGGGCGCGTTGCAGCGGCTGGCGAACAACGCGGACCTGGCGGCGCTGCTGCCGGCTTACTATGCGGGATACGGAGACTGGCGGAGCCTGTTTCGGGACTTGGACGATTCGAGCAAAGTGACGGCGGAGGCGGTCGAGCGAGTGGCGATTAAATACTTCACGCCGGAGAATCGCACGGTGGTCTACCTGGCGACGGAGAGTCGCGGCGAAGCGCTGCCGGGCAGGACGGGAGGCCAACAATGAAGAAAGCCGTGGCCGGGCTGGCAATCGCGGTGATGGCGATGGCGCAGATTGTACCGCCGCCTGCGACGGCGCCGGCGCGGAAGGCGGCTGGGCCAGTCTCCAAAGCGGCTGCGCCCAAGCCGGTTGCGGCGGCTACGGCGTCGTACAAGGATTTGAAATATCCGCCGGTGAAGCCGATCGTCACGCCGCCGATGGAGCCGCTGACGCTGGACAACGGGATGCGGGTTTTCGTGGTGGAGGACCACGACGCGGCGCTGATCAACGGGGTGGCGGTGGTGCGGACGGGGAACCTTTTCGATCCCAAGGACCGAGTGGGGCTGGCGGTTTTGACGGGGCAGGTGATGCGGACGGGCGGCACGCGGACGCGGACGGCGGATCAATTGACTTTGCTGCTGGAGAACATGGCCGCGACGCTGAACTCGGGTATTGGAGAGAGTTCGGGGACGGTTTCGTTTTCGGGCCTCGAGGAGACCGCGGATGCGCTGCTGGGGGCGTTCAAGGAAGTCCTGACGGAGCCGGAGTTCCGCCAGGACAAGGTGGAACAGGCCAGGCAGCAGTTGCGCGCGACCCTGGTGCGAGGGAACGAGGACGCGGCGTTGGTTCTGCGGCGGGAGTTTACGAACACGGTTTACGGCAAGGACACGCCGTACGGGTGGCCGCTGGAATTTGCGGGCGTGGACCGGATCACGCGCGGCGACCTGCAGAGCTTTTACAAGCGCTACTACTTTCCGAAGAACACGATGGTGGCGGTGTGGGGCGATTTCGACGCGGCGCAGATGAAAGCCAAGATCGAAAAACTGTTTGCCGACTGGACGGCGGAGCAAGCGCCGGTTGCGGATTTCCCGAAAGTGAGCAGCGTGGCGGCGGGGACGTTCCTGGTGAAGAAGAGCGAGCCGACGCTGACGCAATTCATGATGGGAGCGCTGGGCGGGGATTACCGGGACCGGGATTTCGCGGCGCTGGAAGTGATGGCGGAGGTGCTGGGGGGCGGAGCGACGAGCCGGCTGGCGCGACGGCTTAGACAGGAGACCGGCGGAACGGCCTCGGCGAACTGGGCGGCGAATTTCGACCATCCGGGGCTGTTTCAGATTTCGGGCAGCGTGCCGACGTCCCAGACGGTGAAGGCGCTGCGGGCGGCGCGGGCGGAGACGGCGGGCATGCGGTCGGCGGAAGTGAGCGAAGAGGAGTTGAAGGCGGCGAAGGATCGGGTACTCGACCGGCTGGTGTACGCGTTCGACACCAAGGCGAAAGCCATCGAGCGGCTGATGATGTATGAATACTTCGGGTATCCGCGGGATTTCACGCAGCAATACCAGCGGGCGCTGGAGGGGGTGACGCGGGCGGACGTGCTGCGGGTGGCGAAGGAGCGCGTGGATCCGGACAAGTGGACGCTGGTGGTGGTGGGGAACCCGATCACGTTCGATGAGCCGCTGGACCGGCTGGGCGCGCCGGTGACGCCGATCGATCTGACGATGGTTGTGCCGAAACCGGCGGCGGCGTTGGCGGACGAAGCGAACCGGCAGCGCGGCAAGGATCTTCTGGAGCGGGCGCAGGCGGCGGCGGGCGGCGCCGAAAAACTGGCTGCGGTAAAGGACTATACGTTGGAAGCGAGCTTCCAATTCGACGCCGGCGCGGGCGGGATCGAGGTGACGGAGACAGACCGATGGATGGCGCCGAGCCATTTCCGGCAGGACAGCGTGATGCCGTCGGGCAAGATCTCGGCGTATATCGACGGCGACAGCGGATGGATCGCGACGCCGCAGGGACCGGGGGCGCTGGCGGGTACGCAATTGAAACAAGTGCAGGGCGACGAGTTCCGGGCGTTCTTTCCGATGCTGCTGAGCGACCGGACGGTGGGGCGGGCGGTGAAGGCGGTGGACGACCGCACGGTGGAGATCAGCGACAAGAGCGGGCAGGTGGTGCGGCTGGTGATGGACCCGCATACGGGGCTGCCGCAGAGCGCGCTGTACGACACGGCGACGGCCACGGGAGCGATTGCCGTGACAGAGACATACTCGGACTACCGCGAGGTAGGAGGGCTGAAGCTGCCGTTCCATATCTCGGTTACGGCGGGAGGGCGGAACTACGCGGAGGTCGCGGTGAAGAGCTTCCAGGCGAATACGGGGCTCCAGGTGAAAGACCTGGAAAAGCAGCCATGACTAGTTCTCTGACCGGCTGGTTTGGTGCGTTTGCGCAATCCATCGCTCACGATACGAGCCGCGACCGTGAGGAAGCGGTGCCCGTCCCGCGAATCTTTCCTCGCGGTCAGGCAACTAAGGGTGCGCGATGGCTGGCGGGGTGGCTGGCTCTGTCGGCGGCCCTGTCGGCGGCGGAGACTCCCGCCGAACGCGGCAAGCGGGTGGTGTACGAGGGTCTGGCGGCGCTGGGCGGGGATGCGTTCGCGCACATGAACGACCGGGTGGAATCAGGGCGGGCGTATAGCTTCTACCGGTCGCAGATCAGCGGGCTGTCGGTGGCGAAGATCTACACGCGGTACGCGGCGCCGACGCCAGGAGCGCCGGCGGTGCGGGAGCGGGAAGCGTTCGGCCTGCACGAAGACAGCGCGGTGCTGCTGACGGAGACAGGGGCGTGGGAGGTCACGTTCCGCGGGGCGCGGCCGTTCGACGACAAGCGCTACGCGACCTACCAGGACAGCACGCTGCGGAACATCCTCTACATTCTGCGGCAGCGCTTGAACGAGCCGGGGATGGAGTTTTATTGGCGCGGGGCGGATTTTTTCGAGAACCGGCCGGTGGAGATTGTGGACATCACGGACTCACGCAACGCGACCGTGACGGTGTATTTCGACCAGTTGAACAAGCTGCCGGTGCGGCAAACGTTCCGGCGGCGCAACGAAGAGTTCAGAGACTTCGACACGGAAGTGACCATGTTCGGGCTGTACCGGGACGTGGGCGGCGGGGTAAAGTGGCCCTGCAACATCCGGCGCGAGCGGAACGGGGAGAAGATCTTCGAGATGTTCTCCGACGACGTGCGCATCAACCGGAATCTGAAAGACAATTTGTTCGAGTTGCCGGGAAATATCAAAGTGCTGCCGAAGGGGAAGTAGGGTGGGGCGTGCTTAGTACACCATTTCTTAAATACAGTATCGTATTTATGAAACGGTGCGCTTAGCTTGCCCATCCAGCACCGGACCAAGGGGCAGGTGTTTATCGCCGGATTGTCGAAATTCTCCTTGTAGTTGAATTGAGTACCAGCGGGTCTTTGAAGTGTGACGCAAATCAACCGGCTCACTTCGGTGGCGCTTCTGGCGGCGTTGACCTCTGCCTCGCCACCTACCGCCGCAGCGAATGGCGCAGCCGTTTCACGGCTTGCCTATGCGACATTCTTGCGCGGAAACTTCGGTGTCCTTACCATCTTCGGATTGACTATCCTCCCTCGGGCCGTGGCGGACAGCGCTGGGAATACGTACGTCGCGGACACCCTCTTCAGCGAGTTTGAATTACCAAACACGAACAACACGCAGTTTACGTGGGACCCGTTCGTCATGAACTCGGCCCGGCCTCTCTCTCGGCCGACGGCTCCGGTCTGGTACACATCGCTGGAGAAGCACTCGCGCCGCTGGGCAACTCGTTCGTGGCCACGCCCGGTGCGATATCGACAGGTGGCGACGCTGACGACACGTTCCTTGCCCGCGTTGATTTCTCCGTGCGGGAGGAATTCGCACAGGCCTGTATGGTAAACGCCGCCAGCTTTGACGACGAGGATGTATCCGTTGCGCCGGGCGAGATTTTCTCACTGTTTGGCACTGGACTGGGCGCCGTGGGTGGCTTGGCTGCACAGCCCGATGGTAACGGGATATACCCACGCCAACTGGGCGGGACGCGTATCCTTGTTGGCAATACCCAACTTCCGCTGTTGTATGTGAGCGACAGCCAGGTGAATGCGGTTGTGCCATACAGCCTCAGCACCGGACCTATAGCTCCCGGAACCAATCTGACCATTCAAAGCGGCTCGTTTAGCGCATCCTACGCTATCCAAAACATCTGGCCTGCATGGCCTGGCATCTTCACTCAAGGCGGGGTTGGCTCCTATCAGCACTGAATCAGGACGGCTCCATCAACTCACCCGGTAACCCGGCAGCCGTGGGCTCTGTGGTCAGTTTCTTCGCAACTGGTCTTGGACAACTGAACCCGTCATTGCCGGATGATGCCATGACTCCACTTTCGCCCCCCTGGCCCGGGCTCACGGAGAGCTTTGGGGCTTACATGCAAGCCGCAAATCCCAACGGCTCCTCAGGTATGGAGGTGCTGTATGCGGGCCCTGCGCCCGGCATGCCCCCAGGAGGCTATCAAGTCAACGCGCGTGTGCCGGATGGCGCTGTTTCCGGACAGGGCCAGATTCGATTCATGATGGGCGCGTGCCCTGGATGTATGGTGAGTTCCGCTGGACCATATGTGTGGATTCAGGGACATTGAAGGTGGGGCTACCAATGGAAGGGTTCGACGCTCAGGTGATGGCCGTCGGTGAGAACGGTGATGAGGCCCTGGCGATCGGTGCGGAAAATGGCGGTGTGATGATCGGCCAGACGGTCGAGGACGTCGCGGTTGGGGTGGCCGTAACTGTTGTCGAGGCCGGCGGAGATCAGCGCGAAAGCGGGGCGGGCGGCATCCAGGAAGTCGTCGGTGGAGGAAGTGCGGCTGCCGTGGTGCGCCACCTTGAGGACATCGGTGAGGGGGATTTCATCTTCGGCGAGCATCTGGCGTTCGATGGGGCGCTCGACGTCGCCGGTGAGCAGGAAAGAGCGGGCGCCGTAGCGGACGCGGAGGACCAGGGAGTCGTTGTTGTGAGGCGTGTCGACGGGGATGTAATCGGGGAATGGGGCGAGGACGTCGAATTCGGCACCGCCGAACGTGAAGTGAGCGGGGGCGATGAAGGGGACGATTTGGACGCCGTTGCGGGCGGCGCGATCACGGAGAGCGAGCCAGGCGGGGTTTGAGGAAGTGGCGCCGGTCCACAACTGGCGCGGATGAAAATCGGACACGAGGGCGGGAAGACCGCCGATGTGATCTTCGTGGGCGTGGGTGAGAGCCACGGCGTCGAGGGTTGAGATGCCGCGATTCCAGAGATAAGGCGCGACGACATCTTCTCCGATATCGAGCTGGGAGTGGGGCTGGTGGCCGAAGGCGGGGATGCCGCCGCCATCGACGAGCAGGCGTTTTCCATCGGGCAGAACGAGCAGGATGCTATCGCCTTGGCCGACATCGATGACGCTCATTTCCAACTGGCCGCGGTGCAGCTCGGGTGGAAACGGGTGCCAGACCAGGAGCGCGAGAAAGGCCGCGACCGCTGCGCCCGAAGCGGCGCGGGACCAACGCCCTCGCGCGAGGCCGAAGGCGAGCAGGGCGGCCGAGAAAGCGATGCCGAGCCAGAGGGGCGGGGTGGGGATGCGCCAGTTGGGTTCGATGGCGGCGTGCCAGCCCACGATCGCGCGGGAGAGCCAGAGCAGCCAGCCGCCAATGCCGGCAACCCAGGTCCAGCCGGTGGCCACGGCCAGGAAGCCGACGGGGACGAGGAGTCCCATGATGGGGACGGCGAAGGCGTTGGCAGAGAGGCCGGAGAGGCCGAGGCGGTGGAAGTAGACCACCATGGGGAGCGCGAGGCCGAGTTGAATCACGGCGGAGACTACCGCCACTTCATAGAAGAAAAAGAGCAGGCGGGCGGGAATCGTTACCAACAGAGTAGCGGCGCGCAGGGGCAGGCGGGCGACGCGCTGGAGGGTTTCCGCCAGCAGGCGCAATTCGACGCGGAACTGGGCGGCGCGCGGAAGGAGGTAAAGGTCGCGGCCGGTATCGTGGAGATCGGCGAGGGCGCGGGCCAGCGGTCCGGAAGTGGCCTGAATGAGAGGCGTAGCAAAGGCGCCGAGAAAGGCGACGGCCAGGAAGGTGAGCTGGAAGCTGGCGTCGAAGAGCTGATCGGGATCGCAGACCAGGAATGCGAGTGCCACGGCGGCCAGGAGGTTGAGCGGCCGGCGCTTTCGGTAGAAGTAACCGCAGATCATGAACAGGGTGAGGCCGGCGGCGGAGCGGACGCAGGGAGCGCCCCAGCCGGTGACCAGGGCGTAGAGCCAGGCGGCCATCACGGTGAGCAGCATGGCGAGGTTTTCGGAGACGCAGCAGACGCGCAGGAAAAAGAGGAAAAAGGCCGCGAGAATCGCGACATGGGTACCGGAGATCACCAGGACGTGGAAGGTGCCGGTGTTGCGGTATTGCTCGGTCCAGACTTTCTGGAGCTGGAAATTCTGACCGATCAAGAGGGCCTGCATCATGCCGGTCTGGTAATCGTTGCCGTGGTAGAGGCGCTCGGTGCGGCGGAGGATGGCGGCGCGGAGATCCATGGCGAATTTCTGGAGCGGAGAGCCGCAGTGGCCGGGGAGGACGTGGAGAGTGGCGGCGTCGCCGGAAGCGGTCCAGAAGATATCCTGGCGGGCGAGGAACGAGGCGTAATCGAAGGCGCCGGGGTTGCCGTAGTTGCGGGGCTTGCGGATGCGGGCGTCGAGCTCGATGTTCTGGCCGTAACGGAGCGGGGGAAGCGGAGCGCCATCCTTGGTGTAAAGAGTGACTTGGGCGCGGGTGTGGGGCTTGAGTTCAAGGAGGAAGCGTTCGCGTTCGCCGGAAATGGCAGGGGGCTCGACGACGCAGCCGCCGAGGATGACGATCTCGCGGGCTTCGGCGTCGATTTCCGGAGGCGGGCCGGGCTGGTGGAGAAGGGCGATGAGGGCGCCGGAGGAGAACAGGGCGAGCAGGCAGCAGATGCCGGCGAGCACACGGGACTTGCGAGCCAGCGCCAGGAGGCCGAGCAGGAAGAAGGCTGCGGCGGCGGCGAGCAATTCGGATTGGTGAAAGGGTACGAAGCGGGCAGCCAGGATCCCCGCGGCAATGGCAGCCAGGGGCCCGATCAGCGGATGCTTCACGGAAGGGCGATTGTAGCAGGGGGCGGGTCCGGGGGGTTAGCGCAGCCCGGGGAAACACCCGATAACGTTGTTGGGCGTATGTTCCGTAAAGCGAGTACTGGGGGAGAATTACCCAAAGTTAAACAGGCTGCTATCTTTTTGATTCTCAAATGGATCGACAAACCAGCCAGGTAACGCTAGAAGCACAGGAAGACAGATGGGTTTATGTCCCATAGGACGGGTAGGACTTTTGCGGCGTTTTGTGAAAATTTAGACTAGAACTCGTGAAGAACTTGTCGATAGCAGCGCGCTGGGCCACGGTGTTGGTTGCAGCCGCGACCATGCTGTGCGGGATTGCGACAGCCGGTACGATTGTAGTAACCGGGGTAGATACGAGCCGCGGGGAATACAACGTCTGGATCAATGAGAACGGCCAGGACGTGGATGCGTATTTCGCGGGAGTGATCAATATCCAGCTTACCGACACGACGGGGGTGTACAACCGCGACACGATGTGCGTGCAACTGTTCACCGACATTTACCTGAATCAGGTGTACGGAACGAGCGTGGTGACTCCGGACGAGATGGGAGGCGGGAGCCTGGACCAGGCGTCATGGCTATTGGACAATGCGCTGATGCCGGGGCAGAACGGGGGTATCACGCCCTCGTCGTTGCCGAGCGCGGACTGGGTGACGACGCCGGCACAGGGTGCGGGGCTGCAACTGGCGATCTGGGACTTGGTGGAGGACGGCGGGAACGGATTCTCGGCGGGATCGGTGCAAGCGGCGACCGGGGCGAATCCCACCGACCCCACGGTGCTGAGCTGGGCCGTGACTTATGAAAACCTAGCTTTAATTCCGGGCCATACCTCCAACGACGCCTTCGTATACGTGAACGTGGACCTGGGCAGCGGCGCTCCGGCGCAGATGCTGGAGGGCCCGGAATTCACGAATGATGGCGGGCCACAGCCGGCGCCGGAGGCTTCCACGCTGGTGCTGGCGGGCACGGCGCTGGCGGCGCTCGGATTGGTTGGGCGGCGCAAGATTGGTATGCTTGGGGGCAGGTCCGCCAAGCTTTGAAGCCGCCGCATATCGCCTTCGGGAAGATTACCGCGCTCGAACCGGTGTGCCTTCGGGCGACGGTTCCGGAAGCGTACCGCGACAACAACGGGCACATGAACGCGCGCTGGTACCTGGCGCTGTTCGACGACGCGAGCGACGCGCTGCACGAGTGGATAGGACTGACGCCGGAATACCACGCCGCCCATCACACCGGCACGATGGACCTGGAACACCACATTCACTACTTAAACGAAGTAATGCCGGGAGAGGTTGTCACGGTATATGTGCGATTTGTGGGATCTTCGTCCAAGCACCTGCATTATCTGATGTTTCTGGTGGACGACACCCGCGGGAGAACCTGGCGGCCACGCTGGAATGCATCAACGCATTTGCCGATCTGGAGCGGCGCAAGACGGCGCCATTTCCGGCGGAAGCGGGCGGCAAAAATCGCAGCCGGGTTGGCAGTACACGGGGGCTGGACTGGGCGGCGCCAGTAAGCGGGGAGATGCAGGCCCGACTCGCCGATTTCCGTACTCCATCCCGCCATATGGTATAAAGCGAGAGAAAGGTCTTTTTTGGCCCGTAGTGGCCATTAAGGGGCGCGTTTGGCAGTACTCAAGGAAGTTCCCAAGCGTAGACTCCTTCGCACTTGGAAGGAGATCGCGGAGTGCCTGGGCGTGACGGTCCGCTCGGTCGAGCGGTGGGAGAAACAGGCCGGTCTGCCGGTGTATCGCCAGGGCGGCGGCCGGAAGGCGCGCGTCTTCGCCTATTCCGACGAACTCCAGCGGTGGCTGGAGCAGAGCGGGATGGCCCTGCGCGAAGCCGGCGACGCCACCCCGCCGGTTCACCGCCGGATTTGGCTCCGTGTTACCGCGGGCGCCTTGGCCGCGGCGGTGGTGGCCGCTGTGGTTCTCTGGCAAACCGGTATCTGGCCGGCGCGCGTTCCGCACACCTGGCGGTTTGCCGGCGGGCGCCTGGTGATCGAGGATGCGCAGCATCGCCTCTGCTGGGAGAAGCATCTGCCGCCGTTCGACCCGAGCTTTGAGTTGGACACGCAAGACAAGGTGTTGATCGCCGACATCGATGGCGATGGGCGGCCCGAAGTTGTTGTCAACTACGTCCCCGCCGATGTGGCGGAAAAGGGCGGATCGGTTATGTGCTTCGACTATCGAGGCAGCCTGCGCTGGCAGTACCGATACGGCGTTTCGAAAACCTTCGGCAATCGCACCTTCGCCCCCACTTACCGTGGCAACCTGTTGCGGGCCGTCCGGGTGCACGGCGCGCCGCGGCTGCTCACGGTGGCCAACCATTTCATCTGGTATCCCTCGCAGGTTGCATTGCTCGATCCACGAACCGGGCGGCTGCTGGAGGAATACTGGCACCCGGGAGCGATCTATGAGTGCATCCTGCACGACCTGGACCACGACGGGCAAGACGAGGTTCTGCTCGGCGCCATCAACAATCCCGGTGAAGGCCTGGGCCACGCGGCGTTAGCAGTGCTAAAACTGCCGTTTTCCGCCGCGCCGCGCCACGCTGTGCCGGCCGGCGACCCTTTTCCGCCCGCGACGGGAGGCGGCGAACTGGCCTACCGCCTGTTCCCCCTGCCCGACACCAGCCGCGCAGCCGGCATGCTGCCGCGGATGGCCAAGCTGGCTGTGGACCCGCACGACCGCATCCTGGTGGAAACTACCGCACCCGAGTCCAGCGCCATCGTCTATTATCTCGATTTCAACCTCAATGTTGTGGAATTCCGCCTCTCCGACAACTTCGCGGCGGTGCATGAGCGGTACTATCGGCAGCACTTGGTGGACCATCACTTGAGCGCCAGCGAGACGGCGCTTCTGGGGAAGGTGGTCGCCTTCCCTGCCGCGCCGGATGGCAACAGCCCTGAGTTATCGCGGTTCTGGCCCTTCTAAGCCGGACAGATCGTCAGAGTCGCACGCTGAGCGAGAATCGCTGCGATCACCGGGTTGAAAGACGGAAGCGTCTGTGCCACTTTGGTGCGCGAGGGCTTGCGCTTGGTGGGCAGGCGGTGCCGGCTGCCTGCCGCTAGCTCATCACCCCGCTGATCGCGATCGCCGTTCCCACCACCCCCGCCAGCACTCCCATCACCGGAAACATCTTCTTCCGCGAGATGAAGAACAGCGAGCTCAGTACCAGCCCGATTTCGAGCAGCCCTTCGCCCACGTCGTAGCGTAGCGCCCGGTGCTCGTCGGCTTCCGCCGCTTCGTCGGATTGCTTGGCCTTTTCCTGCTGTTCGTCCTTCTGCGCTTCGTATTTCTTCCTTTGTTCCGCGAAGCGCCCGCGCGCCTTTTCCGCCGCGTCTCCCTTGGCGTCCACTACCGCCATGAGGCTCTCGCCAATTTCCACCGTGTGCAGTTTGATGCTGTTCGCCTGGTAGTACGACCACTGGTCGTTCGCCGTCGATTTGTGCATGATGGCCGCCGTGTGCGTGCGGTGCGACGCAATCGTCACCACCGCCAGCAGCACCGCCAGCACCGCCGCCAAAACCCCCACCGTCTTGCCGGTCGGGTCCGATTCATTGCCTTCGTGATGGATCTCCAGTTCAGCCATAGGTTCCCGTATTATAAATGGTAGCCAGTGCCCTCCGACGAAGAGTTTATGCGCGAAGCCCTCCGCCTGGCCCGCCAAGCCGCGCTCTCCGGCGAGGTCCCCGTCGGCGCCGTGCTGGTGGCTGCCACCGGCGAAATCAGCGGACGTGGCTCGAACTCGCCCATGTCCCGTCACGACCCCACCGCCCACGCCGAGATCCTGGCCCTCCGCGAAGCCGCCGCCATCGCCCGCAATTACCGCCTGGAAGGCGCAACCCTCTACTGCACGCTGGAACCCTGCGTCATGTGTGCCGGCGCCCTGGTGGCCGCGCGCGTCGCCCGCCTGGTCTTCGGCGCCCGCGACCTCCGTTTCGGCGGCGTCCGCAGCAAATTCCAAGCCTCCGATTCCGATCTCCTCAACCACCAGGTACAAATCGAAGAAGGCCTGCTAGCCGTCGAGTGCGTCACCCTCCTGCGCGATTTCTTCGAGTCCCGCCGCTAATCCGGTGGATCGGTGCGTGAGGCGGCGTAGCCGGAATTTCCTGCACGGAAATGCAGAAATCGCGCATAATATGGTCCAGCACTCTTATGGCTGAGGCCGGTTCGATACCGAAATCCCACGCTCATCCGGCCGTGCTGGTCGTCGAAGACCAGGAACCGCTCCGCCATCTCATCGTCAGGTTTCTCAGCCGCCAGGGCATCCAAGCCTTCGATGCAGACAGCGCCGGGCAAGGACTATCGATAGTCCGCCGACGCGCCGGCAGGATCGATCTCGCCATCCTAGACTTGGTCATGCCCGGCGTGAGTGGCCTCGACCTGGCCACGGATCTCATCCGCGAATACCCCGGCATCAAGATCCTCTACATTTCCGGGTATGTTGAGAGTATCGCAATGGATGTCATTGCCCGGCGATCGCCCGGGGCGGTGCTTCTCAAACCCTTCACCGAACAAATGCTCCTGGAGCGCGTGCACCAGCTTCTGGAAATGCCCACCGGGATCGAGCCCGGCGCCCACTCGCTCTAACCCGGGCTAAGCATCCTGTTCCGCCCCTTCGCTATTCATGCCGCAAGCACACAGTAGGATCCAGATTCGCCGCCCGGTTCGCGGGGTAATATCCGAAGCACGTGTATCCCGGCGGAATCCGCGTGATGAAGAGCGACCGCGATCCAAACGTCTTGATGCGGTTCTGGATGTAACCATTCAGACCGCCGATAATGGCCGCCACCGAAATCACGCTGGTCGCCCCGATTAGGATGCCTAGAATCGTCAGAGCCGAGCGAATCTCTCGCGCGCGCAGCGTGTCCAGCGCCACGTGCAGGTATGAGGCTGCCGGAAAACACAATGCCAGCCGCTGCTTTTCTCCGCGGACTCCGCTTTCTCCGCGCTCCGCCACGTGGAAGGCGCGAATGCCGCCTTCTCCTGACTCCCAGCTTTGGTTTTTGTCTTTGCCTTCTCCGTGCCTCCGCATCTCTCCGCGGTGAATCCTTTCCCACGCTAAAATGAAAGCTTGATTGTCACTCTCACGGTCAATCCAGCCATCGACCGCACCATCAGCGTCGACCGCCTGGCGTTTGAGGACCGCTCCTACATCAATTCCAGCCGGGAATCGGCCGGCGGCCGCGGCATTAACGCTTCCCGCGTCATCCAGTCGTTCGGTGGCCAGACCCTGGCCGTCCTGATTTCCGGAGGCGATTCCGGCAAACGCCTGGAAGAGCACCTCGCCGGCTGCGGCTACCCCATCGCGGTCGTCCCGGTCCAGAACGACATCCGCACCAACCTCACCATCACCGATAAGCAGGGCCTCACCGTGAACCTCAATGAAGCCGGACCCACGCTGAGCAAATCGGAGTTGACCCACGTCGAGCGGGTCGTTCGCCAATCTCTGCGCAAGGCCCAATGGCTGATGGTGTGCGGCAGCCTGCCGCCGGGCGTTCCACCATCGTTTTACGCCAGGCTCATCGTCATGGCGCGGGAGAAAAAAGTGAAGACCCTGCTGGATGCCGATGGCGACGCGCTGCGGGAAGGACTCGATGCGCGGCCTACCGTGGTGGCACCGAACCAGCAGGAGGCTGAACGCCTCCTCGGCCGCACCCTGCTCACGCGCGCCCACTTCCTGGAAGCCGCCTTCCAGATCCGCGCCATGGGCGCGGAATCCGTGTTGCTTTCGGTGGGGAGCCGCGGCGCCGTGGGCGCCTTTGCCGACGGACTCCTGGAAGCCTTGCCTCCCCGCATCGACGCCTTGTGCCCCATCGGATCGGGCGACGCGCTGGCGGCCGCCTACACCTGGTCTGCCTCTCGCAACGCCAGCCCGGCTGAAGCGCTACGCTGGGGCGTGGCCGCCGGCACCGCTTCGGCGCGCCTGCCCGGCATGAACTTTGCAAGCCTCCACCAGACGGAGGAAATCTACCGCCAGGTGGAAGTGAGGCGCGCCGATTAGCGCGCGGCGATTCCAGCTTGGCTCCCGACCAGCATCGGTTTTTCCGCTCGGCCGGGGTCGTTTCGGCGGCCATTTCGCTGAGCCGCCTCACCGGCCTCGTGCGCGAAATGGCCATGGCGCGCCTCTTCGGCGCCGGCCCCGCCAACGACGCCTTCCAGATTGCCTTCCGCATTCCCAACCTCACGCGCAACCTGTTCGCCGAGGGCGCCTTCTCCTCGGCCTTTGTTCCGGTCTTCGCCCAATACCTCACCGGCAAGGGAAAACGCCAGGCCGCCGAACTCTCGAGCGTCGTCGCTACCGCGCTCGTCCTGGTAGTGGGAGCGGTGTGCGCGCTGGGCATGATCTTCAGCCCGCAACTCGTCGCCCTGCTGGCGCCGGGATTCCGCGCCGTGCCGGGCAAGTTCGAGCTGGCCGTCCTGCTCACCCGCATCATGTGCCCCTTCCTGGTGCTGGTTGCGCTCGCCGCGCAGGCCATGGGAGCCCTCAACGCCTGCGACCGCTTCGGCGTTCCCGCGCTGGCCTCCGCGTTCTTCAACATCGGCTCGGTGGTATTCGGCCTCGCCCTCGGTTACACCGTGGGCCGCCGCTTCCATCACGGCCTCATCGTATCGATGGCTTGCGGCGTGCTCGCGGGCGGCGCGCTCCAGTGGTTGTGGCAGGTCCCCAGCTTGCGGCGCGCGGGCTTCGCGTATCGCCCGCGCCTCGACTGGCGCCACCCCGGGCTCCGTCAAATCCTGCGCTTGATGATTCCCGCCCTCCTGGGAAATGCCGCGCTCCAGATCAACATTGCCGTGAACGGCAACCTGGCATCCGGCATCACCGACGCCGCCGGCCGCGTCATCGATGGCCCGGTGAGTTGGCTGGGCTACGCCTTCCGCTTCCTGCAACTGCCGCTCGGGCTGTTCGGCGCCGCCATCTCGATCGCCACTCTGCCCGCCGTCTCCCGCAGCGCCGCCGCCGGCCGCATGGACGAATTCCGCGCCACCCTCGCGCGTTCGCTCTCGCTCGCCATGCTGCTGACCATTCCTTCAGCGGTCGGGCTCGCCGTGCTCGGGGAAAGTATCATCGGAGCCATCTTCCAGGGCGGCCGCTTCACCGCCTACGACACCCATCAGACCGCCGTGGCGCTTGCCTGGTATAGCGCCGGCCTCGCCGGTTACGCAGCCGTCAAGATCCTCGCGCCCGCCTTTTACGCGCTCAACGACGGCCGCACCCCGGCGCTCGTCAGCGTCGCGTCCGTTGGCGTCAACCTGGCGGCTGCCTGGGGCCTGGTGCGTTGGGCCGGCATGGGTCATGCGGGTCTCGCGCTGTCCACAGCGGCGGTCGCGCTGTCGGCTGCTGCCGCCCTGTATGCGCTGATGCGCCGCCGCCTCGGCTCGCTCCGCGGCCGCATGCTCGCGGCCAACGCCGCTAAGATTGCCGCCGCGTCGGCGCTCATGGGTGCGGTCTGCCGCGCCTCCAGCCTGGCCGTTCACGCCATCGCCACCCCCGAACGCTTCGCCCATCTTGCCGACATCGCCGTTTCCATTCCTTTTGGAGCCGCCATTTTTTACGCCGCCGCGCGCTCTCTCGGCGTCCCGGAACTGGAGGCGCTGAAAGCCGCGTGTTACACTTCGAACAGCAATGCTCCCCGATTTGAACTTGGTGATCCGCCTCCAGGACATCGATAATCGTCTCGCCGATCTGAGCCGCGAGATCTCCGCCTTACCCAGACACGTCGCCGAAATCGAAAAAAAACTCTGTTCCCACGAACGTAAGCTGGAGGCCGACCGCGCCGCGCTGGCCGCCAACCAGAAAGAGCGCAAGAAGTGTGAGGGCGATATCCAGGTGCAGGAACAGAAAATCTCGAAGCTCAAGGACCAGATGCTTCTGGCCAAAACCAACGACCAGTACCGGGCCTTTCAGAACGAGATCGATTTCTGCCAGAAGGGAATTCGCACCGCCGAAGACCGCATCCTCGAATTGATGGGCGAATCCGAGCCGCTCGATATAAATGTGAAAGCCGCGGAAGTGGCGCTCAAGGCCGAAAAGGCCCAGGTGGCCTCCGAACAGCAGGTGGCCCGCGAGCGCACCGCCGTGGATGAAAAAGCCTCGCGCGAGTTGCAAAAGGAGCGGGCCGGCATTGTGCCTTCCATCACCTCCATCGTCTACAAACGCTATGAGCGCGCCCGCACGGCCCGCCGCGGCATCGGAATTGCGGAAGTGGTGGCCGGCCGCTGCGGCGTCTGCAACATCGTCCTACGGCCGCAGTATCTCCAGGAACTCAGGAGGGGAGATCAGGTGCTGGTCTGCGAAACCTGCCAGCGCATTCTGGTCTACAATCCCCCGGAGTCGTTCGAGGACCTGGCCGGTGGTGCGCAAGCCCCCGCCGCTCCGTAGAAAGCCGACTGATCACTAGTTCTCGTATTCCGCAAAAACCGCTCCCTCACGGTCGCGGCTCGGATCGGAGCTTTACCGGTCGCCGAAGCTGTAGCCTACCCACACCATCCCGGACATCACGACCTTGCTCCCAAACTGCGTCAGATTGGGAACGTAGTGGATATCGAACTGCGGGCGAATGAAGACGTGGTCGCTGACAAAGATCTCCACGCCCACGCCGCCGTGCACATTAAGGTGGTTGGCGCTTTGGATATACTGCGATGAGTTTTGGCTGCCGAGCACGGAACTGGAGGAGCCGGCCTCATAAAACTTGAGATTCGCGCCGCCGATGCCGCCTTCTATCTTAAGGGCGACTTTCTTGGTGTTGACCGGCTCGAAAATCCCGTTGAAATCGAACAGGGTCATGCGGGACTGTATGCTCAAGGTGTTCAGTCCGAGAGACGAAGCCGACCCGTTCAGGTTCACGTAATTCTGTTTGGCCGGCTGCAAAGCGACCTCGCCGCCAATACCGAATTTCTTCCAGAGCATCAGGTCGCCGCCAAAGCCCAGCGCGAAGCCGCTGAGCGCGGGGGTCGACACGCAAGGCGGATAAAGATCGCCAGCCGTGCAAGGCAGCAAAGCTTGATCGACCTGAGTGGTATTGGCCGAGTCATGCATGAAGCCAAATCCCATGTTCAAGTCGAATGCGCTCTGGGCGCTGGCAAATGGAATGCAACAAAACAGCACGAAAAGCACCGGAAGGTAGCGGGAAATGCGTCTCACGTCAAAAGTCTCCTCTGTTTGTTCGGAATGCGCACGAACTTCTTTTCATTATCGTTGATCGCGGGCACCCGCGAGTTACCTCAGTTTCGGCCCGGAACGACATGCCGTGCCGCTTCATCTGTTACGACGCGGGCGCGCCAATCGGGGTTTCATGCCTATTGTACCTGAGGTTTCTGGCATTTCGGGCAGAAGTGCGAGGATCGCTGCGCCACCAGCACTCTCCGGATCGCCGTGCCGCAATTCACACACGGTTCACCGGTGCGCTGGTACACGCGGTGGCTGAATTGAAAAAACCCCTTGCGGCCCTGGGCGTCGATATAGTCCGAAATGGAAGATCCACCCGCCGCGACGGCTTCCGTCAACACCGTCACCATGCCGTCGAAGAGCCGCCGCACGCGCGCCTCGCGCAGCCGCGAAGCCACCGCCATGGGGTGGATGCCTGCCCGAAACAGCGCCTCGTCGGCGTAAATGTTGCCGACCCCTCGCACGAATGCCTGGTTCAGCAGCAATGCCTTGATGCGTGTCTTGTGGCGCTTCAGCCGCGCCGCGAACTCCTCGAACGGAACTTCCAGCGGCTCCGGCCCCAGCCGCGCCACTCGCGCGGGGAACTCCTCGCTGAACTCGATACAGCCGAACTGCCGGCTGTCGTCATACAGCAGCCGGCCGCGGTCGAACGTAAAGATGGCGTGAGTGTGCTTGCCGGCCGCTCCGCCCAGCAGCAACCGCCCCGTCATACCCAGATGAATCGTCAGATAGCCGGCGTCGAGCGCCAGCACGATGAACTTGCCGTAGCGCTCGATCGCCCTGATGCGCCGCCCTTCGAGGAGCGCCGACACCCGCTCCGGCAGGGCCCCACGCAAGATCCGCCGGCTGCGGAATTCCACGCCCGCGATGCGCCGGCCTTTCAGCCGCGCGATCGATCGGGTAACGGTTTCGACTTCGGGAAGTTCGGGCACTTCAGTGCCGTGCCGCACGCGGCGCCGCCCCCGGCGCGGCTCCGGCTTCCCGCTGATCCGCCGGGCGCGTCCGCGCCAGGCGGCCGATGCCGCTGTAATCGAATCCCGCTGCCGCCGCCGCCTCGGGTGTGTACAGGTTGCGGCCGTCCACCAGGATCCGCGTCGCCATCCGCTCCGCGAGCGAAGCCAGATCCAACGCGCGGAATTCCTGCCATTCCGTCACCACCACCAGCGCGTCGGATTCCTGCGCCAAATCGCCGGCCGACGCGCAATAGCGAATCTTCAGGTCCGGCCGTTGCTCGCGGCACGCGTTCATGGCAATCGGGTCGTACGCCTTCACCCGCGCGCCCATGGCCAGCAGCCGTTCGGCGATGTGCAGGCTCGGGGCGTCGCGCAAATCGTCCGTATCGGGCTTGAACGCCAGGCCCAACAGCCCGATGGTGCGCCCTTTTAAGATGAAAAGTTTTTCCTGCAGCTTCTGGATCACCATCTGCCGCTGCGCCGTGTTCACGTCCAGCGACGCCTGCAGCAGCCGGCTCTCATAGCCGTACTCGCGCGCCGTGTGCAGCAGCGATTGAATGTCCTTCCCGAAGCAACTGCCGCCCCAGCCCACGCCCGGGCTCAGAAACTTCTTTCCAATCCGCGAATCCAGGCCGATGCCCGTCATCACTTCCGGAGCTTCCGCTCCCACGCGCTCGCAAATATTCGCGATTTCGTTGGCGAATCCGATCTTCATCGCCAGGAATGCGTTGGCGGCGTACTTGATCATCTCTGCGCTGGTCAGCGTCGTCGCGAACAGCGGCACGTTGCCTAAACCCGCCGGCCGCGGCACCCCGGAAGGCGCCTCGAAGCTCTGCTCCACCAGTGGTTGGTAAAGCTGGCGCATGGTCCTCAAACTCTCTTCATCCGAAGCGCCGATCACAATCCGGTCCGGATACAGCGAATCGGCCAGCGCGCAGCCTTCCCGCAGAAACTCCGGGTTGCTCGCCACGCCGAACCGGATGTGCCGCCGCTCCCCCGGCCGCGCATCCGCAATGCCTTCCCGCACCAGCGCTTCCACCAGGTTGCCGCTCCCCACCGGGACCGTGGACTTGTTGACCACCACGCGAAATCGCGTGCCGTCCATGGCCGCTCCGATGCTCCGCGCGGCCGCTTCCAGATACGCCAAGTCGGCCTCCCCGGAAGGTAGCGGCGGGGTTCCCACGGCGATGAAAATCACGTCGCTTTCCGCCGCCGGCCCCGCCAGTTCCGTCTCGAAATCGATCCCGCCCTTGGCCCCGGCCAGCGGAAGCAACTCCTCCAAAAAGGGTTCGTAGATAGGCGATTCGCCCCTGCGCAACCGGCCGATTTTCGCTTCGTCCGTATCCACGCATGTCACCCGGTGTCCCAGGTAGGCCAGGCAAGCCCCCGTCACCGTGCCCACATATCCCGTTCCAATTACCGTCACTCGCATGATGTTATAAGTGCTACTGAACCCCTGACGGTTGAGTATACCAAGCCGCGCCAAGGCGGTTTTCGGAATCCGCTACAATCAAAAAACAATGCAGACGATTCTCGTGATCGATGATGACGAGGGCCTGCGCGACACCATCGGTGTGATGCTCGAACAGGACGGCTTTCGCGCCGTGCTCGCCGACGATGGCCGCAGCGGCTTCGATAAAGCCGTCACCCTCAAGCCCGACCTCGTACTGGTGGATCTCCGCCTGCCCGGGATGAGCGGCACCGAAATCTGCAAACAACTGCGCGCCGCCCAAGTCAAAACTCCCATCATCGTGCTCAGCGCCATGGGCGACGAGCTCGATAAAGTCCTCCTGCTCGAAATCGGCGCCGACGATTATGTCGTCAAACCCTTTGGCACCCGCGAGCTGATGGCCCGCATCCGCGCGGTCCTCCGCCGCGCCGGGCCCGACGCCCGCAAGGTGGTCCGTTTCTCCGATACCGATGTCGATTTCGAAAGACGCATCGTCACCCGCAAGGGCGAAGAGCTCAAGCTCACGCCCGCCGAGTACAACCTGCTCTGCTATTTCCTCCAGAATCCCGACCGCCCCCTCACCCGCGACATGATTCTCAATTCCGTCTGGGGCTATGAATTCTTCCCCAACACCCGCACCGTGGATGCGCACGTCGTGAAGCTCCGGCAAAAACTCGAACCCGACGCCAACCAGCCTCGTCACTTCCTCACCGTCCACGGCGTCGGCTACCGCTTCCTGCCCTAGAGCCCGCCGTGCCTCCACGGGAAACCGCTCCCGACGATTGGGATGATGCCACGGTCCGTCTGAGTGGACCGGCGCGGCAACGGCTTCCAGACGCTCCGCCAGCAGGCCGCTGCCCAAATACTCGTGGTGCGCGGCAATCGCTTTCCGCGATCCGCGCCGGAGCGCTACTACAGCACCGCGATCCCAGAAACTGGTACAAGAAAACCGGGGCCAGAGCCGGACAGCGGCGCCCTCCGCATACCCCTTGACGCCGCCGGCGCGATCATTCACAGTAAGTCATAACCTCTGCTTACAGGAGAACCTCCATGAAACGGCTCATCATCCTGGCGGCGTGCTTCGCAGCCGTCGCCTCCGCCGCCGACATCAGCGGCAATTGGAAAGGCACTGCCGAAAACCAGGGTCAATCCATCCAACGCACGTTTACCTTCAAAGTCGATGGGGCCAAGCTCACCGGCGAAACCAACAGCGAAATGTTGGGCAAGTCCACCATCGACGATGGCAAGGTCGACGGTGACACCATCTCCTTCAGCATCACCGCCAACTTAGGCGGGAATGAAATGAAGATTACCTATAAAGGCAAAATCTCCGGCGACACCATCAAACTCACTAGCCAATTCCCCGGCATGGATGGCGGCCAGGGTCAGAACATCGAATGGACCTTGAAGAAGGCTTCCTGACACGAGCCAATACACACAGCTCTGAACGCGGTGTTCTTCGCGCTAGCCGGCCGGAGGGGAAACCAGGAGCGCAGGGAAGGTCCCCGTCCGCCTCGGTCTTCCCAGTTCAACCTTTTTCCCGCTCAAGATCAATTCCTTCCGGGGAATTGCTTGCTCCAGGTGTCTGCTAACCTGCAGACAGGCTGTCCCCGGTTTTCGGTTTCCACGTCTGGGGCTACGAATTCTTCCCCAACACCCGCACCGTGGATGCGCACGTGGTGAAGCTCCGGCAAGAACTCGAACCCGACGCCAACCAGATCCGTCACTTCCTCACCGTCCACGGCGTCGGCTACCGTTTCCTGCCCCAGAGCCCGCCGTGCCTCCGCGGGAAACCGCTCCCGACGAGTGGGATGATGCCACGGTCCGTCTGAGTGGACGATCCGGAAACAATCGTCTCGCACACTTCTGAACGAGCGTGAAGTTGTCCGCACGACTGCGGTGGGCAGAGGCAAGTACGTCCTTGTCGGCAAGCGTCCGCCGTACGAGAGCCGTAACTATCCTGGAGTAGACTGTAGAGTTAAAACCATGCCACGCATCCTGGTTCGACTCGCCGTGTGTGCCTGTATTCTAGCGGTATCCGCCGCCGCCCAGCAGAGCCGCATCACCGAACCGATTGATGACACCGCCCGCGTGATTCTGCCCGGGAGCGTACCTTCCAAGGCCCGGCTCAGCGACGATCAAGGTCCGGCCGACCAGTCTCTGCAAATCCCCTTCATCACTTTGAGCATGAAGCCATCGGCCGCGCAGCAAGCCGATCTCGACCGTCTTCTGGAGGAGCAGCGCGACCGATCCTCATCGAAGTATCATCAATGGCTCGCGCCCGAGCAGTTTGGAGACCGGTTCGGCCTCACGTCCGGCGATTATGCCGCTGTGACCGCCTGGCTCGAATCGCATGGTCTGCACATCGAGTACGTCGCCCGGGCGCGCAACTGGGTGGCGTTCAGCGGCGCCGCGCAGGATGTCGAACGGGCGTTCCACACCCAAATTCACGGCTATCTCGTCGATGGCCAGGCGCACTTCGCCAATTCCACGGCTGTCTCTATTCCCGCCGCTCTCGGCGGCATCGCTAGCGGCATTCGCGGGCTGGATGATTTCTGGCGCGTGGCCCCGGCCGCCTTCCCCGATAACACCACCGCCTCGGGTGTCAACCAGTTGGCCCCCGACGATTGGGCCACCATCTACGACGTTTCCCCACTCTACGCCATGGGCATCGACGGGACAGGCCAGAGGATCGGAATTTTGGGCGGTTCGGACATGGACCAGGCGCGCATCGACACCTTTCGCAGCCAGTTCGGCCTGCCGCCTACCACCGTCGAGCAGCACCTCGTGGGACCAGATCCCGGCATCACCGCATCCGCCAACGAAGCGGCCCTCGATGTCGAATGGTCCGGCGCCATTGCGCGGCGCGCCACCATCGTCTACATCTATTCCGCCAATTTCAATACGGCGGCGCAGGGCGCCATCGATCAGAATCTCGCCACCGTCCTCAGCGAGAGCCTGAGCTCGTGCGAGCCCGAAGCCGCCGCCGGGAACCGCCTCATGGCCCAGCAGGCCAATGCGCAAGGCATCACGTGGATGGCATCGTCGGGCGATTCGGGCCCCGCCGGCTGCGATGCGCATGGTTTTTTTGGCACCACTGGGAATGCCACCGCGGTCTCGGATGGTCCGGCCGTCGGCATCCCCGCGAGTTATCCCGAAGTTACGGCCGTCGGCGGCACCGAATTTAACGAAGCCGGCGGACATTACTGGAACGGTTCCAACACCGCCAACGGCGCCTCCGCGATCTCATACATTCCGGAAATGGTGTGGAACGAAACCGGAGCCGGTGGATTGCTTGCCTCGGGCGGCGGCCCATCCATCTTCTTTTCCAAACCGCCCTGGCAGGCCGGGCCGGGCGTCCCCGCCGACAACGCCCGCGACGTTCCCGACATTTCCTTCAGCGCCGCCGGCAATCATGACCCCTACATGGTGGTCAACTCCAACGGCCAGCGGGCCACCGGCGGCACATCGGCGAGTTCGCCTTCGTTTGCCGGAGTAGTGGCCCTGCTCAATCACTACCTGGTTTCCAGCGGTGTTCAATCGCAGCCCGGCCTGGGAAATATTAATCCCGAACTGTATCGCCTGGCCCGCACCACCACCAACGTCTTCCACGACATCACCCAGGGAAACAACTATGTTCCCTGCGCCGCGGGAAGCCCGGGCTGCGTCAACGGGTCGATGGGATATGCCGCCACGCCGGGTTACGATCTGGCAACTGGCCTCGGCTCTCTCGACGTTTACAATTTCGTTACCCAATGGAACACCACCGCCGCCGGGACGACCATCTCGCCGGCTGCCAGTCCCTCCAGCATCACGTTTGGCAACCCGGTTCAACTCACCGCCACCGTTACGCCCGTCGCCGGCAGCGGTACCGTCCCCAGCGGCACAGTCGCTTTCAGCACCGGCCGGACGCTCCTCGGCATCGGCCCGATCGTGAATGCCGGAGGCGTCGCCCTTGCCACCTTGACCGTCACCGGTAGTGTCTTGCCCGTGGGTAGCGCCAGAATTACCGCCGCATATTCCGGCGATTCCAACTTCAATTCGTCGACCGGCTCCGCCACCGTCTCTGTCGCGCCCGGCGCCACTGGCTCGTATGTCTCGGTCAACATCTCCCCCAACCCAGCGCATGAGGGCGAGTTTATCCGGATGACTCTCACCGAGGAAGCCGGCGTGGCCACCACGATCACCGGCTGGACCATCAACGGCAACAACGATTTCTCCCTGTTCGCGCAAGATTTCGGCACAATCACCCTTCCGGCATACGGAAGCCTGTCCGCCAGCATCACCTCCGCTTTCCCGGCCGTCCTTCCCAGCGCCCGCGTGTATGTCTTCACCGGCGTCGATGCGGGCGGACGCACATGGTCGCAGCCGTACACTCTGACTCTCGCAGGCCCGTTGCAGACACCTGACATCACGCTGGTGAGCGCTCCGGCCACGGTGCAGCAGAATCCCGCCGCCGGTTCCTCCTGCCAATGGTCGCAGCAGTTGATTCTTCAGGAGCAGCTTGGCTTTGAGATCCAACTGACGCGGTTCCTCACAGGCGGCATTGACTGGTCGTCGCAAATCCAGCAGCTCTTCGGGACCACGCACCTGGCCCCGCTCGGAATGCTGCAGGCGAGCATATGCTGGCCCGGGCCGGCTGCGCCGCCGGCCACCACTTTCGAAGTGGACGGTACGGATCAAACCGGCTTCCCCGTCACGGCGACTGTGCAAGCCACCTATGCGGGCCCCGCTACAAGTCCGGCAGCGCTTTCAGTAGCGCAGAATAGCGTCACGCTTAGCGCGCCGGGTGCGTCCGGGGCTGCCTCCGCAACCCTCAATGTGAATTTCGCGGGCAGTGGAGCGTGGACAGTGTCGGTGATCCCGGCCAACCGGTCGACTGCCTGGCTGACAGCGAATGCCGCGACCGGCACCGGATCAAACCAGGTGATGATGTTGGCCTCCAGCGGCGGCCTCACCCCAGGCGTGTACAACGCCACCCTGTTGATTCAGGCGACGAATGCGGTTCCGCAATTCGTCGAAGTGCCGGTGGTGTTCTTAGTGGGCACTACCACCGGGATCGCCATCAATGGTATCAGCAATGGAGCGTCATTCCAGACGGTGTATGCTCCGGGGATGATCCTCAGCGTGTTCGGCTCGCAACTGGCGTCGAGCACGCAGGTGGTGAGCAGCCTTCCCCTGCCTGTATCGCTGGCCGGGGCTTCGGCAACTGTGAATGGCGTCGCGGCGCCTTTCTACTACGCTTCTCCCAACCAGTTGAACATCCAGATTCCCTACGAAACCGGTATCGGCCCGGCCGTTGTCGGAGTGAACAACAATGGGCAAGTCGCGTCGTACGTCTTCACGGTGGCTGCGTCCGCTCCCGGCATTTTCACCGATCCCAACCATCCGTCCGCGCTGGTCCCATATTCCAGTGGCAACCGCGGCGACACGCTGCTCATCTTCATCACCGGAGAAGGCCAGGTCTCACCGGCGCTGCCTACTGGGGCATCGCCCTTCATTGCCACGCCTCTCAGCCTCCTGCCGCAACCCACATTGCCGGTTACGGTCACGGTGGGAGGTGTGCCGGCGCAGATTGCTTTCGCCGGCATTCCGTCGGGTCTGGCCGGGGCCACGCAGATTAATTTCGTGATCCCGCCCAATGCCCCGATAGGTGTGCAACCGGTCGTGGTAACTGTGGGAGGCATCGCCAGCCCTGCGGCAACGATCACCGTGGGGCAATAGCACCCCCTGGGCTGCTTCCTGGGCTACTCCACCACCCCCGTCGAATTTCCGCGAAATTGGCACGCGGAGGGAAAGTCTCGGCCCATCCCGCCGGCGCCGATGGGGGAGAGGATCTCCTCGGGGCCGAGTTTGTCGCCTACAGATAGGGGCCAAGGCAGCATCCAGTTCAGTGTGCACGATCAGAAAGCGAATTGTGCCTGGATGACGGCGCATCCGGAAGTTAGCTTGGGGGCCCGCTACGTCCTGGAACAGGGCGTTGTGGACAAAAAACAGGTTTTTGTCGAACTTCGCCGGACCGCACCTCGCCCCAACGGCCCCGGCCGGGCTCAATGGAAGGGTAGTCCACTTGAAGGACTACCGTCCTCTGGCGGAGCCGCTCCAAGATTTAGGGCAAGATCAGGTGAAAACGCCACCGCGCCGGGCCGGCTTCAACAAGTAGTCAGGCTTTAGCGCTTCTGAATCGGCGTTCGCACTCCGTTCTTAGGGCATTCAAACTCTTCTCTAGCGAAGATGCAAGCATCCGTCGCATCGGCCCCGCAAAAAGCCGTACAACTAGCCCGTCAAAAGATTCCTCGGTCCGAACCAGTACACCACCCTCTTGTTCCGTGAATGTCCAAGCGTGGACCGCACGAATGCCAAACGTTCTTCCCGTCCACGCGATTCGTCGCTCGGGCTCAAGCTCCTGGATTGTGGAGAGGATGGAAGCTCCACCGGATTTCCAACGAAATTCGGTCCCGGGCGCGAGCGGTCCGCGCAGATCAACGTGCGGGACCTCGGGATTTCCATCGGCTCCACTCACCGATATTCGTCTGGACAGACCATACGACGTCCAATGGAGCGGCGATGAACGCTTCAGCGGTTGCAGCGGCTGGGGCATCACGATTGATATCCATTAGGGCAACCTGCAACCGAATTATTTCACGAGTAGTGATAGATGGCCGGCAACTGGCGCGCGCTCAAGGTGTCACCTTAGGTGGCGCTCCGGCCACGGTCACGACCTCGTAGATCCTGGTCGTCACGGCTTTGCGATGCGCATTCAGCCGGTTGAGCTCGTTCAGATAGGCCGAGTAGGTTTTGCCCGGAACGGCCTTCTTGAACGACTCCTCGGTCAAGGCGCCAGGACCGCCCATGAGCGTATCGGAGTCCTTCAGCACGACTGAGACGCTGAAGGAAAAGCCCGCCTCATCGTCAGACATGATCGCCGCCGCCGGCCGGGTCACGCCCCAACCTTGCGCGCGGCCATCGTTGATGCGGCCTTGAGCAATTGACATGCTGTACTCCTGAAGAAACTGCGCCATCTCCTGGCGGTAATCCGGTTCCACCTGGTAGCTCACCGATCGCATATAGTTTCCCGCGCGGATGTCACCGATGCGCGCCATGGATGTACGCCAGGCGCTCCTAACGACCTTCGACATGGAATTGCGTTTGTCGATGTACTGTTGATAGCTGGCGAAGCCCGCCTTTTTGGCGCGAGCTTCCCAGGCCTTCATGTCGAGAGGAGCCAGCGACGGCCGGCTCTTGTACCAGACGGCCTGGACATAGTCATAGTCTGAGCCGGCGGCGTAGGGCGCGGTAAGCCGCAGAATATAGTAAGCGTATAGGACACCTTCGTCGACTCCCATTTGGCCCATTTTTGTCAGGTCGGTTTCGGCGAATTTCCGAAAATCGTCAGCCTTTCCCGGCAGAGTTTGGTAGTAGGTCAGGCTGACGTAGTGCGGTTCGGTTTGCGCCTGCACAACCGAAGCTGCGAACATGGCTAACATTCCGCCGAGCACGGCCCGCCGGAGTTGACTATCGAGAAAGCGTCTTTGCATGATCATCCCCCCGCCGTCAGCCAGGTTTTGGGATCGTGCATGGGTCCCCGTTAAGCAGCCCAGTGGCCAGACGGCATCCTGACGAGTGTACATTGAAACACAAAGCTCCGTTCAAGAATATCTGAATAAAACTTCACAGCGGGTTGTTGTAATGGGTTCCAGTACGTCTAGCGGCGGCCTTCTTGCCGCAGTCCGAATCGACATATGCGGCAACGCCGATCAACGTCGATTGAAATGTGGTATCGGCGATAATCGGCGTTCATCGACGGCCCAACGGGTATAGTGCTTGTCTTTCTTCTGAGAGAGCTTGCGCCTCACGTCCGGCCAGAACTCCTTCAGCACCTTCGCATCAACTGGTGGTCGCGCGTGGCATGGGGAACGAATCACTCGGAAACCGTGCCACGGGGCAGACAGGTTTTCTGGAAACTTGCCCCAGGCGCCAATTCTGCAGGATCTGCACAAAGCGGCGGCCGAGGGAAGAGGTGACGTCCTGTTGCATGCGGACGAAATCGTCGATATCGAATTTCTTGCCGGCGGCGAGCATTTCGCGGATGCGATTCACGCGGTAGGGTTGCGCCCAGCCGTCGTAACCCAGCGGGATGGTGTAACCCGGCGGCAGGATGTTGTTGTTGGCCGTGGCGATGTAGTGGCGCGGCGGGTTGAATTCGAAGGGCAGTTCCCGGATTGGGACCAGGTCGACGAGCCGTGATATCCCGCCGTCACCCAAGGAACGCGAAGTGAAAAAGACAAACCTTGCTGCCGGTCAAACGCGAACCGAGATCGTTCTGGCGACGCGCTGAGCCGGCTACGCCTCACGTAATTGCGCGTTGAGGCAAAGAACGGTGACCCAGCAGCCATTCCGCTCTGGGTCGCCGTTTCTGTTTAAGCTTTCCATTCTTGGCAACCTCGAATGATGAAACGACTCTCAGGTTTGCTCCCCGTTGTTTGGAAAGAGAAGGAGTTGCTATGCCCGAGCGGAGTGAACAGCAGACGGCGGACCGAAAGGCTCTATCAGGGTTTACCGATGATGCTGGGACAGGACTGACCCTTCCGATCATGCCACGGACTACTCCGAAACTGTGCCACTGGGCAGGAAAACAGGCTTCATGGAAACTTCGGTCCGACGGCATCCGAACCAGCCGTAGTTTCCAGAAATCCCTGTATGCTTCAAAACAGCTGCGAAGTGAGCTGACCTCCGGGCAGATCGCTAATGTGCGAGTATTGAAGCACCTGCGGCCCGCTCAGAAGTGAGAAGACAACAGGAAAAGGAGAATCATTCAATGAGTGTGAAACTGACAACCCACCAGAAGGGTGAGGTGATCGTCGTCGTCGCCAGCGGAAAGCTAACGATGGGCGAAGGCACCAGCACCCTGCGCACGAAGATTCGGGAACTGGTGGCGAGCGGTTCCCGGCGGATCGTCCTGAACATGGCCGACGTTTCCTACAT